>NZ_JALBGV010000003.1 GCF_023006505.1 Neorhizobium sp. SHOUNA12A
ACGCAACCCGTCGAACAGGCCCCAGCGGTTGCCGCAAACCATCTGACCGATCCTCGGCCCGCGTCGGGCGCTCCTTCCGTCATGGATCAGTCGGGCAATGCGCCGGCTACCGCGAACACGTTCGCTGCCGCCGCCAAGGTCACGGCTCCGGCTGCGATCGTCGTGCCTGTCGGCATCGAACCCAAGTCGCTGGCCGACGCCGCCGCTGGCGGCGACGCCAACGCGCTCTTTGAGATCGGCGCACGCTTTACCGATGGAAAGGGCGTCAAGAGCGATCTGTCGGAGGCCGCCAACTGGTACAAGCTTGCCGCCGACCGCGGCCTGGCACCGGCGCAATACCGGCTCGCCAATATCTTCGAAAAGGGCACGGGCGTCTCCCGCGACCTGACCAAGGCGATGACCTACTACAAGCAGGCCGCCGATGCCGGCAATGCCAGCGCCATGCACAATCTCGCCGTGCTCTATGCATCGGGCGCCGCCGGCCAGCCGGACTATGCCGCCGCCGTCACCTGGTTCCGCCAGGCCGCCGACTTCGGCGTCGCCGACAGCCAGTTCAACCTCGCCATCCTGCTTGCCCGCGGCAACGGCGTGAAGCAGGATCTCGAGGAATCCTACAAGTGGTTCGCGGTTGCGGCCAAGGGAGGCGACAAGGACGCCGCCCAGAAGCGCGACGAAGTGGGCAACGCCATGCGCAAGGAACAGCTCGAAAGCGCCCGCACCAAGGTCGACCAGTGGAAGGTGAAGCCGCTCGACCCGAAGGCCAACTCCGTCAATCTTCCGGACGAATGGGCTTCCGGCAAGCCGCTCACCACGGGCTCGGTCGACATGGAAAAGGCGATCCGCAACATCCAGGCGATCCTGAACAAGAGCGGTTTTGACGCCGGCACCGCCGACGGCAAGATGGGCGCCAAGACCGTGACCGCGATCAAGGCCTTCCAGACCTCGGTCGGCCAGGAGCCGAACGGCAGGATCACCGACGCGCTGGTCAAGGAACTACTTGCGAAGAACAAGTAAGTCTACTTACCCGACCGATATAGGGGAGTTGCGGGATATTAATCACGCCCGCACAAAAACGGTAAAATTGCCGCATTATCTGACACTTGCGAATTGACTTGCGGCCAAGCCCGGGCGCATGACGGATGAAGTCCTTCATGCCCTGTTCACATGGCATGTGAGATCACGTTTCCTTCGCCGCACCGGGCGGACAACCACATCGCGAACGCCCGCGAGGGCGTCGCTTTTTGCCGTGTCGAGGTTCTGCCGTGACTGTCTACCTGCCGATCGCAGAGCTGTCGGTGAACATCTTCATTATTCTGGGCATGGGCGCGGCCGTCGGCTTTCTCTCCGGCATGTTCGGCGTCGGCGGCGGATTCCTGATCACTCCGCTGCTGATCTTCTACAACATCCCGCCTGTCGTGGCGGTCGCGACCGGCGCCAACCAGGTGGTCGCTTCGTCGATCTCGGGCGCGATCACCCATTTCAGGCGGGGCACGCTCGACATGAAGCTCGGCTCGGTGCTTTTGGTCGGCGGTCTTGCGGGGGCGACGGCGGGCGTCTGGGTCTTCTCCTGGCTTCGGCGACTCGGCCAGCTCGATCTGTTCATCTCGATCCTCTACGTCGTGCTGCTCGGCTCGATCGGCGCGCTGATGCTGCAGGAGAGCTTGCGGGCGCTCAGGCGGGCGAAGAACAGCCAGCCCCTGCCGGTCAAGCGGCCGGGCCAGCACAACTGGGTGCACCGGCTGCCGCTGAAGATGCGGTTCAAGAAATCGAAGATCTACCTTTCCGCCATTCCGATCGTCGGGCTCGGCTTCGGCATCGGCGTGCTCACCTCGATCATGGGTGTCGGCGGCGGCTTCATCATGGTGCCGGCGATGATCTATCTCCTACGCATCCCGACCAATGTCGTCGTCGGGACCTCATTGTTCCAGATCATCTTCGTCACCGCCTACACGACCATGGTGCAGGCGGCGACCAACTATTCGGTCGACATCGTGCTCGCCACGATCCTGATGGTCGCCGGCGTGATCGGCGCGCAATACGGGGTGCGCGTCGGGCAGAAGCTGCGCGGCGAACAGCTGCGCGCGCTCCTGGCGCTGCTCGTGCTTGCGGTCGGCATCCGTCTGGCGATCGGGCTGATCGTCACGCCGGACGACGTCTATTCGGTCGCGGTCGGGGGGATGTCCTACTGATGCGCCGGCTTCTCCGCACCCTCCTTCTGCTGCCGCTTCTCGCGCTCTCCTTGCCGGCCGCGGCGCAGGTGCCGTTCGGGCAGGCATCGGCGGTGAAGGAAGGGCTGGAGATCGGCGCCTCGACCAGCGAAATCGCCATCACGTCTGATTTCCGCGGCGCCGACCTCACCATTTTCGGGGCGCTCACCAATGCGGACGAGCTGTTCCTGGCGATCGGCCAGTATGACGTGGTGGTGACGCTCGAAGGGCCGAAGGACTATGCGACGGTGCGCAAGAAGGAGCGCGTCTTCGGGATCTGGATGAACACCGAGGGCATGACCTTCGAACAGGTGCCGGAAAGTTATTCGCTGGCCAGCACCCGGATGATCGACACCATCGACGAGGCACCGAGCCTCAACAATATCGGCGTCGGCATCGACCACCTGGCGCTCAACCCGGTCGGCTACATTCCCGACTCCGGCATGATCGGCGAGTTCCGCGACGCCTATCGGCGCCTGAAGCTGTCGAACGGACTTTATCAGCGCGACACGAGCGGTGTGCGCTTCGTCTCGTCGAGCCTGTTCCGCGCCTCGCTGAAACTGCCGGCCAATATCCCGGATGGGATGCACATGGTGCGCGCCTACCTGTTCAAGAGCGGCGAGCTGATCAATCAGCGGGAAATGCCGCTGCGGGTCGTCAAGACCGGCATCGAACAGGCGATCACCGACGCGGCCCATGACCGGCCGCTCGCCTACGGTTTCCTCTGCGTGCTGATCGCCGTGATCACCGGCTGGGGCGCCAGCATCGTCTTCCGCAAGGACTGATTATTCCGCGGCGTCGGCCGCCGCCGCGTTGCGAGCGACGACTTCGAGATAGGCGGCGCGCAGGCGGTCGAAGACGGAGGGCTTGGCAGGATCGCGCGGCGCGTGCAGGTGCAGGACGCGCAGTTCGTCCATGAAATCCTCCCAGAGCGGCCGGCCGCCCTCCTCCAGCAATTGCGCGCGGATCGAGAGCTCTTCGGACACCGGCATGAAGCGCCGGCCCCAGGCGCCCATTTCCGCAAAGATCGGCACCAGCCGGATCGACATCTCCGTGAGACTGTAGATCCCCTTCTGCTTGTGGCTCGGATCGTCCTCCCGAGAAAGCAGGCCCCGCTCCACCAGCCGCTTCAGCCGGTCGGCAAGGATGTTGGAAGCGATGCCTTCCTCGGAATTCTGCAGCAGTTCGCGGAAGTGGCGGCGATTGCCGAACATGATATCGCGGATGACGATCAGGCTCCAGCGATCTCCGAGAACCTCGAGCGTCAGATTGATCGGGCAACCCGACCGATATGCTTCGTTCATTTTTTTCTCCAATACCGCTTGCATTCTACAATCAGTTTGGTTAACTTTCAACTGATTGCTTTTTGCAACTGGTTTAAACACGACGGAGGATGACATGAGAAAGCTGGTAGTCTGGAACCTGATGAGCCTCGACGGTTATTTCGAGGGAGAAAAGCCCTGGGACCTCGCCTTCCACAACTACGCCTGGGGGCCGGAGCTGGAAAAGCTCTCCGAACAATTCGGCGAGGAAGGCGACCTCCTGGTGTTCGGCCGCAGGACCTACGAGGGCATGGCCGCCTATTGGCCGACCGCCGAGGAGGGTGGCAAGGTCAAGAACTACATGAACAATATCGCCAAGATCGCCGTATCGAAGACGATAAAGGACGCCACCTGGAACAATACCCGGGTCGTCAGCGATCCGGTCGCCGAGCTCACCACGCTGAAGGCCGCGGACGGCAAGACGATCTTCATCTTCGGCAGCGCCGAACTGGTGGCTTCGCTGATGAAAGACGGCCTCGTCGATGAATACCGGCTCTGCATCGCGCCGGTGGTTCTCGGCTCCGGCAATCCGCTCTTCAAGAAAACCGGGCACCAGGCCGAGCTCAAACTGCTGAGCTCCACCGCAGCGGCCAACGGCGCGGTGATCCTGACCTACGCAGTCAGCAAGGCGGCCTGACGCCGCAGGCAAAGGGCATCAAGGGATTGATTGTTGGCCTGAAGGGATATTTGCGCTAGAGACGCGCCAACTCGTTTCTGCAAGATGTTCATGTTCAGCCGGCTCTCATCCCTCCTGCCCTCCGCCCGGGTTTTTCTCAATCCGGGCCAGCTGCGGGTACTCGTCCGGCGCAGCGAATTCGGGCTCATCGCCGTTGCGGCCCTAGTCGGCGCGCTCTCCGGGCTGGCGATCGCCGGCATGAGTTTCGTCTCCCAGGAAATGCACCGGGCGATCTTCGAACTCGGCGGCGGCGAGAGGCTGAGCTCGGCAACCGATATCAACCGGCTGGCCATCCTGCTCGCACCAATCTGTGGCGGCGCCCTTCTCGGCTTGCTGTTCCTGATCCTGCGGCGCTGGCGCAAGAAGCCGATGGTCGATCCGATCGAGGCAAACGCGCTGCATGGCGGACGCCTGTCCCTGACCGACAGCATTCTCGTTGCCGTCCAAAACCTGGTCTCGAACGGTTTTGGCGCGTCCGTCGGGCTGGAGGCGGGATATACGCAGCTCTCCTCGGGGATTGCTTCGAAGATCGGGCTGCTGCTGCAATTGCGCCGGTCGGATCTGCGCATCCTCGTCGGCTGCGGTGCCTCCGGCGCCATCGCGGCGGCCTTTAACGCGCCGCTGACGGGTGCCTTTTATGCCTTCGAGCTGATCATCGGCACCTATACGATCATGAGCCTGACGCCGGTCGTCGTTTCGGCGCTGGTCGCGACAATCGTGACCCGGCTGCTCTTCGGCCAGGAATTCCTGATCGACGTCGGCGATTTCGGCGCCGTCGTTCCGACGGATTACCTGCCGGCGATCCTGCTCGGCGCCTTCTGCGCCGGCGGCGGCATCCTGCTGATGAAAGGCGTCACCTTCGTCGAGGAGACGGCGCGCAAGAGCTCGCTTTCACCCGTTTTCCGGCCGGCGATCGGGGGCATCCTGATCGGGCTCCTGGGACTTGTCGACCAGCAGGTGATGGCGGCCGGCCATGGCGCGCTGCATCTCAATCTTAGCCAGAACCCGACGATCCCGGCGCTGCTGGCAATCCTGGCGCTGAAATCGCTGGCATCGGCGGTGTCTATCGGTTCCGGCTTTCGCGGAGGCCTGTTCTTCGCGTCCCTGTTCATGGGAGCGCTGCTCGGCAAGATCTTCGCCTATTCGGCGCCCTATATCTTCGCCCATGCGACGCTGACGCCGGTCATCTATGCGGTCGTCGGCATGAGTGCGATGGCGGTGGCGGTGATCGGCGGGCCGCTGACGATGACGTTCCTGGCGCTCGAAATCACCGGCGATTTTCCGATCACCGTACTGGCGCTTGCGGCCGTGATCACCTCCTCGCTGACCGTCCGCAACACGTTCGGTTATTCGTTCGCCACCTGGCGTTTCCATCTGCGCGGGGAAAGCATCCGCAGCGCCCATGACATCGGCTGGATCCGTAACCTGACCGTCGAACGGATGATGCGCGCCGACGTCCGCACCGCGCCGATTTCCATGAGCATCGAGCAATTCCGCAACGACTTCCCGCTCGGCTCAACCCAGCGGGTGATCCTTGTCGACGACGCGGAAAAATATGCGGGCATGGTGCTTCTGCCGGACATCTACGCGGCGCCCACCGAGGATGCGGCGGAAAAACCGACACTTGCCTCCTTCATCAAATACAAGAACGACGTGCTGCTGCGCTCGATGAACGCCAAGCAGGCGGCGGCGATCTTCGACAGGCTGGAGGCGGAAGCGCTGGCCGTCGTCAACAACCAGGTCGAACGTAAGGTCGTGGGACAGCTCAGCGAAAGCCACACGCTGCGGCGCTACGCAGAAGAACTCGACCGGCGGCGGCGCGAAGTTTCCGGGGAGATCTAAGCCGCCTTCGCCCTTCGGCTAATTGCACCTTGCGAAACGCGATATATGGTCGCCGTTCCAGGGAGAAGGACGATGGCCAATACGGAATGCGAAGCGCCCGCGGTTCTGGAAAGCGATGGCAGTGCCCGATCGTCGCGTCCCGCCGGGGAGCCGGTCGGCATGGCCTGCCGGGACGGCATCGTTCTCCACGGACACCTCTGGCCGGCCCGGTCCCCCGCCATCGGCAGCGTCATCGTCAATCCGGCGACCGGGGTGCTCGCCCGTTATTACCACTATTACGCAGACTTCCTGGCCGGTGAAGGTTTCGACGTTCTGACCTACGACTATCGCGGCATCGGCCTCTCGCGCCCCGAAAGCCTGAAAGGATGCGGCTATCGCTGGCGGGAATGGGGCGAGCAGGATTTCGACGCGGCGCTGGGGTTCATGGATGTCATCCGGCCGGCGCAACCGCTTTATGTGGTCGGCCACAGTATCGGCGGTTATCTGCCGGGGCTCTCAGCCAAGGCGGATCGCATCGACCGGATGCTGACCATGGGGGCGCAATATGCCTACTGGCCGGACTATGCCAGCGGCCGTCGCCTGCGGCTGTTTCTGAAATGGCACGTGGTGATGCCGGCGCTGACGGCGATATTCGGCTATTTCCCCGGAAAGCGTCTCGGATGGCTGGAGGACCTGCCGGCGGGCGTGGCCAACGAATGGAGTTTTCGCGGGGCACGGATGGAGCTGACCCATCCGGCTGAGGAGCGAAGCGACGTGCTGCGGCGGTTCGAAGCGGTGACGGCGCCGATCCTGGCGGTGACGATGTCGGACGACGATATCGGCACCGTGGCGGCGATCCGGCGGACGCTCGGTTATTATCGCAATGCCCAGGTGACGCAGGTGCTGCTGAACCCGGAGGATTACGGTCTGGCTGCCATCGGGCATTTCAGCCTGTTCCACTCCAGGCACAGGCAAGGCTTCTGGCAGGATACCGTTCGCTGGCTGCGGGACGGCATCAATCCCTGGTCCGGGCATGGAATTGCATCGTCCTGAACATGTGGCCGTTGCGGCTTGCTTTGGATCAATGAATAATCCCCGGAGAACTGCGACGATGCCATCAACTTAGAAGGAGGAACAGATGTTCAAACACGTTCTCATTCCGACCGACGGCTCTCCGCTTTCGACCAGTTCGCTGGAAAAGGCACTCGACTTTGCCCACGAAATCGGTGCGGAGGCCACCGTCTTGGTCGTGATGGAACCGTTGCAGGTCCTGACGCTCAATCCGACGGGCATGGAAGTCGCCTATGCGGAATATGACCGCCAGAACAACGAGGCGGCCGACCACATTCTCGCCGACGCCAAGGAAGCGGCGAAACAACGGCTCGTCGCCTGCGAAACGGTGAAGCTTGGCAGCGTCGACCCCGCAAGCGCCGTCATCGAGACCGCCGGCACCTATAATTGCGACGTCATCGCCATGGCCTCGCACGGTCGCTCCGGCTTCAAGGCCTTCATGCTCGGCAGCGTGACGATGAAGGTGCTGGCACATTCCAAGACGCCGGTGCTGGTTTATCGGTGAGATCTGGTCTACGCCGGCACTGGCTGCGGATGTTCGTTCAAAACCGGCCGGTCATGCGGTGCTTTACACCTTCGATATTGCGGCGCACAATGCTCCCTTGGCCCGGGGGACAGCGAATGATGACCGTATTTGAAGGCCTAAAAGGGGAACTCGCCGCCGGCACGACAGTCTTGGCGCTGGTCGACTACAATGTCACCGAATTTCGCGACGGCGACAGTTGCCGTTATGTCGGGCACGTTCGCACCAAACCGTCCATTCTACGAACTGCACTGAACGCTCCGACCCTCCGGCTCGGCGGTCACCGCATAACCCTCAATGCGGTCGAGCATGAGGATTGGGTATCGTTTCATCTGGACCGGTTTCCCTAAGCGGGAACGCTGGTTGTTGGATCTGGTGAGATCGTAATCGTTGTGGAGCCGGTTCCGGCTTTATCGGCGCGGTCGACTGATGTCGCCGATCCGCGGCCGCGCAGTGTTCGCAGGTCGTCGAAATCGAGAAGAAGGACGGCAAAACGACCGTGAGCGACATGGCAGTTAGCCATTGCGGATCCAGATGGGCGCTTCGGCTGCGGTTTGGAGCGTTCCCTCAATCAGTCCACCAAAGGGCAGCGGATAAATGGGAATGATAATCGAATCGTCTTTGATTTCTTTCACGAAGTCGCGCGTTATCTCGACCTCGTCGCCGTGGTCCAAGCTCGAATAGAATTTTGCGGCCCAACCAGGTTGCTCGAATTGGATGACCGCGTAGTCTAGTTCTTGTTTGTAGCGGAGGGTCGCAACTACAAACCCAACTTGAAATGGAACTTGGCCAACGCTCTTGAGTCGCACGATAAAATGATAGTTTGGCCCGCTAATTCCCGACCCTGGGTGACGAACCATGTTCGCCAAGTGGCGCACTTTAAAAACCATCAGCCCCTTTTCATGAACCTCAAATGAGCTCGGGATAACCCAGTGCTTGTGATCTGGCTCTAGATTTTCGCTCCACTCATAGCGAATCGCCCTATCCCCAGGAACCCCGGCAAGTGGTCCGCGTACGCCAAGTACTCCTACTCCATTCGTGTGATCTACAGATTCCATGTCCACCCCCTATGGTTAACCGCGAGTAAAGTATTGGGTCTAACCTTCTATTGCAATCAGAAGTTATGGATTGGACCATCGAAAAAAGCTAAACACCCACTCTTAAACTGACTATTCAGCAGTCAGCAAGAACTGACTGACAGAGGATTGAATGCTTAAAGTATCCAAGACCCCGATCAGCAAAGACGAGCTGACACTAACAGAACGAGTAGGCAAACGTCTGCTCGAAACTCTGAAGGAACTGGACACTCCGTTTGCTGTTGAGGGTGGTAGAGTGCTTGGATGCGTCTGGAACAGACGGTCAACCGATCAGGTTGCCGTAGCGGACCGAATAGATGCGGTCGCGGCCGAGAAGATGCGCGACCAGGGCCTCGCGGTCGAACAGGCCGTGCATGGCACGGTGACGCAGGTCAAGGCCGCCGGCCAGCACGCCGAAGGCCGGCATGAGGAGGCGGTTGCCGTCGCTTGCGAAACACGGGCGGCGGACGGATTTTTCGCGGCGCCGGACGGTGGCCGACGGATGCAGGTGGCCGGCGATCTCGCCTTTGCTCCCGCCTGGCCCGGAAATCAGGCTCGGCTCGTGGCGGAAGACGAGGCCGCCATAAAAGAGTTCGTCAGTGCAGGTGCCGGGCAGGTCGACCGTGCCGTCCGGATCATGGTTGCCGTTGATCCAGATCCAATCGCGGCCCCGCGCCATGGTCGTGATCAGCGAACGCAGGTCCGGGGGAAGATGTTCCGAGCCCTTGCGATCGTGGAAATTGTCGCCGAGCGAGACGACGATCTTCGGATCATAGCGGGCGATGACGGCCGACAGGATGTTGAGCGTGGCGATCGTATCGTAGGGCGGCAGCATCATGCCGCGACGGGCAAAGGCAGCACCCTTTTCCAGATGCAGGTCGGAGACGACGAGCAGGCCGGTCTCGGGCAGGTAAAGGCCTCCGAGCGGATCGCAGACGGCGATGACGCCGTTCACGACGATCTCTTCCGCACCGGTTGCGGCAGGTCCCCCTGTGATCGTTCGCGCCAAAGCGAGGCGGTGCATCAATTCAATGTCTTCCAGTCCAGAATACCGCATCAGCCAAGCGCCTCCGCGATCAGTTCGTCGGCGGCTTCCTGCAGTACCGCGTCATGCGCCTCGCCCGGTACCGGCTCCTTGCCGATCTCCAGCATGATCGGGATGGCGAGCGGCGAAACGTGGTCGAGATCGCGGTGGGTGATGTGCCCCCTGATTCGCGCCAGCATATCGCCTAATCGGGCAAGATCCAAAAGACCGGATGCCGCATCCCGCCGCGTCGCCTCCAAAAGCACGTGATCCGGCTCGTGGCTGCGCAGCACGTCGTAGATCAGATCGGTCGAGACGGTGACCTGCCGTCCGGTCTTTTCCTTGCCCGGATGGCGGCGCTCGATCAGGCCGGAAATCACCGCGCAATTGCGGAAGGTGCGCTTCAGCATATAGCTTTCGTCAAGCCAGGCTTCCAAGTCGTCGCCCAGCATGTCCTCGTCGAAAAGGTCGGAAAGACTGAGGCGCCCGGCGCGGATCATCGCGCCGATGTCGTTGAGGCCCCAGATGGCCAGCGAATAATCGGTGGCAACGAAACCGAGCGGGTAGGCGCCCATGCGTTCCAGCCGGCGTGTCAGCAGCATGCCGAGCGTCTGGTGGGCGAGCCGCCCCTCGAAACAATAGGCAATCATGAAGAACCGTTTTCCGCGCGGAAAGGTCTCGATCAGCAACTCGTCCCTGGCCGGCAGCATCGAGCGCTCACGCTGGATGTTCAGCCAGTCGCGGACTTGGTCCGGCAGCACGCCCCAGCGATCGGGATCGGCAAGCATGCCGCGCACCTGGTCGGCGAGATAGGTGGAAAGCGGAAATTTTCCGCCCGCATAGGCGGGGATTTTCGGATCGAGCGAGAAGGCGTTGGAGACGAGGCATTCGTTCTCGCGGATACCTTCGAAACGCAGCACCTTGCCGGCAAACAGGAAGGTATCGCCCTGCACCAGTTGTTCCAGAAAATATTCCTCGACCTTGCCGAGGGACATGCCGCCCCGACCGACGGTGCCTTTGGCGTTGCGCTTCACCAGCCGGACATTGAGCTCGGTCGCCTCGACGATTGTGCCGAGGTTCAGGCGGTATTGCTGGGCGACGGCCGGATTTGAGACCCGCCAGCGGCCTTCCTTGGTCTTGCGGATCTTGGCGTAACGCTCATAGGAGCGCAGTGCATAACCGCCGGTCGCGACAAAATCGACGATGCGCTCGAACATTTCCCAGGAGAGGGTGGCATAGGGTGAGGCGCTGGTGATCTCGTCATAGAGTTCGACCGGATCGAAAGGTTCGGCGCAGGCCATGCCGAGCACGTGCTGGGCGAGCACATCGAGCGCGCCCTCGCCGACCGGCGGCGTATCCTGGGCGCCGAGATAATTGGCGTCGAGCGCTGCCTGGCATTCCATCACTTCGAAGCGGTTGGCCGGCACCAGGATGGCCTTCGACGGTTCGTCCATGCGGTGGTTGGAGCGGCCGATGCGCTGGGCAAGGCGGGAAGCACCCTTCGGCGCGCCGACATGCACGACGAGATCGACATCGCCCCAGTCCATGCCGAGATCGAGCGTGGAAGTGGCGACGACGGCCCGCAGCTTGTTGGCCGCCATGGCGGCCTCCACCTTGCGGCGCTGCCCGGCATCGAGCGAGCCGTGATGCAGCGCGATCGGAAGGTTGTCCTCGTTGATCGTCCACAGTGTCTTGAACAGCAGTTCCGCCTGGAAGCGGGTATTGACGAAGATCAGCGTCGTCTTGTGGCGTTTGATCTCCTCGTAGACCTCCGGGATCGCGTAGGTCGAGACATGGCCGGACCAGGGGATGCGGTCCTCGGTGCGCATGATGGTGATATCGGGCGCGGCACCGCCTGTGACATGCACGAGGCCGGCGGGCTGGGCCGGGTTTTCGCCCTGCGAGACCAGCCAGCGCTGCAGGTCCATGGGATCGGAGACGGTGGCGGACAGGCCGATGGTGCGCATATGCGGCGCATGCTTGCGGATGCGCGCGAGGCCGAGCGACAGGAGGTGGCCGCGCTTGGAGGTGACCAGCGAATGCAGCTCGTCGAGGACTACGTATTTCAGGTCCTTGAAGAAACGCTCGGCCTCCTTGTTGGCCAGCAGCAGGGCCACCTGTTCCGGAGTGGTCAGCAGGATATCCGGCGGGTTGAGCTTCTGGCGCTGGCGTTTGGCCTGCGGCGTGTCACCGGTGCGGTTCTCGATCGAGATATCCAGGCCCATTTCGAAGACGGGCTTCATCAGGTTGCGCTCGATATCGACCGCGAGTGCCTTCAAGGGCGAGATGTAGAGCGTGTGGATGCCGGTGAAGGCCGAGCCCGGCGGGATCTTGCCGC
Source organism: Neorhizobium sp. SHOUNA12A (assembly GCF_023006505.1). Classification (GTDB taxonomy): domain Bacteria; phylum Pseudomonadota; class Alphaproteobacteria; order Rhizobiales; family Rhizobiaceae; genus Neorhizobium. Next base: position 12,059 of record NZ_JALBGV010000003.1, read on the forward strand.
GGCGGGTGAGGTCGGTCAGCGACGGCAGGAAACCGGCAAGCGTCTTGCCGGCGCCAGTCGGCGCGATCAGCAGCATGTTTTCGCCGGCTGTGGAGCGCGACAGCAATTCCAGCTGATGGGCGCGCGGCTGCCAGCCCTTCTCCGCGAACCATTTCTGGAACGGCCGGGGCAGAAGCGCGGCGTCACGGCCGGAGGAATGGGTTTCGACGATATCCACGCCGCTAAGTTAAGAGAAAGCGCGCGAAAAAGAAGGGGCTTGACGACGTCCCGATAATCGTGGATAAATTTTATCCACGATAGGGAGATGAGCGATGAAACTCGGCGACGGTGTCGAACAGGCGATCCACAGCATCAGCATGCTGTCCAGCCTTTCCGAAGGCGGGGTGCTGTCGGCCGCTGCCCTTGCGGAATTCCACGGGGTATCGACCAGCTATCTGCTGAAACATCTCCAGGCGCTTTCGGGCGCCAGGCTGATGGAAACAGTGTCGGGTCCGAAAGGCGGATACCGGCTCGCGAAGAAGCCGGTGGAGATCACGCTTCTCGATATCGTGCTCGCTGTCGAAGGACCGGCACCCGCCTTCCGCTGCGCCGAAATCCGCCAGCGCGGGCCGAACCCGCTGCCGGGCCGCTATTTCACCAAACCCTGCGGCATCAACGCCGCGATGCTGAAGGCCGAAAAGGCCTATCGCGCCGAACTCGCCAAGGTGACGATCGCCGACATCCTGGCGGACCTCAGCGCAACCGACGACGGCGGCATCGCCGCCCGAGGCTGCGCCTTTCTGGAAATCAACGAACGCAGAACCGCCCGTTAAAGGGCCATAGGCACGCCGAAGGCGGCCATAACCCAAGGAGAAGACCCATGCATCAGCGTCTCAACATGCTCAAGGCCGCCCCTGAAGCCGTCAAGGCCGTCACGGCACTCGAAAACTACGTGCAGGCTTCCGGCCTGGAGCGCCGCTTCATCCACCTCATCAAGCTGCGCGCTTCGCAGATCAATGGCTGCGCCTATTGCGTCGACATGCATGTGAAAGAATCACGGCATGACGGACTTTCCGAACAGTGGATCAACATGATGTGCGTCTGGTGGGAATCGCCGGTCTATGACGACAAGGAACGCGCCCTGCTCGGCTGGGTCGATGCCGTGACCCGCATCGCCGATACCGGCATTCCGGATGCCGCCTTCGACGCGCTGAAGGCGCATTTCACGGAGGAAGAGATCGTCAAGATCACCGTCGCTCTCGGCGTTATCAACACCTGGAACCGGCTTGCCGTCGGCTTCCGCAACCAGCATCCGGTCGATAAGCCGGCCAGCAAAGCGGCCTGATCGGGGCCGCCTGACGCAAGCTCCCGCCTCGATCACCGCGCGACGATATACCGGTCGGAGCGGTGATTGATGGCGAGCACAAGATTGAGCACGACGGCGCCCAGCACCGACCATGCGACGGTGATGGGCGAAACCACGGCAAAGGCGCAGAGCATGACGCAAAGATCGAAGGCGAGCTGGATGAGGCCTGCCTGGATGCCGAAGCGATCCTGGATATAGATCGCCAGGATGCCGACGCCGCCGAGCGAGGCGCGGTGGCGATAAAGCCCGAGCAGGCCGTAACCGAGCACCAGTCCGCCGAGAAGGGCTGCCCAGAACGGGTGCAGGTACTGGATCAGGAAGAAATGGCTTTCCAGTTCGGTGATGACCGAGACCAGCGCGATGGCGATGAATGTCTTCAGCGAGAAGGCGAGGCCGAGGCGCTTGAACGACAGGTAGTAGAACGGCAGGTTGACGATGAAGAACAGCAGGCCGAACGAAATCCCGAACGCATAATGCAGCAGGAAGGCGACGCCCGCCGTGCCGCCGGTCAAAAGGCCGACCTCGTTTAGAAAATAAAAGCCGAGCGCCGACACCATGGCGCCGATGAACAGGCCTTGCCCATCTTCCAGCAGCGTGTGTTGTGCCGGATCGGCGCTGTAAAATCCGAGACCGCGCCTCTGCTGCTCAGCCAATGTGAACCCCTCAGGTTTTCGGTGATATTGCACTGCAATAAAACCGTCGGCAAGGGTCTTCAAGCGATCATCGGCGAGCACTGAAAAAAGCAAGAAACGGCCGGTTCAACCGCGCTTTCGCGACAGAAACAGAATGCCGTGGATGGGTTTTCCGGCATCCATGCGAATGACGGTGTTTTCGACCTTGAGGAGATCGAGGCCGAAGCGGGAAAGCAGCGTGCGGATAAAAGCCTCGGAATGAGCATAGCGCAGGGAATCCCGCAACACGAAACCCTCCCCCTCGCCCGCATCCTCGACCGAGAACGCGAAGAGACCAGCCGGCGACAACAGCTCAAGCACCAGCGGGAAGACGGTTTCGAGCGAGCCCAGATACATCAGCACGTCGGCTGCCGAGACCAGATCGGCGCGGTGGGCCGCCAGGTCGCCGAAGAGGCCGGATTCGTTCGATGCGAGACTGAGGTCGGACTGGCCGAGATGGTCGTAAAGGCCCTTGGCCCGCGCCTTAGCGAGCATGTTGAGCGAAATGTCGAAACCTCCAAGGCGCTCGGTCCTGTCACGGATTTCGGCACCGAACAGGCCGGTGCCGCAGCCGAGATCGACGGTATTGCGGAAAGGTCCGTGCGGTGTGACCAGCGCCGCCAGCTTGCCGGGCACGGAATAGCCGAGCTTTTCGACGAGCGCGGTATCGAACCGGTCGGCATAGTCGTCGAACAGGCCTTCGACATAACGGCTCGGCGGCCGGTCGGGCGTCTGCTCTGCCCCGATCAGCGCGAGCTTCAGGCGGGCCCCGAACACATCGTCCGGCCGCAAGGCCAGTGTCTGGCGATAGGCGTCCGCGGCCGTGCCGAGACCAGCCTTGTCGCGATATTCGCCGAGCCGGAACCAGCCGGCGGCCCAGTCGGGCGTCAGTTCGAGCGCCTGTTCGATCAGTTCCGCCGCAGCCGCGAAATCTCCGCCCTCCGCCAGCATGCGGGCGTAATCGGCGCGGCGATCGGCGGTGGCATCGCCCGAGGAGAATTGGCTGGAAAACGGGCTGGGCGACATGGATGATCCTCGGAGGTGGAGGTTCTTTGCCGAAGCCACAAAAAAACTCAAGTTCTATCTGAGGGGAAACGCTTGCGGTGGCAATGGCTGCCGACTATCTCTCATTTGCAATTTGGAGAAGGACAAGGATGGCGGACGGGGTCAACAAGTTCCTGGGCGATACGCCAGGTCGCACGATCGTCAAGCTGATCGTGGTGTGCCTGGTTGTGGGTTTCGTGCTGGCATTCTTCGGCTTCACGCCGGACAATATTGTCAGCGAGATCCGCTACTGGTTCCTGGACCTCTGGTATAACGGCTTCCGGGCGCTCGGACGGGTCGGCAATTATCTCGTGCTCGGCGCGATCATCGTCATTCCGATCTTCGTTATCCTGCGCCTGATGAGCTACCGCCGCTGACATGACTTCACTGATCAAACCTTCCCGGCGGGACCTTCTCGTCTTTTCCGGCATGGCGCTGGTGCTTGCCAGCTGCTCCACCACATCCGTCCTGACGCCGGCGGCCGGCGCCGAGGACGAGACCCAGGCCGCACTTCCGATGGTCAACAAGCTGCGGCAGAGCCGCGGCCTGTCCACGCTGACGCTCGACATGCCGGCGCGCAAGGCGGCGGCCCGCCAGGCGGTTCGTATGGCGAAAGCCAACGAAATGAAGCACCTGATCGGTTTCGGCGACGATTTTGGCGCCCGGATGAAGAGCAATGACGTGGCGCTGCCGGCAGCCGAAAACATCGCCAGCGGGCAGGATACGGTCGCGGCCGCCGTTCAGGCCTGGATCGATTCGCCCAAACATCTCGAAAACATGCTCGGCTCCTACCGGGGGCTCGGGGTTGCCATGGCACGCACCTCCGCTGGCGCCCGGCCCTATTGGGCCATGGTCCTTTCCGGCTGACCGATGGAGAGCGGGGGGCGTAACCACGAGACTGGGTCGGTAAAGCCGTTCGATGTAACGCACCGGCTGGTGCTCGGCATCGCCATTCCGATGACGCTCGGGTTCCTGACGACGCCGCTGCTCGGCCTTACCGATACGGCGGTGGTCGGTCAGCTCGGCCAGGCGGAGGCGCTCGCGGGTCTGGCGATCGGCGCCATCCTCTTCGACCTTATCTACGGCAGCCCCAGCTTTTTCCGCACCTCGACCACCGGACTGGTGGCGCAGGCTTTCGGCCGAGGAGACAGCCGAGAACAGCAGGCAGTGTTCTGGCGGGCCTTCTTGAGCGCGATCGGCCTTGGGGTGATTATGTTGGCGCTCTCGCCGCTGATCCTTCGATACGCGCCGGACCTGATGACCAGCGACCCGACCGTCGCCGAAGTGACACGGCGTTATTTCGCGATCCGGGTGCTGACCAGCCCAGCGACCTTCGCCAATTTCGCGATCCTCGGTTTCGTCCTCGGGCGGGGCCAGGGCGTGCTCGGGCTTACGCTGCAGATCATCCTCAACGGCACCAATATCGTGCTCGCCATCCTGTTCGGCCTGGTGTTGGGCTGGGGGGTGGCGGGCGTCGCCTGGGCGACCGCGGCGGCGGAAGTGACCGCCGTGGTGATCGGCCTCGTCATCGTCAGCCGACAATTTTCCGCCGCTTACCGGCCGACGCGGGCGGACATTTTCGATGCGGCCAAGCTGCGCCAGCTTTTCCAGCTGAATGCCGATATCCTGATCCGCTCGCTGATATTGAACGGCGCATTTGCGGTGCTGACCCGCGTTGGTTCGAGCTTCGGGGCGGTGACGCTGGCGGCGAATGCGGTGCTGATGAACATCTTCATGCTGTCGGCCTTCTTCCTCGACGGGCTCGCGGGCGCCGCCGAACAGCTCGCCGGCCGGGCGGTGGGGGCCCAGTACCGCCCGTCCTTCGATCGGGCGCTGAAGCTGACCGGCCTCTGGTCCTTCGTGATGGCGGGCGTGGTCGGGCTGTTCTTCGTGGTCTTCGGCCAGCCGATCATCGAGCTTCTGACCACCTCGCAAGACGTGCGGCAGGAGGCTTATGTCTATCTCGGCTGGGCGGCGGTGACCGGCTTGTCCGGCGCGCTCGCCTTCCAGATGGACGGCGTGTTCATCGGCGCCACCTGGTCGCGCGAGATGCGCAACATGATGCTCGCGTCATTTGCGGGCTATTGCGCCAGTCTCGCCGTGCTCGTGCCGATGATCGGCAATCATGGGCTCTGGCTGTCGCTCAACCTGTTCCTGCTGATGCGCGGCTTTTTCCTGGCGGCCATGGTGCCGCGCAAGGCGCGTCAGAGTTTCGTCTCGGCCCATTGATCCAAGCGCGTGTCGCGCAATTCGCGGATCGAGGAGACCTTCTCCCGGTCCAGAAGGCCGGAGAGCCCCTTGACGATTGTCGCCGGCAGGCCCGGACCTTCATAGACCATGCAGGAATAGAGCTGCACGAGGTCGGCACCGGCGCGGATCTTCTCAAGCGCATCCGCAGCACTCGAGACGCCGCCGACGCCGATGACGGCGAGATCCGGCCCGACGCGCTTGCGCATCTTGGCGAGAACGGCAGTCGAGCGCTTGAAGAGCGGCGCGCCGGAAAGACCGCCCGCTTCCTTCGCCTGGGCTTGGTCCTTCAATCCATCTCGGGCAAGCGTCGTGTTGGAAACGATCAGCCCGTCGAGTGGATGGGCAGTCGCCTCAGCCGCGATGTCGTCGAGACCCTCCTCGGTCAGATCGGGTGCGATCTTCAGAAGGACCGGAACGGTGCGGCCATGGCGCAGCGTCTCTTCGGCGCGGGCAGCAAGAACGGCCTCAAGCAGCGCCTTCAGGCTGTCTCGCGCCTGAAGATCGCGCAGGCCCGGTGTATTGGGCGAGGAGATATTGACGGTGAAATAGCTGGCGAGCGCATAAAATTTGCGAATGCCGGCGACGTAGTCGGCGATCCTGTCGACCGCATCCTTGTTGGCGCCGATATTGACGCCGACGATGCCCGGCGCATTGCGCCGCGCGGTCAGGCGCGTGAACGCCGCCTCATGGCCCTCGTTGTTGAAGCCGAGCCGGTTGATGACGCCGCGGTCCTCCACCAGGCGGAAGATGCGCGGCTTGTCGTTGCCCGTCTGAGCCTTCGGCGTCACGGTGCCGATCTCGGTAAAACCGAAGCCGAGCTTCAGCATCGCGTCCGGCACCTCGGCGTTCTTGTCATAACCGGCCGCAAGCCCGACCGGATTTGCAAAACGGATACCGGCGACGGTCTGGGCAAGCCGCGGATCGGCGGCCAAGCGGCAGGCAGGCACGAGACCCGTCTTCAGCGCGGCGATCGACAGGCCGTGGGCGGTTTCCGGATCGAAAACAAAGAGGCTGCGCGAGGCAAGTCCGGCGAAGGGGCCGATCATGGCATCTTCTCCGGAAAGGCATGCAGGCCATCGACGCCGATCAGCAGCGGCATCTCCCAGAGGACCGAGGACACCGGAAGCGTGCCGTAAAGATGCGGGAAAAGATCGCCGCCGCGCGAGGCTTCGTATTTCAGTTCCTCGCCGAGCAGGGTCGCATCGACCGCGACCAGCATCAGGCCCGAGACGCCGGCGAAATGCAGCCTGGCGGTCTCCTTGGCCTGTGTACCGGTCGAAAAATGGATAAAGCCGTCCTTCAGGTCGATTTCGGCGCCTTCGAAGACACCTTTCTGCTTTGCCTGACGCCAAAGCGTTTCCGGCACGATCTTGTACACTATATCCGTCATCATCAACTCTCGGAGACCTGCTATTCTCCGACCGTTTGCCGCAAAGCCCGGCGCTTGTCCACCGTTACAGCAGGAGGACCACAACATGAAAACGCTCGCATTGACGACTTGCGCACTGCTCTTGCCGCTCGCCGCCTCGGCGCAGCAGCCGCAGACCAACCGTTTCCAGCTTCAGCGCACCGAAACCGGCATCGTCCGGCTCGATACCGAAACCGGCGCGATGACGCTCTGCCGCGACGAGAACGGCACGCTCGCCTGCCGCATGCAGCCCGACGAAAGGGCGGCCTACGAACAGGAACTCGACCGGCTGGCAAAACGCGTCACCGCGCTCGAGGAGCGGCTCAGCAACATTCCGCCGGATGCCTTGCCGAAAGCGCTGCCGAGCGACGAGGAAGTCGACCGGTCGCTATCGATCATGGAGAAGTTCATGCGGCGCTTCATGGCGATCGTCGGTGAGTTCGCGAACGAAAAAGAGCCCGATAAACCACAGCCCAATCGTACGTGATTTCCCGCACTTGTTTCGGGTCTGGGAGAGGTTTACAACCTACTAAGATTCATTGGCACGACTATGCTCTTGGGAGGGGGCGTGGAAATGCAGACACTCACGATCATCATCGCAGACGACCACCCGCTGTTTCGCGGCGCGCTCAGCCATTCGGTGCGGGGCATTGCCGAAGAACTCGTGATCATCGAGGCTGGCGATTTCGAGGCGGCGCGACGGGCGGCCGAAAACAATCCCGATGCCGACCTGATGCTGCTCGACCTGGCGATGCCAGGGGTCAGCGGCTTTTCCGGACTGATGTCGCTCCGCGCCGAATTTTCCGGCCTGCCGATCGTCATCGTCTCGGCCAGCGACGATTGCGCCACCATCCGCAGGGCGCTGGAACTCGGCGCCTCCGGCTTCATCTCGAAATCCTCCGGGCTCGACGATATCCGCGCCGGCATCCAGGCGGTGCTGAGAGGCGACATCTGGGTGCCGGAAGGTTACCTCACCGCACCGGACGAAGACCCGGGCCTCACCGAGATCATCGAGCGGCTGAAGACGCTGACGCCGCAGCAGAACCGTGTGCTTTCGATGCTCGGCGAGGGGCTGCTCAACAAGCAGATCGCCTATGAACTCGGCGTCTCCGAGGCGACCATCAAGGCGCATGTGTCGGCAATCCTCCTGAAGCTCAATGTCGACAGCCGCACCCAGGCGGTAATCAAGCTCGGCAAGATCAACATGGCGCTGGTGGCCTGACGAGGGCCGCCGCGGGAACAGGATTTTATTCCTCTCGTCCCTTTACGCGAAGCTGCGGTTCCGTTAAAATTCGGGGTGTGCGCGCGAGCCGGCAGCCCGCTGGAACGGAGCGTTAGAGAGTCTGGTCGACAAAAGTCTGATCGGTCAAGGGCGAGAGGTTCGCAGAGCGCTGGCTTGTCCGGCTTGTCTCGCGCACCGGTCACGGGTACGGACGACGATGCTGTCACATGATACGATCTGGAGCGCGATCGATACGCTCGCCCAACGCCACCAGCTGACGCCCTCCGGACTGGCGCGGCGCGCCGGCCTCGATCCCACCTCGTTCAACAAGTCGAAGCGCCTCGGACCGGACGGGCGGCTGCGCTGGCCCTCGACCGAATCGATCGCCAAGGTGCTCGAAGCGACGGGTGCCACGATCGACCAGTTCATGAGCTATCTGCCCGCCGTTCCCGGCCGCTCCTCGATACCGGACGGCAATTTCCCGCCGCAGGGCGGCTCCATCCCGCTGCTCGGATTTGCGCAGGCCGGCGCCGGCGGCTTTTTCGACGATGGCGGGTTTCCGGCCGGCCAGGGCTGGGACGTGGTGGAATTTCCGGTCGACCCGTCCCGCAAGGCCGGCGTCTATGCGCTGGAAATCCAGGGCGAATCGATGATGCCGCTTTATCGCGACGGCGACGTGCTGATCGTCGAACCGGGCGCCCAGGTGCGCCGCGGCGACCGCGTGGTGCTCAAGACCAAGGAAGGCGAGGTGATGGCAAAAGTGCTCGCCCGCCAGAGCGCCCGGACCGTGGAACTGCTCTCGCTCAACCCGGAACATCCGAACCGCAGCTTCGATCTTTCCGACGTGGAATGGATCGCCCGCATCATCTGGGCGAGCCAGTGAGCTTGAATAGCGGGTAGGAAACTGCTCCTACTCGCCGATCAGTAAAGCCCGTTCGGGAAATAACGCAGGTAGATGTCCTGCAGGCGGCCGTTGCGCGACAGAACGCTGAGCGCCTGGTCGACGGCGGCCGTCAGAAGCGGGTCGTTCTTGCGCAGCATTATCGACAGGCCTTCGCCGAGGAATTTCTCCGAGAGATAGGGACCGTCGAAGAGGGCGCAGCATTTCGCCGAACCTTCGCCGGCGACCCAGAAGGGCAGTCTCAGGCCATCGGAAAAGACGGCATCCACCTTGCCGATCTTCAAAGCCTCCAGCATCGCCTCGTAAGTGTCGAACGGCGTGGCGGTGACCTTCGGGAAAAACGCCTTCAGCATCAGCTCGTGAGCGGTGCCCCGGACAACGCCGACCGGCTTGCCGGAAAGCGCTGCCGCCGTATCGCCGTCGATCCTGGCCTTCAGGTTGCGGGCGAAACGGGCCGGCACGCCGAGATAAGGCCGCGAGAAGGCAAACCGCTGGCGCCGCTCCGGCGTCACGGCAATGCCGGCGATGACGGCTTCGCCGGCCCCGCCTTCCAGGGTCTTTTCCAATTCGTCGAAGGGCAGCGCCTGGATCTGGCACTTCGCCTCGATCTTCAGTTCGGAACAGATTTCACGGGCGAGGTCGATATTGAAGCCGGCAAGCCGGCCGGTCTGGTCGGCGAAATTGAACGGCGGGAAATCGACGCTCGTCAGGATGCGCACCCGGATGATCGTGGAAAGATCAGGGCGGGCGAGCCGCTCCTTGGCATCGAACATCAAAGGCAGCGGATTGCTGCCTTCGGCGGCACGGGCCGGGATTGCGGCGGAAACGATCCCGCCGGCTACAAGGCAAAGCTGCAGAAGATTGAAAACCCCCTTGATTTTCGGGGATGCAATCATGGGATGCATCTCTATGATCCAGATCGGGACAGGTTGGGGCGTTCGCTTGCGGGCGGTGTAGCAGAAACATGCGGTTAGGGGAATATCCGCCAGCAACGCTGCCGGTGCAAGACGATGCGCGGCATAATCCGGCCCTGATCGGAAATCTGCCGAGCGACCAGGGCACTGCGGCCGACGATCCGGAACTCGTCGCCCTTTCGGCGCTCGGCTTTTCGAAGCCATTGCTTGCGACGCTCACTGACAGGGCACGGCGCAACGGCACCAGCATCGAAAGCGAGCTGCTTCACAGCCGTCAGGTTGATGAGGCGGCCTATTACGGCGCCATGGCGCGCTACCTTCGCCTGCCCTTCATCGCGGAGATCGATCCGGGCTCAGTCGCCGATATGCCGGGGCTCGACACGCAGTTGCAACGCCCGAACCAGATCAGGATCAACCATCGGCACAAGGCGCCGCAGGTGGCGGTCGTGCCCGAAGCGACGCGGCTTGCCGACCTCAAGGCGGCACTGCTTGCAATGCCGCTGCTCGGGCAGGACCTTGCGATCACCACTCCATCAGCAATCCGCGGAGCTGTCTGGAGAACCGGCGCGGCGCGGCGCGTGCGCGAGACGATTGACGGGCTTTTCGACCGTTTTCCCGAGTTTTCGGCCCGCATCGTGCTCTCCGGTTCTCAGGGTTTTTATGCCGGGCTTGGACTTGCCGCCCTCGCCTCTGCGCTGATCGCAGTGCCGATCGAGACCCTGCTTTTCCTGCATATTCTTCTGTCGCTGATCTATTTCGCGTCCCTTGTCCTGCGGCTCGCCGCCTTCACCCGGCAACAATTCGCAGGGCCGGTCCCGCCAGCCGCGCCGCCTCGAGAGGATGCGCTTCCCTGTTACACGGTGATGGTCGCGCTCTACCGGGAAGCTGCGGTGGCAGAACAGCTGATAGCCAGCCTCGGGCGGCTCGACTGGCCGCCCTCCCTGCTCGACATCAAGCTCGTCTGCGAGGCAGACGACCAGGGTACAATTGCTGCGCTGAAGGTGCTGAAGCCCGCCTCACATTTCGAGATCGTCGAGGTACCGCCCGCGACGCCGCGCACGAAACCCAAGGCGCTCAGCTATGCATTGATGGCTGCTCGAGGCGAGTTTCTGGTGATCTACGACGCAGAGGACAGGCCGCATCCGCAGCAATTGCGCGAGGCCTATGCACGCTTCCGCGCCTCGGCAGCGGACGTCGCCTGCCTTCAGGCGCCGCTGATCATCACCAATGCCCGGGAATCCTGGATCAGCGCGTTGTTTTCGCTCGAATATTGCGGCCTCTTCCGCGGGCTGCTGCCGATGCTGGCGCGCAGACAGATGCCGCTGCCGCTCGGCGGCACGTCCAATCATTTCCGAACCCAAGCGCTGCGTGCCGCCGGCGGCTGGGATCCCTTCAACGTCACCGAGGACGCCGATCTCGGTTTTCGCCTGTATCGCCTCGGCTATCACTCGGATGTCATCACCCGCCAGACACTTGAAGACGCACCGACCACGATGCGCGTGTGGATGGGCCAGCGCAGCCGCTGGTTCAAAGGTTGGCTGCAGACCTGGCTGGTGCTGATGCGCGACCCGCGCCGGCTGATCGGCGAGATGGGGTTTCCAGCCTTCTGCATCTTTCAGCTGATGATCGGCGGCATGCTGGTCTCGTCGCTCCTGCATCCGCTGATCATCATCTTCATGGGCGTTGGCACTTATTCCATGCTGGACGCGCCGGCGGACGGCATTCCAGCCGGGGTGCTTTCGCTTTTCATCATCGACACCATCAACATCCTCGGCAGTTATCTGATCTTCGTCGGGCTCGGGAGAGGCCCGATGGTCGAGCACGAACGGCGACTGGTCGGCTGGCGCTGGATCGGCGTGCCGCTCTACTGGATGATGACCTCGGCCGCCGCCTGGCGGGCGGTGATCGAGCTGCGGTCAAAACCCTTCTTCTGGAACAAGACGCCGCACCGGCCGACCGGCAAAAGGACCTGATCCACGATCACGCCTCGCACGCCGGAACATTTCCGCTCCCCGGACGTCAGGTATAAGGCTCTGACTATGGAGGAGACCCATGCATACCTATTACCGTTATCACGGCGGCGCACCCGCGCCCGGCGCTCTCATCATCAAGTTCTATCACTCCGGCGACCAGATCCGCGGCTTCATTCGCAAGATCGCCGAGCCCTCCGAAGACGACGCGATTTTTCCGGGCGAGGAAATGGAGCCCGAAGCCGCCTTCCGAATGGCTGAAAACAAGAACCGCGGACCGGACAAGCCGCCGATCTTCGTCGAGCTTTCCGAAGGGGTGCAGTGGGACCCGGCCTGGGGCAGATTGATGTGAAGTCAGCAGGGATGACAGATTGAAAATTTACGCGCAGGAAACGGCCGCGCTATTCACATGAAGTTCCGACCGCTGTGCGGGCATCTCATGGACGCGCCCGCGTCAGTTATTGCGGCACTCAAAGCTTGCCGCGCTGTCGGCACTCCCCTCTCCCTTGTATTGCGCGTGCGACGGATAGGGGCATAGCGGTCGTGTGCGGTTCGGAAAAGCCTTGCCCGACGCTTCGACGCTTCGTGGAGCTTCATCTTTTTCCACCCAGTCGATCAGCCTGGTCAACATGTCGAACTGGTCGAGACCGGCTGGTCCGCCGCTGCAATGGCTCATGCCCGGAACGAGATAGAGCTTCGCCCAGTCCTCCACCGGCTTACCTGTCTTGGTCGCAGTGCTCATCCGGTTGAAGAAACCGACCGTATCGTTGGAGGAAAACCACGGATCACTCACCCCATGGAAGAAAATGATCTTGCTTCCTCGGGCGGCGAAGGAACTGAGATCCGTCCATTGGTCGGCGTTGATCAGCCGCTGCTGCGGATCGCCGATATCGGCTTTCTCGACGGCATCGTCCACATCGAAACTCATGGCGTTGTTCTTGAACTGCCGATTGCGCTTGTCATCGAACCGCATGAGCCCAGGAATAGGATCTGTCGTGCTCATGACGCCCGTATCGTAGGGAAACGCCACATAGGCCGGCCGGCCCGATGCATCAAGCGTCGGCGAAAACGTCTCGGCCACGACGTCCGCCTGCTGCTTCGTGAGGCAACCGTCGACTTTACCGGCAGGGCAGACAAGGCTCGCCGGGTCAAACTTGCATGCGCCCGGATTTGCGATCATTCCGTCCTCGAGGCCATCAAGGCCATCGCAGGCCTTCAGTATTCCCTTGAGGACCAGATCGCGGTCGGCATCCGAAAAGGCTTTCGAGCGGTCCGGCGCGCCATCGGCACCGGCCGGAGATATCTTGTTCATCGCGACGTTCTTGGCGGCGAGCGACATGTTCGAACGGCTTGTGCGCATGGCAGGAGCCCCGGCGATGATGCCGTCGAACAATGTGGGAAAGCGTTGCGCGGAGGCCATCGCCTCGCGGCCGCCGGTCGAGCACCCTGCAAAATAGGAGCGATCGGCGCCCTTGCCGTAATAGGCGGCGACCAATGCCTTGCCGAGGGCCGTGACCTTCTCGACCGACCAGCCCGCGAAATTCAGCGTGGCTATCTGGTCCGCCCTGAAGGAGGTGTCCCAGACCTCGCCCTTATGGCCGCTGTCATGGGAAATGACGGCGAAACCGCGGGAAAGAGCATTTTTGCCTCCGGAGGCCACGTCCCCCACCGCCGGCCGCACGACGCCATTCAGGCCCCCGCCGCCCTGCACCAGAAACCTTCCGGTCCAATTGTCCGGCAGGGCGATCGAAAACCCGATCGCATAAGGCTTGCCGTCCGCGCCGGTCCGGTGCTCGAACGACCCGCTGACGAGACAATGCGCTGGTCCCTTGTCCTTGACGTGATCGGCGCTCGCGACCTTCATGTCGAAAGTCGGCAGCTGAAGGTTCTTCGCCGCCGAGCATTGGGCTTCGGGCGAAGAATCCGCGGCGACGGCCGGCGTCAAGCCGGGCATGAGGGCAACAAAAGCTGTGGCTACAAGCAGCTTGACCATATCCGATCGTCCTCCTCCGTGACGCAGCCTCCTCAAGCCGCGCGACAATCGCACCAGATTTCAGGCTCCCTGTCAATCAAGGCTGCACGATGTGCCTGGCCGAGTTGACCATCATCCGTCGACCGATTCCAATTGGGTCGGCGGGATAGACTTGATCGGCCACCTGATCGCGGTTCTCACATCCTTCATTGCTGCAACCCGACGCGTCGTCTCGACGAAATCGAGCACGATCTTCGATTTTTCCTCCGCATGCCAGGCGACGAGCAATTCGACTTCGGCGGGGATGTCGTCGAGCCGCCGGTAGACGAGATATGGGCTGGGATTGTGGGCGAGCCAGGACGGCGCAATCGCAATCCCGACGCCGGCCGCCACCAGCGTGCCGATCGCCAAAGTATGCGAGACCTCCTGCACGATGACCGGATAGACGCCAGCGCGGCGCAACGCACCCATGATCGCGTGATAGTAGCTCGCTCCGACGGTCGGGGCATAGGTGATGACGGGTTCGCCGGCGAAATCCTTGACGGTCAGGTTTTCCTTCTGCGCCAGCCGATGCTCCCTGGGCAGCACCGCCACGAAACCTTCCTGCAGGATATGCTCGGTCTTCAGAAAGCCTGCCGGGTTGGTCGGGCGGATGAAGGCCACCTGAACCTTGTTGTTCTGGAGCAGTTCGAGCTGCTGTGCCGTGCCGAGCACCTGCACGTCGACGGTCATCGCCGGATAGCGCTTTCGAAAGTCCGAAATTACCGGCGGCAGGACATGCGATAACGCCACATGCACGCCGCTGACGGAAATCGTTCCGCTATCATCACCGGAAATGGAACGGGTATGCGTGACCGCCCTGTCGATCCCGCCTAGGATTTCCTGGGCGTGGCGCAGGAAGATTTCGCCTGCCGGCGTCAGTTTTACGCGCCGCGTCGTGCGGCGGAAGAGCTTGGTGCCGAGGCGATCTTCGAGCTGACGGATCTGTTGGCTGAGCGGAGCCTGCGCCATGCCGAGCTTGTCTGCGGCTCGGCTGAAATGCAGCTCTTCGGCGACGCAGGCGAAATAGTGGAGGTGACGAAATTCGATGCCGTATTTCATATCTAAAACATATCAATGCTCGCTCGATTTTGTAATAGATAATAATCTATTCCCGTGATTAGTTTTCAAAAAAAAGACGATAAAGTTGGAACAGCTGGAGCTTCGGCTCCCGGAACGGAGCGTGATGACGCGTTTCTGGGTATTAAAAATTCTGCGCACCGTGCTGACGCTTTGGTTCGTGGTGACTTTCGCATTCGTGGTACTGAGAACGTCCGGGGATCCGGTCGTGGCACTTGTCGGCGCCGATGCCACACCTGAGGAGGTCGAACAGTTCCGCCAGCTCTGGCGTCTCGACGATCCGCTCTGGATTCAGTATTTCCGCTACGTCATCCAGATGGCGACCGGCCAGTTCGGCATTTCCTACCGCGACGGCCGCGAAGTCATCGACATCATCGTCGAGCGCGTTCCCTGGACGCTGATCCTCGGCGTTTTCTCCTATATCGGCGCCATCCTGATCGGCGTTCCGGCCGGCATCATCGCTGCCATCAAGCGCGGCTCGACCTTCGACAATCTGATCATGGCGACCGCCGTGTTCGGTTTCGCTTTGCCGAACTTCTTCCTCGGCATCCTGATGATCCTGCTCTTTTCGCTTAGCCTGCAATGGCTTCCCAGCTCGGGAACAGGCACCGTCTGGCATCTGATCATGCCCGCCATCACGCTTGCAACCTTCACGGCCGGAACGCTGGCGCGGTTCACGCGCTCGGCCATGCTGGAAGTGCTGGACAAGCTCTATATCCGGGCCGCGGCCGCCAAGGGCGTCGGTTACTGGAAACGGATCATCTTCCACGCGCTGCCGAATGCCAGCATCCCGCTCGTCACGATCATCGGCCTCAATCTCGGCGAGCTGATCGGCGGCGCCATCGTCGTCGAAACGGTATTTGCCTGGCCAGGTGTCGGCCGCCTGCTGGTGACCGCCGTCTCTTCGCGCGACCTTGCCGTCGTGCAGGGGCTGGTGCTGATCATGGCGGTGACGATGGTGCTCGCAAACCTCGTCGTCGACCTGCTCTACGGCCTCCTCGACCCGCGCATCCGCGTGCAGAATTGAAGGCCGGCAAATGAAGCGCGTTTCCCCCATTCTCGTTCTCGCCATCATTATCCTGGCGGCCGCCGTGACCGTCGCCATCATCGGCAATGTCTTCACGTCGCACGGCATGTCGCAGCAGAATCTGCTCGCCCGCCTGAAGCCCCCGGCCTTCATGACCGGCAGCAGTCCGAGCTTCCCGCTCGGCACCGACCGCATCGGCCGCGACATGGTGGCAAGGGTGATCGCCGGCCTGCGGATGTCGCTTTCGGTGGCGATCGCCGGCACGATCATCGGCGCTGTCGTCGGCTCCGCGATCGGCTTTATCGCCGCGCATTTCCGCGGCTGGGTCGAGGAAGGACTGATGATGCTGGTCGACTTCCAGGCATCGCTGCCCTTCATCCTCATCACGCTGACGCTGCTTGCCTTCTTCGGCAACAGCATGACGCTGTTCATCATCCTGATGGGCCTGTTCGGATGGGAAAAATACGCCCGCCTCTCCCGCGGCGTGGTGCTGTCGGCGATCAACCAGCCCTATGCCAAGGCGATCGTCGCGCTCGGCGCCGGCAACGGCCGGCTCTATCTCAAACACGTGCTGCCGAACGTGGCGAGCGCCCTGATCGTCCAGGTGACGCTGACATTCCCGCAGATCATCCTGCTGGAAACCTCGCTCAGCTTCCTGGGTCTCGGCATCCAGGCGCCCCAGACCAGCCTCGGCCAGATCCTCGGCGACGGCCGCGATTATCTCTCGACCGCCTGGTGGATCTCGGTCTGGCCCGGCTTGGTCATTTTTCTCGTCACTCTTTCGATGAGCATCGTCGGCGACTGGCTGCGTGACCGCCTCGATCCGATGCTGCGTGCCCGAACAACCTGAAAATGCCGCTCGAATATAAATGAACAAGGGAAGGTGGAACGATGTTTACAAGACGTGAAGTGGGAAGTCTCATCCTCGGAGCGGGGGCCCTGTCGATGGTGGGCAACCTTCCGAAGGCAAACGCTGCGGACAGGCCGTCGCTGAATATCGCGGTCGACAATCTCTGGGCCAACATGGCGACGATCAACGGCATCTCGACGACGTCGCGCCGTATCTTCCCGAATTTCTACGACAACCTCGTCGACCGCGACTACATCAAGGACGAGAACGGCCTGATCTTTGCGCCGAAGCTCGCCACCAAATGGGAGCAGAACGGCAACGTCTGGAAGTTCACCCTGCGCGAAGGGGTCAAGTTCCACGACGGCACGGAGATGACGGCGGAAGACGCGGTCTTCACGCTGTCGCCGGAACGCCTCTGGGGCGCAAAGCCGTTCGAACCGCGCGGCAAGACCTTTACCGCCGGCTTCAAGCGCGTCGAAGCGACCGGCAAATATACGTTCGAGATCGAGACCGAGCGGCCGGATCCGAACATCCCGAGCAAGCTCACTGGTTATATCGGCTTTGTGGTGCCGAAGAAATATTACATGGAAGTCGGCGTCGACGCCTTCGGCCAGAAGCCGATCGGCACCGGTCCGTACAAGGTGACGACCTTCCGCTCCGGCGAAATCATGGTTCTCGAAGCCTTCGACGACTATTGGGACGGTCCGCCGCCGGTCAAGCAGATCTCCTGGAAGATCGTTCCGGAATTTGCCGCCCGCATGGCTGGCCTGGTCTCCAAGGAATTCGACTTCATCGTCAACATTCCGACCGACCAGGAAGCAGCGCTCGAAAAATATCACGGCGTGACGCTGAAGCGCGTTCTGGCCGACAATTACCCGGCTCTCGCCTTCAACACGCGTCCGGACCCGGTTGACAATCCGCTGGTCGATCCGAACCTGCGCTACGCCATGGTCCAGGCGATCGACATGAACGCGATCGTCCAGGCGCTCTTCAACGGCACGACGGAACACCCGGCGGTTCCGTTCAACTTTACGGAATACGGCAAATTCTATGACCCGAACTTGCCGGTGAAACTCCCCTACGATGTCGCAGCCGCCAAGGCGCTCGTCGCCAAGACCAAGTACAAGGGTGAGAAGCTCCTCTGGCACATCACCCGCCAGTATTATCCGAACTACGAGGCGGCAGCCGAAATCATGGTCGAGCAATGGCGCGAGGTCGGCATCAATGTCGAGGCGCAGATCCTCGACAATTTCGAACTCGTCTACCGCCGCCCCTACCATCTGATGAACATGTCGATGAGCTCGGATTTCATCCCCGGCGATCCCTATCAGCCGCTGTGGCTCGATTGGGGCCCGACCGCATCGCGCTCCACGGCCACCTGGAAGACCTGGGATCCGACGCCGGAATATCTGGCTGCCGGCAAGAAGTTCGACGAGGCGATCGAGTTCGAGGACCGAAAAAAAGCCTATCTGGAACTTTCGGACGCCTGGCAGAAGGTGACGCCCGGCTACTACATGTGGAAGAGCGTCTACAACTGCGCCCACCGCGCCGGCATCCAGTTCAAGTTCAAGCCGAACGGCGAGATGCGCATCTACGGCGATTACTTCAAGTTCGTATGATGAGCATCAAACGCAAGCATGCGCTGAAGGACATGACGTTCGCGGAGTTCCGCGAACGTCTTTCCGAAAAGCCCGTCATCCTGCTGCCCTTCGGAAGCCAGGAGGAACAGGGACCCCACGCCCCGATGGGCGATTTCATGCTGACTGAAGCGGTGGCGGGACAAATAGCGAAAGCCTCCGACGCGATCGTCGCGCCGATCATCCCGTTTGGTTATGCCGATTTCTTCAAGACCATTCCGGGCGGCATCCAGTTCCGGGCCTCGACCTTCTCGGCCGTGGTCGAGGACACCGTGACCGCCTTTCTGGATCACGGCATCGAGCATATCCTGATCCTGAACGGCCATACCAGCAATGCGCCGCTTTTCGACCAGACGCTTCGCCGCATCCGCGCTGAGCGCGGCGTTTCCGTCGCCTTCATCAATCTCTGGCAGGCAATCCCGGATACCCTCTGGAAGGAGCTGCACGGCTCTTCTGCCGCCGCAGCCCGTGGCCATGGCGGCGATCCGCTGACGTCGATCTACCTGCATCTCTTCCCCGAATTGATGCGCATGGATCTCGCCCGCCCCTCGGTGCGCGAAAAAGCCTTCGGCCTGCCGACCGGCGGCGTCAACAATGTCCAGTTCGAGGGCATGCCGGTGCATGTGCCGCTCAATTGCGACGAGGTGAATGCCGATGGCATGCTCGGCGGCGATCCGCTGCTCGCCAGTGCCGAAAAGGGCGAGAAGATGGTCGAACATCTCGTCGGCTTCTGCGCCCGCTTCGTCGAGCACCTGCGCCGCTGCGACATGCGCTCGGTGACGGCCTTTTCACCGCAGACGGACAAGGCGGCCTCATGAGCAACGAGCGGCTTTCCATCGAGCACCTGAACGTGCTGCTGCCACGCGGCGCCGATCGCGCCTTTGCGGTTGAAGACCTGTCACTATCGGTCAGCAAGGGCGAAATCCTCTGCATCGTCGGCGAATCCGGCTCCGGCAAATCGCTGACCGCACTCGCCACAATGGGGCTCCTGCCCCGCAACCTCGGGCGGCCGGCGGGCAAGGTGATGTTCGAGGGCAAGGACCTGCTGACCCTCGACGAGGCGACCCGCCGGGACATTACCGGCCGACGCATCGCCATGATCTTCCAGGAGCCGACGGCGGCACTCAACCCGATCTTCCGGGTTGGCGAACAGGTGTCGGAGACATTCCGCATCCACACGTCGCTGAGTGGGGCCGAGATCCGCAAGAAGGTGATCGATCTCTTCCGCGAAGTTCAGCTCCCAAATCCCGAGCAGATCTACCATTCCTATCCGCATCAGCTTTCCGGCGGTCAGTGCCAGCGGGTGATGATCGCCACCGCCCTCGCCCTTGATCCGTCCGTGCTGATCGCCGACGAGCCGACCACCGCGCTCGATGTCACCACCCAGGCGCAGATCCTCAAGCTGATGCTGGACCTGCGCGCCAAACACGATACCGGCATCGTCTTCATCACCCATGATTTCGGCGTCGTCGCCGAGATCGCCGACCGCGTCGCCGTCATGCAGATGGGCAAGCTGGTCGAGATCGGCACCCGCGACGAAATCCTCAACCACCCCAGGCAAGACTATACCCGCCGCCTGCTCGCCGCCGTGCCGACACTGACGCCGCGAAAAGAACGCGAAGGCCTCGGCAACCCAGTGCTGATCGCCAGGAACATCGTCAAGACATTCGCCCGCTCCGGCCTCTTCGGCGGCGGCCGCACCGTGAAGGCGGTGGACGACGTCGATATCACCATCCGTCGTGGCGAGACGCTGGGGCTCGTCGGCGAGTCCGGCTCCGGAAAATCGACGCTGGCGCAATGCGTCATCCGCCTCGTGCAGCCGGAAAGCGGCGACATCCTGATCTCCGGCGGCGATTTTGCCGGCCTCAACGGCAAGGCGCTGCGCGAGGCACGCCGCAAGGTTCAGATCGTCTTCCAGGATCCGTACACCGCACTCGATCCGCGGCAGAAGGTCGGAGATTCCATCGCCGAAGGCCCGGTCATCCACGGCCTAGACCGCAAGGCGGCGATGGCGCGCGCCCTCGACCTGCTCGAAGCCTGCGGCCTCGACCGCGCTTCGGCCACCCGTTTCCCACACGAGTTCTCCGGCGGCCAGCGGCAGCGCATCTGCATCGCCCGCGCACTCGCGGTCGAACCGGAATTGCTGATCGCCGACGAGAGTGTCTCCGCCCTCGACGTCTCTGTGCAGGCGCAGGTGTTGAAACTGCTCGCCGACATGCAAGAGAGACTTGGGTTCGGCATCCTGTTCATCACCCACGACCTGCGCGTCGCGAGCCAGATCTGCGACAACATCGCGGTGATGCGCAACGGACGGATCGTCGAGCGCGGCGATCCGGCCTCGCTGTTCGGTGCGCCGAAGGAAACCTACACCAAGGAACTGCTCGCCGCCGTGCCCGGCAAGGGCTGGCAGCGTCACTCCAGTGAAAACGAGGCCGGGACGGTAAAATCCCGGGAGGAAACCCCATGAAGAAATATCATATCGGCAGCGTGCCGAAACAGGTCGACCCGGAACTGATCGCCAAATTCGAAAGCGTCGAAGTGGCGACCATCGGCCATTTTCGCCACCGCGGTTTCGTGCATCATTCGATTTCCCCCGTTGTCGAGCCGGGCAGGACGCTGGTCGGCACGGCGGTAACGGTGGCGATCCCGGCAACCGACTCCACCCTTCTCCACCACGCGATCGGTTTCATCCGCCCCGGCGATTTCCTGTTCGTCGACAGGCTCGGTGACGACCGGCATGCCTGCATCGGCGGCGGCGTCGCCTTCGCGATCAAGACCGCCGGCGCCATCGGCGTCGTGCTCGACGGTCCCTGCACCGATGTCGAGGAAATTCTTGAACTCGATCTGCCGTTCTGGTCACGCGGTGTCTCCGGTATCACCACACGGCTCAACGATCTCGGCGGCTCGCTCAACCTGCCGATCTCCTGCGGCAACGTCCCGGTCATGCCGGGCGATATCGTGGTTGCCGATGCAAGCGGCGTCGTGGTGATCCCGGTCGATGAAGCTGAAGATGTCGTCGAGGAGGCAATCGCGCGCCAGGCCCGGGCGGGCCGCAACAAGGACAAGATCGCAGCCGGCGAAAAGCTCGGCGACCTCTCGGGTGCCAGCCGTCTGGTTGCCGCTGCGCTGGAGCCGAAATGATGGAAAATCCGCAATACAATCATCTCCGCGTCGAGCGCGGCGTCTATCGCAAGGTCGCCGGCGTCAGCGAACGCGGCGTCGTTACCTCCCAGCACTACGCGGCGGCCGAGGCTGGGGCGGCGGTCCTGTCAGCGGGCGGCAATGCCGTCGACGCTGCCGTGACTGCCGCCTTCACCTTGCAGACCGTCGAACCCTGGATGACCAGCCTCGCCGCCTGCGGTTACATGCTGGTCGCCCAGCCGGACGGAAAGGTCGAGGTCGTCGAATTCACAGGGCGCGTACCTTCCACTTTCGACGAGGAATTCTATAAGCCCGATCCGAGCATCAAGACCTTCATCGGCCACCCGGCTTCGATCGACAACCGCAATGTCCGCGGTTTCACAGCGGCGGTCGTGCCGGGCTGCGTGCGCGGCTTCGCGGAAGCCTTGAAACGCTACGGCTCGATCGGCTTCGATCGCGTACTTCAGCCCGCGATCGATCGTGCCCGCAAGGGCATGTATGTCGACTGGCATACGACGCTGGCCATTGCGATCGCCGAAGGCGAACTCGCCATGGATCCCGGCGCCCGTTCGATCTTCCTGCCGAGCGGCCATGCGCCGGAACCCGGCGCCACCCTGCCGCTCCACCAGCTCGCCCAGACGCTGGAGCAACTGGCCAACGAAGGCCCGGATTCGCTTTATGGCGGCGCGATCGGCGAGAGGCTGGTCGCCGACCTCAATGCCGGCGGCAGCTCAATCACCCTGGAGGACATGGCCAGTTACGCCCCCCTCCTCTATCCGTCCCGAACCATGCCATTGCAGGGCAAAACCCTGCATGTGGCGGGGGAAACCAGCGCCGGCCAGCGGCTCTTCGACGCGCTCGATCACTTCGACAGGAAGCGCGGAAAAGGCCCGGTCGACGCTGGTTTCTTCACAGTCATGGCCGAAGCCCTCTGGGAAAGTTTCGGCGCTCATCGCAAACGCCTCAATCCCGCCGAGACGACCAACAAGACCAGCACGACGCAGGTCAATGCGGTGGATTCCGAAGGTCGTATGGTCGCGATCACCTTCACGCTGCTCAACCGTTTTGGCGCCCGCGCCCTGTCGCCCTCGACCGGAATCCTCTTGAACAACGGTATGTCCTGGTTCGACCCGACACCCGGCCGCGCCAACTCGCTGACGCCGAACGCCTATGCGCCGAGCAACATGTGCCCGGTGGCGATCACCGACGAACACGGGGCTTTCGCAGCCTATGGTGCGGCCGGCGGCAACCAGATCGTGCCGTCGCTAGCCCAGCTCACCGGCATGATCCTGCATGCCGGCCTCGACATCGAGGAGGCGATGAACCTGCCGCGCATGACCACCGGCCCGCACAACGACATCATCGTCAATGTCGATATGCCCGCCGAGCAGATCGAGGCACTCGAAAAGATCGCCAAGGTGAAGCCCGCCGCAGCCGTCGTTTATCCCCGGCCCTTCGCCGCTCCCGGCATGGTGGGAAGGCGCGGCAATGCCTTCATCGGCATGCCCGACATCACCTATCCGGCCGCCTACGCCGCCACAGCCTGAACGAGACCAAGATGACAGAGCTGACTTTTGCCCCCGTCGAGATCGACGGCGTTCTGAAGATCATTCCGCCGACGGCACCGGCCGTCCCGCTGGTGTTCGACTCGCCGCATAGCGGCCTGACACTGCCGGATTTCGAGCGAACGGTTTCCGACGAACTGGTGCGCGTCGCCTCCGACACCTATGTGGACGACCTTTTCGGCTTTGCGCCGTCGCTCGGCGCGCCGCTGCTGATCGCCCATTTTCCGCGCAGTTTCCTCGATCTCAACCGGTCGCTGAAGGATGTCGACCTGCAAATGGTCGAGGGGGAATGGCCTCACCCAACCCGCGACAGCGCCTCGGCTCGCCGCGGCATGGGGCTCACCTGGCGTTACGCCTGGGGCGATACGCCCATGTACGGGCGCAAGTTGACGGTGAAGGAGCTGGAAGACCGCATCGACACCTATTGGCGGCCCTACCACCGCGAAATGGTACGGCTGCTGGACGAGACCCATGCGGCCTTCGGCAAGGTCTATCACGTCAACTGCCACTCGATGCCGGCGATCGGCCATGTGCTCTCGCCCGATCCCGCCGGCACTGTCCGCAAGGATATCGTGGTCGGCGATTACGAGGGCGTGTCGAGCGAACCGGATTTCGTGAGACTGGTCGTCGAGACGCTGGAGGGCTTTGGTTATTCGGTATCGCTCAACGTGCCCTTCAAGGGTGCCGAACTGGTCTCGGCCTATTCTGCGCCGGCCAAGAACCGGCACAGTATCCAGATCGAACTCAATCGACGGTTATACATGAATGAGGAAACCCGCGAGAAGATCGAGGGCTATGACGAGGTGAAGGCCAATCTCGCCAAGCTCGGTGCGGTCATGCGCGACTACGTCATCCGCGGAAGCTGAGAAGTATCGTGCGGCGTCGGGAAGATCAGATCCGACACGCGCCTCGACGACCAGATCAAGTCGGCCCGGCTTTTAAGCCGACATGCCTCAGCCGGCAGAGAGACCTGCTTCGCGGAACCATGTCCGCGCATCGGCGCCGGCGGCAATTCGCATCGGCGCGTCAGGTTCCGTCACCGCACGCCAGACAGCCTGCGCCACATCTCCCGGCGTCGTCACCTCGCTCCCGGAGCGCAGCTCCTGGAGATAGTTGTGAACAAATGCGCTGTAAGGCTCGGGAATATCCATTCCCATGCGCGCCATGGCATTCTTCCCGAACCCTGTCGTCGGCGCCGAACCGGGCAACACGAGCCGCGCACGCACACCGAACAATGCGGCCTCCAATGCCAGGCTTTCGGTAAAGGCGTTCAGCGCCGCCTTGCTGGCACTGTAGACGGAAAGCGCCGGCAGTGGCTTGATGGTGACGCTGGAACTGACATTGACGATGATGCCCGAACCGCGTGCGCGAAGCTGCGGCAGGACGGCCTTCGTCATGGCGATCGCGCCGAAGACGTTCGTCTCGAACAGCTCGCGGACTTTCCCCATGTCGGCGCCCTCCAGGACGTTCAGCATGCCGACCCCGGCATTGTTGACCAGAGCGTCGATGGCGCCCGCCGCCTCCACGGCCTTCGCGATGCTATCCGCGTCCGTGACGTCCAGGGGAAGGATGTTAAGCCGGTCGTGGCTCGGCAGCAGATCTTCGCGCGGTCTCCGCATGGTCGCGACGACCTCCCATCCCCCAGCAAGAAAGGTCTCCGCGATGGCGAGACCAAAACCGGAGGAGCATCCTGTAATGAGTATCTTGGACATCTGTGCTTGTTTCCCGATGATGTGTGCCCTGAAGAGATGGACCAATCGGCATGGACTTTCTATATTCAATGATCCGACATTGATTAGTGAAAGTCCGAATTATGTCCGACCCTCTCGCTGAAGTAGTTTCCCTGCTGAAGCCGAGCCCGTCGATATCGAAGCTGGTGACCGGAGGCGGTCGTTGGATCGTCGAACGTACAGAGCTCGGAAGTCCCTTCTACTGCGCCGTCGTCGAAGGCCGTTGCCGCCTCAGCGTCGCCGACCGCCAGCCGATCCTGCTCACCGCGGGCGATTTCGTCCTGGTGCCGGATATCTACTCGTTCACGATGAGCAGCATGGACCTGCCATCTCGCGCTGCACCCCCGCAGCGTCTCGAGACAAGTCCGGGCGTATTCCGACTGGGGGATCCCGAGGCTCCGGTCGAGGTCAGGGCCATGGTGGGGCATTGTGCCTTCGTCGCTCGCGAGCGAACTCTGCTCGTCTCGCTGCTGCCGGAGGTAATCCATGTTCACGGCGAGGATCGGCTGACCACGCTGGTCGGTTTGATTCACGATGAAACACGCAGCGGCCGCGTCGCCCGCGACATGGTGCTCGGTCGGCTGCTCGAAGTACTGCTCATCGAAGCTCTTCGCTCGGTCGGCGGTGAAACGGCTCCGCCGGGCTTGTTGCGCGGACTTGCCGATCCGCAACTGGCAGCCGCATTGCGTCGTCTTCACGACGATCCGGGCGGCAACATAACAGTGGCAGCCCTGGCGCGGGATGCAGCCATGTCGCGGTCCACCTTTTTTGACCGGTTCCGATGCGAGGTCGGCGTAGCACCGATGGAATATGTAACGACCTGGCGCATGGCGCTGGCGAAGAAACTCCTTCGTCGTGATGTTGCGTTGGCCGACATTGCCCGACGCGTCGGCTACGGCTCGGCAAGCGCGTTCAGCGTGGCGTTCAGCCGGCATGTCGGCACGTCGCCCGGAGCCTATTCGCGATACACTCCGGATGAATGAAGGCGGTGGTACCTGGCGTTGATCTCGCGCTCGCGAGCCTGCTTCCAGCCATCGCCGCTTTAACGCGGCGGAGCGGCAATTGCCTTCCTAGAAGAGTGACGGTGGAACAACCTGTCGAAGGACGGGTGCGGCGAACCGCATGCTCGCACGCGAAGGCGATGGCGCGAGTTGCAGGCAAAGTCTGAGGCGCAGGCTCTGCATGGACGTCTTCAGCTGGATCGGCGGTGTTCGCAGCAGACCCTTCCAGGCTTCGCCGGGATAAGGGGCCAGTGTCCCCTCCCCGAGATCGAAGGGCGCGAGTGCCCGGGCGGTCAGCCCTTTCGGCGCCTGGTCTTGAAGCTCCAGCGAAATCTCGCGCCAGCCGTCATGCGCGTCGACCTCCACGAGGCAGCTTGCCTGAACCCAGGCGCCGGCCGGTAGTGGATTGAGGTAGTCACGATTGAGAACATCGATTGAGGCCTGGCCTTCGGAAAGCGAAACTTGCCAACCGTCCTGGCCGTCCGTTGATCCGGCCAGTCGGTCGACCACCACATCGGATCCGGAAACGCTGATCTCGTCGCGAAGCGATCCGGTGCCGCCGAGAGAAGGGTTGGGCAGAAGATTGCCCAATGGATTGTTGACCGGATCGAACCTGTCGTCCGGTGCCGGGCGTAGGACACTTGGTGGGGGAAGGAAATCCGCCAGATAGGCGGTCAGCGCCTTGCCGACGGCGTAACCGCCCGGCACCGAGAAATGCGTCCCGTCGTCCGAAAACCCAGCCTGCGGAACCCCGTCGGCCGAACTCCAGTCGATCCACGGCTCGTTCCAGTCGAAGACATGGCACCCTGCCCGTTGCGCCGCGAAGGCCAGGCTCTTCTGGTTGATCCAATGCGCCTTTGCCCGTTCCGGACCACCGACGGCCCATTT
Organism: Neorhizobium sp. SHOUNA12A; assembly: GCF_023006505.1. Lineage (GTDB taxonomy): Bacteria > Pseudomonadota > Alphaproteobacteria > Rhizobiales > Rhizobiaceae > Neorhizobium. Next base: position 38,714 of record NZ_JALBGV010000003.1, read on the forward strand.
CTGCGTGCCGCGGGCGAGGATGGGCAGAAGGATGACCAGCTTGCCGGCGCAAAGCAGCCGGTCGACGATCGCCTCGCGGGTTGCCTGGATCACTTCCTTGGTTTCGACCATCATGTCGTTCGTGCCGGCATCGACGATGATGAGGTCGAAGTCGAGCTTGAGCACGTCGTCCAGCCGAAGGGCGATGTCGCGGGCCTTCTGGCCCGAAACGCCGGCGTTCAATCCCCCGAAGCCGCGGGTGACGCCGACCCTGCCGCTCGGTTCCCACCCTGGATGCACGATAGGATCGTGAAACACGCCGATCTCGAGCCGGCCTGCCGAAAGCACCTCCGCCCAGGTGACCCAGCCGCGTGCCGACGACCAGATATGTCGTTCGCCGGCATGGTGGTTCTGCTGGACAAGCGATGTTCCGAGCAACGCGATGCGGCGGCCGTTGATCGGGCCATGGATCGGCAATGTGCGGGTCATGTCTGCCGGTCTCACGAGAACACGGTGCCGCCGTTGACGTCGTAGCAGGCGCCGGTAATGAAGGCCGCGTCGTCCGACATCAGAAAGGCGACGAGGCTTGCGACCTCTTGCGAACTGCCTTCGCGTTTCAAAGGCGTTGCCGCAGCGACGCGCTCGCGCACTTCGGGCTTGGTGAACATATCGTGGAAGGTTGTGGAGATCATGCCGGGGCAAACCGAATTGACCCGGATCTTTGGACCGAGCTCCTTTGCGAGTGCGCGCGTATAGGTCATCACCGCGCCTTTCGAGGTCGCATAGGCGAGCGCGCCGGGGCCGCCGCCGTCGCGCCCTGCCTGCGAGGCAAAGGTCACGATCGCGCCGTGGCCTGCCATCGCGGCTGTGGCCGCCTTCGTGGCGTTGAACAGCGAGGTGAGATTGAGGTCGATGACCTCCTGGAAGAAGGCTTGATCCATGTCTGCCAATGTCTTGCGCGCGACGATGCCCCCAGTGACGTGGACCAGCCCGTCGAGCCTACCGAAATCCGACAGCGCCTTGTCGACGGCAGCCTGCGCATCCGCAGCCTTGGTCATATCCGCCTTGATGGCGACGCCCCTGCCGCCTGCGGCAGAAATGGCCGCGATGCTGGCCTGCGCCCCAGCGGCCGAGCCGAAATAGGTCACCACCACCCGGGCGCCCTCCTCAGCCAGCCATTCAGCACAGGCCCTGCCGATGTCGCGTCCGCCGCCGGTCACCAGGATGACCTTGTCTTTCAATCCGTTCATGGAAAATTCCTCGTGCAGTCAGAAGTTCTTCGGGATGACGATCCGCAGCTGGTTGTCGTCGACATCGGTGAAATAGATGTCGGCGCTGAAGCCCTGGTCGTCGATGAAGTGGAAGACCCGCCTCGGTTCGTTCAGCGAATAAGGGACGAGTAGGGTCACGAGCGTGTGCTTGGTGGACGGGGGAAGGCTTGCCTCGATATGGAATTGCGTCGCCAGCCCCTCGACTTCGACCGGATCGACGCCCTCGAAGCCTTCCACCAGCCGAACTTCGGGCGCTCCGGACGTGGAATGGACGAACTGTCCGTAGAGCCCGGCGCGTTCTCCGGTCAGCCGGAAGCTGTTCGATCCGACATCCATGGATCGGGTGGCATGGAACAGCCACTGGATCGACTTGGCAGTCGCGCATTCGACACGGTCGACGATCACCAGAAAATCGCTGTGCGAGAAATAGATATCTCGCTCGGCGCGCAGGACATCCGGATCGGCGGCATGGTAGGCGGCCGTCGCATCGCCGCTGATGAAGACATGTGTCTTTTCTTCCCGGACCGCGAGGATCCGGCCGCCGGCCTTCTTGGCGATCGTCTTGTCGCCGTCCGCATACTGGCCCCTGCCTTCGATCAGGACGGCGTTCTTGGAGATCGTCTGGCGCCGCCAGTTGCGGTGCATGGTGGAGTTGAAGGCGACATAATAGCCGCTCTGGATCGCCAGGTCCTCGCCGAAGGCATAAAGAAGGAAGGCGTTCTGGTCGCCGTGGCTGTGACTGAGGGAGCCGAAGGAACTGCTCTTGAACAGGAACTGGATATGCCGAGCAGGGTCGTCCATGTGTTTTTGGACGGCAACCCAGCCGATGTCCTTGAACCACTTGACCGGCGGCAGGTCGGATGGCGCCCTGGCTTCGACCGGCGGATAATCGTGGCGATAGACGAGATCGTCGAAATTGAGATCCCACCAGCCATAATTATAGAATTCCATCGCGGTGCCGGCCGCCCCCGCGTTCAGGCGTTCGTAATACCATTGGTAATAGGGATTGCCCGTGACCCCGGCGAACTGACGGACATTGTATCCGACCTTGAGGCCCGGCGGATCGCCGAGTGTCGAGTCGTCTCCGAAACAGGCGCGGCGCGTGCCTGGCGCCTTCGTGTAAAGCGGAAAATCACCGGTCTTCTGGAAGAACGGCCGCTGGTAGAGATCGACCTTGAGAAAGGCGCGGATCAGGTTGGCCGCCTCGGTCAGATAGGCGATCCCGGTCATCCAGTAATGCGGCCCCTCGGCCCAGCCGCCATCCTTGCCGCCCCAGGGGGAATAGAGGGTGAAGAGGAATTCGACCGTATAGTCCAGCCAGCCCTCCGCCTCCTTCTCCTCGCCGGCCAGCGCGATGCAGGCGGCCGTCAATGCCGCCGAAAGGGAGCGTACCGCATGGCTGTCATAGGGAAAGACATGGATGCGCGCGCGCCACAGGACATGGTCGGCCACCTCGCGGGTGCGGGCAAGCAGCACATTTCGGACCTGTTTGCGCTCATCCTCATCCAGATGGTCGTGTAGCCAGTCGTACCCCCAGGCGAGCGCGGTGACGACGCGGAAGGCCGCCTCGTCGTTGTAGGAGCGGCTCGTCGCGCCTTTCGGATCCCATGCGGCAACGGACAGAAGCCAGGTCTTGGCCATGGCAATCAGGGCGGGGTCATCCAGGATCACGCCGCCGATGGCCAGATGGCGGATGGCATAGATGACCTCCTGGCAGTCGATATACATCTGCCGCCAGAGCGTTGCGATGCGGATATTGTCCGGATAAGGGGAAGGCTCGGAAATTATCGCGCGCGATAGCCAGGGTTCGACGGAATTATGGAAGAAATTCTGCCAGCCGCAGTGATCGGGTGCCGACTTGAGCTTCTCCCGAAAGGCGATCACCCCATCGGGATTGAGCCATAGACGGGGATGGCGAAGGTCCCTCGCCTGAAGCCGGGCTTCAGCGCGCGGCAGCTGCGTTTGCGGCAGGTCGGGAGTGATGTCGAACGACCGGACGCTGCTCCACCCCGAGGCGACGCGTTTTGCTTTGGCGTCCCAGAGCGCGAACGCCCAGGAATAGGAGCCGGGCTCGAATATCACGTCGGGCGTGAAGAAGTTCCAGGCCAGATTGTCAAAGACGTGCGTGACCCCGGGCGCGAAGTCCGGATCGGACGAGACCTTCAGAACGTAACGGGCATCATCGTCAAGCGCCGGCAGCCAGCTGAAGCGCGGCGGGTTCTCCTGGATGGGGGCGCCGTCCGGCTGGTATGTGATCGTCAGCGTGCCGGGCTTCGGCTCGTCGAGATATTGCAAACGGGGGGCTTCGGCGATTTTGGGCATCGCAGTGAGATCCTTTAAATCTATGGAGAAGAGGGCGCGGGCCGGCCGCGCCCGGAGGCGTCAGTTCTTGCCGTACTGGCGGTCGTAAGCCGTCTGCATGACCTTGATCACCTTGGAGAGGCCAAGCTGTTCGAGACGGGCCTGGTAGGCGTCCCAGGATGCCGCGACATCTTGTGCGCCCAGCACCCAGGTTTGCTGCATCTCGGTCATGTAGGTAAGCAGGCTCGGCCAGTACTTGTCGTAGGTGGCACGCTCCTTGGCATCCATGGAGACGCCGGTGAATTCCGGCTGCAGGAGGCCTGGCTCCTTTTTGTACATGGCGATGCCGTCGAGGGCCATCTTGTTGGTCCACTGCTCCTCGGACGGATAGGAGGCCCAGTAGCCGCGCGGTACGCCGGCGCCGATCTCCCACATCTGGGCGTTTACGGGCTTCGGATTGTGCAGCACGCTGTCCTTGTAGAGCGGCTTGCCGTCCTTCATGTCGTAATTGACGCCCTCGATACCCCAGTTGGACAGGATGCGGCCTTTCTCGGAGAACCAGAAGTCGAAATATTTGATCGTCTCGACCGGATGCTTGTTGCTGTAGGAGATCGCCCATCCGGCCGGCTGCACGGTGGCGCGGCGGCTGTCTTCGAACCGCTTGCCGGAAACCGTCTTCGGCGGCAGCATCGGCGCAAAATTGATGCCGGGAACGCTGTCCTTCAAAGCTTCGGTATAGTTCGAGGTGCTGGCGAACCAGTCATGCGTCATGCCGCCGATATTATTGCCGAGCATGTATTCCCGGTCACGCGCGCCGCGCGTGAAGATCTCGGTATCGATCAAGCCTTCCTTGAACCACTGGGCGACTTTGGAAATCCCGGTCTTGTAGTTCGGCGTCGTCCAGGGATGGACGATCTTGCCGTTCTCGACCATGAAATCGCCATAACGCTCCGACCCCGAGACGCGGGCATCCCACATGTTGATCAACCGCACGGCCTCGATCGGCTCGCGGGCGAAATACGGAACCTCGTCCTTCTTGCCGTTGCCGTTCGGGTCCTTCTCGCGAAACGCCTTGAGCACCGTGTAGAGCTCGTCGACATTGCCGGGCTCCTTGAGGCCCAGCTTCTCCAGCCAGTCCTTGCGGATGAACCAGGCGCGCGAATATTCGCCCTCCGGGACATAAGGGATGAAATAGATATGGCCATCCGGGGCGCTGATCGTCTGGCGCACGACAGGGTGCTCGTCGAAGAACTTCTTCAGATTGGGGGCATGTTCCGCGATGAGGTCGTCGAGCGGCTGGAATGCTCCTTCCATCCCGTAACGGATGAAATCGTCCTTCAGGCCGCCGGTGACGTCGCCGCCGACGATGTCCGGCAGGTTCCCGGACGCCATCAACAGATTGAACGCGTCGCGGCTGTTGCTGGTGGCGAGAGACGCCACGTTCTTGACGTGGATGCCGGTCCATTCGGCCGCCTTCTTCTCCACCGGCCAGTTTTCCGTGTAGACGTATTTGTCACGGAAATGAAAGTGGATCGTCAGCTCGAGCGGATTGGCGACGATCTTGGTCGAGGCGTCCTGAGCATGGGCTGTACCGACTTGCAGAAAGGCGCATGTGGCCAGCAGGGTAAGGCTTTTTCGAAAGTGTCTCATCCATTTCTCCTCCTTAAACAGAATTGGCTTTGACGGCGTTATTCCTTCACTCCGCCAAGGGTGATGCCCTTGTTGAAGTATTTCTGGATGCTCGGATAAATGAGCAGGACCGGGATGATCGAGGCGATCATGATCGCTGCCGTCACCGTCTCGAACGAATAGCGCGACGTCATCAGACTGCTGGCGAACTCGTCATTGGCGCTCAGGTCGACGATGATCCGTTTCAGGTAGAGTTGCAGCGGGATCTTCTCTTCGCCGCGCAGAAGCACCATGGCCCAGAAATAACTGTTCCAGCGCGACACGATGCAGAACAGGCCGACCGTGATGATCGCCGGCTTGGAGAGCGGAATGAAGACCTTCCAGAGCAGCTGGAACTCGCTTGCGCCGTCCATCTTGGCGGCCTCCTCGAAGGATTTCGGGACGGCCTCGAAGAAATTGCGCAGCAGGATGACGTTGAAGGCGTTGCAGGCAAAGCCGATGATCAGCCCAAAGCGTGAGTCCAGCAGGCCGAGATCGCGCATGTTCAGGAAGAACGGGATCATTCCCGCATTGAACCAGAGCGTGAACGCCACCATCAGGTTCAGGAACTTGCGGCCGCGCAGCCGTGAGCGGGACAGGGCATAGGCGCCGGGGATCATGATCGCGAGGCTGACCGCGGTGCCGCCGAACGTGTAGATGAAAGTATTGCCGTAGGCGATCCAGAACAGCCGGTCCGACAGCACGAACTCGTAGGCCGCAAGCGTCAGGTCCTTCGGGAAAAGGATAACCTGCCCCGAGGTGACCGCGGCGCCCGAGGAGACCGATACCGCCAGGATGTAAATGAACGGATAGAGCGTCGACAGGACGAAGATGCCGATCAGCGCCGCATTGGCATATCCGAAGATCCAGTCGCCCCGGGAATAGAGGTTGAAATGTGCCATGACATCACCAGAGCGAGGTTGACGAGACCTTCCGGCTGATCCGGTTGGCCGTGAAGACGAGAGCGAAGGCGATGACGGCGTTGAACAGGCCGGCCGCGGTTGCGAGGTCGTATTGGGTTCCCTGCAGACCGGTCCGGTAGACGTAGGTCGAGACGACGTCGGCGGTGCTATAGGTGGCCGGCTGATAGAGAAGGATGATATATTCGAACCCGACCTCGACGAGGTTGCCGATGCGGATGATCAGCATGATGATGATCGTCGGCAGGATGCAGGGCAGCGTGATCCGCCATATCATCTGCCACCGCGAGGCGCCGTCCACCCGCGCCGACTCGTAGAGCGTCGGGCTGACGCCGGCGATCGCGGCCAGGTAGACGATGGATTCGAAGCCCGCCTCTTTCCAGATGTTGGAGCCGATGAACACCGACCGGAACCATTCCGGCTGGGTGAGGAAATAGACCGGTTCGAACCCCAGGCTGGATAGGATGAGATTGATCACGCCCGTCGTGGGGGACAGAAGATTGATGACGATGCCGGCGACGATCACCACCGAGATAAAGTGCGGCAGGTAAACGATCGTCTGGGAGAACCGTCGGCCGAACTCGTTCTGCAGTTCGTTGAACATCAGCGCCAGGATGATCGGCACCGGGAAAGCGAAGATCAGCCCGAGCCCGCTGATGGTGATCGTGTTGATGAAGGCGCGGATGAAGATCTGGTCTTCGAGAAGGGTGCGGAAGTTCTCAAGCCCGACCCAGGGACTGCCGGCGATGCCCCGGAAGGGGCTGAAGTCCTTGAAGGCTATCTGCAGCCCTTCCATCGGCTTGTAGAGAAACAGCAGAAACCAGACGATCATCGGCAAGGCGAGCAGATAGAGTTGCCAGTCCCGGCGAAGATCTTCGCCTATGCCTTTCAGATAGTGGGTCATCCTCGATGTCATCATCCACCTCACGAACGGCCATTGACGGCCCGGCCGGTTTCCAGGTCGAAAATGTGAAGCCTGTCGGTCGGCATCAGCAGTTGCCGGACCTCGGCGAGCTTCTGGACATCGGACGGCGTGTCGACCTTGGCGACGACCGGCTGGCCGGCGATCCGGCAATGCAGCAGGGCTTCGGAACCAAGCGGCTCGACGAGATCGACTGTCGTCGGGATGTTCTGGACATCCGCGACCGTGCCCGTCTCGATCTCCAGGTGCTCCGGACGGAGACCAACGAGAATGCGCTGGCCCGCGTCAAGGGCGGCGGCGCTCCAGGCGGGGAGCGTCAGTTGCGCCGGATTGTCATCGGTCCCGTCAATCCGTGCGACGGCTGCGCCGTTCGCAGCGGTCACGGTCGCTTTCAGCAGGTTCATGGGTGGTGAACCGAGGAAGCTCGCGACGAAGGCATTCGCCGGATTGAGAAAAAGCTCCATGGGAGAGCCCACCTGCTCGACGCGGCCGCTATTCATCACCACGATACGGTCGGCCAGTGTCATGGCCTCCACCTGGTCGTGGGTCACGTAGATGCTGGTGACACCCATGCGGTTGTGCAGCCGGCGGATTTCGGCGCGCATCTGGGTGCGCAACTTGGCGTCCAGGTTCGAAAGCGGTTCGTCGAAGAGGAAGACCCTTGGCTTGCGCACGATCGCGCGTCCCATCGCCACCCGCTGCCTTTGACCGCCGGAAAGGTCCGCGGGCTTGCGCTTCAGGTAGGGCGTCAGATCGAGGATCGTCGCCGCCTCGCTGACAGCTGCCTCAACCACTGCATTCTTCTCGCCGCGGACGCGCAGGCCGAAGGCGATATTTTCCGCGACATTGAGATGCGGGTAAAGCGCATAATTCTGGAAGACCATGGCGACATCGCGATCCTTGGGCGCCATGCGGTTGACGACGCGCCCACCGATGGAGATCGTGCCGCCGGAGATATCCTCAAGCCCGGCGACCATGCGCAGCGTCGTCGATTTGCCGCAGCCCGACGGGCCGACCAGGACGACGAATTCTCCCTGCACCACCGACAGATCGATAGAATGCACGACTTCGAGTGCGCCGTAGCGTTTCACTACGTCGTTCAATTCCACTGCAGACATTTCAGTTTCCTCCCGCTGCGTCCGCCTTCAGGTCAGACTGCGCCGCGGCCTCCGTTTTTCCGTCGTAGTTGCATTGATGGATTCGATGTAGCTCCACAGCTTCGGATCTTTTGAAAGCTCCGTGATCTTGCTTTCCAACGAACCCAGATGCCGGGTCATCGCCGCCACCGCGGCATCCGGGGACGCAGCCCCGATGGCCTCGACAATGGCACGATGTTCGTCGATGACCTCGCCGGTGCGGCGCACTCCGAACACCATCTTCAGATGACGCATTCGGTCGATTTCCCCCTTCGCCTGATTGACGAAAGACCAGACGCCGCTGAGGCGCGCCGCCGTAAAGATCGCCTTGTGAAAGCTCTCGTCCAGTTCGAAGAAGCTGGTGTAGTCCTCGCTCGCGACGGCCTCGATCTGCTGGTTGAGCAGGAGTTCCAGGCGGCCGAGATCCTCGAACGTGTGGCGCTTGGCCGCTTCCGCTGCAGCTCCCGCCTCCAGGCGGAACCGGATAAAGCAGGCCTCGATGTAACGCTGCACCTCGATCGTCGCGACGAACGTGCCCCCTTGCGGGACGACCTTGATCAGGCCCTCTTCCGAAAGACGGATGATTGCCTCGCGCACCGGCGTCTTGCTGACATGCAGGATCGCGGCGACCTCCTTCTCGGGAAGGGCGCGGCCGGGAAGCAGCCTGACTTCGACGATAAGCTGCCGCAGCAGGCGATAGACCTTGTTGGTCGTATTGCCCGTGCCTTCCATCAGGAACGGCCGGAGCAATTCCTCAAGGGGAAGAGCAGGAATCTGCACGACTTCAGACATATCTATTCACCAACTGATATCTTAGTCGCCAGATTGATGTCCTAGCTGAGAATTGTCAAGTCCAGATGCCCAAGATTCTCGGGCGCCAAAAAACCGCCGCACCGGAGCGTTGCGCGGCGTATGGAGGCGATGTCCGGATGCGCGTGAATCAGCGCTTTGCTGCGAGCGCCTACATGCCTACATAAAGTGGCCAGGAGCGGCGCGGCAGGCGCAGGGGGTCTATGACCCCGGGAGCGTCTGCTCGAATGAGTGCCTGGCGAGACCTGTCAGAACACATCGCGGGCTGGTCGTCAGGCGGACACCTCCATCCGCTCCGACAGCCACGGTCTCGCTGAAACCAAGCCCCTGCGCCGTCGCATAAAGATGGAAGACCATGCCTTCTTCCAGAACCCAGTTCGATGTCGGCAGGAAAACCCTCGAAAAGTCGCTGGTGCGCGGCGTGCGGGTATAGAGGCCCAATGTATAAGCCGTCACGTTCTCGTATGTCGGCCGCAGATGCGCGTTAAGCGCGCCCTGCCGCATGATGGCATCGATATCGCGAGCGACGGCGCCCGCCTTCATCGCGGCGATCTGGCGATCCTGCAGGGCGACGAGCTTTTCGGCAGCCGCATTGAGGGCGACCGACGGCTCCCCGACCACGACCGGCCGCATCACGCGGGCGCCATAGTTTCCAACGCGCGGGATGAGTTCGACATGCAGGATGTCGCCCTGCATGATCGTTTCGGTCTTGAACGCACCATGCAGAAACTCGTGGCTGCCGATGGCCTTGACGACGGGGCCGACTTCGCCGGTATCGGCACCTTCACGCAGGAAGACCTGCGAGGCGATCGCCGCCGCATCGCGGGTGGTCATTCCCGGACGGGCCTGCCGTGCGATCTCCAGCATCGCCTTGTCGGCGATTGCGGACGCCTGACGGAGTACGGCAATCTCATCCTCCGACTTGACCCAACGCAGGCTGTCGCTGAGCCCCGGCATGGGAATGAAGCGCGCATCCGGCAGCAGCGCCGAAAGCCGAGTGAACGTCGCAGCGCTCATGCTATAGGAATTGGTATCGAGGCCGATGCGCGCTCCAGCAAATCGGCGCTCGCAGATGCTTGCAGCGACGGCCGCTTGCGCGTCGTCGGTATCGGCGAAACCGACCACGTCGGAAATCCAGCTCTTTTCCCGGCACGGCGCCTCGTCCAGCGCCCGCAGCGTGAACCAGGCATCGCCCTCGCGCGGCAAAAAGGCGGCGCGGTACATGGTTTCGGAGACGGTGTAGCCGGTCAGCCAGGCCAGCAACTCGCCGCTATCGACGAGCAGCAGATCGACGCCGGCGGATGCCATGGCGTCCCGGGCGCATGCGATACGGCGATCGAATTCCGCCCGGGAGAACATGGTTAGGCAACCTCGCAGATATCGAGGATAGTCAGCATGTAGACGCGGATCATGTCGAGATAGTCGACGATGTCGACACGCTCGTCGGGCATGGTGTTGTAACGGCCGCCGGGGCCGCACACGATACCTTCCATGCCGAGCTCCTTGTAGAGATGGCCGGCATCGGTGCCATAGAAGCGGGTCGGCGTGATCGCGCCGGTCGGCTGTTTTTCGCCCCGCACGGCTTCATAGGCTGCGTTGATCGATTTGACGATGCGCGATGTCGGCGAGACCTCGAAGGGCGGCATCAGCGGGCGGCCCTCGATCAGCTCCGGAACCAGCTTTGCCTTGAGCCCGGGGAAGCGGCCTTCGAGGGCCACCAGTTCCTTTTCGAGATCGGCCAGCACGCCCTCCTGCGTCTGCCCCGGCGCATAACGGCACGAGCCCTTGAGACGGACGAAATCCGCGACCTGCGGCGGGCGCCATTCTTCCAGACCGCGCCCGAGCGCACCATGGACGACGCCGACATGGCCGCGGTTGATCGACCGGTGCACGTCGCTCCTGGCGCCGCTGAAGGTCATGGCGTTGATGCGCGGGATGATATCGCAAGCCGCGGCGATCGCGTCGACAGATTCCTCGCGCTTGGAGAGGTGGCGCGTGTCGCCGGTCAATTCGATGACGTAGCTGAGCGCTGCCGCGTGCATGGTGACGGCGACGAGATCGCTCGGCTCGCTGTTGATGAAATAGTCCGCCTTGACGCCGTGCTTGATCGCGGCAAGCGTGCCGACGCCGCCCTGCAGTTCGCCGACCACGAAGGTCAGGACAACGTCGCCCTTGAGCTTGACGCCGGCATCGAGCAGCGTCTTGACTGCGCAGAAATAGGCGGCATCGCCGGCCTTCATGTTCGACACGCCGATACCGTAGATGAACTTGTCATCGACGAGGCCGGCATAGGGATCGACCGTCCAGCCTTCGGTAACCGGATTGGTGTCGAGATGGCCGTTGAACAGCAGGCTCTTGCCGCCGCCGGTACCCTTGAGGCGTCCGATCGTGTTGAAGCGGCGGCCTTCGTCGAACGGCTGCAATTCGGCTTCGACCCCGATCTTTTCCAGTTCGCCGGCCATGTAGCGCGCAAGATCACGCTCGCCATCGGTTTCCGAATGGCTCTTGTGCTGGACCATCTTCGACAGGAAGTCGAGGCAGGCCTTTTCGTCGATCCGATCCACCAGGGATTTCGGGTCCATTGTCATACTCCTTGATGCATTGTCATAGGTATTGGCCCGCCGCGCGTGGCACCGCCTCGATCAGTCGGCGGGTATATTCAGCGCGATCCTGGCTATCGATGTCTGCTGCCGGTGCGATCTCGACGAGATTGCCGCGATACATCACGGCGATCCGGTGGGCGATCTGGCGGATAAGGTTGAGGTCGTGGGTAATGAACAGGTAGGCGGTGCCGCTGGCCTTCTGCAGTTCCAGCAGCAGCTGGACGATGGACGCCTGCACCGACACGTCGAGCGCGGAAGTGATCTCGTCGCAGATCACCAATTTCGGCTTGGAGGCAAATGCACGGGCGATCGCCACGCGCTGTTTCTCGCCGCCCGACAGCTGATGCGGATACCGCTGGGCATGGGTGCGCGGCAGGCGCACCTGCTCCAGCATGTCGCCGACCTTCTGGTCGAGATGAGACGCGTCCCCGAACAGCTTCAGCGGCCGCGACAGGATCTCGCTGATCTTCTGGCGGGGATTGAGCGAGGCGTCGGGGTGCTGGAAGATGATCTGCACGTCCTTGCGATAGGCATTGTCCATGTCGCCAAGGCTCCTGATCTCGCGACCGTCGAACCAGATCTTGCCCTCGAAGCGGTTGAGACCGGTCATCGCCTTCGCCAGCGTCGACTTGCCGGAGCCGGATTCGCCGACGATGCCGAGAATTTCTCCCGGATTGATGCTGAGGCTGATGGCATTGTTGCCGGCAACGCGTTCGGTGGCGCGGCCGGTCAGCGCCGCCAGAAACGGCTTGCGGCCATAATGGACACTGACGTTTTCCACACGCACCAGCGGCTTGTCCGTGTCAACGACAATGTCGCCGACCAGCCTGCGGGCCGGATCGGGAACCGCCGCGATCAGTTCGCGGGTATAATCCTGCTGCGGATTGGCAAAGATATCACGCACCGCGCCCTGCTCGACGATGTCGCCACGACGGATGACGGCGACGCGGCTGGCCGTGCGCGACACCAGCGCCAGATCGTGGGAAATGTAGAGCGAGGCGACACCGGTCTCAGCCTGCAGTTCCACGAACAGGTCGAGGATCTGGCATGAGGTGATGACGTCGAGCGCCGTCGTCGGTTCGTCGAAGATGATGCATTCGGGATTGCACGCAAACGCCGATGCGATGACGACGCGCTGCTTCTCGCCGCCCGATGCCTCGTGCGGCATGCGATTCATCATCGAGGCCGGCGTCTTCAGGCCGACGCGATCCAGCATCGCCTCGCCTTCCTTCCAGGCCTGCTGTCGTGTCAGCCCGCGGTGACGGACCAGCACCTCGGCGAGCTGGGTGCCGAGCGACAGGGTCGGGTTGAGCGACGTGCTCGGATCCTGGAACACCATGCTGATCCGCCGGCCGCGAAAGGCCTCGATCTGGGCATCGGTCTTTTCGAGCAGGTTCTCGCCGCTCAGCAGGATGCGGCCGCCCGGTTCGCGGGCGTTCTTGGGCAGATAGCGCATGATCGACCAGGCAAGCGAGGTCTTGCCGGAACCGGATTCGCCGACCAGGCCGAGGATTTCGCCTCGGTGGACGGAAAGGTCGATGTTCTTGAGCGCATGGAAGACGCCGGTGGCCGTGTCGTAATCCAACGAGTAATTCTCGATCGCGAGAACCGGAGTTTCTGGTTTTGTCGTCATGATGGCGGCCTCAGGTTCGCGGATTGAGGGCATCGCGAAGACCGTCGCCCAGAAGGTTGAAGCCGACGGCGACGACGGCGATCGCCACGCTCGGCCAGATCAGGATGCCGGCACTCAGGTGCATGTAGCGGCGCGCCTCCGAGACCATCAGGCCCCATTCGGCCGCCGGCGGCTGCGCGCCGAGGCCGAGAAAACTCAGCGTCGCAAACAGCATGACCGCAAAGGAGATGCGGATGGTCATCTCGACGATGATCGGCGCGATGACGTTCGGCAGCATTTCCCGCAGGATGATGTAGGCGGAGCTTTCGCCACGGGCGACCGCCGCATTGACGTAATCCTGCTTGCGCACCGACAGCGCGACGCTGCGGGTGATGCGGGCCATGCCCGGCGCAAACGCGATGGCAACGGCGATCAGCGCGTTGACCGTGCTGGACCCCAGAAGGTTGACCACCAGAAGTGCAAACAGCAGGCTCGGGATCGACATGACGGCATCGATGGTGCGCATGATCAATTCGTCCGCCCGGCCGCCGAGGAAGGCGGAGGTGGTGCCGACGAAGGCGCCGAGCAGCGTACCGGCGATGGTTGCGAGCACGGCCATGACCACGGTGGCGCGGGCGCCGATCAGCAGGCGGCTGAAGATGTCGCGGCCATATTGATCCGTTCCCAGCCAATAGGCGGCGCTCGGCCCCTTGTATCGCGCAAGCGGTGCAAGCGTTTCCGGGTCGTGCGGCGCGAGCATTGGTCCGAACAGCACGACCACCAGCACCAGCAGGACAAGCAACATACCGATCGCGCCCTGCGGCGTGCGCAGCAGGCGTTTGATGAAATCAGTCATACTGGATCCTCTTGTCGAGCCAGGCATAGAGGATGTCGGCGATGAAATTGACGATCGAATAGGTGGCCGCCATGATCAGCACGCCGGCCTGGATGGCCGGCAGGTCACGCGCCTGGATCGCCACGATCAGCTGGCGGCCGATGCCGGGAATGGCAAAGATCTCTTCGACGACAATGACGCCACCGAGCAGGTAACCGACATCGAGCGCAACGATGGTAATGGTTGGCAACAGCGCATTGCGCAGTGCGTGGCGACGAAGGACCTGTCCGCGCGAAATTCCCTTCAGCCGGGCGGCACGGATATAATCGGTGTGCAGCACGTCGACGAGTTCCGAGCGAACCATCCGCGAGACGTGGGCGATCAGGATCACCGAAATGACGCAGACCGGCAGGACCAGATGCGCGATGCCGCTCGAGAAATTCTCGGTGAGCGGCACATAACCGGTCGGCGGCAACCATTTCATCAGGTCGGCGAAGACGAGGACGGCGACGGTCGCCGTGACGAATTCGGGAAGCGCCACGCCGGCGTAGGAGATCAGGCTGACGACCATGTCGGCGATCTTGCCGCGACGGACGGCAGCGATGATGCCGAGCGGAATGGCGAGAACCAGCATCAGGCCGATCGACAGGAAGGCCAAAAGCAGCGAACGCCCAAGCGCCTCGAACATCACCGGGCCGACAGGCTGGCCGGTGCGCAGCGAAGTGCCGAGATCGCCCTGCAGCACGTGGCCGAGCCATATGGCATATTGCTGCCACACGGGAGCGTTGAGCCCCATGTTTTGACGCAGCGCAGCGAGAGCGTCCTGTGTCGCATTCTCACCCAGCATCATGACGGCGGCATCGGCCGGCAGGATCTGGGTGATGGCGAAAACGATGAGCGATACGATGAAGAGCGTATAGACGATCATCACCAGCCGCTTGGCTATATAATTCGGGGACACGGTCGTGTTCCTTGTTCCACCAGCCGGACGCTCGAAGAGCGTCCGGCATAGTTGGGGTTAGCCGCGCTTGGGCGCCTTGTCGGTTAGGGAGGCGTAGTCGAGGCGGAAGACCGAGGCGCGCGGATGCGCTTCGTAACCCTTCACCCAGCTGCGCTTGGCCGACAGCACGTCGAAGAAGGACGGGATAATCGAGGGTACTTCCTCGTTCATCAGTTCCTGAGCCTTGGTGTAAAGCTCGGTGCGCTTGGCTGCGTCGATCGTGCCGCGAGCTTCGGCGACCAGGGCGTCGAAGGCCTTGTTGTTCCAGCGCGTCTCGTTCCAGGAGGCATCCGAGGTATAGAGAAGCTTGAAGATTCCGTCCGGGGTCGGCTGCATGTTGTAGAAGCCGACATAGAAGCTGCCCTTCTTCCACACCTGCTCCAGATAGGTGGCGTGCGGCATCGTCTGGACGTTGATAGTAATGCCCGCTTCCTTGGCCATTTCCTTGAGGGCGACGGCAAGCTGGGTGCGCACCGCTGGGCGGTCGGAGGCGATGAGCGTTGCTTGCAGGCCATTCGGGAAACCGGCTTCCGCAAGCAGCTTTTTGGCTTCGGCGATATTCTTCTGGCGCTGTTTGGCAGCCTTGAAGAACTGGTAGGACGGGTTCAGCGGCGTGTCGTTGCCCGGCGTGCCAAAACCTTCTGTGACGAAGTTGACCATCGCCTCGCGATCGACCGTGAGCGCGATCGCACGGCGGACGCGCGCGTCGTTGAACGGCGCGGTGTCGCAACCGAAGTTGATGTTGCAGAACTGGCCGGACGGCGTGCGCAAGACCTCGACGCCGTCATTGCCGTCAAGCCGCAGGTATTCGGTCGGCTGCAGCGTCGAGATGATGTCGACATTGCCGGCGATCATCGCCGAGCCTTCGGCGGAGATATCCGGGAATACCTGGACTTCGATACGATCGAGATAAGGGCGTGCCGGGTCGTAATAGTTCGGGTTGCGTTCGACGACGATCAGACGGTCCGGCTCGTAGGATACCAGCTTGAACGGGCCGGTGCCGACAGCCTTGGTGGCAAGACTCTTGAGGTCGCCGGTGGCGATCGAGGCGGGAATGATGCGAGCGTTGGTGTAGGCCATGGCGACCGGCAGGTCGGCATAGGCGCCGGAGAGCTTGAACAGCACCGTTGTATCGTCGACGGCGACGATGTCGGAGATCGGGCCGACATTGTTGCGGCCGGGCGACGCGGTTGCCGGATCGAGGATTGCCTTGAAGGTGGCGACGACGTCCTTTGCCGTGAACGGCGAGCCGTCATGGAAGGTCACGCCCTTGCGCAGCTTGAACGTCCATTCGGTCAGGCCAGCGTTGGGCGTCCAGCTTTCGGCCAGGTCCGGCTCGACCGACATGTCGACCTTCAGGCGTGTCAGGTTGCTATAGAGCAGTTCGGTCACCAGGTATTCCGGGTTGACGCGGGTCAAAAGCGGATGGATGACGCTTGCAGCTTGGTCGACGGAGATGCGCAGCGTGCCGCCCTTGGCCGGCTTTGCGGTCTGCGCCAGGCCAAGCGCCGGTGCAGCAAAGACGGCGGCGGTGCCGGCGAGGAAGAGGCGACGTTTCATTTCCAGCATTTTTCAGGTCCCTTATGGTTCAGGCGCGGTTTTCAGGAATGGCGTCGGCGGCAAAGTCCGCCGCGAGATAGGCCAGTATGCTTTTCGCCAGGGCGATGATGTCCTGGCGGGTGGTATGCTCTTCAGGACTGTGGATGCAGCTTTCCGGGCGGCCGAGCCCGCCCAGCAGCACCTCCTGTGCAAAGCCGGACTTCTGCACGTAGCCGAAATCGGAGCAGCTTGCGGCGCCCCATTTTTGAAAGTCTTCCGGCTTGTAGCCGAAGCCCAGCGACAGCGCCTCTTGCCAGCGTGGCCAATGCGGACCTTCCGGATCGCCCGTCGGGATGAGGTGTCCGACCAGATCAATTTCGAGCTTCAGCCCGGTGCCGGCAACGCTGTCGCGGATCACTCTTTCGATCTCGGCGCGCGCGATCTCATAGTTTTCTTCCGGAGCATAACGTCGGCTCACGAGAATCTTGATCTCCGCCGGCACCTGTCCGCCGGCGGTGCCGCCATTCACGGCCGAAATCGAAAGCTGCGGTCGCAGCGGACCTGACGCGTGCGGCGGCGGCGCCAGCGCGGATGCCCGGCTGGCCACGTCCGGCTTCAAGACCATCAAGGCATTGAGCAAGGGCAAGGCGCCTTCGATAGCATTGATGCCAGCGCCGGTGCGATTGCCTTCGCCTGCATGAACGGCGTGCCCCCTGATCGTCACCTGCAGATGGAAGACACCGAAGCAGCCAGCCCATATACGCGGCGCCGCGGACCCGTTGAAATTGAGGATATGACCTTTCAACTTCCCCTGCTCCGCCAGATAGCGAATACCGGGATACAGGCCCCCTTCCTCGTCGGTGCAGAGGAGCAGCATCGGATCGTAATAAAGAGGCAGGCCGCATTTTTTGGCAGCCCGCAACGCCAGCAGGGTTGCCGCGATCGTGCCCTTCATGTCCGCTGCGCCGAGCCCGAACAGATCGTCACCCTCGACGGTCAGTTTCAAAGGATCGCGTGCCCAACCGGGCGCGGCCGGGACCGTGTCGACGTGATAATAAAGACCGCAGACGGGCTTTCCCGTTTCGCGGGTGGCAATCAGGTTGGTTCGCTCGCCGGATGCCGGCCCACCGGCCACGTGCCAAAGATCACGCGGCACGACGACCCGCTCGAACTCAAACCCCAGGGGCGAAAGGAGTTCGGCCATCAGATCGGCAAAAGCGTCATAGCCCAGACCCGGCGGGAATGAGGTGTCAACTTCGATCATCCGGGCCAGATCATCGACAGCAACCTCGACATCCCGCTCAATCGCTGCCATGGCAGGTCCAAGGATCTGTTGCGAAGAAGCTGGCTGCGGCGTGTTCATGGCAGTGTCCTCGGTACCCGGCGCGCCAGCCTCCCGAGCTTGCGCTTTAATATAAACTATATAGTAATACTGCGTAGATCGAGACCCTGAGTCAACTCTAAAGAAGAGGCAAATCATTGCCGGAACTGCCCAATAATTCATCAGGAGTGATCAAACTGACGGAACTGTCGTTGCCGCTCTATGAAGTGGTCAAACGACAGATCACCGAAGCGATCATGCTTGGCAAACTGGAACCGGGTGCGGTTCTGCCGAGCGAAGTGGCGCTGTCGCAAACCTATGGCGTGGCCGTGGGCACCATCCGGCGGGCGCTGATGGATCTCACCAATGACGGCCTTCTCAGCCGCCGTCGCAAGACCGGCACAGTCGTGACCGGCCGCAAGCCGCAGCACAGCCTGCGCCTGTTTTTTCAGTATTTTCGACTGCACGGTCTGGATGGTTCGCTCAGCAAATCGGTCACGAAGGTGACTTCGCTCGACAGGAGCATTGCTTCCGCTGCCGATGCGCGAAAACTTCAGATCGACGAGGGATCGCCGATCGTCACCTTCCACAGGGTGCGTTACGTCGACGAGCGGCCGATCATGCACGAGACACTGACGCTTTCCCGCGAACGGGTCCCGGACTTCCCCGAAAGGCCGGAGGAAATCCCTCAGCTCTTCTACCTGCATCTGCTGGAAAATTATGGGATCCGCATTTCGGCCATACGCGAGCAGATCGGTGCCGATCTTGCGAACGATTCCGATGCCCGGTGGCTGGATCTGGCTCTACCCGCTGCCGTTCTCACAATCGACGAGGTCGCCTATGATCAACTGGCGGTTCCGGTTCTCATCTCCGCCCATCGCGCGACGACCGCACACCATCGGTATGTCAACGAGGTTCAATGAGAATGTGGCCGTTGACGGTGATGGACGACCATCCTGAACGGGAAGGTCGTCCATCCTGCCGCCGTCAGTTCTCCAATGCCTGCATGACGAGATGGCTGTCGACATATTGGACCATGGTTGCGATCTTGCCATCGGATACGCGGTAGAGATGGGCAAAGCTCGCGGTCATCGACTTGCCCGTGGCCTTGTAGGTGCCGGAATAGAAGCCGAAGGCGGCTACCCGATCGCCATCCTCCAGATAGGTGTGGACTTTGGCGCTGTAGCCGATCCATTCGGTGGCGAGCCTGTGGAAGACACCGGCGATGATGGCGTCGGTTCCGACATAGGTGCCGGCATAAGGAAAACCTTCGGCCTCCGTCCAGGTCGCATCGGGCGCCAGGGCCGCAACTAAGTTGCGGCCATTATCTTCCGAGGTGCCCTCATACGTGGCACGGATGAGATCGAGATTTGCACCCATGACCGGTCAGCCCCACTTCATCTCGCCCGTGGCGACCTTGGAGCCGATGTCCAGCGCGATGCCCATGCCGAGACCCGGGAAGCGCGCTTCCATCGCCGCCTTGAGCTCGGCCGAGCCCTTGGCCTTAGCGAGTTCCTCCTCGAACGCCTTCAGATAGGCGAGGGTATGCGCGACACCTGAAAGGTCGCTCAGTGCTTCCGGGGTCATATGGCCGGCGACCACGATTGTTGGTTTGCGGGCTGCGATCTTCTCGAGATTGCCGATCCAGGCGGCCCGCAGTTCGGCGCTGTTGGTGTCCGCAGTCCAGACATGGACGCCATTGAAGATCAGCACGCCGCCGAATACGGCGTTCAGCGACGGGACGAAGAGATAGCGCCGGTTGGCAAGTCCTTCCGCTTCGACGATCTCGATCGTCTCCCCATCGACCGTCAGCGTCTTGCCGTCAAAGGCTTCCGGCATGACGACGTCGGCCAGCGTCTGCGGGCCGTTTTCCTTCAGCTGCGGACCCCAGACGGCGAGCTTCTTCTCGACGCTGCCCTTGATGGCGGCAACGGTTGCCGACGCGGCGATTACCTTGGCATCCGGGAAAGCCGCCTTGATCGGCCCAAGGCTGAAATAATAATCCGGATCGGACTGGCTGATGTAGATCGTGGTGAGCGTCTTGCCGGTGGCCTTGATCGCGTCCGCCAGCGCCTTGCCGTCTGGGAGCGTGAAGCCGCTGTCGATCAGTACGGCTTCCTTCGCACCGGAAACCAGAACGGGAGCGCGGAAAAAGCCGTTCTGTCCGGCGGGGAAATGCTTCCAGGTCAGGGTTCCGGCGGCATGGCCAAGTCCTGCAGGGGCAAAAACGGCGGTGGCGCCTGCGGCGAGAGTGGTTTTCATGATCGTTCTCCTCGTAAACATGGATGTCTCCGGTGCTTCGTTCGCTATCTGGGGCTGAGAGAGATGGCTGCCTTGCAGGTCTTGCCTCTCCTGCCTCGCTCCTTGTGAAGCCAAAGATGACACGGCGAGATAGAACGAAGAAGACCAACAAATACGACAGAATGTATGCTAGGAGTTGACAGTCACACGGGAGCTTTCATGCAAGAAGCGAGGAATCTCAACCGGCTCGCCTATTTTGTCGCTGTCGTCGACGCGGGATCTTTCACCCGGGCGGCGGAGTATCTCGGCATAACCAAGGCAGTCGTCAGCCAGCAGGTTGCCAGGCTCGAACAGGAGGTCGGCACGACGTTGCTGATGCGCACGACGCGGCGGGTCCAGCCTACCGAGGCAGGACAGATGTTTCACGCCCGTTGCGTGTCGATCCTCAGAGAGGCCGAGGATGCGCTGGGGGAACTGGCTCAAGCCAGGTCGGAACCCAAGGGCCTGTTGAGGATCACGGCACCCTACGACTATGGCACGTCGGTAGTCGTGCCTTTGGTCACCGCCTTCACGTCCCGCTATCCGGATTGCAGGGTGGAACTCAATCTCAGCGACAGGATGGTGGATTTGGTCTCCGAGAACATGGACCTCGCCATTCGCGTCGGGTGGCTGGCTGACTCAAGCCTCCAGGCCAGACGGATCGGCTTCTTTCGGCAATATCTTGTCGGCCCGCCTCAGTTTGCCGCACGACTAGCGGAATTAAACGGGCTCGCCGATTTGCCTGCCCTGCCCTTCGTTGCCAATAACGCGCTGCGAGAACCTTTGGAATGGACGTTTACGCGCGGTGATCAGGAGGCACTCACGGTGCGGTTCAAGGCGTCTATCGCGATCAATACCACGCCGGCGGTCATGGAAGCGGTAAGGCAAGGTGGCGGATTGTCCGTCCTGCCGGATTTCCTCGCGACTGCTGACTTGGCCGATGGACGCCTTATTCACGTCCTGCCTGAATGGCAGCTGCCGTCGGGCGGCGTCTTCACGGTCTATCCGGCTGCACGTTTTCGCCCGCCTAAGGTTTCCGCATTCGTGGACATGCTGATAGCGGCGTTGAGAACGGAAACACCGCGCGCGGAATAGGCAGATGGACACTTGACAGATTTTTCAATTAACCCATAGTAGAAATTGGTCAGACAATCTGACCGCTTGCGCATCAGAGGAGTGATGCGCTCGGAGGAGTTCGATGTTCGTGGCCTTGGAGCCGCGCCGGCTTTATCGCCAGGTTGCGGAGCAGATTCGTGTGCTGATCGATACGGGGGAGTTGAAGCCGGGTTCGAGGCTTCCGCCCGAACGTGAGCTTGCCGAGCGATTTTCCGTTTCACGGCCGACGGTCCGCGAGGCTCTGATCGTGCTCGAGGTCGAAGGCCGGATTCAGATCCGGATGGGATCCGGCGTCTATATCAGCAGTACTCCGCGACAGCCCGCCAGCGTCCTGCCGAACGACGAAGGAGGCGGTCCCCTGGAAATCCTTCAGGCGCGCTGCCTGATCGAAAGCAGCATCGCGGAGGAGGCCGCGCGTCTGGTGACGCCCGATGGCATCGCCCGGATCGATCTGCTTTTGGAGCGCATGGAGCAGTCGCTGGACGACGGCCCGGTCGCTCTTGCCTGCGACCGCGATTTTCACACGGCGATTGCCGACATCATCGGCAATTCGGCCCTGAAGCACTTCACCGGGCTGATCTACGATACGCGGATGTCGCCCTATTTCACGAAGCTCGCCAGCTACTTCGAAGGGCCGCACACATGGAAGCTGGCGCTTGAGGAGCACCGCATCATTCGTGACGCCATTGCAGCGGGAGACCCTGCCGCGGCACGCGAGGCCATGCGCCGTCATCTGACGCTGGCGCAAAAGAGATTCTCGGAAAGCTTCGAGGAGGAGCAGACCAGAGAAGACTGACCTCCACCACTGCGGTGGGGTCGACCATACAGTTCCGTTTCACTGGGAGGAAAGAATGAAACACCGACTGAAGACATTGCTTGGCGCCGCCGCAGTCATCATTGCATCGACGCTTTCGGCGCATGCCGAAACCGTGCTGAAATGGGCTCATGTCTATGAGACATCCGAGCCTTTCCACACCGACTCCGTCTGGGCCGCCGGCGAGATCGCCAAGCGGACCAATGGCCGTTACAAGATCGACGTATATCCGGCTTCACAGCTTGGAAAAGAAGCCGACATCAACCAGGGCCTCAAGCTCGGCACCGTGGATATCATCATCTCCGGCTCCAGCTTTGCAGCGCGCGATTACAAGCCGATCGGCGTCACCTATTATCCTTATATCTTCCGCGATGCGAGCCACCTGATCGCCTATACCAAGAGCGACATCTTCAAGCGTCTTGCCAAGGGCTATGAAGACAAGACCGGCAACCATATCGCCGCCGTAACCTATTACGGAACGCGCCACACCACATCCAACAAGCCGATTTCCAAGTGCGCCGACCTGCAGGGCGTGAAGATGCGCGTGCCGGATGTTCCAGCCTATCTCGCCATGCCGCGGGCCTGCGGCGCCAATACAACGCCGATCGCCTTTGCCGAAGTTTACCTCGCCCTGCAGAATGGGACGGTCGACGCGCAGGAAAATCCACTGACCACGATCGAGGCGAAGAAGTTTTATGAGGTGCAGAAGAATATCGTCCTGACCGGCCATATCGTCGACCACCTCAACACGCTGTTTTCGAAAAAGCTCTGGAACAGCCTGTCAGACGAGGACAAGAAGATCTTCTCCGACGTCGCGCAGGAAGCCAGCGTGCGCTCATCGAAAACGATCGACGCTCGTGAAAAGGAACTGGTCGACGAGTTCAAGAAGAAGGGCCTGACCGTGACGGAAGTCGACAAGGCGGACTTCCTGAAGAACGTCGTCGAAAAGGTCAAGCTCGAAGAATTCGGCTATGAAAAGGCCGACTGGGAAGCAATCCGCGCAATCAAGTAAAGCCCGTGGCGCGGTCTTCGGGCCGCGCCTGTTCGACAATTCCTTCCATTGCGCATGGGACCTGCCGTTTCGGCTGGTCACCAGGCGGGCCCGCCGCACCTTTCTGAAGGCTGCGGGGGCTCGCCCGGCCGGCGAACGTTTTCCCGGCGCAGTGAGGTTCATATCCGGACAGGATGCTATCGATGTCAGCGTCGCAGGAAATTCATACCAAGGTCACGCCTGAAGAACTTGCCCATACATTTGACGAGGCTCCAACTGAGGCCAATCTCAGCGCCTATGCGTTCGAGGACTGGATCACCCTGGCCCTTTTCTGGCTGATGACGGGTTGCGTCTTCCTCCAGTTCTTCACGCGCTACGTCCTCAACAACAGTTATGCATGGACAGAGGAAATCGCCGTCAACTGCTTGATCGGCGTGGTGTTCCTGGGCGCTGTGATGTGCGTGCGTACGTCACGCCATATCCAGGTGGATGTCCTCTATCATTACCTGCCCGCCCGCGTGACCCGCGTGATGGCGACGGCGGTGGATCTCATCCGCATCGGCTTCTTCCTCTACGGATCATGGCTGATGTGGCGTTACATGGAGATCGTGGCGGACGAGGAGATGGTGACGGTGCAACTGCCGCGCAACATCGTCTTCTATTCCGTGCTTGCCGCCTTCGTGCTGATGTTGCTGCGCTCGATCCAGGTCTTCATCGCCAACATGCGCCGGGGTTACTCCGTTCTGGAGCGACCGGAAGCTTTCCAGAGCGTGGAGGATTGACGCCATGTTGCTGCTCATAGGTTCGTTTCTTGTCCTGATGCTGATCGGACTTCCGGTCGCCGTCTCCATGGCCGTGTCATCGGTCCTCTACATTGTCTTCTATGACGTCGCGCCAGACATCATTGCCGCGCAGCGGCTGATTGCCGGCGTCGAAAGCTTTCCGCTGCTGGCGGTTCCCTTCTTCATCCTCGCCGGCAACCTGATGAATATCGCGGGCGTCACCGGCCGCATCTACGCCTTCGCCGTTGCCCTTGTCGGCTGGATGAAGGGTGGCCTCGCGCAGGTGAACATCATCGGCTCGGTGGTGTTTTCCGGCATGTCGGGAACGGCACTGGCAGATGCCGCAGGCATCGGCACCATCGAGATCAAGGCCATGCGCGATCACGGCTATCCGGTGGAAGCGGCCGTCGGCGTTACCGCGGCCTCTGCCACGCTCGGGCCGATCTTTCCGCCGTCGCTGCCCTTCGTCATCTACGGCATGATGGCAAATGTCTCGATCGGCGCTCTCTTCATGGCCGGCATCGTGCCCGGCGTCGTCATGACGGTGCTGATGATGGTCACCGTCGCGATCTTTGCCTATGTCAAACGCTGGGGCTCGGATGCCCCGTTCAGCATCAAGGGCCTGATCGGCGCGTCGTCGGAGATCCTCGTCGTCATGTTGGTCCCGGCCACCATCTGGGTTCTGCTCACGCTCGGCCTGTCGCTCAACTTTGCCATTTTCATTGCACTGGCCGCGCTGCTGATATGCGACTGGTATTTCAACTTTTCCGCGGTGATGGCGCTGATGACCCCGGTCATCCTGATCGGCGGCATGACCATGGGCTGGTTTACGCCGACGGAAGCAGCCGTCGCGGCCGTTCTCTGGTCGCTGTTCCTCGGCATGGTGCGCTACCGGACCATGACATTCAGGACGATCGCAAAGGCGACTTTCGACACGATTGAAACGACGGCATCGGTCCTGTTCATCGTGGCCGCAGCCTCCGTGTTTGCCTGGCTTTTGACGGTCAGCCAGACGGCGCAGCTCCTGTCGGAAGCGATCCTCTCCATCACCAGCAACAAATGGCTCTTCCTCATCCTGGTGAACCTGCTGATGCTGTTCGTCGGCTGCTTCCTCGATACGATCGCGGCGATCACCATCCTCGTCCCGATCCTGCTGCCGCTGGTCAAGCAGTTCGATATCGATCCGGTGCATTTCGGGTTGATAATGACGCTGAACCTGATGATCGGCCTCCTCCATCCGCCGCTCGGCATGGTGCTCTTCGTTCTGTCGCGTGTCGCGCGGCTGTCCGTCGAGCGTACGACGATGGCGATCATTCCCTGGCTGGTGCCGCTCATCATCGCATTGCTGCTGATCACCTTCATCCCGGCTATCACCCTCTGGCTGCCGACGGAGATGGGACTGATCCGCTGAAACCCGGTCCCGTACGGCTTTCTGACGCGTACGGGGCACGATCTCTCTGAAAGAGAAAGGCATCGCATGAAGACGCGCGTCGCTCGTCTCCACGGTATCCGTGACATCAGGATCGAAGATCTTGATTACCGCACGCCCGGCCCGGGCGAGGTGCTGCTGGCCATGGCGGCGGGCGGCATCTGCGGCTCGGACCTGCATTATTACCAGGATGGCGGGTTTGGGCCGGTGCGGGTTCGCGAACCCATCATCGCCGGCCACGAGGCCTCCGGCTTCGTCGAAGCCTTGGGTGCAGGGGTTTCCGGGCTCGATCTTGGGCAACTGGTAGCGGTCAACCCATCGCAGCCCTGCGGCCATTGCCAATACTGCCGGATTGGCCAGCCGATCCATTGCCTCGACATGCGTTTCATGGGCTCGGCCATGCGCCTGCCGCACGAAAACGGCATGTTCCGCGAAAGGCTGGTCGTCCCCGCGATCCAGTGCCATCCGCTGGGACAGGATGTGTCGCCGGGCGAGGCTGCCTGTGCGGAACCGCTTGCGGTGTGCCTGCATGCCGTCGCCCAGGCCGGAGACCTGTCGGGTCGCAACGTGCTGGTCACGGGGGCAGGCCCGATCGGGCTTCTGACGGTTGCCGCGGCCCGGCATGCGGGTGCCGCGAGGATCGTGGTGACGGATCTGGCTGACGCAGCCCTGTCGCGGGCGCCGTCAATGGGAGCGACGGAAACGATCAACGTGGCCTCCGATCCGGACGGGCTTCTCCCCTTCCAGGAGAACAAGGGCAGCTTCGACGTGGTGTTCGAATGCTCGGCCTCGGGGCCGGCTCTGCGATCGGCATTTGCCGCGATCAAGCCGCGCGGAACCCTCGTCCAGGTCGGCGTGACCGGTGACATGACCATCCCGCTCAATGCGCTGGTCGGCAAGGAGATCGTCTGGCGCGGCTCGCAGCGCTTCCATGCGGAATTTGCCGAGGCGGTCGATCTGATCGCCACGCGGCGCATCGACGTGCGGCCGATCATCTCGCACAGTTTCCCGCTTGATGCGGCGACCGCGGCTTTCGAACAGGCCGGAGATCGTTCCAGGGCCTGCAAGGTGCAGATCACATTTAAACAAACTGACAAAGCGTGAAGGACGAGACATGAGACATACGTGGCGCTGGTTCGGCCCGGTCGACAAAGTGAGCGTAAGAGACGCGGCGCAGGCCGGCGCGGAAGGCATCGTTTCGGCGCTCCACCACATTGCGACCGGCGAGGTCTGGCCGGTCGACGAGATTTCCAGGCGACACGAGGAGATCAAGGCCGGCGGCCTGGTGTGGGATGTCGTGGAGAGTGTTCCGGTTTCCGAAGACATCAAGACGCAGACAGGCGACTGGAAGCGCCATATCGCCAACTGGCAGGAAACGCTGCGGCGCCTCTCGGCCTCCGGCGTCCGCACGGTCTGCTACAATTTTATGCCGATCCTCGATTGGACGCGCACGGACTTGCGCTGGGACACCCGCCATGGCGCCAAGGCCATGCGGTTCGACCTGACGGATTTTGCCGCCTTCGATATCCATATCCTCAAGCGTCCCGAGGCTTACAGTGATTACCCGGAATGGCTGCAGGAGGGTGCGGCGGAACGGTTTTCCGAGATGGCGGATGCGAAGATCGCAGCCTTGGGCAAGAACATCGGGGCGGGGCTGCCGGGCTCGGCGGATGGCTATACGCTCGACCAACTGCTGGAAAAGCTTCGCTCCTACCAGGGTATCAACCGGGAACGGCTGCAGCAGAACCTTGTCGACTTCCTGACTGAAGTCACGCCGGTGGCGGAAGAGGTCGGCATCAATATCTGCGCCCACGGCGATGATCCGCCCTGGCCGTTGCTTGGCCTTCCGCGCATCCTGTCGACCGAGGCCGATTACGCACATATGCTGGATCAGGTCGGCGCGCGCGCCAATGGCGTGACGCTCTGCACCGGCTCGCTCGGTGCCAGGCCCGATAACGATCTGCCCTTCATCGCCTCGCGCTTTGCCGACCGCATCCATTTCGTGCACCTGCGGAATGTGACACGGGACACCGACACGGTCCCCTGCTCTTTCTTCGAAGACGAACATCTGGAAGGCGGAACGGACATGGTTGCGGTGATCGCCGCGCTGCTTGCGGAAGAGGCCCGTCGGCGCGAGGAAGGCCGCGGGGATCATCGCATCCCCATGCGGCCGGATCACGGGCAGGAAATCCTCGACGATCTGACGCGCGGAGCTCAGCCGGGCTATCCCGCCATCGGACGTCTCAAGGGGCTGGCGGAGCTTCGCGGCATCGAGAGAACTCTGATACATGCCCGCTACGGCTTGCGGGCATGATCATGAGCCACTGGTTCGGCATCGCATGCTTAAGGCCGATATCCGCTCACGGATAGGCCGTCGAGCCGTCCGGCTTGCGGGTGATCTTGCGCTCCCAGTGAATGTAATCGTCCTTGGCCAGCACCTTTTCGTCAATCTCGATACCCCAGCCGGGGCGATCCGGACGCAGGTTCATATATCCGTCCACCGGCATATAGGGGTCGAGCGCCCAGGGCGCGTGCACATGCGGCTTGAACTCCAGGATCTTGAAGTTCGGCTGGGCGGCGGAGAAGTGGATGTTCACCGCGGTTGCGAGCGGCCCCATCGGATTATGCGGTGCGACGGTGACATAGTGGGCTTCCGCGATCGCCGCGATGCGGCGCATTTCGCTGACGCCGCCAACGACGCAGATGTCCGGCTGGATGATGTCGGCGCCGCGGGCGGAGAGCAGCGCCAGGAATTCGAAGCGGTTGTAGAGAGATTCGCCGGTCGCCAGCGGCACCGTTACCTTCGACTTCAATTCCGTCCATGCGGGAATATGTTCAGGCCGGATCGGTTCTTCGTAGAAAAGCGGATCATAGGGTGCGATCGCCGCAGCCAGCTGGACGGCCTGGTAAGGTTCGTAGATCTTCGCGTGTGCATCGAAGGCAAATTCGAAATGCGAAGGCGTGATCTCGCGGATCTTGCCGAAATAGTCGCCCGTTTCCTTCACCAGTTCGCCCCAGCGGCTGTTGTGAAGATCGCGGCGATAGGGGCTCAGCTTGAACGCGGTATAACCGTAGTCTTCATGGAGCTTGAGCGTCTGATCGAGCGCATCCTGTGGATCCGGTGCGGTATAGACGCCGCAATAGACGCGGACGCGGTCACGCACATTGCCGCCGAGCAGCATGTAGACCGGCAGACCCGCAGCCTTGCCGGCGATATCCCACAATGCGTGATCGATTGCGGAAATCGCGGCAAGGCCGAGCGCCCCGGGAGGAAACCGGCACTGTTGGTTGAGCTTGAGGACGAGGAATTCCACGCGACGCGGGTCTTCGCCCTCGATCTGGTGGAAGAAGTAATCGAGAAGCGGCGGAAGCGCCCAGTCGGGGCCGTGATTGTAGCATTCGCCCCAGCCGGAAATGCCTTCGCTGGTCTCGATCTTGAGCAGCAGGCGAGGACGGTCGTCGACGCGCTGCATGTATGTCTTTATTCCGGTAATATGCACCTTGGTTTCCTCCTCAGGCGGCGAACGTTTCAGTTTTGACGCGGTCGACAATGCCGCGCAGGATCCGCCGCTCATCCTCGTTGAGAGCGACGACGCCCGGAATGCGCACCGGTCCGACATCGGTGCCGAGCATGCCGAGCGCTTCCTTCACAACCGTCACGTTGGCGCCGTTGTTGTATTTCGTGCGCAGCGTTTCGAAGCCGGCGATGCTGTCGATCAATTCTCGCGCCGTCGCATAATTGCCCGCCTCCAGCGCCCGGTGGATGGCGTGCGAGCGTTCGGGGAAGACGTTGACGAGACCCGAGGTGAAGCCCTTGGCGCCCATGGCGTAAAATGCCGGCGCCCAGCCTTCGGCCAGACCGCAGACCCAGATCGCGGGAGCGTCGCGGGTCGCACGAATGACTTCTGCGAGCAGCATCAGGTTCGACGAGGCGAACTTGATGCCGGCGATGTTCGGATGCAGTGCGAGTTTGCGAAAATCCTCGACCGAGAAACTATCGCTGCGCACGTAGGCGATGACCGGTACGGTGCAAAACTCCGCCAGTTCCAGGAAATAGCCGGCCTGATAGGACGGCCCGGCAAACGGGTCCATGGGATGATGGCCCATGATCGCGTCCGCACCTTCGGCAATCGCGTCCTTGGCAAGCGCCTTTGCTTCGGTCAGCGAGCGACCGACGGCGGCGCTCACCAGCGACATGCCGTCGGCCGCCTTGATCGTGGTGGCATGCACGATGCGAACTTCGTCCATAGTGAGCGTGAAGAACTCGCCGGTATTGCCAGCCGCCATCAAGTTGTGGACCTTGGCAACCGCCAGGCGCCTGATCAGCTCTCCCAGCTTTTCGACGTCGACAGTCCCGTCTTGCCGGTAAGGCGTCACGGGAACACCGGAAATGCCGGTCAGCGCCTTTCTTACAGTCTGAAGCCTGTCATTCACGTCCGATATCCTTTTTGCTGCCGAAAACGATGTTCAAATAGGTTTCGCCGGAGCGCACGACATGGTTGCGCATCTGCCGCTCGGCGAGATCCGCATCACCGGTGACGATAGCCTTAGCGATGGCGGTGTGTTCTTCGAGGGCTTTTTGCCGCTCGGCGGGATCCATGTGGATGACGCGGCGGATGCTGGCGTCATAAAATTGCTGCCGCTCGATCAGTTTCGCCAGATAACTGCAGCGCGAACTGCGGTGAATGTGCTCGTGGAATTGCTCGTTGAGGGAAATGAGGCTGTCCGCATCCGCCGAGGTCGTCGCCTTTGCCATCAGGTCGGCTATTGCCGTCAGCTCGGCGCCGGCAGGCTTGCCGATGCGCTTGGCGGCCAGGTGCGCAATCATCGATTCGAGCGCCGCGCGGGCAAGAATCATCTCCTCCGCCCATCCCATATCGAACCGGATGATGACGCCGCGCCGGGGCAGCGCCTCGACCAGGCCTTCCGTCTCGAGTTGCCGCAGCGCCTCTTTGATCGGCGTGGTACTGACGCCGAATTGTTCGGCCAGGCTGCGCTCGTTGACCTTCTCCCCCGTTGCGAACCGCCCCGCGAGGATGGCAGCCCTCAAGCTGCGATGGACGTGATCGCGCACGGTCATCTGAAATTTCGGGTCGATCTTCGCAAACGGTTCGGACCGTGGGCTTCCAGTGGGCTCAGGAATCATTTTCGCGAAATCCGTTGACGAGGCGGTGAGAGTACAGCATCTGATATACCAGATTTCAGATCTATGTCGATACGGGTCGCGTTCTGCTTCGCGTGCCGCTGTGCGCGCCGTCGATCATCATCCGCCCGACCCTCAACATGTCGGGCATCCTCCTCACGGTCGCCGGTCTCGGCTTTCTCGGCCTCGGCGCCAGGGCACAACTGGTGGTGGGAACCCGCCGACATCGATGACAATCTTCGGCAACATCATATAACAACTATAAACAATCATTCGCGCCGAAGTCGCTTAGACCGTCTCCAGATTATCGATGGAGCGGCATGTTGGTTACGAT
This sequence comes from Neorhizobium sp. SHOUNA12A, assembly GCF_023006505.1. Lineage (GTDB taxonomy): Bacteria > Pseudomonadota > Alphaproteobacteria > Rhizobiales > Rhizobiaceae > Neorhizobium. The sequence continues at coordinate 69,520 of NZ_JALBGV010000003.1, forward strand.
TGTTTGCATGAAATGGGGCACGGCTTTCACCACCAGCCATGTCAATGCTCTTTATGCCGGTGTGCTGCGCAACATGGAGGAGCCGTTCGACTTTGTCTGCCTGACCGACGATCGTCGCGGCCTTGCTTCCGGCATTCTCACTCGTCATATCCCGAATCTCGGCTTGCCTGAGCAGGCGTGGAGACGAGGGTGCTGGCCCAAGATCGGCGTGTTTGCCCCGGGTCTTTTCCCGCCCGGAGACGTCGTGCTTTTCCTCGATCTCGACGTCATGATCCAACAATCCCTCGCCCCGCTGGTCGGCGTGCTTCGGGAGCGCCGTCATTTTGTGATCCAACGGGAATGGAATCCGGATCTCTGGAGCCTTCTCCCAAATAGCTTCAGGCCGGACAGGGGTGCCCAGTCATCTGTCTTTGGATTTCATGCAGGACATGTCGATGGAATTTACCACGACTTCGTAGGCAAAGCTGAGGCGATCATCGCGCAATTCAAGAACGACCAGTCCTACCTGACGCAGGCGGTGCGGCAAAAAAGTTACTGGCCGACAGGTTTCTGCGTCAGCTTCAAGAGAAGCTGCACGAAATACTTTCCGATCAATCTGCTCCTGCCGAGGATCAGGCAGCCGCGGAACGCAAAAATCATCGTCTTCCACGGGAAGCCGAGACCTTGGGATACAATGGTCGAAAAAGGCCAGCGGTGGGGATCGAAAAGGCGATTTGGCGTCGGCCCCGTCCCATGGATCAAACAATATTTCAACCAGGCGGACGCGATGTTGGCTTCCCTCACCAATGCTGCAGACAATTTCGACGCGGGCGCCCATGCCTCCGCAGCAAATGCCGGCCCAGAGCGGGCAAACCCGCCGAGTTATAGCCATAGCTGAGGTCCTTACTGCACAGATAGGCGAATCCAGAAAGCACGCTCGCAGGCCGATCAAAGCCATCGCCCAGGCGTTCACCGAACCTGCGCGGTGACGCTGTCAGCCTGGAGATCTGCTGGAAACGTTAACCGCGCCAAGAGGCCGGATGACTCCCCGTCCAACAGTTCCAGCGTTCCTCGGTGAGCTTGCACGATTTCCCCAACGATGGACAATCCCAGCCCGAACCCGGCGTTGCCGTCAGTCCTCGCCGCATTCAGCTTGAAGAATGGCTCCAACACCTGTGCACGAGATTGCTTCGGTATCCCGGGGCCATTGTCCGATACGTCGACAACGACCTTGTCTCCGCTTCGCTTCAGCTCGATTGCGACCTTGTCGCCAAATTTCACAGCGTTTTCGCAAAGGTTGGTCACTGCACGCGTTATCGCGAGGGGCTTGCAATTGGCGGACAGATGATTGGGGCCGATATAGTCGACCTTGTGGCCCACATCGTCAAATTCGCTGCAGATCGTCTGCAGCGTCGTTGCCAGGTCAATCGTTTCTACCTGCTCTCGATGATGGTCGTCACGCAGATAGCTGAGGCTCTCTTTGAGGAGACTATCGATGCGAGAGATATCCGCCAGCAACATATCGCGCAATTGCCCGTCGCCGACCCGCTCTATTCGAAGTCTTAGTCTCGTCAATGGCGTGCGCAGATCGTGGCTCACCCCACGCAGCATCCGCGTCCTGCCGTGGATCATATCGGTGATACGATCGCTCATCCCGTTCAAGGAGCGCGCAACAGCGACGATCTCTACGCTGCCTTCCTCTTCGAAGATTACCCGACCAGACGTGATGTCAGCATTCGCAGCCGCGGAAGCAATCTTCCGTAGCGGCCGCGTGATTGCCCAGACCCCGAACGAAGAAAACAGCACGATCAAAGTAATAACCGCCACCAGATAATCGAGGACCTCGCTCCAGAACGCCGTGCTGGGAAGGCCGTCCAAAACGAGGATTGTTTTATCGTCAATCTCAGCTGAGACGACGCGCTTGTCATCAACAAAGGTTTTCCAGCCGCCGAGTGGCGTCTGTCTCCCATCGGGCGAAAAAAGCCAGTCCATCGTAGCGTCCAGGACGCTTTCCCCCGGCCATGAACTCTTGAACGTTTCCGCCAAGGCGCGAGGTCGCAGAGTGAAGTGCCAACCGGCACGATTGGCTGCTTGAAGAACGATGTCGCGCTCTTCGGGCGTGGACGTTTTGAGGATGGAGCTTATCGTGAACACACTGTCGGCGAGTTCCTCAACATCAACTAGCGAGTATCCGGTTTCAACCCGCTGCTTGAGAAAAGAGCCGCCTAAAACGGTGATGGCGAGGCTGAGAAGAATGACGCCCGTGATCTGACTATGGATCGTCGATAGGCCTGGAAGCCGGCGAAAGAACATGAGCACCCTTTTGGAATTGAGAAGCGCGCTTGAGCCGAGGCCGCTCGGCGAACCGGAAACATAGTCGAACTCCCTCACAAGATCCCGCGTTTCCTGCTGCGCGATTATTACGTTTTGTTACGGCGGGGCCGCCTCGTTGCCGATCGCGGCGGGCTGCAACAAAGTGCAACAAAAAAACACGCAACCGAGGGCTTCGGCATGAAACACAAGCCATCGCAGGCTCCTCTGTTGGGGGGACTGATAACCTGTTCTGGAGCCCTTATGCTACATCTTAAAAAAGCCAAGCGGCGTCTTTCGCCCCTCGCCTTATGCGCCGCATTCAGCGTTGCGGGATTTTCTCCAAACGCCTATGGCGCCGACCAGACCGCCACCGAGCAGACGCCGGAGCCACCTTTCGACAAGCAGCGTTTCGACAAACGCCAACCGGAGCGCAATTGGAGCCTGATCCTTGGCGCAGGCGCTTCTTACGAGCCTAAATACGAAGGGAGCGACGAATTTGAAGTCAGCCCCATTCCCTCCGTCGTGTTTACCTACGGCAAATGGTTGGAAATCGATCCAGGTGGGATCAGCGTCACTGTCCTGGATCAAGGCGGATTTTCCATTTCCGCTGCGGTTGGCTACGAATCAGGGCGGGATGAGGGTGACGGTGATCGCCTCCGCGGCCTCGGCGACATCGACTTCGCCGCAACAGTCGGCGCAAAAGTCGGCTATGATTGGGGTCCGGTCAAAATCTATGCGAGCGTCGACCAGACCATCAATGGCAGTGAAAGCCTGATCGGAAAGTTTGGGGTAGAGTACTCGGCCCCGGTCACGGAGCGTCTCATTCTGGGCGCACGCGCCGAAGCCACCGTGGCCAATGACAAACATATGCAGGCCTATTTTGGCGTCGATGCCGCTCAGTCGGCACGTTCAGGCCTGCCTGAATATAAAGCGGAAGCAGGCTTGAAGCGTGTCGACCTTTCTGCCTCTGCCACATACGCACTGAGCGATCATTGGTTGGTGCGTGGTGAAGCAGGCATCGGAGTGCTCACCGGAGATGCCGCGGATAGCCCGATCGTCGAGAAGAAGATCCAGCCTTCCGTTTCTGCTTTTGTTGGCTACAAGTTCTAAAGCCGGCGAGCGAAGATAAATGGCGTGTCGCCTGCACGGATCGCATCCGATCCGCAGGCGACATGCGTTGCCGTGCGCAATATGGCAGTTGCGGCGGCGGAGAAAGATCGCGGCCGCTACTTCAGACCTCCTCCACCGACGCGGTGAAAGTATATCCTCCCAGCCTGACCGTCTGCAGGAGCGTTGGCTCGCGAGGATCAGCCTCGATCTTTTGGCGGAGGCGGCTGATATGCACATCGATACTGCGCTCGATCGGCCCAGCCAGCCCGGAATGGGTAAACAAGAGCAGCTCCTCGCGGGTGATGACCCTGCCCGGATTTCTGCAGAACGCCAGCAGAAGATCGAATTCCGTCGTTGTCAAAGCGATGCGAGCGTTGCCGGGGTCGTGAAGCCGGCGCCGCATCGGGTCAATCACCCATCCGTCAAACCGCAGCTTCCTTTGAGCAGAGCTACTTGTCAGGCCGTAAGAGGCGCGACGCAGGAGACTGCGAATCCGAGCGACCACCTCTCTTGGGCTGAAGGGTTTCGTAATGTAGTCATCGGCGCCGACTTCCAGTCCCACGATCCGGTCGACTTCCTCTCCGAGTGCCGTCAACAGGATTATGGGGATCGTTCTTTCCGAACGGATGCGTTTGCAAATGCTTAGGCCATCTTCGCCCGGCAGCATGACATCGAGGATGATCAGGTCATAGGAATTGCTGCGAAGCAGGGACTGCATCACGTTTCCGTCCTCAGCCACAGTCGGCAGCATCCCGCTTTCCTGAATTGTCGACGCCAGAAGATTGCCGATTTCGAAGTCGTCTTCCACGATCAATATCTTCGCGGATGCTGAATTGGGCTGCATGGGTCTTTTCCTGTTTAAGGACCTGACAATGGGCCGGCTGTTGGTCCTGGAATATTTCGCTTTATTAAGTTTTGTTGCGGTCACTACACGCAGTGATACCAAACGCGCCCAGCCATGGCGATAAGAGCCGCAGCCGCTCGCATCGCGACGCAGAATTGACGTGACCGGCAAAGTGGCGGCGCTGCGGAAAAAACGCTCTGCGATATACGGCAGGGCCGGCCAGGTGGTTGGCCGGCCCTCCATTGGTAGTGCAAGCGTCCTTGCGGCGCCTGCACCCTTCAGATCTCGGCCGACTGGAGGAAGGGCTTGAAGATCCGAGCGGTACGATCGCCAAAGTCGGAAACGATCAGGTGGAGCGACGGGATGACGATCAACGATAGAACCGTGGACACGAGCAGACCGCCAATCACCGCGATCGCCATCGGCGCCCTGAATTCGCCTCCGTCCCCTACCCCGAGCGCGGAGGGGGCCATTCCCCCGATCATAGCGAACGTGGTCATGATGATGGGGCGGACTCGCTCCGAGCAGGCTTCGACGATCGCATCGACCCGAGACAGCCCATGGGCTTCGCGTTCAATGGCGAAGTCCAGGAGCATGATGGCGTTTTTCGTCACGATCCCCATCAGCATCAGGATACCGATGACGACGGGAAGCGAGACGGCGTTGCCGCTCAGCATGAGGCCAGCTGCAACGCCGCCGATCGACAGGGGAAGGGAGGCCAGGATGGTCCAGGGCGCCAGCACGCTTCCGAAGAGGAGGATGAGAACGACAAGCACAAGCATGACGCCCGATCCCATCGCCACCGCAAAGCTTGAGAACACCTCGCCTTCGGTATCGGAATCCCCGGTCGCCTGAATGCGCACGCCCGCCGGCAGGCTCTTGACGCTATCGAGCTGTGCCAGCCTGTCGAGACCCTGGCCCGACGTCATGCCGTCAGCCATGTCCGCTGAGATTTCGATGCGACGCTGGCGATCAAATCGCTCGATGGCGGCGACCCTCTCATCGAAGCTGACGTCGGCGACGGAAGACAACGGAACCGACGTCCCTCGCGTCGTCGGTACCGACAGCATTTCAAGGGTTGGCAAATCGTCGCGAGCATCCGTTTGGAGCAGCACACGGATTGGGATCTGTCGGCCGCCGTCGATGAAGTTGGGCAGTCGGCTGTCGACATCGCCTACCGTCGATACGCGGATCGTGCGCGCAAGCTCTGCCGGAGATACGCCGATCGTTGAGGCCTTGTCCGCGTCGACTTTCACCCGCAATTCCGGTCGTGTTGCCGCGTTGTCGGCGGTCGGGTTGACGAAGTTTCTGTCGGCTGCGAGCTCCTGCAGTATGTTATCTGCGGCCCGCTGAGCCAGAACGCCATCCGCGGACAGGACAGCGAAAGATATGTCCCGCCCGCCGCGGGTGTTGAGAAAGCGCAGCCTGACGTCCGAAATGGAGGAAAGCGCCTTTTCAAGATCGGCTTGTATCGAGAACGATGAACGGTCGCGCTCGGATTTATGGAGCAGATCGATCAGGACGACCGCATATCGTACGTCTTCCTGTCCGGCCGTACTCGACCCCGCCCTGACGAATACGCCTTCCACCGCGGAATCCCGCCGGATCAGGGCAGCTATTTCGTCCGTCGCCGCCCTTGTTTCGTGCAAAGCCGCCCCAGGGGGCAGCTCCACCGAGAGGGTCAACCTCCCGGTGTCCTCTTCCGGCAAAAAAGCGGTCGGCAGGGAGGTCAGAGCGTATAGAGCCAATGCGAAAGCCGCAAATGCGCACCCGACTGTCATCCATCGCCACCGCAGACTGACCTTCAGCAGCCCCTCATAGGCCGACACCAAACGCCCTTTCCGAATGTGCGACGGAGGAGCGTTCGTCATGATGTATGCAGCCATGATTGGGGTGATCAATCGGGCCACCAGAAGTGAAAAGAACACCGCTATCGCAACGGTCAGCCCGAATTCTCGAAAGTACAGCCCGACCACGCCGCTCATGAAGCCCACGGGTGTGAAGACAGCCATGATCGTTGCGGATATGGCTATGACAGCAAGCCCTATTTCGTCAGAGGCGTCCAACGCAGCCCGGTAGGCGGATTTGCCCATGTCGCGATGACGCACCACGTTTTCGATTTCAACGATCGCATCGTCCACGAGAATTCCTGTCACCAGGGTGATCGCAAGCAGACTGAGGATGTTGAGGGAAAAGCCCAGGAGATCGATGGCAAAAAAGGTCGGGATGATCGAAAGCGGAAGCGCGATTGCGGCCACGACCGTGGCCCGCCAGTCGCGCAGGAATAGAAATACGACGACGATTGACAATGCCGCGCCCTCATAGAGGGTATGCATGGCCGAGTTGTAGTTGCCCGCCGTGTAGGACATATTGTCGTCGACCAGCTTGACGCGGATCGACGGCTGTTCGAGATGTAGCTTCTCCAGTGCGACGGCCACTTCCTCCGCAACAGCTAGCTCGCTCGAACCCTTTGAGCGATAGACCGCGAAACCTACAACGTCCTCCTGATCCAAAGTAGCAAAGGCGCGGGCCTCCGTGATCGTATCCTGGACGCTGCCGACATCTTCCAGTTTCACACTGGCGTCGTCCGACAGGAGGATGCGAGAACCACCCAGTTCTGCAATCGTCTGCGCCGCCGCGGCGGTCGTCAGCGTCCGTTCTCGGCCATTCAGGTTGCTGCGGCCGCCAGAACGATCCAACTGGCTTGCGATGAGGCTTTCGTTAACGGCATTCGCCGTCAGGGAGAGCGCCTGCAATCGCGAAGGATCGAGTTCGACATGGATTTCCCTGTCAGCACCTCCGACACGATCAATGCGGCCAACGCCCTTCAGACCCTGCAACTGCCGGGCAACAACATCGTCGACGAACCACGAAAGCTCAGCAACGGTCATGTCCTGGCTTGTCACGGCATAAGTCACCACCGCCTGCGCTTCTTCCTCAGCCCGTTCGATGACAGGCTCATCTATTCCATCGGGAAGATCGCTGCGGATTTTCGCAACCGCGTCGCGGACGTCACCCATGGCGCGGTCTGGCGAAATCACGCCCAACTCAAATTCGACAGCGGTAACAGAACGGCCTTGAGTGACGGTCGACTTGATCTCTTCCACGCCTGCAAGAGACGCTACCGCGTCTTCAACAAGACGCGTAACTTCAGTCTCCAACTCGCTCGGCGCGCCGCCGGGTTGGTCGATAATCACATTCACCGCCGGCTCGTCGATGGTCGGGAAGTAGGTAACGGGCAGTCGTGAAAAGCTGTAAAGACCCGCGGTGACAAGGAGTAGGAATAGGAGGATCGAAGGAAGCGGATTGCGGATCGCCCAGGCCGATATGTTCATTGAAGTCGGGCTCCGAGCCGATTTTGCGTAGATGCGGATGCGTCGGCACGCGTTGCCGGTGTCGCGGCCAATACGGGCCTCACCCGCTCCTGTGCCTTCAGGAAGGCACCTGATTTCAGGACCACCTCCTCTCCCTCCCGGATGCCGTCTACGATTTCCACGAAGCCGCTTTGCCGTGATCCGATGCGGACCGGGCGGATATCCACGAGCCCGTCTGAAACGACGTAAACGTTGTGGCCGGCCGCCGTGCTTTTGACGGCCGTTCCCGGGAGGAGAACATTCTGCCGCTCTTCGACACTGATGTTACCCCGCACAAAAACGCCTGGGACAAGTCCGGCCTTGTCTGCAAGTTCGATCCGCACCGTCCCGCTTCTTGTCTTGGGATCGAGTTGCGCGGCATTCAACCGGACGGTTCCCGCGAGGGCTCGGTCGCGTCCTGGCAAGGTAATTTCGGCGCTCATGCCTTCGCGCAGCCGAACGAAGCTCGTCTCCGTCACCTGCGCCACGAACTCGATATCATCATCGTCAGCAATGACAAAAAGAGGGTCGGCGGAGCTCGATGTCATCCCCCCGACACGCGCTTTCCGGCTCAAGATCCGACCCGAGCTGGGGGCTCGCAGGGTGCTTCTCTGAACAGTCAGTTCGATTTCCCGCCGCTCGCTGGCGATCAATTGTTGATCTGCGTTGGCGAGCTCCAACGATTGGCGCGCCAGTCGCAATTCCGCGACGGCTCGGGCGTGAGCGTTCAAGTTTTCCTCGAGGACATTGTCGGCGATCGCTCCTTTTGGCTGTAGCGAGCGACTGCGTTCCAGCTTCTTGCGCGCTTCGGCTTCGGTGACCATCGCCACCTCTATCTTGCTGCTCTCAACCGCCACGGCAGCACGCGCGCGAAGGAGGCTCACCGCATTCTTGTCCAGCAACATCAGTGCTTCGGTCGTGTCCAGGAGCGCGAGCGCCTGGCCGCGTTCAACATGTTGCCCGGCCTCTACCAGAATCTGCCTGACCTCCTTGCCGAGGACGGCGGGATAGACCTCGATTTCTTCCCGCGCCGCGAGCGAACCAACCACCTCGATCCTTTCCGTCAACGCGCCTCGCTTGGCGACGATCGTCGTCACCGGCATTTGAGCGTCTGCAAAAGCCACTGTCGAAAACGCACATGCGAGCATCGCTGCTTTACCGAAAAGCGCGCAGCAGCGTCGAAGCGTGGATGATACGGTCGATAACGCGATCATGGAGTGGACCTTTTAACTGGGCCGGCGAGCGCCCTGGCTTGTTTGGTCACACGATAGCGATGGGGAGGAGCCGCACTGTGTAGTCGCATTAAGAAATGTTGCGGCCCGCTCGTGCCTCGGATTCTCAAGAGGCGCGGCCCGCTAAACTCCGCGTCTGGAAGTAGGACTAAAGGCTGGCCTGCTGCGGGGCTAAAGTCTGAATCGCGGTGGCGGCCACAGTTTGGTCGGATTTTGCCTGAACTTTTCGGGCTGCAAAAATAGGTTTTCGGGGTTCCAAACAAAGCACGGCGGCAAAATACAAGCGAAGCGGGAGTTATCACAAGTTCTGCTCAACTGGGGGCTCCATGCTTCATGCACGCGACCGACAATTGGATGGTCTTAGAACTCTTGCCATCTCAATGGTTCTATACGCGCATTTTTTCGCGGCCGACGGGTCGCATTGGGGCCATATCGGCGTACGCCTGTTCTTCGTTCTCAGCGGCTTCCTGATAACGCGAGTTTTGCTGGAAGCGCGCTCCACCGCCCAGTACGAACCACGCACCGCGATAGGATCGTTCTATATTCGCCGGGCGCTGCGCATATTTCCGCCGTACTTTGCGGTGCTGAGCTTCGTCTGGCTGGTCAACCTCGAGCAGGCGCGTGGTAGCATCAAATGGCATGCGCTTTATCTCTCGAATTTCTGGTATGCCCTTCGCGATGAATGGACGCCCTGGGTACTTTGTCACACCTGGAGCCTGAGCATAGAAGAGCAGTTCTATGTCGTGTGGCCGCTCGTCATCCTGCTCGCCCCGCGTCGCTGGCTTGAGCCGATCTGCATGGCTCTCATCGCATGCTCGCTCGCCTATCGGTTCTATTGGCCGTTCACGGGGACGCCTTCGCTCGCGCGGGATCTTCTTCCTCCAGCGTCGATGGACGCCCTGGTGGCCGGCGCGCTCCTTGCGCTCCATCGAGCGCGATCTCAGACATTGCCGCAGTGGATGCGGCTAAGCTCGGCACCCTTGCTTGTTGCAACAGCCATTTTGATGTGGCTGAAACCGCTCCCATTGTCACCGACGCTTGCCTGGATGAATTGGATCGGCTTGGAGGTCCTTCCTCTTGTTCCGCTCACGGCCTTGGTCGGATACTGTTCGTCGGGCCTGCGGGGAACTCCCGGCCGTCTATTGGAATCCGCTCCGATTAACGCTGTCGGACGTGTCAGCTACGGGGTTTACCTGTTCCATCCGATCGTCCTCTCCTTCGTCGTAGGCGCACAACCCTGGATTCCGTTCAACGTCTCGGAACAGGGTTTCGGTCGCCTCATCTTAGGAACCACCGGAACATTGGTATTGGCCGCGATCTCGTGGCTGGCGTTCGAAAAACCACTCAACCAGTTCAAGCGCTATTTCCCATACGTCCCCCAAAGAAGGCTTGACCCGACGTATGACGCGCCGTCTGCCGCAGCCATTTCGAAGGCTGGGCAAGTACAGGAACTTCAAATTGCCACGCCATTGCGAGTCGAACGATGTCCTCCCCGCTGATCTCCGTCGTATTGCCCGTCTACAACGGCGAACCTTATCTCGCTGCGGCGGTCGAGAGCATTCTGCGCCAGGACTACAAGCGCTTTGAGATCGTCGCCATCGACGATGGTTCAAACGATCTCTCGCTGGATATTCTGCACCGATATCAGAAGCTTGACGATCGCGTTCGCATCGTCTCGCGCGAGAACCGCGGGCTGATCGCGACCTTGAACGAGGGCATCGCCCTGGCTAGAGGTGACCTGATCGCCCGAATGGACGCGGATGATATCTCCTATCCAACCCGCTTTTCCCGCCAGGTCGCACTCTTTGAGCAGCAGCCCCAGCTTGCGATCTGCGGAACGGAAGTCGATCGGCTTCTCGGCAACCGCGTCGTGCGCAGCACGCCAAATCCCATTTATCAGTCAGGAGATTGGCACATACTGTCGCTGTTCTTCACGATCTTCCTGCATTCGACGGTGATGTACAATCGCAAGATCATTCCGGAAGATATGCTGGTTTATGACGCAAGCTATGTCCATGCGGAGGACTTCGATCTCTTCAGGCGCATTACCCGCGCGTTTCCGGCGGCGATGATCGACGAGAGCCTGATCGCCTATCGTATCCACAGCGACAGCGTTACCAACAGGCACAGGCGCCAAATGCGCAGAACCCACCTGAAGATCGTCGCCGAGAACCTCGAACGCGAGGCTCTTAACGACGATCCCGGCGCTCTTCTTGCCATCGGCGCGGCCGTTACGCCGGAAACGGTGCGCCGAGCCGCCGATTGCATGCTCGCGATCGAAGGAAAGGTCGCCGAGCAAGTTGGTGCAAGCGCCAGCAGTTACGCAGAGGGCGCCTTGTGCTTCTTCTATTTCCTCTACCAATTCATTGCTGATGAGCACCGTCCGGAGTTGACCCACGCATTTCTTATGCGAACGGGAAAATGGGACGTCATCCGGCGGCGGGAGCGTTATGGCCTTCGAGCCGCCGTCGCTGCGCCCTGGTTGAGCCGCATGTCGGAAGAGGCGATCCGGCGGCTCGATGGGGTGGCACGGTACTATCAATCGGTGCCGGCCAAGACGGTGTTACCGCTTCGAGGGCTCGCCTGATGCCCAGAGAGCGTCCCCCTCTGTCCCCCGATGGGGGTCACCCCATCGATGCAAGCTTTATCGTCTGCACCCGCAACAGGGCGGCCGCGCTCGAGGCATGTATCAGCTCGATCGAAGCCGCCTGCGAAGCCTGTTCCCTCAACTGCGAGCTGGTGGTGGTCGACAATGGATCCACCGACGATACCGCCACGCGTTTATCCCGCATCGCGGCGAAATCCGCTGTTCCCGTCAGATGGATGGTGGAGCCGCGGCCTGGCCTTGCTGCCGCGCGCAATACGGGAATGGAGCGGGCGCGAGGCAGGCTTCTGATCTTTGTCGATGATGACTGCGTCGTCGACGGTTCCTACCTCCAGGATCTGAACCGGCATTATTCGGCAGGCGAGCGATGCATCGTCCGGGGCGGCCGCGTCGATCTCGGCAGCCCGCACGATCTGCCTTTTACAATCAAGCGGTCGCGATTCCGGGCCCGTTTCACGCCGGATGTTCATCCGGGCGGGTTCGTGCTTGGCTGCAACATGACCATGCATCGAGAAGCGGCAGCCTGCATCGGGCGCTTTGACGAGCGGTTCGGGGCCGGCGGCCCGCTGCGGTCCGCAGAAGACACGGATTACCTCGTCCGTGCCTATCAACTCGGCATTCCAATCGAATATGTTCCCGACATGACGGTCCAGCATTTTCACGGGCGAACCACACGCGATGCAATCGAACAACTTCACCGGGATTACAGCCTTGGAAACGGCGGTCTTTGCATCAAGCATGCGTTCAAGGCTCCCTGGCTGCTTCGTCATTTCTGCTGGACGACCCGATCGGCCTGGCGGGAACTGTTCGGCGGCTACCGTTTCGATCCGGAGATTTCCCTCTCCCACCTGACGATCGTGGGCATGAACCTGGTCGGAGCAGCCAAGTTTGCCTTGCTTGCCATTCGGTGGCCCAAACAGGCGGATCCTGGGACGACCAGCCATCTGCCCCGTCCGCAACGGGAATCGCCGCCATGCTAGATGTCCTCACATCGAGTTCTCACCTCCTGCGCAACGCTCTGGGGAAAAACACCGGTCTGTTGGCTATCGTCGTCATCCTGGGACTGAGCAGCGCCGTTCTCGAAGGCACCGGCATTGGTCTTGTCATTCCCATGCTCAGCATCATTGCCGGTGAAAATGATGCTTCGGGAATGGCCGGCCTTTCCGCCGTTTTTCAGCGGGTGGGAACCGGATTGGACGATCAAACCCGGCTGATCGTCATCGCGGCCGCCATTCTCGGATTGATCACCGTGAAGAACGTGCTGGCTTTTGCCAACGCGGTGCTTGCCAATTTCATATACGGCAAGGCCGGCCATTCGATCCGGAACCGTCTCGCGGACCAGCTTTTGACGATCGGCTATCCGTTCTTCCTGCAGCAAAGCCCGGGGCGGTTGCTGAACATCATCTCCAACGAGTCCTGGCGGGCCTCGGATGCTGTCCAGACCATCCTTGCAGCGATCGTGAATGCGTCAGCCGCCATTATCCTGCTCGCATTTTTGCTGCTTCTTTCGTGGCAGATGTCGCTGTGTGTCACACTTGGGCTTGTCCTGATCCAGGCCATCCATGCTTTGCTATCGGCAGGCCTGAAGGGCCCGAGCCGCAACGTCACGTCGTTCAACAGTGAGCTTGCCGCGAGGATGCTTCACCTCGTTCATGCCGGGCGCCTCATCCGCGCATTCGGACAGGAACAACGTGAAGGAACGATCTTCGACGCGGCTTCGAATGCCGTGCGAAAGGCGGGTTTCGTTCTTAACAGCCGCCAGGCAGCTCTCCCCCCGCTAACCGAAGTCCTGCATTCCGCCCTCTTTCTGGGTGTGGTTGTCAGCGCATGGCGGATTGGGGTCGGTTTCCCGGTCATCGTGGCTTTTGTCGTCCTGCTTTATAGGCTGCAACCGCATGTCCGCGCGCTGCAGATGGCCTGGAGCCAGATTCAGGGATGGAGTGGGGCGCTGGAAGAGGTTGGATGGCTACTGGATTCCTCCGACAAACCGGCGGCGCCCCAGGGTAGCCACCCGATCCAGGGGCTCCGCCGGCAGATCAAGTTCGACCAGGTGACCTTCAGGTATCCGGGCTCCAGCACACGGCCCGTGGTCCTGCGTTCGGTAAGCTTTGATATTCGCCAGGGCCGCTCGACGGCAATTATCGGACGGTCGGGCGCCGGCAAGAGCACGATCGTCAATCTCCTATGCCGGTTTGTGGAGCCTGATCAGGGGAATATTCTTGTCGACGGCATTCCACTCGACCAAATCGATCCCGCCGAGTGGCGCCGACAGATTGCGCTTGCCAGCCAGGATCTTGAACTGGTTGATGGCACCATTTTCGAGAATATCGTCTACGGCCACGAGACCTCCCTTCTCGCGGCGGAAAACGCGGCCAGACTTGCCGAGGCGCATGAATTTATCGAGAAGCTGCCTGACGGATATGAAACTGTCGTCGGCTACCGGGGAGCGAGCCTGTCTGCCGGTCAACGACAGCGGATCGCCCTGGCAAGAGCTCTGGTCCGCGATCCGGAAATCCTGATCCTCGACGAGGCCACGAATGCCATGGACGGCTTGTCCGAGGCATCGATCGTGGAGACGTTGAAATTAAGAGCCGGGCGCCGCACCACGATCGTTGTCAGCCATCATCACAGCACCATTTCCTTCTGCGACGAGGTTGTCATTCTCGGTGCCGGCCGCGTCCGCAATCAGACGCCCTTTGCCGAAGTTGCATCCTTGAGCATGGAACAGCTTTACGAACATGAGATGTCGCATGGCAGCCAATCGTGAAAATCCCGTTCAAATCCGCAAAGTTGCTGCGCTCTCACAATCGACTGCCAAGCGACAATCGACGCTGCCCCTGATGATCCGACGATCGGGGTGTGTCGGCAGCGGCCTCGTTCTGAAGCATTCGGACATCTGAGCGAAGGCCACCGTTCGTTTTGAAGGACAAACCCTTTAGTCGCCGCGCGGATTTCTCATCACGCGCAGCCTCCGAGCTCATCCTCGATGTGGACCCGGATGATCTCGTCGAAATTTTTCTCCGCGGTAAAGCCGAGGGCGGTGGCGCGTTTTGCCTCGAAACCGGGCGCCCAGCCCGCAACCATTTTCATGATCATCTCGTCCGGTACCCGACGAATGAGGTTTACCGCTCTTTCGCCCCCCACCCGGCGGAGCGCATCGATCTGCTCGCCGACGGTCGCACTGACGCCCGGCATGGAAAGATTGCGATGCGGGCCGACCTGATCGAGATCCATATTCGCCGCATGGACGAGGTATCCGACGGCCGAGCGAGGCGACGTATGCCAGTGGCGCACGTCATCCGACACGGGCAGGATCGCCTCCTGCCCGATCAACGGCTCCCGCAGAATGTTGGAAAAGAAGCCGGATGCGGCCTTGTTCGGTTTGCCGGGCCTGATGCACACGGTCGGCAGTCGAATGCCGATGCCCTCGAAGAAACCGCGGCGGGTGTAGTCCGAAAGAAGCAGCTCTGAAATGGCCTTCTGGGTGCCATAGCTGGTAAGCGGCGTCAGGTGGAAATCATCGGGAATGGGGAATGGCAGCGGGGCACCCGCGACAGCGATGGACGACGTGAAGACGACCCGCGGCCTGTAGCCGTCCTCGCCATTTGCGAGGCGGATCGCATCGAACAGGTAGCGGGTGCCATCCAGGTTGACCCGGTAGCCCTTTTCGAAATCGAGTTCAGCCTCCGCCGAAACGATCGCGGCAAGGTGGAAGATCACGTCGGGGCGGGTCCTGATGAGTTTTTCAGCCTCGCCCGGCATCGAGAGGTCGGCATCGCTCGACACCACGGAGCCGGAAACCCCCTGTGGGTGCTCGGGCTTCACGACGTCGACGAGGGTCAGCTTGTCGATCGGCTTGCCGAGAATGCCGCCCTCCGCAATGAGACGCGCCGTCAGTTTGCGGCCTACCATCCCGGCCGCGCCTATGATCAGAATATGCATGCTTCCTCCCGTCTCGACCCGAGGCGACGACTGCCCGGATACGCTAATATTTATATTGTACGGTTGTCTGATAACCTTATATGCTTCCGTTGAAAACAGGATAGTTGTGCGCCGAGACAAGGCGCAGAGCAAATCAAACTATCCAGCCAAGGGACGGATCTTCCAAAGGAACCACCGAGAATGACGAGCCTGCAAACTGACCCGTCCGGAGAGCATCGCCTCCTCCTGCGATCGATGCTTGGCGAAGACCTTGTCTTGACGGATGCGGATGCGATGGCGCGGTATTGTCGCGACTGGCACGGCGACGTCACGAGTTCGGCGGTTGCCGTCCTCAGGCCGCGGTCGACGGAAGACGTGGCCGCTTGCGTCAAAGCCTGCCGTGAACTCGGCCTCGCGGTTGTCCCGCAGGGAGGCAATACCGGCCTGGTGCTGGGCGCTATCCCGGATATGCCGGAGCGTCAGGTCGTTCTCAGCCTCGAACGCATGAACCGCATCCGCAAGATCGACGCCGACGACTTTTCCGCCGTCGTCGAGGCGGGCTGCATCCTGTGGGAACTGAAGGAAGCTATCGCCGCAGAGGGGATGTTCTTTCCGCTGGCACTCGGTGCGCAGGGAAGCTGCCGGATCGGCGGCAATATTTCGACCAATGCCGGCGGCATCAACGTGCTCCGATACGGCATGACGCGCGAACTGGTGCTGGGCCTGGAGGTCGTCCTGCCGGACGGCACGATTTTCGACGGGCTTTCAACGCTCCGGAAGGACAATCGCGGCATAGATCTAAAGCAGCTCTTCATCGGCGCCGAGGGAACGCTCGGCATCGTCACCGCCGCATCGATCAAGCTGACGCCCTATCCGGATCAGGTTACGACCGCCCTTGTCGGTCTCGCATCCCTGGAGGATGCGATCACCCTCTATCGCCGTGCCCGGCGCGACTGCAGCGACCTGATGTCAGCCTTCGAATTCATGCCGCCGCTTGCCTTCACGCTCGCCCGTGAGGCCATTCCGGACCTGCCGATCCCGATGGCGACCGATTATCCCTGCTATGTCCTCATGGAAGTATCCGGCTCGGGCCTCGTCGATATCGACAACCTGATGCAGCGGTTCCTCGAAGGGGTCATGGAAGATGGCATCGTCGTCGACGGCGCGATTGCCTCGTCACAGGCGCAGGCGAGAAACCTTTGGCTGATTCGTGAAGGAATGAACGAGGGTCAGGCGAAACGTGGAGTTCATATGCGCAGCGACGTTTCGGTTCCGCTCTCCAAGGTACCTTCCTTTGTCGCCGAGGCCGAAAAGGCGATCCACGAAGCGCTGCCCGATTGCGTCTGTGTCTCCTACGGTCATGTCGGAGATGGAAATGTTCATCTCAACGTTCTGCCGTCCGTGGAACTGCCCCATCAGCAGCGGCTCGAAAGGATCTATCAGTCGAAAACGATCCTGAACCAGGTGCTGGATCGTTTCCACGGCAGCCTCAGCGCCGAACATGGCATCGGCCGGCTCAAGCGGGCGGATTTCGATGCACGCCTCCCCGAAACCAAGCGCCGACTGCTGACGGCTATCAAGAATGCCATCGATCCTGACATGGTGATGAACCCGGGCTGCCAGTTGAATTTTACCGGGAAGTCGTAGAAGAGCGTCACAAGGGGAGAGCCGGCGCCGTGGTAATGGACTTCAGCCAGATCAGACGAAACGAACACCTGCCCGCCCGGATCGCGTCGCAGATCGGACGCGAGATCAGCGACGGCCGGATAACGGCCGGCGAAAAATTGCCCACCGAACATATTCTGGCAAAGACCTTTGGCGTCAGCCGGTCTGTCGTGCGCGAGGCGATCGCGCAGCTTCGCAATGAGGGCCTGGTCGAGACCCGGCAGGGTGTCGGAGCGTTTGCCACCGATATCGAGCACCGCCATTCGATTCGCATCGAACAGGGCAATCTCGCCCACCGAGCCAGTTTTCAAAGCCTGTTTCAGCTGAGGCTGCCACTGGAGATCGAAGCTGCCGGTCTCGCCGCGGTCAATCACACGGACGAAGACCTTGTGAGGCTCGACGAAGCGCTCGAGCAGATGACGGGCGGAGAGAAGTGGACCGAAAAAGGCATTCTCGCCGACCTCGCCTTTCATCGCCAGATCGCGGCTTCCACGCATAACGAATACTTCCTGCTATTCATCGGTTTCATCGCGGAGCGAATTCATCTTGCCATCAATACGGCTCGGGAGGCAGCCGTATTGACGGAAATCGTCGAGGTGACGATCGCCGAACATGTCGCGATCCGCGACGCCCTCGCGAGCCGCGATCCGGTCCGTGCCCGGGAAGCGATGCGCCATCATCTCCACGGCGCGGCAAGCCGCCTCGACCTTCAATTGGAGGTTTATTGGGGTGTCGGCCGGGGCTCAAGTTAGATCGATCCAGCGATTTCCTGAAACAGGCCAAGGGCCGCTGGACAGCGGGTAAAACTGTCTTTAGAGATACCGCAGGTGGAGGGTTGTCAGACATCCTGACAATTGAGGGGGCGCTGGAGAGGTCTTTGCGATGGAGGAGAGGCTGATCGCATATCAAATAGGAAACCGCATCGTGACGTCCAGCCTGCCGCTTGAGCCGCTGGTCGATGAAGCGGATCATCGGGGCAAATGCCCGGAGCGGAGCTTGAGGTTGTCGACGGTGACGAAGACGCTCGCCCGGCGCGGGCGTTTGTAGGAATTCGGGAGGGGAATATGCAAAAGGCAATCGATCTATTTTTTAAGGCATTGGAAGTCCTATTGATCCTGCTGCTTTCAGCAATGGCGATCATGGTGTTTGCCAATGTGGTTCTTCGCTACGCCTTCAATTCCGGCATGTCCGTCTCTGAGGAATTGTCCCGCTACTTCTTCGTCTGGCTGAGCTTCGTCGGCGCAGTCGTCGCCTTTCGCGAACATGGTCACCTTGGCGTCGAAAGTGTCGTGGCGCTTTTCGGCCGCAAGGGCCGGCTCGTCTGCATGATCCTGTCTAACCTCATCATCCTCGCTTGCTCGATGATCTTTTTCTGGGGGACCTGGCAGCAGTTCGACATCAACGCCAGCATGAGCGCGCCGGTGACCGGCATTTCGATGATCTGGGTCTACGGCATCGGCCTGTTTACCGGCGCCGGCTTGTCGCTGATCGCGCTGGAGCGGCTGTTCCGCTATGTCACCGGCCGCGCGACGGCGGAGGAGATCAGCATCTTTGCCGGTGAAAACCTGACGATCGAGCAGATGGCGGAGCGTACCTGATGACACTTATCGTATTCATCGTATCGCTTCTCGGAGCCATGGCGATTGGCGTGCCCGTCGCGTTCTCACTGATGTTCTGCGGCGTCGTGCTCATGTGGTACATGGACATGTTCAACACCCAGATCATCGCCCAGAACATGATCGCCGGTGTCGACACCTTTACCCTGCTTGCCATTCCATTCTTCATCCTGGCCGGTGAGCTGATGAACTCCGGCGGCCTGTCGCGCCGCATCATCGATTTCGCGATTGCCTGTGTCGGCCATATCCGCGGCGGCCTCGGCATTGTCGCGATCATGGCAGCCGTCATCATGGCCAGCATTTCGGGCTCGGCCGCTGCCGATACGGCAGCCCTTGCCGCCATCCTTATCCCGATGATGGCGAAGGCTGGCTATAACGTGCCCCGTTCCGGCGGTCTTATAGCGGCGGGCGGCATTATCGCGCCGATCATTCCGCCGTCGATGGCCTTTATCGTATTCGGCGTCGCGGCCAACGTGTCGATTACCCAGCTTTTCCTCGCCGGCATCTTTCCCGGCATCCTGATGGGCGCGGCGCTGGTCATCGCCTGGCTGATCACCGTGCGCCGGGACAAGGTCCAGCCGTTACCGAAAGCGCCGATGAGCGAGCGGCTGCATGTGACCGGCAGGGCCGCTTGGGCGCTCGGCATGCCGGTGATCATTCTTGGCGGCATCAAGGCCGGCATCATGACGCCGACCGAAGCTGCGGTGGTTGCCGCCGCCTATGCGCTCTTCGTCGGCATGGTCATCTATCGGGAGCTTAAACCGAGCGAACTGCCGCGTGTCATCCTGCAGGCTGCCAAGACCACATCGGTCATCATGTTCCTGGTGGCTTCGGCACTGGTGTCCTCATGGCTGATCACCGCCGCCAATATTCCGTCCGAGATCGTCGGTTATATCGAGCCGCTGATCGACCGTCCGATGCTGCTGATGTTCGCCATCATGATCCTGGTGCTGGTCGTCGGCACGGCGCTCGATCTGACGCCGACCATCCTGATCCTGACGCCGGTCCTGATGCCGATCGTCAAGCAGGCGGGAATTGATCCGGTCTATTTCGGGGTGCTGTTCATCATGAACAACTCCATCGGCCTCATCACTCCGCCGGTCGGCGTCGTATTGAACGTGGTCAGCGGCGTAGCGCGCATTCCGCTTGGCAAGGTGACGGCCGGGGTCTGGCCGTTCCTGATTGCCGAAACGATTGTGCTGTTCCTGCTGGTCCTGTTTCCAGACCTCGTGCTCGTGCCTGCACGCTGGCTCCATTAAACCTGTCTCAAGCTCATCCATGGGAGGATAATATGAGAAAACTGTTACTGACGACCACCGCCCTTGCCATCGCATGCGCGTCGGCCGTACCGGCCTTCGCCGAATTCAAGGCGCGCAACATCCGCGTCTCGAACGGCATCAATGCCGACCATCCGGTTGGAAACGGCATCAATGCGATGCAGAAATGCCTGGACGAGAAGTCTGGCGGCAAGATGAAGTTGACCGCCTTCTGGGGCGGCGCACTCGGCGGCGACCTGCAGGCCACCCAGGCGCTGCGTTCCGGCGTCCAGGAAGCCGTGGTGACGTCGTCGTCGCCGCTGGTCGGCATCGTCCCCGCCCTCGGCGTTTTCGATCTGCCCTTCCTCTTCGGCAACGCCCAGGAAGCCTACAAGGTCCTCGACGGCAAGTTCGGCGACATGATGAACCAGAAGCTCGACGCTGCCGGCCTCGTCAACCTCGCCTATTGGGAAAACGGCTTCCGCAACCTGTCGAACTCGGTTCGCCCCGTCACCAAGTGGGAAGACTTCTCGGGGATGAAGGTTCGCGTCATGCAGAACAACATCTTCCTCGATACCTTCCAGAACCTCGGCGCCAACGCCACCCCGATGGCTTTCGGCGAAGTCTTCTCGGCTCTCGAAACCAAGGCGATCGACGCGCAGGAAAATCCCTACGTGACGATCGACACGTCGAAGTTCTTCGAAGTGCAGAAATATGTCACGGAGACGAACCACGCCTACACGCCATTCCTCTTCCTGTTCTCCAAGGCGATATTCAACACCTATGCGCCGGACGAGCAGGCAGCCTTGCGCGCCTGCGCAGTCGTCGGACGCGACGTGGAGCGCCAGGTGATCGGCGATTTGAACAAGAAGTCGCTCGAGAAGATCAAGGCGGCTGGCCTGCAGGTCAACACGCTGTCGCCGGAAGAGCAGCAGCGCATCCGCGAAAAGTCCGCGGTCGTCTATGAGAAGCACAAGGCTGAAATCGGCGCCGAGGTGGTCGATAACATTGTCGCCGAGCTCAAGGAAGTCCGCAAGAAGTAAGCCGAAGGCTTTGCGCGACAGCGACCATTTGGGAAAGCCCGCGAGCGATCGCGGGCTTTCTCTATTCGGGAATGGCGGGAAGCACGCTCTGGCGCTTCTTGAGCATTTGTTCGCGGATGAAGATGAAGAGGCCGGAAGCGACGATCAGGGCTGCCCCGATCATCATGCCGAGCCTCGGCATATCGCCGAAAAACATCCAGCCGAAGATCACCGCCCAGAGCAGCAACGTATATTGAAGCGGCGCGACGGTCGCAGCATCGGAGATCTTGAGGGCGCGGTTGACCAGCATATGCGCCGCCATGGCGACGATGCCGAGCAGTCCGAGCAGAACAAGGTCACGGTTCGACGCGATCGGCGACCAGTCCAAGGGCGCGAAGGCGAGGCCGGCGATGCCGGCGCCAACGACCTGGAAAAACACCAGCGCACTATCCGGCGTACCGCGCAGGAAACGTCCGGAAATCAGCATGAAGGCAAACGCGGCGCTGCCGACGATCGAAATGACCGCCGGCATGCTGAACATGGCGCTCGAAGGTTCGAGCGTGATGATGACGCCGACAAAGCCGACGGCAATCGCCGTCCAGCGTCGCCAGCCGACCTTCTCGCCAAGCAGAAAGGGCGAGCAGGCCGCGACATAGATCGGCGCCGCCAGCCAATAGGTCATGACGTCAGCGAGCGGCAGATACATGACCGCATAATAGAAGCAGAACACCTCAGCCGTCGAAAATGCCACGCGGAAGAACTGCATGCCGGGCCGTTCGACGGTCAGCAGATTGCTAAAACCTGCCTTCCAGACCATCGGCACCAGGATGATCAGCGCCGCAAGGCTGCGGATCAGGACAACCTGACCCAGCCCATAATTCGCGACGAGCCATTTGCCCATGGCGTCGTTCAAGGCAAACATCAACATGCCGAGAAGCATCAGCATCGGGCCGGTCATGCTCGCGGTTCTGAGCATGGTCGCCGAGGATATCGTCATTTCAGTCGCACCTTAGAAAATGGAGGCGTCGGACGTCCGCCGGCTGACGGTGAAGGCACGATCGAGCTCAGGGTTGAGCTCCAGCCCAAGACCCGGACCTGGCGGAACAGTAATCATGCCGTTCTTCACCTCCGGCAGCGCCGTCACCAGATCGCGATACCACGTCCTGTAGAACGCGCGCACGCTTTCCTGCACCAGTGCATTCGGCGCGTTGAGAGACAGATGGGTGGACGCGCAGAGAACGACCGGGCCGGTGCAGTCGTGCGGCGCGACCGGCAGATGCCAGGCTTCCGCCATGGACGCGATCTTGCGGGCTTCCGAAAGGCCGCCGCACCAGGAAATGTCGAGCATGACGATGCCGGCGACGCCGGTTTCCAGGTAGTCGCGAAATCCCCAGCGGGTCGCGAGCGTCTCCGAGGCTGAGATCGGCGCCGGCGATACGTCCGCATAACGCTTCAGGCTCGACAGGCTGTCCATCTTGATCGGATCTTCATGCCAGAAGGTCTGGTAAGGGGTCAGGGCCTTGGCGATCTGCATGGCCGGCAGGAGCTGCCACATGGAATGGAACTCGACCATGATATCCATCCTGTCGCCAACGGCCTTGCGGATCTTCTCGAAAGGCTGAAGCGCAAGCTTCAGGTCCGGCATCGAGATATACTGGCCCTTCGTCCTTTCCGCAGCCGCGTCGAACGGCCAAATCTTCATCGCCGTGATGCCCTCCTCGAGCAGCGACAAGGCCAGTTCGTCGGCACGATGCAGAAAGCCGTTCAAATCGTCGTAAGCTGTGCCGCCGGTCAGACCGTAGTTGGCGGTCGCCTGGCCGGTGGCCTTCTTGATATATTCCGTGCCGGCGCAGGTATTGTAGGTGCGGATTTCCCTACGGCTGAAGCCTCCGAGCAGTTGGGCGATCGGCTGGTCCGTGACTTTTCCGAAAATGTCCCAGAGGGCGATATCGAACGCCGAATTGCCCCGCACTTCCGCGCCTGAGGATCGAAACCCGATATAACCGACCAGTTCCTGCGCCAGGAGGTCGATCTGGAGCGGGTCGCGGCCGATGACCCTTGGAGCGACATATTCGTGGATGTAGCTCTCCACGGTCTCGGCGCCGAAAAAGGTTTCGCCGAGGCCGGTAATTCCCTCGTCGGTGTGGACAAGGACCCACAACAGGTTCGCACGCTCTGCGACGCGCACAGTTTCAAGCTTGGTGATTTTCATGTTTCCTCCCTTGGCGAAATTCAACCACAGGCCGCGGTCTTTGGTAAGGCAGGATTTGCATTTTCCCGCCCGCAGAACACCACGACCTGGGCTGGGCAAAATCAGCCTATTGCGCCGTTGACAAAATGTCGACAAAGTGATGACATATTCTTATCAAGGCAAGGGTGAGGCAGGTGACGGAAAAACCGAAAGAAATTCGGGGCCGCCATACATGGGAGAGCAGGCAGATGACGGTGAGCGTGGCTGCCGACAGCTGCCGTGCCAAACGTCATGAGCATCTTATGGATCCCGCCGTCGACGCCCTCATTCGAGCGGCCTGCGCCGCCATTATCCGGTAGGAGTTCCCCGAGTGACGCCAACCGCCCCCACCCCGCTTCTGGCCGTGGATGACCTTTCGGTCGAGTTCGGCGCCTCCCGCGTCATCGAGAACCTGAGCTTTTCCGTTTCGGCCGGCCAGACCGTCGCGATCGTCGGCGAGTCCGGTTCGGGCAAGTCGGTGACCTCGCTGTCGATCATGCGGCTTGCCGATATGCTCGGCGCCAACTACCCGACCGGCCGCATCCTGTTCCAGACATCAGGCGGCGAGATCGATCTCCTGAAACTCGACCAGAAGAAGATGCGCAGCATTCGCGGCAAGGAGATCTCGATGATCTTCCAGGAGCCGATGACCTCGCTCAACCCGGTCTTCACGATCGGCGATCAGGTGGCCGAAATCCTGAAACTGCACGAGGGCAAGTCGAACAGCGCAGCACTTGCCGAGGCGAAGCGGCTTCTCGACATGGTGCGGCTGCCGGATGCGGCGGAACTGCTGACCCGTTATCCGCACCAGCTTTCCGGTGGCATGCGCCAGCGCGTGATGATCGCCATGGCACTTGCCTGCCGGCCCAGGCTGCTGATCGCCGACGAGCCGACCACCGCGCTCGACGTCACCATCCAGGCGCAGATCCTCAATATCCTGCGCGACCTGCAGAAGGAACTCGGTGCCGCCGTCATCTTCATCACCCATGACATGGGCGTCGTCGCCGAGATGGCAGACGACGTGGTCGTGATGTGGAAGGGCAAGGCGGTGGAAAAGGGCAAGGCGCTCGACATTTTCGAGAAACCCATCAATGCCTATACCCGCACGCTGCTCGCGGCGGTGCCAAAGCTCGGCAGCATGACCGGCGAGGAGTTTCCCAAGCGCCTGCCGTTGACCGTGCTCGAAGGTGGAGAGCCGAAGCTTTCGGGCATCGAACGCATCCAGGATACCGCCCGCTATGACGCCGATCCGCTGCTGTCGGTGCGCGATCTCGTGGTGCGTTTCGACATCAAGAAGGGCCTGCTCGGCAAGGTCACACACCGCGTCCATGCCGTGGAAAAGGTCTCTTTCGACATCCATCCAGGCGAGACGCTGGCGCTGGTCGGCGAATCCGGATCGGGCAAGTCGACGATCGGCCGCACCATCCAGCAGCTTCAGAAGGCAACGGCGGGCAATATCACCTTCTCGGGCAAACCATTGTCAGCGATGAGCATGGCCGAGCGCCACAACCTGCGCCGGGACGTGCAATATATCTTCCAGGACCCGTTCGCCTCGCTCGATCCGCGCAAGACGGTGGGCTTCTCGATCGCCGAGCCGATCCGCACCCACGGCCTTCTCGACAGCGAGAAGGAGATCGCAAAAACCGTCGATGCCCTGCTCGAGCGGGTCGGCCTCACCTCCGCGCACGCCCGCCGTTATCCGCACGAGTTCTCCGGCGGCCAGCGCCAGCGCGTTTGCATCGCCCGCGCGCTCGCCTCGAAACCGAAGCTGATCATTGCCGATGAGGCACTGTCCGCACTCGATGTCTCGATCCAGGCGCAGATCATCAACCTGTTCATGGATCTGCAGGAAGAGCGTGGCCTCGCCTACCTCTTCATCAGCCATGACATGGCCGTGGTCGAGAAGATGAGCCACCGAGTGGCGGTTCTCTATCTGGGCCAGATCATGGAATTCGGCAATCGCCGCCAGATCTTCGAAACGCCGTCGCACGACTATACGCGCCGGCTTCTGTCGGCCGTGCCGGTCGCCGATCCGCGCCGGCGCAAGCCGCTGGCGATGATCGAGGGCGACATTCCGAGCCCGATCAGGGCTGTTGGGAACGAACCGGTGCTTCTCGCCCGGGAGGAAATCGCGCCAGGCCACTACGTGGCGCGCGGTGCATGACGATTTGACATTCGGTTTTTCAACAGGAGCAAAAACGATGATAAAAATGCAGAGGGGTTTGCGGACGGCATTTGTGGCGATGGCGCTCGCAGGCGTCGCATTCGCGCCGGTCTCGGCTCTCGCGGCCGGCAAGCTGACCGTGTCTTCGCCGCAGGATCCGGGCAGCTGGGATCCGATCGACACATTCCTGGTCAACTGGGCCTCTGTCTCGACCAATATCTTCGACGGCCTTACCTATCGCGGCCCCGACCTGAAGCTCGTCCCGGGTCTTGCGACCTCCTGGGAAGTGCTCGACAACGGCATGCGCATCCGCTTCAAGCTGCGTGAAGGCGTCAAATTCCACAATGGCGAGGCCTTCAATGCCGATGCGGTGAAGTTCACCTTCGACCGCCTGCTCGGCCCGGAAGGCGCCAAGGGGCCGCAGCAATCCAACTACAATTCGATCGGCAGCGTCGACGTTGTCGATGCCAACACGATCGACATGAAGCTGAAGGTGGCCGATCCGGTCATCCTGACGAAGCTTGCCGGTTACGGCGGCATGATCGTGCCGCCGAAATACATCACCGAAAAGGGCGATGCCTATTTCAACGCCCATCCGGTCGGCACCGGCGCCTTCAAGTTCGTTTCCTACGAGCCGAAGGTGAACATCGTTCTCGCCGCCAATGCCGATTACTTCGGCGGCGCGCCGAAAATCTCGGACCTCGAATATAAGTTCATCTCCGAGCCGGCGACAGCCGTTGCCGAACTCCAGGCCGGCCGCGTCGACCTCGTCATTCCGCCGACCATTCCGATCGGCATGATCCCGACCATCCAGGGCAATGCCAAGCTTGCCGTGGTCACCTCGCCGGGCCCGACGGTCTATGCGCTGCGCTTCAACACGCGCGACGGCATCACCAAGGATCCGAAGGTTCGCCAGGCGCTGATCATGGGGGTCGATCGCGATGCGATCATCAAGTCGATCCTCGGCGGCCAGGCACAGCCGATCGCAAGCTTCCAGGGGCCGCTGTCCTTCGGCTTCGACAAGGCCATGAAGCCGCTTCCCTACGATCCGGTCAAGGCACAGGCTTTGCTGAAGGAAGCCGGCGTCGCGCCGGGCGCTGCCGTACAAATCGACCTTCGCGGCAACGAAGCGACCTTCATCGAAGTCGCCCAGGCGATCTCCGCCTATCTGCAGACGATCGGCATCACCGCGACGATCAAGCCCTATGAGACCAACGTTCTCCTGAACGACATCATTCCGGGCGGCAAGACCGGCGCGATGTTCCAGCAGTCCTGGGGCGGCTGGACGCTCGACTACGACAACACGGCCGTCGCCATGTACCATACCGGCGAAAAGTGGAACCCCTACGACAGCGACCCGAAGATGGACGAACTGCTTGCCAAGCAGCGCACCATCACCAATGTCGCCGAGCGCGAGAAGGTTCTGCAGGAAATCGCCCATTACGCAGCAGACCGGGCGCTGGAAATGCCGCTCTACAACTTGAACGCCATCTTCGGCATCAGCAAGCGCGTGAAGAACTTTACGCCGGTGCCGGACAGCCGTTTGAAGTTCACCGACGTCACCGTCGACTAAGACTTCGCGGAGCCGCCGCCTTCGAGTGGAGGCGGCGGCTCCGACAAGAAAACGAGGAACGAGAGATTGGCCGTATTCCTGGTAAAACGCCTTTTGCAGGCGATTTTCGTCGTGATTGCCGTGACGCTGACGGTCGCTTTCGCGATCCGCCTCACCGGTGACCCGGCGCTGATGCTGACGCAAGGCGCCGGCAGCGTCACCGAGGCCGATCTCGTGCGCATCCGCGAGGGTCTCGGCCTCAACGAACCGTTCTTCGTTCAGTACCTGAATTTCCTGAAGGGCATCTTCACGCTCGATTTCGGCAAGAGCTTTCTGGGCGGCACGCCGGTGTCGCTGCTGATCGGCAAGGCGCTGCCGGCGACGCTGGCGCTCGCTTTCACCTCGCTGTTCGTCTCGATCGTCATTTCCATTCCGCTCGGCATCAAGGCCGCCACCGCGCGTGGCAAGTGGGCCGACCAGATGATCCGCATCCTGTCGCTCGTCGGCCTGTCCTTCCCCAATTTCTGGCTGGCCACCATGCTCGTGCTGCTGTTCGCGATTGCAGTGCCGCTGCTTCCGCCAAGCGGCATGGACGGATTTGAAAGCTTCATCCTACCGGCCGTCACCATGGGCATCATCCTGACGGCGACCAATGTCCGCCTCGTGCGCACCACCATGCTGGAGACGCTGCGCTCGCAATATATCATGGTCGCCCGTGCCAAGGGCCTCAGCGAAAACGCGGTGCTCTACAAGCACGCGCTGCGCAACTGCGCCATTCCGCTGATCACCTATTTCGGCCTGCAGTTCGGCGGCCTGCTTGGCGGTATCGTCGTCGTCGAACGCGTCTTCAACTGGCCGGGCCTCGGCACGCTCGCCTTCGATGCCGTCGGCGCCCGTGATTATCCGGTGCTGCAGGCGGTCATCACCGTCCTGTCGCTGATGATCATCGGCATCAATCTCATCGTCGACATCGCCTACGGCCTCGTCGATCCCCGTATCCGGACGGAGTGAGAGCCATGGCCTCGCGCACTGCTTCCTCGAATTTCCTGAAGCTCGAATTTGTCCTCGGCGCCCTGCTGGTCGGCGTGATCGGCCTTGCCGTCATCTTCTCCGGCGTGATCTTTCCCGGCGGCGCCGACAAGATCGACCTGATGTCGCGCCTCGTGCCACCCTTCGTCAGGCCGGCACATGTCTTCGGCACCGACCCGCTCGGGCGCGACGTGCTTGCGCGCGTCATGGCCGGCGGCAAGATCTCGCTTCTGGTCGGCTTCGTCTCCGTCGCCGGCGGCGTCACGATAGGTGTCTTCATGGGCCTGATCGCCGGTTATTACCGTGGCATCTGGGACATGCTGGTGATGCGTTTTGCCGATATCCAGCTGGCGCTCCCCTTCATCCTGCTCGCCATCACCTTCATCGCCATCGTCGGTGGCGGGCTGACGAACACCATCATCCTGCTGATCGTCTCGCAATGGGTGCAATATGCCCGCCTGGTGCGCGGCTCTGTGCTGACGCTGCGCGAGCGCGAATTCATCCTTTCGGCCCGTGCCATCGGGGTCAAGAACTGGCGCATCATCGTCCAGCATCTGCTGCCCAACCTGATCGGCCCGGTCATCGTGCTGATGACGCTCAACGTCGCCACCAACATCCTGCTCGAATCGAGCCTCACCTTCCTCGGCCTCGGCATCGATCCGACCATTCCGAGTTGGGGCGGCATGCTCGCCGAAGGCCGCACCTATCTGCAGACCGCCTGGTGGGTCAGCGTCTTCCCGGGCCTTGCCATCCTCCTCACCGTCCTTGGCCTCAACCTCCTCGGCGACTGGCTGCGCGACAGTCTCGATCCCACAGGCAGAACCTCCGCATGACACTGATCCACGAACAGCAGGTCGAGCGCACGCTCGATGCCCTCGTCGCACGTTTTTCCGGCACCAAGGGCACGAAGATCGAAGCCTGGGTTTTCGACGACGAGAAGAGCCGCAGGCAGGCCGAAGCGAAGCTCGCCGCCACCGGCGTCGAGGCGAAGTTCCGCAGCGCCTATAAGCCCCTGCTGCATTTCCTCCTCGAAGAGGTCGAGCTCGACAACCTCTCGGCCCTGCACATCGTTTATCCGGTTCACACGGCCTGCCCGAAAAACCGTTTCCTGCTCGAGGCCTATCCTCTGGCCGGTCTTGTAAACGAAGCGCGGCTGACCTTCGAAGCGGGGGCTGAAGATGCCTTTTACGCTCTGACGCTGACCGCAAAGGACGGCAGCACCGAAGCCCATAAGGTTTTTGCGCCGAACCGGCTCCACACCGATTTCATCGGCGAAACGCTGCTGTCGCCGACCGGCTGGCTGTGCCTCGACGGGGGGGCCGGCGAACGGCTGGAGACTGACTACGAGCTCCTGTTCTCCTCGGCCGTCGAAGCCATCGCGGCGCATGATTGGGGGGCGACGGAGCCTTATTTCGACGAGCTCAACATCGCCGTCACCCTGCCGGCCGAAGACCGGCGTCTGGCCGTGGGCGAAGAGGCTGTCAGCCTGCGCGAGGCGCTGCACGAGGATTTCTATTTCTCGCTTCTCGAAGTCTTCCAGAAAAAGGCCGGCCGGCCGATCGGCGACCGCGGCCTGCAGCCGGGCCAGATCATCCCGGAAATCCGCGACGGAGAAACCGTCTCCGTCCGCATCGAAACACGGGCACTGTGGACCTCCGAGGCCGTGACCGAGCCGCAGCGCCTTGCCTCCGCCGTGTCGCCGGTCTCGGTGGCGCAGATCCGCCGGGAACTCGCCGCGATCGATGGCGTCGCCTTCCAAGCCCTCTCGCGGACCGGCCGTGCCGTGGAGGCCCGCTATCACGCCGGCGGCGACAAACCCGTCATCATCAGCGGCGGCCAGCATGCCAACGAGACGACCGGCATCGTCGGGGCGCTGCGCGCCGCGCAGACGCTTCACTCAAGGCCAAATTCGCATTTCGTCATCTCGCCGCTCGAAAATCCCGACGGTTATCAGGTGCATTGGCGCCTTCGCACTGACAACCCGCTGCACATGCATCATGCGGCGCGCTACACCGCGCTCGGCGACGATCTCGAATACCGCTCCGGCAAGGAGCTCTTCGAAAAGGCGATCCGCATCGAGGCGGAAAGCCTGAGCGGCGCCAAGCTGCACGTCAACCTGCACGGTTATCCCTCGCATGAATGGACGCGGCCGCTTTCCGGCTACGTGCCGCGCACATTCGCCATGTGGACGGTGCCGAAGGGCTTTTTCCTCATCATGCGCCATCACGCCGAATGGACCGCTCAGGCGAAAATCCTGATCGACCGCGTCAGCCGCCACCTCGCCGCCATTCCCGGCCTCGTCGCCTATAACGCGGCCCAGATCAGGCTTTTCGAAACCCATGCCGGCGAGACCGGCTTCCGCATCATCAACGGTTTCCCCTGTCTGATCTCGATAGACGACCGCCACACGGTTCCGCTGACGCTGATCACCGAATATCCGGACGAAACCATCTATGGCTCGGCCTTCATCCAGGGTCACACGGCGCAGATGGAGACCGTGCTTGCCGCCTATGATGCGATCCAGGCGATCGAGGAACCGGCCGCGAGCCCGCAACCTTCGGCATAGTTATTTCCGGCAAACACTCGGCACGCATTTCCTCTTGCTTATCCGGCAAGAGGTGTTAAACGTTTAACGGTAAAACGTTTAACAGTGAGGCTGCGGTGTCCCGCAAACGTGCAACGCTCAAGGAAGTCGCCGAACGTGCAGGCGTTTCGATCGCCACCGTGTCGAACGTTTTCAGCGGCCGCAAGCCGGTGAACGACGATCTGCGCGAGAAGGTCGAGCAGGCTGCGAAGGACCTGTCCTTCCAGATCGACCGCGCCGCTTCGCAGCTGAAATCCGGCAAGGCCCGGGTGGTCGGCGTCCTCGTGCCGGATCTGGACGACACGTTCTTCACCTCGCTCATCTCGCGCATCGAGGTGATGGCATTGAAGGACGGTTACGACGTCATCGTCGCGAGCTCGCGAGACGACCGGCAACTGGAGGAATCCAGGCTGCAGACGCTGCTCGGCTGGCGGCCTTCGGGCATTATCGCCGTGCCCTGCTCCGATACGATACCGGCAGCACTTGCCCGCGAAGTTGGGCATCTGCCGACCGTGCTCGTCGACCGTGTGATCCCGCAATCGGCCGCCGCCGATACGGTGACGATCGACAATTTCGAGGCGGGAGAAATCGCCGGCCGTTATCTCGTCGAGATGGGCCATACCGATATCGTGCTTGCCGCCTCGCATCTCGATATCGCGCCGATCCGCGAGCGTGTCCGCGGCGCGACGTCGATCGTGCGCGAGATGATCGGCCGCGAGCCCGTGGCGATCGCGCTCGGCTCCAATGCCGAACGGGGCGCCGAAATCTTCGCCCACTGGCTCGAACGCCATCCTTTGCCTTCGGCGGTCTTTGCCCTGACCAACGTCACCACGCTTGCGGTCCTCACCGCGCTCGCAAGGCAGCGGATCGACATTCCCGACCAGGTCTCGATCATCGGCTTCGACGACTACACATGGATGAGCGCCCGCAAGACGGCCCTGACCGCGATCCGGCAGCCGGTCGACGGGATCGCCCACCTTGCCTGGGAACGGCTGCAGAAGCGCATGCGGGGCGATGCCTCGGCGCCGTCGCCGAGCATTCTCAACACCAGCCTTCAGGTCCGGGATTCGACCCGCCGCCTCGTGTCACCGCCCGTGGAGGGGCTTCTGAAAGTTGTGGAGGAACAGCCGGCCGATACGCCGGACAAGGTCAAGGAGCGACCGAACCGCATCCACTAGGCGTCGGGCAAGAACGCCAGTCAAAGACTACGCTCGCATGGGAGGAGCATTTTGCGTTTGAACAAGATCACCGAGGTCGTGCCATTCCTGGCGCCGGTACAGATACTGATCCTCAGTGTCATCGTCATACCGTCGTTTTATGTCGTATGGCTCAGCCTGCATGCCTCCAGTTTCGGGCAGTCCGCGACTTTCGTGGGCCTTCAGAACTATATCAAGGTGCTGACCGATCCGGCCTTCCTGCTGGCGCTCGGCAACACCGTCCTCATCGTCATCTTCGCAGTCCATCTGGAACTGGCGCTCGGGCTTGGAATGGCGCTGCTGTTTGCAAGCGGCCTGCCGTGCCGGCGCGTTCTCCTTGTTGCGGTCCTGGCGCCCTATGCCGTCAGCGAAGTCATCGCCGTCGCCATGTGGCGTTTCCTGTTCGATCCGGATGTCGGTCCGGTCACCGCCATGCTGACATGGCTCGGGCTGCCGATGCTCGACTGGTCCTTCGAGCCGTCTCACGCGCTGATCATGATCGGCCTGCTGACCATCTGGCTGCACCTGCCCTTCACCTTCATCATTCTTTATGCGGCGCGCCTGGCGATCCCGAAGGATCTCTACGAGGCGGCCCGCATCGACGGCGCCAAACCTTTCGATGCCTTCCGCCGCGTGACGATACCGCTGCTCGGGCCGGCGATCGTCGTGGCGCTGCTGTTCCGCTATATCTTCGCCTTCCGCATCTTCTCGGAAGTCTGGCTGATGACCCAGGGCGGGCCTGCCCGTTCGACGGAGGTCGTCGCGGTCTATCTCTATCAGGAGGCGTTCAGCTTCAACGCCTTCGGCACGGCGGCCGCCACCGCCTGGATCATGGTGCTCGCGTCGCTGCTTCTGGCGACCGGTTATGTCTTCCTCCTTCGCAAGCAGGTGGCCGGCAATGCGCACTGACAAGCTCGCCATCGGCCTTGGAAAAACAGTCGCGGTCGCGGTCATCCTCGTCTGGTCGCTGTTTCCGATCGCCTTCCTCGTTTTGTCGTCGTTCAAGCCCGGCCAGGACATTTTCGCCGTGCCGCCGAAACTCGTCTTTTCGCCGACAGTGCAGCACTATGTCGAACTCTGGAACGGCTGGGGCGTGTTCTTTTCCGGACTTCTGAACAGCACCATCATCACTGCCGGTGCGACCATCATCGCGATCACCACCAGCACGGCGGCGGGTTACGTCTACTCGCGCTATAGCAGCCGGATGCTGGATGCGAGCGTGATGTTCCTGATCATCGTGCGCCTCATTCCGCCGATCGTGGTGACGCTGCCGCTGTTTCCGATCATCAACGCGATCGGCCTCAACGACACGCATATCGTGCTGATGGTGCTTTACGCGACCTTCTTCGTGTCGCTCGGCACGGTGCTGATGCGCACCTTCATCGACCAGATTCCGCGTGAACTCGACGAAGCGGCCCAGATCGATGGCGCCAAGCGGCTGACGATCTTAAGGCGCGTCATCGTGCCGCTCGCGGCACCCGGCATTCTCGCGGTCGCCGTCTTCGTCGTCGTCTTTGCCTGGAATGAGTTCCTGTTCGCCTTCATCTTCACCGCGACCAAGGCCAAGACCGCACCGCTGGTGATCTCCGAAATGATCGGATCGATCGACGGCGTCGACTGGGGCGTGCTGTTTGCGGCGTCCACCGTCCAGCTCATACCGGTTCTGCTCTTCGTCATCTTCATGAACCGCTATCTCGTGGCCGGCCTCACCGCCGGCGCGACCAAGGGTTAGTCACCAGGGTTATTCAACTGTCTGCAAGGGAGGGAAATCATGTCAGACAAATCGCTTACCAACATCACACGGCGCGGCTTCTTAGGCACCGCGATGGGAGGAGCGGCGATGCTCGCCGCAGGGCCGTCGTTTGCGGCGGGCAAGACGCTCAACGTCTTGAGCCACAAGGTGCACCAGACGGTGCTCGGCACCGGCGACGGTGACCTGCTCAAGGACTGGCGCGCGACAAACGATGCAGACGTCGTCTGGACGACGTTCGATTCCAATCCGCTGCAGGATCGCCTGTTCCGCGAGGCGAGCCTCAGCGCTACCGATTTCAATGTCGGTTACATCGTCGACAATCGCCCGACCAAGCAGATCGCCGCGATGTTCGAGCCGCTCGATGCCTATCTCAAGAAGGATGCCATCGAGGACTTCGGCGATATCGCACCGGGCCTCGTGCAAGGCATGACCGTCGACGGCAGACTGATCGGCATTCCGGTCCGCCACGCGACCCAAGGCCTCTTCTATAACGAAGCGCTCCTCGAAGAGCAGGGCATCACCGCGCCGCCGACGACGCTCGAAGAACTGGTGGAGCAGGCCCAGAAGCTTACCTTCACCTCCAAGGCCGGCACGCCGGTCGCCGGCATGGTGCTGGCAAGCGACCTCGCCGTCTTCCCGGTCATGTTCGCCCGCGCCTTCGGCGGCGATTTCATCAACGCCAAGTTCGAACTGCTGCCGAATCCAGAGGCCATGGAAAAGGGCCTGACCATCCTTCGCAAGATGTTCGAGGGCGGCGCCCTGCCGCGCAGCTACGCGACCACCAAAAACGACGACCAGGTGACCTGGCTGCAGCAGGGCCGCGCCGCCTTCACCGTGCTGCCCTTCGCGCGCTTCGCTCAACTCAACAACAAGGAACAGAGCAAGTACCCCGGCAAGATCAAGGCGATCGAATTCCCGATCTCGGCGGGCCTCAAGGGCAAGATGCCGATGTCCTCGATCGTCGAGGCCTGGGGCATGGTCATCCCCGCGAACTCCAAGGACAAGGACCTGTCCTGGAAGTTCATCAAGGAAGTCTCCAGCAAGCGCGCCACGCTCGGCATGGCCAAGAATGGCAATGGCCCGGTCCGCGTCTCCACCTATGCAGACCAGTCCTTCGCCGCGAACAGCCCGGTCGCCGCCGTCGAGGCCGCGGTGCTGAAGAATGCTCGCGGCGCCTTCCCGCCCTTCCCCGAAGCGGCACGCGCCCAGTCGATCTTCCTGGAGGAAGTCCAGCTCGCTGTCCTCGGCCGCAAGGAGGTCAAGGAAGCAGTGGCCTCGATCGCCACGCGCGTGAAGCCCCTGCTTCAGGCCTGAACATTTGTGAAGACCGTCCGGGCGCCAGCCGCCCGGACGTCGGATATCGCCGAAATTAGCATGATTGATGCGGGACCCTGAAGGTCCATCCACGAAAGAGACAAGGACAATGTTGAACACCACCAGTCGATCGATCCAGGAGCCCGCCCGGGCAACCCCCATCATGGCGGAATATGACGTGCTCGTTATCGGCGGCGGACCGGCCGGCCTGACCTCGGCGCTCGCCGCCGCGGAAGACGGGCTTCGGGTGGGACTTATCGAAAGCCGCAGCTTCGTCGGCGGCAACATGACCATCGGCCTTCCGGTCCTCGGTTTCCTCGGCCAGAAGGGCAACCAGATCATCGAAGGCCTGCCACAGAAATTCATCGACCGCCTCAAGGCACGCGACGGCGCCAGCGAACACCGGCCCTGCCCGCTCCACATGGGCATCACGCTGGTCGAACCGGAAGCAGTGAAGACCGTGGCGCTCGAAATGCTGACGGAAGCGGGCGTCGAGGTGCTGTTTTACACCTTCTGCGCCGGCGTCGTGATGGACGGCGACATGATCCGCGGGGTCATCACCGAGAGCAAGAGCGGCCGCGGCGCGATCCTCGGCAAGGTCGTCATCGACTGCACCGGTGACGCGGACGTCGCCTATCGCGCCGGCGTCCCCTGCGAGAAGGGCAACGAAAATGGCGGCATGCAGCCGCCAACGCTGATGTTCTGCATAGCCGGCGTCGATACCGAAAAGCTGCGCCTCAGCATCGCCAACCAGCCGCCACAGGCACGCACCTATCTCACCGACTTCATCCCGGCGGAGTATTTCGGTCAGAACAATCAGTTCATCGTGGTTGGCCTGCGCGAGCTGATCATCAAGGCGGAGGCCGAGATGGGTCTGAAGATCGCCAATGAACGCACGATCATCATCACCGGCCTGAAGGCCGGCGAAGTCTGGATCAACATGACCCGCGTCAAGGGCGTCGATGGGACGGATGCATCCAGCCTCACGATGGGCGAAATCGAGGCCCGCGGCCAGATCGACGACATCGTCACCTACCTGATCAACTACGTCCCGGGTTTCGAGAAGGCCTATTTCACCAAGACGGCGCCTTTCCTCGGCATCCGCGAAACACGCCGGATCATCGGCGAATATGTGATGAACCAGGAGGACGTGCTCGGCTGCCGCCATTTCGACGACTCGATTGCCGTTGCCAGCTATCCGATCGACATCCACCGCCCTGCCGACGACGGCTGCACGCTGATCTGGTGCGGCGACTGCTACGACATTCCTTACCGCTCTCTCATCCCAACCAAGGTCAGCAACCTGATCGTCGCAGGCCGGGCGATTTCCACCACCCATGAGGCTATGGGCGCGATCCGCGTCATGGCGACCTGCATGGCGATGGGCGAAGCGGCAGGGCGGGCGGCAAAGATCTCGGTGCGCAGCAACCGCGCGCCGGCCGATATCGACGTCAAGGAACTCCGCCGCCAGCTGATCGCCAAGGGCGCCTATCTGCGCGTCAAGGACAGCACCGAGCGCGCAAGGGAACTGGAAGACGCCTGACCGCAAACCGGCAGGCCCGGCGGTGCACGCTGCCGGGAATGGGATGGTTTGGAACGTTTGTTTTGCCCACAGGCGGACCGTGGGCGACGGGTGCGGTCCGGTGGCTTGTCCGCCGGTGCCGTGCTCGAAGATTTCAAGGAAAGTGAGGAAGCATGGCAAGTTTGCGTCTGGCCGGGCTCAAGAAGAGTTTTGGCGCGGTGGATATCATCAAGGGCGTCAACCTCGAGATCAAGGACGGCGAATTCGTGGTGTTTGTCGGGCCTTCCGGCTGCGGCAAGTCCACGCTGCTGCGGATGATCGCGGGTCTCGAAGACATATCCGGCGGCGAGCTTTATATCGGCGACCGGCTCTGCAACGAGGTGCAGCCGCGCGAGCGCGGGATCGCCATGGTATTCCAGTCCTATGCGCTTTATCCGCATATGACCGTCTACGACAACATGGGCTTCGGGCTTTCCCTGAACAAGACGCCGAAACCCGAGCTCGATGCGCGGGTGCGCGAGGCGGCCCGTATCCTGAAGATGGAGCATCTGCTGGAGCGCAAGCCGAGCCAGCTTTCCGGCGGCCAGCGCCAGCGCGTCGCCATCGGCCGGGCGATCGTGCGCAAGCCCGGTGTCTTCCTGTTCGACGAACCGCTTTCGAACCTTGACGCAGCACTTCGCGTGGACATGCGCATGGAGCTTGCCAAGCTGCATCGCGACCTGGGGGCGACGATGATCTACGTCACCCACGACCAGATCGAAGCGATGACGCTTGCCGACAAGATCGTCGTGCTCGACGGCGGCCTGGTGCAGCAGGTCGGCTCGCCGATGGAACTCTACAAGAACCCGGCAAACAAGTTCGTGGCAGGCTTTATCGGTGCGCCGAAGATGAATTTCCTGCCCGTGAAGGTGCAGTCGGTCGCCGGCGATACTGCGATGGTCGCCTCCGATACGATGTCCCCGATCCCGGTCAAGGGAAGAGGCTTTTCGGTTGGTGATCCGGCTTGGCTCGGGATCAGGCCGCAATTCCTGAAACCTGGCCCGCCGACGGACGGCGAAGGAGCTCTTCGCGGGCGCATTGCGCTGGTCGAGCGTCTGGGAACCGAGACGATCATCGCGGTCGATACCGCCGAAAACGAGCGCGTGGTCGCCGCAATCCCGGTGGATGTGGAACTGGCGTTCGGGGATGCCGCCGAGTTTCAGTTCAACCCGCAGGCTGCGCATCTGTTTCACTGATCGGGGCACAAGCCAAGCCGGGCCACGGCAATCGGCTCCAACGCGGCTCCCATACCGACTGTAATAATATTGAAGCAAGGAACGACATGAGACAGGATCTTTCCGGAAAGGTGGCCGCAGTGACCGGTGCGGCGTCGGGCATCGGCCTCGAATGCGCCCGAGCCCTGTTGGCCGAAGGCGTCAGCGTCGCACTTGTCGACAGGGCGGGCGATACGCTCGATAAGCTATGCTCTGAACTGGGGCCGAACGCCTTTCCGCTGGCGATCGATCTGACCGATTCCTCCAGCGTCGCAACGATGATGCCGCGCATCCTCGACCGGTTCGGCAAGCTCGATATCTTCCACGCCAATGCCGGCGCCTATATCGGCGGAGAGGTGGTCGAGGGCGACCCGGATGCCTGGGACCGCATGCTCAATCTCAACATCAATGCCGCCTTCCGTTCCGTCCAGGCCGTGCTGCCGCATATGGTCGAGCGCAAGACCGGCGACATCATCATGACCAGCTCGATTGCCGGCCTGGTGCCGGTCGTCTGGGAGCCGATCTACACCGCCTCCAAACATGCGGTGCAGGCGTTCGTTCACACCGTGCGGCGCCAGGTCGCCAGACACGGCATCCGCGTCGGCGCGGTCGCACCCGGGCCTGTCATCACCGCATTGATCAGCGATTGGCCCCAGGCGAAACTCGATGAGGCGATCGCGGCGGGAGGTTTGATGGAGGCGACGGAAGTCGCCGAAGCCGTGATGTTCATGCTCTCGAGACCCCGCAACATCACTATTCGCGATCTCGTCATTTTGCCTCTCAGCACGGATCTCTAGTCATGACCCGCTTCTTTATCGGCATCGATGTGGGAACAGGCAGCGCGCGGGCCGGCGTGTTCGATGAAGCCGGGACGCTGCTGGCATCCGCCAAACGCCCGATCACCATCTGGCACGAGCCCGGCAATATCGTCGAGCAATCCAGCCGACAGATATGGCAGGCGGTCTGCGAGAGCGTCCGGGAAGCCGTCGGTTCTGCCCGTATCCCGCTGTCGGCGGTTGCGGGAATAGGTGTCGACGCGACCTGCTCGCTGGTCGTCGTCAACGCTGACGGGATGCCGGTCTCGGTCAGCCCCTCGGGAGAGGCCGACCGCAATGTCATCGTCTGGATGGATCACCGCGCCGCCGGCGAGGCGGCCGAGATCAACGGCAGGCGGCACGAGGTCCTGCGTTATGTCGGGGGCAAAATTTCGCCGGAGATGGAAACGCCGAAGCTTCTCTGGCTGAAGCGCAACCTGCCACGATCGTTTGCCGATGCCGGACATTTCTTCGATCTCGCCGACTATCTGACCTTTCGCGCGACAGGATCGCTCAGCCGGTCGGCCTGCACGGTCACCTGCAAATGGACCTATCTCGCCCATGAGAAGCGCTGGGACGGCCAGTACTTCAGGGCGATTGGCCTTGGAGAACTCGCCGACGAAGGCTTCAAGCGGATCGGAACCGACATCGTCGATCCGGGAACGCCGGTTGCAGACGGCCTGACGGAACAGGCCGCTGCCGATCTCGGCCTGAGGCCGGGAACCCCTGTCGGTGCAGGCCTGATCGACGCCCATGCGGGCGGCATCGGCACGCTCGGCGGTCAAGATCCAGAAGGCCGCGCAGACGTTCGAAACAGGCTCGCCTATATTTTCGGGACATCCGCCTGTTCCATGGCCTCCAGCGACAATCCCGTGTTTGTCGATGGTGTATGGGGCCCCTATTATTCGTCGATGGTCCCTGGACTGTGGTTGACCGAAGGTGGCCAGTCGGCAGCCGGCGCTGCCATCGATCACCTGGTCACGATGCACCCGGCATCCGCTGAAGCGCGCTCCAGGGCCGAAGCCGACGGGATATCGCTCGTAAGCTGGCTCGACCGCGAAGCGACGAGACTGCGTCCAAATCTCACCCAGGCCGTCGAACTTGCCGGCACCATCCACGTCCTGCCCGAATTCATGGGCAACCGGTCGCCGCATGCGGACCCCGATGCGCGGGCCGTCATTGCGGGGCTCGGGCTGGAAACCGATATTGCCAGCCTGATCTCGCTGTTTGTCGCCGGGCTCTGCGGCATCGGTTACGGCCTCAGGCAGCTGCTGGACAAGCTGTCACAGAACGGCATGGCCTTCGACCTGATCATCGCCAGCGGTGGTGCCGCGCAAAGTCACCTCGTGCGGCAGATCCTGGCGGACACGACAAATCTGCCGGTGGCTGTCGCCGATACGGAGGAACCGGTCCTGCTCGGCAGCGCGATGCTTGGAGCCGCCGCCGGGGGCCGATACGGATCGCTGCAGGAAGCCATGAGCGCGATGTCACGTCTCTCGACGGTCTACAGGCCGGCCGGAGGCACGGTCCGTCAAATGCACGATCACCGATACCGCGCTTTTGGTCGGCTTCAGGAGATGGAACGGCAGATACGGTCAGATCGCAGAAC
Organism: Neorhizobium sp. SHOUNA12A; assembly: GCF_023006505.1. Taxonomy (GTDB): domain Bacteria; phylum Pseudomonadota; class Alphaproteobacteria; order Rhizobiales; family Rhizobiaceae; genus Neorhizobium. The sequence continues at coordinate 109,457 of NZ_JALBGV010000003.1, forward strand.
GCTATCGTCTTGAGAGATCTGGACTGAGGGCTCGCTTCCAGCTCCACATGACATTGATAGCGCAGTGGCGTCGCCTAGCTCTCTCCGCCGGGTGTAAACCGGGCGACCAATGCGTGCCGGTCGCCCGGATAGGTGAAGCGCACGAATGTTACCGGACCGGTGCTGCCCCAGGTCCGTCGTTCGATGGCCAGACAGGCCGCGTTCCTGGAAATGTCGAGCCTCTTTGCGACCTCCGCGCCGGCCGACTGGGCATAGATCCGATGTTCCGCTGTGCTCCACGGGATCTGGCTGATGAGCCAGGTCCCCGGCGCCGACTTCGAAAAATCCTCGCTCTCCGCTTCGGGCACGGTCGTCAGGTTGATCAGCCGCTCCTCAAGGCAGAACGGCCGTTCGCCGGCATGGTGAAGGCAGACGAGATCGAGGACCGAGGCCGTTTCCGAAAGCTCCAGATGTTGCCGGTCTAGGGGGGTTGCTTCGCGTCGAACCCGATTTTCCAGCCGGTAGGAATAGGCAAGCTTAAGGGAGCGGACCTCCGCCTCGATACTATGGATTTCGAGCACCGCGGCCTGCGTCACCGGTTGCGCCACGAAACTGCCGGACTTCTTGCGCCGCTCGATCAGCCCAGCCCTCGCCAGATGCGTCAGCACCTTGTTGGCGGTCATCCGCGAGCAGCCGTATTGTACGGCAAGGTCGACCTCGAAAGGCAGGCGATACCCGGGAGGCCATTCGCCGGAAACGATCCGTCCCTCTATGTCGCTCAAAATGCGATGATGGAGGGTAGCTTCCTTGCCATTCGTCATGCTGTCAGCAATTCCTGCATTACCATCCTGAACCGGCGGCCGATCGCGTCCCGCTGGACATGTCGCCCGCCTTCGACCTGCTTGCGGCCAAGCGCCCAGACGCAATCCACGGCAATGCCGCCCGCAAATATCCAATGATCGAGAATCTGATCGGCAGCAAGATAGGGAACTTCATTGACGTCGAGCGAGACGATATCGGCGTAATTGCCAGCTACCAAGCCGGCAGTCGCATCGAGGGCCGTCGCGCCGCCCGACAGCGCCGTCTCGAATAGCCGCCGACCCGTCGAACCTTCCGGCTGCGCAAGGACGTTGCGCTTCTTCAAGCCGAGGCGCTGGGAATATTCGAGCTGACGCAGCTCCTGCGCCACGGAAATCAGTAGGTTCGAATCCGAGCCGATGCCGAAGCGGCCCTTCTGCGCGACAAAGTCTTCGCCGGGAAAGATGCCGTCGCCGAGATTGGCTTCGGTGATCGGGCAAAGCCCGGCGATCGCGCCGCTGTCCGCCATGCGGCGGGTTTCATCCTCTGTCATATGCGTCGCGTGGATGAGACACCAGCGTTCGGTCACCGGCATGTTTGCGAGCAGCCAGTCGACGGGCCGGGCGCCGGACCAGGCAAGGCAGTCCTCGACCTCCTTCACCTGTTCGGCGATGTGGATATGCACAGGCCCTTCGCCTGCCATCTGCACGACCTCATGGAGTTCCTGCGGAATTACTGCGCGGAGGCTATGGGGCGCGACGCCAAGTTTGGCGCCGGGCATGGCCGCAGTCAGGCGACGGCAACCTTCCATCGTCTTGGCGAAATCCTCGACAGAATGGATGAAACGGCGCTGGCCTTCGATCGGCGAAACGCCGCCGAAGCCGGAATGCGCATAGAAGACCGGCAGGAGGGTCAGGCCGATTCCCGCCTCCGCACTCGCCGCGCCGATGCGCTCGGCCATCTCGGCGATATTGGCGTAGTGGCCGCCATCCCTGTCGTGGTGGAGATAGTGGAATTCCCCCACCCGCGAAAAGCCGGCTTCCAGCATTTCCATATAGAGCTGTGAGGCAACGGCCTCGACCTGTTCCGGGGTGATCGACAGCGCAAACCTGTACATCAGCGTCCGCCAGCTCCAGAAACTGTCGTCGCCGGGGCCTCGAACTTCCGTGAGACCCGCCATGGCGCGCTGGAAGGCATGGCTGTGCAGGTTCGGCATCGCAGGCACCAGGACTTTGTGACGCTCGTCTTCGGTCGCCGCCTCGATGCCGACCTCCACTCCCGCAAGTCGGCCTGCCTCGATCGTCAACCTTACATTCTGCTGCCAGCCTTCCGGCAGAAGAGCCAATTGCGCATGAAGCGTGGCCATGGACGCCCTTCCCTTTTCCTTGCGGAGACCAAATTTCTTCTTGTCACTCGGATTATTATGTATATACATGTTCGCTCATAAGGAAAGGCGAAAAGCTTATGGATGGGGAAGATTCTTCAAAATCTGCAGCAGGCTCCACGTCGCTTTGGCACAATGCGCGGATCGCCACTTTTGCTCCCTCGGCATCCGGTTTCGGCATAATCGAAGCCGGTGCGATCGCCGTGCGCGATGGGCGGATAGCTTTCGTCGGCGCATTCGCCGACCTGCCTGCCGATTTTGAGAAATCTGAACACAAAACCGATTGCGGCGGGCGGTGGATCACCGCGGCCCTGATCGACTGCCATACCCATCTGGTATTCGGCGGCGACCGCGCGATGGAATTCGAAATGCGCCTGGCGGGATCGACCTACGAGGAGATCGCACGGGCCGGCGGCGGCATCATCTCCTCTGTGAAGGCAACCAATGCCCTCTCGGAAGACGAGCTCCTTGAGCAAGCGCTCCGCAGGCTGGACACGCTTCTGGCCGAGGGCCTCTGCACGGTCGAGATCAAATCCGGCTATGCGCTGAATATCGAAGGCGAGCTGAAAATACTGCGGGTTGCCCGCCGCCTCGCCGAAGTCAGGCCGGTGCGGATCGTCACGAGCTGGCTTGCCGCGCACGCGACACCGCCGGACTACAAGGGCCGTAACGGCGATTACATCACCGACGTGGTCCTGCCGGGCCTTGAGGCGGCGCATACGCAAGGGCTCGTCGATGCGGTCGACGGTTTCTGTGAAGGCATTGCCTTCTCGCCCGCCGAAATCGCCCGGGTTTTCGACAAGGCGAAGGCGCTTGGCCTTCCCGTCAAGCTGCACGCGGAACAGCTCTCCGATCTTGGCGGCGCGCGCCTCGCCGCCTCCTATGGCGCATTGTCAGCCGATCATCTCGAATATCTTTCGGCGGCGGATGCCAGGGCGATGGCGCAGGCAGGTACGGTCGCCGTGCTGCTGCCGGGCGCCTTCTATACGCTTCGCGAAAAGCAGGCACCGCCCGTCCAGGCGCTGCGCGATGCCGGCACCCGTATCGCGCTGGCGACCGACAGCAATCCCGGCACCTCGCCGCTGACCTCGCTGCTGATGACCATGAACATGGGCGCGACGCTGTTCGGTCTGACGGTCGAGGAATGCCTTGCCGGCGTCACGCGGGAAGCCGCCCGCGCCCTCGGTCTCCAGGCTGAAACAGGCACGCTCGAAGCTGGGAAATCCGCCGACTTCGCGATCTGGGATATCGAACGGCCGGCGGAGCTTGTCTATCGCATCGGCTTCAATCCGCTGCAGACGCGGATATTCAAGGGCGAGAGGGTCTCCGCATGAGCATCGTTCTGACACCCGGCTCAGTGAGCCTTCGCGAGCTCCAGGACATCTACTGGAACGGCACACCGGCTCGGATAGATCCTGCGTTCGACGCCGGCATTGAGAAGGCCGCCGCCCGGATCGCCCAGATCGCCGCCGGCAATGAACCGGTCTACGGCATCAACACCGGCTTCGGAAAACTGGCCTCGATCAAGATCGAAAGTGCCGATGTCGCGACGCTCCAGCGCAATCTGATCCTGTCGCATTGCTGCGGTGTCGGCGCCCCGCTTGCCGAAAATATCGTTCGCCTGATCATGGCGCTGAAACTGATTTCGCTTGGGCGCGGCGCCTCCGGCGTCCGGCTCGAACTGGTGCGCCTGATCGAGGCGATGCTGGAAAAGGGCGTGATCCCGCTCATTCCGGAAAAAGGCTCGGTCGGCGCGTCCGGCGATCTGGCGCCGCTTGCGCATATGGCGGCCGTGATGATGGGCGAAGGCGAGGCCTTTTATCAGGGCACATTGCTGCCGGCTGCCGAGGCCCTTGCGAAAGCCGGATTGAAACCGGTCGTGCTGGCCGCCAAGGAAGGCCTTGCCCTGATCAACGGCACCCAGACCTCCACGGCTCTGGCACTGGCCGGCCTGTTCCGCGCCCACCGTGCTGCCCAGACAGCGCTGGTGACCGGCGCGATGTCGACGGATGCCGCCATGGGCTCCTCCGCACCTTTCCATCCGGATATCCACACACTTCGCGGCCACAAGGGCCAGATCGATGCTGCCGCGGCTCTGCGCGCGCTATTGTCGGGCTCGGTCATCCGCGAAAGCCATCTGCAGGGCGACGAACGGGTGCAGGATCCCTATTGCATCCGCTGCCAGCCGCAGGTGGATGGCGCCTGCCTCGATCTGCTGCGATCGGTCGCCCGCACGCTCGAGATCGAAGCCAATGCGGTAACCGACAATCCGCTGGTGCTTTCGGATGACACCGTCGTTTCCGGTGGCAATTTCCACGCCGAGCCGGTGGCCTTTGCCGCCGACCAGATCGCGCTTGCCGTCTGCGAAATCGGCGCGATCGCCCAGCGCCGAATTGCGCTGCTGGTGGACCCGGCCCTCTCCTATGGACTGCCGGCGTTTCTTGCGAAAAAGCCGGGGCTCAATTCCGGGCTGATGATCGCGGAAGTCACGTCCGCCGCCCTGATGTCGGAAAACAAGCAGATGTCGCATCCGGCCTCGGTCGATTCGACGCCAACTTCCGCCAATCAGGAAGACCACGTTTCGATGGCCTGCCATGGCGCGCGCCGGCTTCTGCAGATGACCGACAACCTTGCAACCATCATCGGCATCGAGGCGCTGACGGCGGCACAGGGCGTGGAACTGCGCAAGCCGCTGACGACCAGCCCTGAACTCCAGAAGGTGATCGCCACCATCCGCTCCGCCGTTCCGAGCCTGGAAGAGGATCGCTACATGGCAAACGACCTCAAGGCGGCGACAGATCTCGTCGCTTCAGGCGCGCTCGCCGCGTCCGTTTCAGCGGACATCCTGCCGGTCCTGGAGGCGTAAATGGCTATTGTCGAAACCAGACAAGGCGCCTCCCCCGTCATTCTCGGCTTTCCGCATACCGGAACCGACGTGCCCCAGCCGATCTGGGAGCGGCTGAACGACAACGGCCGCCTGCTCGCCGATACCGACTGGCATATCCATCAGCTCTATGACGGATTTCTGGCGGATGCGACGACGGTGCGAGCCACGTTCCACCGCTACGTGATCGACGCCAACCGCGATCCGCAAGGCGCCAGCCTCTATCCCGGCCAGAACACCACCGGCCTGATCCCGGAGACGGATTTCGACGGCAAGAGCATCTGGAAACAGGGCGCCGCGCCGACCGAGGCCGACACCACTGAGCGGCTGCGCGATTTCCATGCGCCCTATCACGCGGCGCTTGCAGCCGAAATCGAACGGGTCAAATCCATCCACGGCATTGCGGTGCTCTACGATTGTCACTCGATCCGCTCACACATTCCGTTCCTGTTCGAAGGCACCCTGCCTGACCTCAACATCGGCACGGACATGGGCCAAACCTGCGCCCCGGCAATCGAACAGGCGGCGCTCGATGTGGCAACTGCGGCTTCGGGCTACACTAGCATTCTGAACGGTCGCTTCAAGGGCGGCTGGACGACACGGTTTTACGGCAAGCCGGAAACCGGCGTCCATGCCATCCAGATGGAACTTGCCCAGTCCACCCATCTCGCGGCGGAGGCCCTGCCCTTTGCCTATGATCCGGCCAAGGCAGAGCAGCTGCGGGTCCATCTGAAAAATATCCTGACGCGGATCGAGCGGATCGCGCTCGGCCTCGCGTCGCAGAAAAACAACAACCGATAAAGGGAACGTTCCGATGACCAATCCCCGCCACAATATCCGCGAAATCCGCGCCCCGCGCGGCAACCAGCTCAACGCCAAAAGCTGGATGACGGAAGCGCCCCTGCGGATGCTGATGAACAATCTCGATCCCGACGTGGCGGAAAACCCCAATGAACTGGTCGTTTATGGCGGCATCGGACGCGCTGCCCGTACCTGGGACGATTTCGACCGGATCGTTGCAACGCTGAAGACGCTGACGGAGGAAGAAACGCTTCTGGTGCAGTCCGGCAAGCCGGTCGGCGTGTTCCGCACCCACAAGGACGCCCCACGCGTGCTGATCGCCAACTCGAACCTCGTGCCCCATTGGGCGACCTGGGACCATTTCAACGAGCTCGATAAGAAGGGGCTGGCCATGTATGGCCAGATGACCGCCGGTTCGTGGATCTATATCGGCACCCAGGGCATCGTGCAGGGCACTTACGAGACGTTCGTGGAAGCCGGACGCCAGCATTATGGCGGCAACCTCAAAGGAAAATGGATCCTGACCGGCGGTCTCGGCGGCATGGGTGGCGCCCAGCCGCTTGCCGCCGTCATGGCCGGCGCCTGCTGCCTGGCCGTCGAGTGCAATCCCGACAGTATCGATTTTCGGCTGCGCACCCGCTATGTCGACGCGAAAGCGGAAACGCTCGACGAGGCCATGGAGATGATCACCCGCTGGACGGCAGCCGGCGAGGCAAAATCCGTCGGCCTGCTCGGCAATGCGGCGGAAATCCTCCCCGAGATGGTCCGTCGCGGCATTCGTCCGGACATGGTCACCGATCAGACCTCCGCCCATGACCCGATCAACGGCTACCTGCCGAAGGGCTGGACGATCGCCGAATGGAAAGCGAAACGCGAGACCGATCCGAAGGCGGTGGAAAAAGCCGCCCGCGCGTCGATGCGCGAACATGTGGAGGCGATGATTGCCTTCTGGAACGCCGGCATCCCGACGCTCGACTACGGCAACAACATCCGCCAGGTCGCCAAGGACGAGGGGCTGGAAAACGCCTTCGCTTTCCCCGGCTTCGTGCCGGCCTATATCCGTCCGCTGTTCTGCCGCGGCATCGGGCCGTTCCGCTGGGCAGCCCTTTCCGGCGATCCGGAAGACATCTATCGCACCGATGCCAAGGTGAAGGAACTGCTGCCGGACAACGCGCATCTCCACAACTGGCTCGACATGGCGCGCGAGCGGATTTCCTTCCAGGGCCTGCCGGCGCGCATCTGCTGGGTGGGCCTGGGCGTGCGCCACAAGCTCGGCCTCGCCTTCAACGAGATGGTCCGCAACGGTGAGCTGAAAGCGCCGATCGTGATCGGCCGCGACCATCTGGACTCCGGATCGGTCGCCTCTCCCAATCGGGAGACGGAAGCGATGAAGGACGGCTCGGATGCGGTGTCCGACTGGCCGCTGCTGAACGCGCTCCTGAACACGGCCTCCGGTGCCACCTGGGTGTCACTGCATCACGGCGGCGGCGTCGGCATGGGTTATTCGCAGCATTCCGGCATGGTCATCTGCTGCGACGGCAGCGAGGACGCCGACCGCCGGATCGAACGCGTGCTCTGGAACGACCCCGCCACCGGCGTCATGCGCCATGCGGATGCGGGCTACGAGATCGCCGTGGATTGCGCCAAGGAAAACGGACTGCGCCTGCCCGGCATCCTCGGGAAGTGAACCCATGAAAATCCTGCGCGCCTCCGACCACAAGCGAATGCCGTGGAAGAACGGCGGCGGTGAGACGGTGGAGATCGCCGTCTTTCCCGCCGGCGCATCGATCGAGGATTTCGACTGGCGCATCAGCTTGGCGACCGTCGCCTCCGACGGACCGTTCTCGATCTTTCCGGGCGTGGACAGAACCCTGTCGATCCTCTCCGGCGCGGGCATGGAGCTGACGATCGATGGCGGCGAGCCCCTGATCCTCGATCTCGATTCCGAGCCCTGCCCATTTCCGGCCGACAAACCGGCTTCGGCAAGGCTTGCGAACGGCATCGTAACCGACCTCAACATTATGACGCGGCGCGGTCGGTTTTCCCACCGTATCATCAGGCAGCCGACGCCGGTTTCGCTGCCGCCATCCCCATCTTTGAGGTTCATTCTTGCGACCGGAAAACACGCGATTGCGTTCGGGTCGGAGAAAGCTGACCTCGGGCCCTTTGACTGCTTGGCCCTTGAGTCCGACGGCGCCGGCAACTTCGTTGTCTCAGGGGGCAAAGATGTTTTCCTGATAGAACTGTATCCCGAAGTCGGAGATGAGTGATTTACGTTTGACCGATCCAAGCCTCGTCAGCGGGTCAGTGGATAGATCAGCTGGCCATCCTCCTCGCCTCTTGGGAAAGCACCCTCGCGGCTGCGCTTTTCGGACTGCTGGTAGCCCTGTGGGCTGATGCCGATATAGCGCTTGAACATGCGGGAGAAATAATAGGCATCCGCATAGCCGGAAAGCTCGGCGGCGCGCTTCACCGTGCAGCCGCCTGCCATAAGGCCCATCGCCCGCTCCATCCGCTTGAATTCCTGGAACTTGTCGGGCGTCCAGCCGACCCGCTTCCTGAACTCTCGCTTGAAATAATCCGGATTGTAGGGCGCCGAATTGATCGTTCTTTCGACGATCTCCTCGCCCAGCGGATCGGCAGCGATCTGGCTGGCGGCCACCATGACTGAAAAGGACAGCGCATCGGGATTGTTGACATTGCCGACCGACTGTTCCTTCCAGCCGATATGGGCCTGCTCGATAAATTCGATCAACAGGAACATAAAAAGATGGTGCTGGAGGAGCGTCGTCGAATAGGGCGGCGCGTTGTCGTGGTAATAACGCGTCAGCGGCTCCATCATCTCCCACCGGGCGAGCGTGACGGCATGTTTCAGGTTCATCTGAGCGATCAGGTCGAGCCGCCCGAAGAGGTCGAGGGTAAAATGCTGGGCGATGCCGGTATAGGCCTCCAGCGAGGTCGAATGGCCGGAAAACCAGGTATTCGCAGGCAGCAGCATCGCCCTGCCCGGCGCCATGTCGATCGTCTCGCCTTCGACCTCGTAACGCGCCGAACCCGTCAGGCAAATGATCAGGTCGTGCACGCTGTTCGATTTGTCGACGCCCCAGGTATGCGAGTGCTGCATCCTTATGGTTGAACGTGTCAGCGTCAACGCCATCGCATTCATCGGAATGGCAGACAGAATGCTACCTTCGATTTTCTCCATCCTTTTCCCCGAATTCGTCGATTTGATCTGACTGGCAAAGTGAGAATATCAGCCTGGGAGCTGAGAACTCAACACGCCTGAGACATTAATGGGAGGAAATGGCGCTTCAATTGCGGAAGCCTGATGGATCAGGCGTGTCCGCAGACGGAAGGGCCAGAGATCGCGATGCACAATATAGCAAGTGTCTCTTCGTTCAACGTCGCCTCTATCGGCGGCGGTTCGCTCAACTGCGCGACGAAATCCATGGGCGACTTTGCCTGTGACGGAACCGTCACCGCACATGCCGGCCGGATGCTGCGCCTGCCGGATGCACCGGCCGGACTGGGGCAGCCGGCATGAGCGGCGACAACAAATTTCTGGGGCTGTTCTACCTCTCGCCCTTCATCATCGGGCTGCTGGTCTTCACCGCCCTGCCCTTCCTCGCATCGCTTTATCTGAGCTTCACCAACTACAACCTGATGAACGAGCCGGTCTTCACCGGCCTGCAGAACTATATAAGGCTGTTCACCAACGACCGGACGTTCCGCAAATCGCTGTGGGTGACGCTGGTCTACGTGTTCACGACGGTGCCGCTGAAGCTCGTCTTCGCGCTCTTCATGGCCGTGATCCTCAATTACAAGCTGAAGTTCATCAACGTGTTCAGGACGGCCTATTACGTGCCCTCGATCCTCGGCGGCTCGATCGCCATCGCCGTCCTGTGGCGCTACATCTTCGCCGATGTCGGCCTCGTCAACATGGGCCTGCAGCTCATCGGTTTCGAGCCGGTCAACTGGTTCGGCGATCCCACCAACGCGCTGTTCACCATCACGCTGCTGCGCCTGTGGCAATTCGGCTCGGCCATGGTGATCTTCCTCGCGGCCCTTCAGAGCATCGACAAGACGCTCTACGAGGCGGCCTCGATCGACGGCGCCGGCAAATGGACGAGCTTCGTCTACATCACCCTGCCGCTGATCACGCCCGTCATCTTCTTCAACCTGATCATGCAGATGGTCCAGGCCTTCCAGGAGTTCAACGGCCCCTACATCATCACCCAAGGCGGCCCGCTGAAATCCACCTATCTCCTGCCGATCTATATCTATGACGAGGCCTTCAAGCGCTTCGACATGGGTTATGCCTCGGCGATCGCCTGGGTCCTGTTCCTGATCATCATGGCCCTCACCCTCATCGCCTTCTGGTCTTCGCGCCACTGGGTCTATTACGCCGGCGACAAGAGGAGCTGACCATGACCGATCACATCCTCTCCCAGAACTCCGCAGCCGCCCGCGACGTCGACGTCGTCCGCAGCCGCGAAACGCGCCGCCACCGCTTCAATGCCGTGCTGCGTTACGCCCTGCTGACCGTGGTCGGGTTGCTTATGCTCTATCCGCTGATCTGGCTGATCGGCGCCTCGTTCAAGACCAATTCGGAGATCTTCTCCAACCCCGGCTTCTGGCCGGAACACCCGACGCTCGACGGTTATATCAGGGGCTGGAAGACCTCGACGCCCTATTCCTTCGGCACGTTCTTCATCAACACGCTGTGGATCGTTATCCCGAAGGTGATCGGCACGGCGATATCCTGCACGGCGGTCGCCTACGGCTTCGCCCGCTTCGATTTCCCGTTCAAGAAAGTGCTGTTTTCCGCGCTGATCGCGACGCTGCTTTTGCCGAACGTCGTCACCCGCATTCCGCAATACCTGATCTTCCGCGATCTCGGCTGGCTCGACAGCTACCTGCCGCTCTGGGTGCCTTCGGCGCTGGCGGGCGATGCCTTCTTCGTCTTCATGCTGGTGCAGTTCCTGCGCGCCATCCCGCGCGACATGGAGGAAGCCGCCCGCGTCGACGGGGCCAATACCATCCAGACGCTGGTCTTCATCGTCGTGCCGCTGTTGATGCCGGCGCTGATCTCGGTCTGCCTGTTCCAGTTCATGTGGACGATGAACGACTTCCTCGGCCCGCTGATCTATATCTCCTCGGTCGAAAAATACCCGATCTCGCTGGCGCTGAAACTGTCGATCGACACGACCGAAGCCTTCGAATGGAACCGGGTTCTGGCGATGTCGGTGCTGTCGCTGGCGCCGGCGCTCGCGGTCTTCTTCCTCGCCCAGAAATATTTCATCGACGGCATCTCCTCCGGCGGGATCAAAGGATAGTCACATGGCGCGTCTTCAGCTGAGAAACCTCGAAAAAGACTATGGTACCTTCCGCGCGGTGCATGGCATCAATCTCGATGTCGAGGACGGCGAGTTCATGGTGCTGGTCGGCCCCTCCGGCTGCGCCAAGTCCACCACGCTCAGAATGATCGCAGGGCTGGAACGGGTCACCGGCGGCGAGATCCGCATCGGCGGCGAACTGGTCAATGACAAGACGCCGGGCGACCGCGGCATATCCATGGTCTTCCAGAACTACGCGCTCTATCCGCATATGAAGGTGCGCAAGAACCTCTCCTTCAGCATGCGGCTGAAGCGCCGTCCCAGTGCCGAGATCGAGCAGGCGACGAACCATGTCGCCGGCCTGCTGGAGATCGACCCCTTGCTTGACCGGCTGCCGAAACAGCTGTCCGGCGGCCAGGCGCAGCGCGTCGCGGTCGGCCGGGCGCTGATCAAGAAACCGCAGGTCTTCCTGTTCGACGAACCGCTCTCCAATCTCGATGCCAAGCTGCGCGCCTCGATGCGCGTTCGCATCACCGACCTGCACAAGCGGCTGAAGGCGGAAAACCAGCAGGCGACCGTCATCTACGTCACCCATGACCAGACCGAGGCCATGACCATGGGCGACCGCATCTGCGTCATGAAGGACGGCCACATCATGCAGGTCGCCGATCCGGTGACGCTCTACAGCCGCCCCGCCAACACCTTCGTCGCCGGCTTCATCGGCAGCCCGGAAATGAACTTCCTCGACGGCACGTTCGAGGGCGACAACAGCGTGCGGGCGGCGGAACAGCTGGTCACGCTCGGCGACGAGTTCACCAAGCGGATTTCCGGACGCAGCGAACACGTCACGCTCGGCATCCGCCCGCAGCATCTGCGCATCGCCGCAGCTGAAACGCCCGGCACCATCAGGGGCAAGCTTACCCATATCGAGTTCATGGGCCACGAAGTCTACCTCTATGTCGACATCGGCCCGAAACGCCTGATCGCCGTCGTGCCGTCCGCGTCCTACGACCGCGGCGCGCTTCGCGACGACTGGGTCTGGCTCTCCGCCGACCCGAAGGGTGTCCATCTGTTCGACCGCCAGTCCGGGGAAAACATCAGCCTGGCGATTTGAAAACTGCATCGTTCCAACTTGGGAGGAGCCAAAATGAGAACCATGATCATGACGGCGGCTTTGTTTGCCGCCACCAGCCTTTCGACCGCATTCGCTTCGGATCTGCGCATGTCCTGGTGGGGCAGCGACGACCGCCATATCGCAACCCAGGAGGCCCTGAAACTCTGCGGTGCCAAGTTCGGCCACACGATCGCGCCTGAATTCACCGGCTTCCAAGGCCATCAGGAAAAGATCGCCACCCAGCTCGCCGGCCGCACCGAGGCCGACATCATGCAGGTGAACTGGCCCTGGCTGCCGCTGTTCACCAAGAACGGCGACGGCTTTGCCGATTTGAACCAGTACAAGGACATCATCGACCTCAGCCAGTGGTCGAAGTCGGATCTCGACAGCGGCACCGTCAAGGGCAAGCTGAACGGCATTTCCGTCTCCACCACCGGCCGGGTATTCATGTTCAACAAGACCACCTATGACAAGGCCGGCATCCCGATCCCGAAGACCTGGGAGGAGCTGATCGCCGCCGCGCCGAAGATGAAGGAAAAGCTCGGCAAGGAGTTTTATCCCTTTGAAGGTGCCGCCCTCGATGCCCGCCTCATGGTGATCCTGCGCACCACCCAGAAGACCGGCAAGGACCTGATCGACCCCGCCACCAACAAGGTCGCCTGGAGCGAAGCCGAACTCGCCGAAGGACTGGAATTCTACAAGACCCTGGTCGACAAGGGCGTCATCGAGAGCTGGAAGACGGTTGCTGCCGGCGGCAACACCCCGCTGCATGAAAACCAGAAATGGGCCAAGGGCCAGATCGCCGGCACCTACCAGTGGGACAGCACCTACGGCAAGATCGCAACTCCGATGGAAAAGGGCCAGGAACTGGTGCCCGTCAAGCTGTTGACGATCGAGGGCGCCAAGACCGACGGCGTCTACCGCAAGCCCTCCATGCTGTTCTCGATCTCCAGGAACAGCAAGGACCCGAAGGGCGCGGCCCAGGTGCTCAATTGCCTGCTCAACGATCCGGCAGCGGTCAAGATCATGGGCGCCACGCGCGGCATTCCCTCCAGCAAGGTAGCGCTCGATACGCTGACCAAGGAGGGCAAGATCAAACCGGTGCAGATCGAAGCCTACAAGCGGGTGATGGAGCCGACCAGCCCCGGTGTCTCGCCGCTCAATGAGCATCCGCGCGTCACCGAAGTCTTCGACACCAATTTCGAAGCCTTCGCCTATGGCCAGCAATCCTCCAAGGATGCCGCGACCGAGATCATCGCCGGCATCAACCAGGCGCTGACGGGGATCTGAGGACGTGACGGACGTCGCCATCGAACTCCTGATCACCGGCCCCCGCAGCGCGACCTTCCGCGTCGATGCCGAAAGGCATCTCCACACGCGCAAGGAAGCGCTTGCCTGGCAGGTCCGGAGGCTCGATGGCGCGTTGGCGGCCGAGGGGACGACGTCGAAGGTCGTCTTCACGGTCGCTTCCCTTGAGCCGGGCGCTGCCTATCACCTGCATGCAGGCGAAGCCCGGCTCGAATTTACCACACGGCAGGAAACGGCCCTGATCGACATCCGTGATTTCGGCGCCTCGACGGACGCACAGGACAACGCGCCGGCGATCCAGCGGGCCATCGCGGTGCTCGCTCCCGGAGGCACGCTGAGAATACCGGCCGGGCACTGGCTGAGCGGTCCGATCTTCCTCAAGAGCGGCATGACCCTGCTCGTCGAAGAGGGTGTGGAACTCGCGGCAATCGCGAGCAGGCAAGACTTCCCGATCCTGCCGGCGCGTCATGCGGATGGCCGCATTCTCGGCACATGGGAAGGCGTGGCAGAGCCCTGTTACGCCAGCCTGATCAACGCGATCGATTGCCGGAACCTGCATCTTACCGGCACCGGCGTCATTGATGGCGGCGGTGATCGTGGCGACTGGTGGTCATGGCCGAAGGAGACCCGCCAGGGCGCCAGACGCCCCCGTACCGTCTTCCTTTCGGCCTGCGAAAACGTCACGCTTTCCGGCCTCACCATCCGCAACTCGCCGTCCTGGACGGTCCATCCGGTCCTCTGCAAGGGGCTTGTCGCGGCGGACCTGACGATCAAGAACGATCCGGATTCTCCGAATACCGACGGGTTCAACCCCGAAAGCAGCTCCGATATCCATCTTGTCGGCCTGCACATTTCGGTCGGCGACGACTGCATCGCACTGAAGGCCGGCAAACGCAGCCCGTTCGGCGGACCGGACCGCCCGACCGAGCATGTGCGGATCGAGAACTGCCTGATGGAACGCGGCCACGGTGCGGTCGTCATCGGCAGCGAGATGAGCGCCGGCATCAGCGACATCGCCATCCGCAACTGTCACTTCAGGGGCACCGACCGCGGGCTGCGCATCAAGACGCGCAGGGGACGCGGCGGCACGGTCGCCGACATCCGGCTGACCGACAGCCTGATGGAGGACGTGGCGACCCCGGTCGCCGTCAATTCCTTCTATTTCTGCGATACCGACGGCCGGTCCGATTACGTCCAGTCCCGGTCGCCGCTGCCGGTCTCCACGGAAACACCGAGCATCAGCTCGATCACCGTGAAAAACGTCACCGTTTCAGGCGCGCGAACGGCCGCCGCCGTCTTCTACGGACTGCCGGAGGCGGCAATCCGGGACATTGCCTTCGAAAACTACTCCGTCTCCTTCGCGCCAGATGCCGAGGCCGAAGTGCCGGAAATGGCCTCTCTCCTCCTGCCGCTCCGGCATGCCGGGATCATTGCGGAAAACGCCGTTTTCAGCCGCCTTGCGCGACTTTCTCCGGTTTCCATTCATCCAGCTCAAGACTGAAATCCGATGCTTCAGGACTATTTCGAGACTTACGCCCGCGATTACCAATATTACAAAGGCGGCGCCTGGTGTTACGAGGACGGCTGCCTCTATCGCGGCCTGATCGCGCTTTACGAGGCGACCGGCGAGCGCCCATGGCTGGATCATCTCATCCGGCTGGTGAGCGGCCAGATCGATGCGCAGGGCCGGCTTGTCGGCTACGAGATCGACGAGTTCAACATCGACAACATCCTGCCGGGCCGTGCCCTTGTCTTTCTCCATCGGCTGACGGGAGAACCCCGTTGGCTCGACGCCGCCGCCCCGCTGGCGCGGCAGCTCGAAACGCATCCGCGCACCGGCAGCGACGTCTATTGGCACAAGCTGCGTTACCCGCATCAGATCTGGCTGGACGGGCTCTACATGGCGCTGCCCTTCAAGGTCGAATACGCCCGCGCAGCTTCCGAGCCCCAGATGGTCGAGGAGGCGCTTCGGCAGTTCACCACCGCGCTCGACCTCACCCATGACCGGCAGGCGGATCTTTATCGCCATGGTTACGACGAGGCCCGGCAACAGGCTTGGGCGGACGCCGAAAGCGGCCTTTCCCCGGCCCATTGGGCAAGATCGATCGGCTGGCTGGCGATGGCCTTCGTCGACATCATCGAAAACCTGTCCGCCGGCGCTGCGCGGCGGGAGTTGACCGACCGCGCCGCGGCACTGGCGTCCCGGATCATCGCTCTTCGTACTGCGGATCACCGCTGGCTGCAGGTGATCGACCGGCCGGACGAAGCGCAGAACTACCCGGAAAGCTCGGCGACCGCGATGTTCTCCTATTTCCTCCAGAAGCTCGCGCGGCTCGGCGGCCCGGCCGGTGTTTCCGAGGCCGGTCGGGCGAGCCTGCAATCGCTCGTCGCACAGGAACTGCGGCGGGATGCGGATGGACGGCTCCGGCTCCATAACATCTGTTGCGTTGCGGGTCTCGGAGGCTTCAACGGCCGCTATCGCGACGGCACCGTCGGCTATTACCTCTCCGAGGAAATCCGCGCCGACGACATCAAGGGTGTCGGACCGATGATGATGGCCTATGCGGAAACGCTGCTAGACACGCAATCGATGATGCCCCAGGCTGCGCAGCCGGAGGACCGGGTCGAGCTCACCGCCGTCGTCAAGCGATAGCAGCGCTGGGTAGTGTCTCAGATCGAACTTCTGCTATGGGTGGGAAGCAAAACGCCCGCGTTGTCACCAACTGCCGAAAGTGTGAAGCGCGCAACGGGCTCTCGCCCATTGTGGGAGTCTTTGTCTCGAGGGAGGAGCGCTACGATGAGCACCGACAGGGACACTGTGCGGTCCTATGATGCGGTCGCGGCGGAGTACGCTGCTGACGCCGCGGCGATGCCCGAATGGGTCGCGACAGAGATCGATGCGTTCGTGACCGGGCTTGGTGGCTCGGGCAGGGTACTGGAGATCGGAAGCGGTGGCGGGCGAGACGCCCTTGCGCTTGAGAAGCGGGGGATTAGCGTCCGGCGCACCGACATTTCGAACGGCTTCGTCGAACTGCTTCGCGAGAGTGGCTTCGAGGCCGATCTTTTGGACCCGCTGACCGACGACCTAGCCGACCCGCAGCGTCCCACCACCCCGTATGACGGGATATGGGCCTGTGCCTGCCTGATTCACGTTGCGCGCGAAGATTTGCGGGTGGTGCTTGGACGGCTTGCCGAGGCGACCCGGACCGGTGGCCGGCTGCACGCCTCGGTTAGAGAGGGTGATGGCGAGGATGTGTCCACACACGGCAGCGCTGCAGCGCCTCGGCGCTACGTCGAAACATACTGGCGCGAGCCTGCCTGCGATCCGCACTCACAGACGCTGGCTGGATCGTCAGCGACGTACGTCGATGCGTCGGAAGCCCCAATGATTGGTGGCTGAGCGTTCGGGCGGTTCGGGCATGACGCACATAAAGTTCCAGGTCCGGATGGAAGCGGTGTACCGCGTCCGCACGGGACACCAACCCGGTTGGATCGAACTTCCCGGGTCGAAAGCCGAAGTTCAAACTGAGACACTACCCCAGCGCCCTCGCGCCGAGAAACAGGAGAAAACAGACCATGACGATCGATGTCCGGACGCGCCATGCCGTTCACTACAGCCAGTCGGAGCGCATGACGAGCGCGGAGCTGCGCGAAAACTTCGTGATTGAGGATCTCTTTGTCGCCGGGGCGCTGCAGGCCGTCTATACCCACTACGACCGCATGCTGGTGGCAGGTGTCACGCCGACACAGACAAGCCTCGGTGTCGGCAGCGAGCTGGCGAAACTTGTCGGCGCGGATTACCTCTTGGAACGCCGCGAGCTTGGCCTCATCAATATCGGCGGATCGGGTCGCGTCTTCGCCGATGGCCTGACTTACGCGCTCCAGCCGATGGACGGGCTCTATCTCGGCATGGGAACGAAGGAAATCTTGTTCGAGAGCGACAACCCGGCTGCGCCCGCGAAATTCTATATCAACGCTGCACCGGCGCACGCCACCTTACCCTCGCGGTTCGTCGGCAGCGCAGATGCGATCGAGAACAATCTCGGCGAGAGCGCCACATCGAACAAGCGCAAGCTCTACCAGTACCTGCATCCGAAGGTGCTGCCGACCTGCCAGCTGCTGATGGGGCTGACCCGGCTGGAGACCGGCAGCGTCTGGAACACCATGCCGGCGCATCTGCATGACCGGCGGATGGAAGCCTATCTTTATTTCGAAATCCCGGAAAATGCCTTCGTCGTTCACCTGATGGGCCGGCCGGCGGCGACAAACCATCTGATCATCCGCAATGAACAGGCCGTGCTCTCGCCGCCCTGGTCGATCCATTGCGGTGCCGGCACCGGCGCCTACGCCTTCATCTGGAGCATGGCCGGTGACAACCAGTCCTTCACTGACATGGACATGGTGGATATGAAGAGCCTCAAATAGGCTCTCGAAATCGATCCGCCAGCGGAGCACCGATCTGCTCCGTCAGACGGACACGATGCGCGGCTCCTGCCGAGGTGCCGCGCGATCGCTTGGATGCGCCGGCTCCTTGCACGGGCCGGTGGAGCGGCGCTCGATGATCCTCGATGCGACCTGGACCCTGCGGGCGGGGGTTCCCGGCTGGCGCGGGTTCTCGATCCGCTCGAGCAGAAGCCGCAGGCCGACGGCTCCACATTCCTGGCCTTCCATGCGCACCGTCGTCAGCGCCGGCGAGATCTGCTTTGCCGGCGAAAAATCGCCAAAACCAACCACCGAGACATCGTCGGGAATGCGATAGCCTTGGCCCAGGAGTTCGGAAACGACGGTGAGCGCCAAGCCGTCATGGGCGCAGAAGAAGGCGGTCGGCCGAGCACCTTTTTCCTTCAGTGCGCGATAGGTTTCTGCAAAACCGTTCTCCTCCTCGAACTGCAGGACGTGCAACGTGACATCCGGGTGACGTTCGGCGATTTCGCGGGCTCCATAAAAGCGCTCGCGGCGGCCGCGATAACCGGGCGTGCCATGGACATAGGCGATGGAACGGTGACCGAGGTCCACCAGGTATTGGATCACCGCCTGTCCTGCCTCGTGGTCGGTGCCGGAGACCTGATCGGCATCTTCCAGCGGATCGACCCAGCCGAACCGGATGATCGGAGTGCCGGTCGCCATGGCGGCGCGGATCGCCTCGCGGTCGTGCGGTCCGACCAGCAACAGCCCGGCGCAGGTGCGCGCCAGTTCTTCAAGCTGGCCCTGGCTGTGGGTCCATAACATCCTGAGAGCCATGCCGAGCCTGTGCGCCTCTGCCTGGACGCCGTTCTGGATCTGCATGTGCAGCTCGCTATTGACCGGATCGAGGTCGTGAAACACCACCGCGATATCGCCCAGCGCGGTCTGGCTCGCGGGTTTGCTATAGCCGAGACGCAGGGCTGTTTCGCGGATCCGCTCGCGAGTTTCCTCGCTGACGCCGCTCTTGCCCGATAACGATCTGGATACCGCATATTTCGAAAGGCCGACCTCGCGCGCGATGGTCTGTAAGGTAACCCGCCCCCTGCTCTTCATAACCCATCCCCCTGCAGCTACCGTGTGGCTACACTGCTGCACTGCAAAACGCAATTTTGCCAAACAACGCTACATAACACTTTACCTAACAGTATTCGAATGCAAACTTTTCGTTATCCACGCCCAAGGGAAATAATAGGTGACGGCGGGGACTGTGTGGAGGAGACACCCATGATCAAGCTGAAACGTCGCGCGTTTCTGGCCGGGACTTCGGCCGTTTTGATTTTGCCGGCCCTGCCGGCCTTAGCCGTCGACTACAAGGAAGCAAGCCTTTTGAAGGACAAGGTCGCCAGCGGCGCCCTGCCCCCTATCAAGGACCGGCTGCCCGCCAACCCGCTTGTCATCAAGCCGGTCGAAAGCGTCGGGAAATACGGAGGCGACTGGAAGCTGGCGCTGGTCGGCGGCGGTTCGCTCTCCATGCTGTTCCGTTACCAGGCCTATGAACCGCTGCTGCGTTATACGCCGGACTGGTCCGGCGTGACGCTGAATGTCGCGGAAGCCTTCGAAGGCAACGCGGACTCGACCGTCTACACCATCCGCCTGCGCAAGGGCATGAAATGGTCGGACGGGCATCCCTACACCACGGCCGACGTCAAGTTCTGGTATGACACGGTGCTCACCGACAAGCGCGTCGCCGTCACCAGCCAGGGCCACTGGAAAACCGCTGGCAAGCCCGCCAAGCTGGAAGTAGTCGACGAGCAGACCTTCAAGGTCATCTTCGAAAAACCTAACGGTATGTTCCCGTTGCAGGTCGCATGGTCCAACCTGGACCACACCACCCGCTGCCCCAAACACTATCTCGAACAGTTCCATATCGACTACAATCCGAAGGCGGATGAGCTGGCCAAACAGCGCGGTTTCCAGAGCTGGATCGCCGCATTCCAGTCGGCCTCCGGCTTCCAGGACGACAACGCCTTCTTCCTCAATTCCTCGAAGAAGCCCTGCCTCAATGCCTGGATGTTCACGATCGCGCCGGGCGAAAACACCGAGCGGGTGGTGGCCGAGCGCAATCCCTACTATTGGAAGGTCGATACCGAGGGCAACCAGCTGCCTTATATGGACCGCATCGTCTACCAGATGGTGGCCGATCCGCAGGTACTGCTGTTGAAATGCATGCAGGGCGAAATCGACCTGATGGACCAGTATATCGCCACCCCCAACAACAAGTCGGTTCTCTACGACGCGCGCAAGCAGGGCGGCTATGACTTCTACACGCTGACCTCGACCGAGGCCAACGTGATGAACTTCATCTTCAACCTCAACCACAATGACGAGACGAAACGAAAGCTCTTCCGCAACAAGAAGTTCCGCGCAGCGCTGTCGACGGCGCTCGACCGCCAGACCCTGATCGACGCAGTGCTTGTCGGCCAGGGCGCGCCCGCCCAGCCATCGATCAAGGAAGGCGATCCGCTTTATAACGAAGAGCTTGCCAAGCAGTTCACCGAGTACAGCGTCGACAAGGCCAATGCCATGCTCGACGAACTGATCCCGAAACGCGACAGCCAGAATTTCCGTCTCGACGAGAAGGGTCGGCGGCTGACGATCATCTTCGAGATCGACCAGGCACGCCCGATCTTCCTCGATCTCTTCCAGCTGGTCATCCCGATGTTCCAGGCGGTCGGCATCGATGCGCAGATGCGCACCATGGACCGTTCCCTCTGGGAAACCCGCGTTCGCCAGGGCCGCGACTTCGACGCCACCGCACACCAGTTCGGCGCCAATGGCGGCGTCGCGGCGATGCTCGACCCGCGTTATTACGTGCCGACCGACAGCAATGCGATGTATGCCCCGGCCTGGCAGCTCTGGTATCTCGACCCGAAGAACGCCAATGCCGAGGAACCGCCGGAAGACACCAAGAAGCAGCTTGCGCTCTACGACAAGCTGAAGGCGACCTCGGATCAGGCAGGCCAGCGCGAGATCATGAAACAGCTCCTGCAGGGAGCCGCGGAAACCTTCTACGTGTTCGGCATTTCGCAGCCGCCGGACGGCTACGGCATCGTCAAGAACAACATGAAGAACATCACCAAGACCATGCCGAATTCGTTCGGCTGGCCGACCCCCGCCCCGACCATGCCGGAGCAGTTCTACAAGGTCTGACGACCTCGCACATTCCGATGTTTTCCGGGCGCCGGTCTCACCCGGCCGGCGCCGAGGGCACCCCTTTTCCGATGATTGGACGCTATCATGCTTGAGGCGAGACGACAGAACACTGATACCTTGCGGACCCCGGACTGGTTCCGGACCGCGACGCGCTGGACCCAGTTGACCTTCGTCGAGGACGATCCGGACAAATACGACCCCGCCTTCTGGATCGACGTCTTCAAGCGCACGAAATCCAATGCCGTCTGCCTTAGCGCTGGCGGTTACATCGCCTACTATCCAAGCAAGGTTCCCTATCACTACGTCAGCCAATATCTAGGCGACAAAGACATTTTCGGCGCGCTCGTCGATGCGGCCCGCAAGCTTGACATGCATGTCATGGCCCGCGTCGATCCGCATGCCATCCACGACGATGCGGCCAAGGCTCATCCGGAATGGGTGATGATCAATGCCGACGGCACGCCGCGCCGCCACTGGGCCTATCCGGATGTCTGGGTCGCCAATGCCTATGGCGACTACAATTCCGTCTTCATGCCGGAGGTGGTGAAGGAGATCGTCCGCGAATACGATATCGATGCGATCTTCGCCAATCGCTGGCAGGGCCATGGTGTCGACTACAGCGAGGATAGCGCCCGCCGTTTTAAGGACATGTCAGGCTATGCCCTGCCCAGGAAGGCGGATGCCGAAGACCCGGCCTGGCAGGCCTGGCTGCAATGGCGCCGCCGCGTGCTGACCGACATGATCGCCCAGTGGGACGACGCGGTCAAAGCCATCCGGCCGCATGCGAGCTTTATCCCCAACATGAGCGGCGCGTCGCTGATGGAGTTCGATCTCTCCGTCATCACCAAACATTGCCCCTTCCTCGTCGTCGACCATCAGGGCCGTAAGGGGCTGGAACTCGGCTGGTCGGCCGGCCGCAACGGCAAGCGCATCCGCGCCACCTTCGCCGATCGCCCCGTGGTGCTGATCACCTCGATCGGTCCGGAGGAGGAATATCGCTGGAAGGATGCGGTGACCTCTGGCGAGGAAATGCAGCTGTGGATCAACAACGGCACGGCCCATGGGCTTTTCGCCTGGTTCACGAAATTCAACGGCGTGGTGCCCGACAAGCGCTGGGTGGAGCCGGTTGCCGAGGCTTTCGTGCTGCAGTCGGCCGTCGAGCCGGTGCTCGAAAGCATGACGCCGACCGCGGAAATCGCCGTGATCGACCCGTCGACGACCTTGCGCCACTGGGCGCCGGAAGAACGCCACGCCGCGGAGAAACACGATCTCGGCGTCTATCACGCCCTGGTCGAGGCACGCCTGCCCTTCGAACTCCTGTCCGATCAGGTGCTCACCAGGGACAATCTCGACCGCTTCAAGGTGATCATCCTCGCCAACGCCTCCTGCCTTTCGGACGCGCAGAACGAGGCGATCCGCGCCTATGTAGCGCGCGGCGGCAGCGTCGTTGCCTCCTACGAGACCTCGCTTCGCGACGAATTCGGCAAGACGCGGGCAGAATTCGGCCTGTCGGACGTGCTTGGGATGAAATTCGTCTCCGGCCCGCGCGGCATCGTCAAGAACACCTATGTAGCGCTGTCCGGCGACCACCCGGTCAACAAGGGTTTTGACGGTGCCGAGCGGATCATGGGCGGCACAAGGCTGATCCATGTCGAGCCGGCTGCGGGCGCTGAAACACCCTTCCTCTACGTGCCCGATTTCCCGGACCTGCCGATGGAGGAAGTTTATCCGCGTAAAGACCCGGAAGGGGCGGCGGTCATCGCCCGCGAAACCGGCAAAGGTGGGCGCACGGTCTATATTCCCTGGAATATCGGTGAAATCTTCTGGGAAGTCTTTGCCGTCGATCACGCCCGGCTTCTGTCCAACGCCGTCCACTGGGCGCTCGGCAAGACCCCGCGCGTCACCGTCAAAGGCCCGGGCGTCATCGACCTCGCGCTCAGGGAAAACGCCGAGGGGATCGCGCTCAGCCTCTTCAACCTCACCAACCCGATGATGATGAAAGGCCCGATACGCGAGAATTACCCTCTGGCGGCTCAGACCGTTTCGGTGGAAGTTCCAGAAGGCAAGTCGGTGGCGAAAGCCTGGCTGGTGGTTGCGGACCGGGCGGCAAGTTTCAGCGTGAAGGATGGACGCGCGGAGGTGGACGTGCCGGGAATAGAGCGGCTGGAGGTACTGCATCTCACCTGGAAATAGGGTGGGAGCCTAAAATGGAGGAGCGTTGCCGGCCTCAAAGGGCCGGTAGCGGATGGAGATCCGAAGGTGGCGCCTGCGCGGTGCCTTCAACGGGAGGAGAACTATTCCGATGCTTGGCTACATCTTCAAGCGCGTGCTCTACATGATCCCGACCCTGTTCGGCATGTCGCTGATATCGTTCCTGATCATCCAGCTGCCGCCGGGTGACTACCTGACGTCGATGATCGCCACGATGAGCGACAGCGGCCAGGCCGTCGATCCGGCCCAGATCGAGCGGCTGAAGGAAATCTACGGCTTCGACGATCCCTTCTACATCCAGTATCTCAAATGGATCTGGGGCATCGTCAGCCGCGGCGACTTCGGTTATTCGTTCGAGTGGAACCAGCCCGTCTCCGGCCTGATCTGGGGCCGGATGGGTTCGACGCTGGTCATCTCGCTTCTGAGCCTGCTGTTCGTGTGGATCGTCGCACTGCCGATCGGCATCTATTCCGCCGTCCGCCGCCATTCGATCAGCGACCACGTCTTCACCTTCTTCGGCTTCATCGGGCTTGCCGTGCCGAACTTCATCCTGGCGCTGGTGCTGATGTATTTCGCCTACCGCTATCTCGGCCAGAGCGTCGGCGGCCTCAACTCTCCCGAATTTGCCGAGGCCCCCTGGAGCCTTGCCAAGGTCGGCGATTTCCTCGCCCATCTGTGGATCCCGATCATTATCATCGGCGCCTCTGGAACCGCGGCGCTGATCCGCGTTCTGCGTGCCAACCTGACCGACGAGCTGCACAAGCCCTATGTGATCACCGCCCGCGCCAAGGGCCTGCCGGAATACAAGGTCATCCTCAAATATCCGGTGCGCATCGCCCTCAACCCGTTCGTCTCGGCGATCGGCTGGGTGCTGCCGCATCTGGTCTCCGGCGTGACGATCACCGCCATCGTGCTCAACCTGCCGACCGCCGGGCCGCTGCTGTTCCGAGCGCTGGTGTCGCAGGACATGTATCTCGCCGGCAGTTTCATCCTGCTTTTGAGCGCCCTCACCCTTGTCGGCATGCTGCTATCGGATCTGCTGCTGGCGCTGCTCGATCCGCGCATCCGGTTCAATTGAGGGAGGCCGCATGAGCACGCACGAAACATTCGGAACCTATTCCGGCCCCGTCCCCACCGTCGCCGACGGCCCTTCGATCAGTCCGCTGAAAGCCGGCAAGACCGTTTCGACCGCAACCGTCGGTCCCTGGAAGCTGATCGCCGGCAAGCTGGTCCGCCAGAAGGTGGCGATGTTCGCCGGCATCGTCATCCTGATGCTTTATCTGATCGGCCTGTTTGCGGAATTCCTGGCGCCCAGCCTGCCCTCGACCTCGCGGCCGCAATATACCTATGCGCCGCCGCAGGGCTTGAGCTTCTTCGTCACCAAGCCGGACGGCAGTTCGGAGTTCAATTTCCATGTGAAGGGCTACAAGGTCGAGATCGAAAAGGTGGCGCTGCGCCGCACCTTCGTCGTCGACGACACCAAGGTCGTGCCGGTCGGCCTGTTCGTCAAAGGCCCGCGCTACGAACTCTGGGGCCTGATCCCGATGGACCGCCACCTGATCGGCCCGATCAACCCGAGCGATCCGATGTATCTGCTCGGCGCTGACCGCCTCGGGCGCGACGTCTTCTCGCGGCTGGTCTACGGCACGCGGATTTCCATGTCGATCGGCCTCGTTGGCGTCGTCATGTCGCTTGTGCTGGGCGTCGTGCTCGGCTCGATATCGGGCTTTTACGGCGGCTGGGTCGATACGGTGATCCAGCGCATGATCGAGGTGGTCAGCGCCATGCCGACCATCCCATTATGGCTCGGTCTTGCGGCGGCGATCCCGCTCACATGGTCGCCGGTCAACGTCTATTTCGTCATCACCATCATCGTCTCGCTGCTCGGCTGGACCAGTCTCGCGCGCGAGGTGCGCGGCCGTTTCCTCGCCCTTCGCAGCGAGGATTTCGTCACCGCCGCCCGGCTCGACGGTTCGAGTGAAAAGCGGCTGATCTTCCGCCATATCCTGCCATCCCTGACCAGCCATATTCTCGCCGTCGTGACGCTTGCAGTGCCGACGATGATCGTTGCTGAAACCTCGCTTTCCTTCCTCGGCATCGGGCTGAAACCGCCGGTCGTCAGCTGGGGCGTGCTGTTGCAGGACGCCCAGAACATCCGCACGGTGGCAACCGCGCCATGGCTGCTGATCTGGCCCTCGCTTGCCGTGATCGTCGCCGTGCTGTCCTTCAATTTCTTCGGCGACGGCCTTCGCGATGCCGCCGACCCCTATGACAATTGAGGAGGTAACCATGACCGATCTTGCCGAAGACACCGTCCTCTCCGTCGAGAACCTGTCGATCGATTTCCGGTTGAGAACCCATATCCTGCATGCCGTCGAGAACGTCAGCTTCGAGCTGAAGCGCAGCCAGACGCTTTGCCTCGTCGGCGAAAGCGGCTCGGGCAAGAGCGTCACCGCCCGCTCGCTGCTGCAGATCGTCGACAGGCCCGGCAGCATCGTCGACGGGCGCATCCTTTTGCGCAACGCCGGCGCGGTCACCGACATCGCCAGGCTCGATCCGGATGGCCAGGCCATGCGCGCCATCCGCGGCCGCAGGATCGGCCTGATCTTCCAGGAACCGATGAGTTCGCTCTCTCCGGTCCATACGATCGGCTCGCAGATCACCGAAGCCGTGCGCCTGCACAGCGATCTCGACAAGCGCGCCGCGCGGGCGAAAACGGTCGAACTGCTGCGCCAGGTGGAAATCCCCAATCCTGACCAGATGGCGGACCGCTACACGTTCGAATTTTCCGGCGGCATGCGCCAGCGGGCGATGATCGCCATGGCGCTCGCCGGCAATCCAGACATCCTGATCGCCGACGAACCGACGACGGCGCTGGACGTCACCACCCAGGCCGAAATCCTCGATCTGATCAAGCGCCTGCAGGTGGAGCGCGGCATGGCGATGCTGCTGATCACCCACGACATGGGCATCGTCGCCGAAGTGGCGGACGACGTCGCCGTCATGCGCTTCGGCCATATCGTCGAGCGCGGTCCGGTCGATGCGATCTATCACGACGCCCAGCATCCCTATACGCGCCAGCTTCTGACCTCGACGGTGAAGCTCACCCGGCATGTCGAAAGCAGGGTGCCGGCGGTGGCCCTGTCGTCGCAGCCGCTGCGGCCGATCCTTTCGGTCCGCAATCTCGGCAAGACGTTCGGCTGGCACGGCAAAACCAATTCGCTGCGGGCCGTCGACGACGCCAATTTCGATCTCTATCCCGGTGAAAACCTCGGCATCGTCGGCGAAAGCGGCTCGGGCAAAACGACGCTCGGCCGGCTGATCCTGCGCACCGTCGAGCCCACCACCGGCACCGTCGTCTACCGCAACAAGGATGGCAGCGAGGTCGAGGTCACCAGCCTGACCAAGAAGGAGTTGCGCGGCTTCCATCGGGAGGTCCGCCTCGTCTTCCAGGATCCGTTCGCCTCGCTCAACCCGCGCATGACGGTCAAGGAAGTGATCGGCGACCCGCTGATCATCAACGGTCTCGCCAAGGGCAAGGCGCTCGAGGAACGCGTCGCCGAACTGATGCGCCTCGTCGGGCTCGATCCGATGGGCATGGAACGTTATCCGCACGCCTTTTCCGGCGGCCAGCGGCAGCGCATCGGCATTGCCCGGGCGCTGGCGCTCGATCCGCGCATCATCATCGCCGATGAGGCGACGTCGGCGCTCGACGTGTCGATCCGCAGCCAGATCCTCGACCTGCTGCTCGATATCCGCCAGCGGCTGAACCTCAGCTTCATCTTCATCTCGCACGACATTTCGGTTGTGCGCTATTTCTGCGACCGTGTCGCCGTCATGCATCGTGGCAAGATTGTCGAGCTCGGCGAGGCCGAGCAGATCTGCACGGCGCCACAGGAGGCCTATACCAAGAGTCTAATTTCCGCCGTTCCCAATCCCGACCCCCGCGACAAGCGCATGCTGCACCGGCACCGCTTCGTCGCACCCGTTCTCTAAAGGACAGCGCCAGTGCCGAAATTCTCCGCCAATCTCTCCTTCCTCTACCAGGACCTGCCCTTCCTCGATCGCTTTGCGGCTGCCGCGAAGGACGGTTTCGGCGGGCTCGAATATCTCGGCCCTTATGCCGAGCCGAAGGAAAAGGTCGTCGATGCACTGAAGGCCAGCGGCCTCGTCCAGGCGCTCTTCAACGTGCCTTCGGGAGACTGGGCCAGCGGTGAGCGCGGCATTGCCTGCCTGCCGGACCGCATCCAGGAATTCCGCGACGGCGTCGCCCTGGCACTGGATTATGCCAAGGCGCTCGACTGCAAACAGGTCAACGTCATCTCCGGCCTCGTGGCGAAGGGTGCCGATGTCGATATTCTGGAAAAGGTGCTGGTCGACAACCTGAAATACGCCGCACCGCGCTGCGCCGATGCCGGCGTCAGGCTGCTGATCGAGCCGATCAATCTGCGCGACATTCCCGGATTCTTCCTGTCGATGACGGATCATGCCGAACGCATCCTCGACAAGGTCGGCTCCGACAATCTCTACATCCAGTACGATTTCTACCACATGCAGGTCATGCAGGGCGATCTCATCCCGACCTTCACCCGCCTGAAGGAAAGGATCGCCCACGTGCAGATCGCCGACAATCCCGGTCGCAACGAGCCAGGCACCGGCGAGATCAACTACGATTTCATACTCTCCGAACTCGACCGCCTCGGTTACGACGGCTGGGTCGGCTGCGAATACAGGCCGAAGGCCGGCACCAGCGAAGGCCTTGGCTGGATGAAGCCCCATCTCGGCGGAGGGCCACGCTAAGATCAACACTTTTCCGACCTAACCGGACACCATCGACGCCACTTCCAAACCGGAGCCTTTCTCCGGAAGGCGGAGCCATGTCCGAACATCGATGAAGAAGGACAGGACCATGCTCAAAACCGATATCCAATTCCCCTACGGCGCCGTCTATTTCCGCAAGTCCAATCCGCCCCGCGAAGACTGGGAGCGCGATTATACGACGGCGGGGGAAGACGGCCTCAACATCTTCCGCCACTGGTTCATGTGGAGCGCCATCGAAACCGCGCCCGGCGTCTACGACTGGGAGGAATACGACCGGCAGATGGACCTCGCCGCCAAGAACGGTATCAAGACGGTCATCGCCGAATTGATCCACGCCGTGCCCGATTGGGCGGTGCGCAAATATGCCGATGCGCTGCAGGTCAATGCCGACGGCACCAGGCTCGGCTCCTATATGGGCGTCTCGGCGGCGACCGGCGGCTTTTCCAACAATGGCGGCGGCGCCGGCGCGCTGACGCTCAATTGCCCCGAAGTAAAGGAAGCGGCCGGCAGGTTCCTGACCGCGCTCGCCACCCACTACAAGGACCATCCGGCAATCTACGGCTACGACGTCTGGAACGAGTGCAATTACTCCGCCGATGTCGATTACAGCAGCTACGCCAAATCGGCTTTCAGGAAGTGGCTGGAGCAAAAATACGGCACGCTGAAAGTACTCGCCAAGGCCTGGCATCGCTACAGCTATGCGGAATGGGAGGATGTCGAACCGCCGGTCCACATGGCGCCCTATCCGGAATGCATAGACTGGCTGCAGTTCAAGCGCGACAATTTCTACGACCAGATGCAATGGCGCATCGACACCATCCGCGCCGTCGATCCGAAGAACACCATCGCCGCCCACGGCATTTCGGGCGCGATCCCCAACATGGCGGCGAACGGCTGCGACGACTGGCTGGCCGCCTCCAAGGTCGAGATCTACGGGTTCACCTGGATCCAGGCGCGCAAGGGGTCGGAAGCCTGGAAGAACTGGTACGGCGTCGACATCAACCGCGCCGCCGCCCGCGGCAAACCTTTCTGGCATGCCGAGCGCCAGGGTGGACCGCTCTGGCTGCAGCCGCAGGTAATCGGCCGCGACAAGGACGATGGCCGAGTCGCAGAACCCGAGGATATCCGCCTGTGGAGCATGACCTCGTTTGCGGGCGGCGCCCGCGGCGTGCTGAACCTGCGCTGGCGGCCGCTGCTCGACGGCCCGCTCTTCGGTGCGTTCGGCGCATACGGCATGGACGGCGCCCGCACGCCGCGCTCGAAGCTGCAGAGCGATATGGCGAAATGGGCGAACGACCCGGCACAGGCAGCTCTCTGGGAGGCAAAGCCGGTGCGCGGTGAAATCGGCATCCTCGTCGTTCCGGAGACGCAGGAATGGGATTACCTCTTGAACTACGACCGCAAGGAGAAGCCCTATCCGGAAGCGATGTGGGGCGCCTATCGCGCCTTCCTCGAAAACAGCGTCCAGCCGGACTGGGTCCATATCGACGATATCGATGCCTATGATCGTCTCTATTTCCCCTATCCCATCATGTTCACCACGGGTCAGGCAAAACGCCTTGCCGCCTGGGTGGAAAACGGCGGTACGCTGATCGCCGAAGCCTGCCCCGGTTATTTCGGCGACCGCGGCCATGTCGGCCAGGTGCAGCCGAATATGGGCCTCGACAAGGTGTTCGGAGTCCGCGAGGATCAGGTCGAGTTCATGCCGGATATTGGCGACCGCATCCATTTCAAGCTGGATGGAGCGGCGGTCGATGGCGGCGGGTTCCTGCAATCCTATGTACTTGCCGGCGGCACCGCACGCGGCAATTTCGACGACGGGCGTCTTGCCGTGGTCGAGAACGCTTATGGCAAGGGCCGTACCCTGCTGATCGGCACCAATCCGTCGGTCGCCTATTATAAGTCGCAGGGCAAGGCGAACGGCGCCTTTTTCGCCGAATTGCTGCGCTGGAGCGACTGCGCGCCGCATGCGACCCTGTCGAACAGGGCGCTGTTCGCGCGTGTCCACGAGGGCGAAAAAGGCAGCTTCCTCTGGCTCGTCAACCCGACGCGCTCGGCGCAGGCGACCGAGGTGAAACTGGCCGAAAGCCATGGCCGCCTCGCTGCCGGCAAGGTGGTTTGGCCGGTCGGAAGCACCCATGATGGCGGCAAGATCGAGGTGCCGGCCCGCGACGTGCTGATCCTGCCGCTCACCTGACACCAATTTGCCGCCCTCAGCCATCGACGCCCGAGGGCGGCATGGATTCCGATCGTTCGTCTACAGCCTCGTAGACGTCCCGAAGCGCTTGCGGTAATGGCAAAGGCAGGAAGACTGTCGGAGAAAAGAATGCCTGAGCGGGATGCCATCGTCGTCGGCGCGGGGTTTACGGGCCTGAGCGCCGCGCTGGAGCTTGTCGAGGCAGGGTTCGACGTGCTGCTGCTCGAGGCCCGCGACCGGGTCGGTGGCAAGGTCGAGTCCGAGACGCTGCCGGACGGCACCCGGATCGACACCGGCGGGCAATTCTTCTGCCGCGACATGAGCGAGCTGATGGCGCTCATCGCGGAAAACGGCCAAACCCCGGTCATGACGCACTATGATGGCGAGGCCATCTACCGGCCACCGGTCCCGCAGCAGCAGGGTTATGCGCGCTGGCAGGGGGTCGATGCGCTCCGCGACCGGATGATCGCTACCGATCCGGATGATCCGGATCTCGCGAAACTGACGGTGGCCGATTGGGTGGACCGGCAGGACGACGTGCCGGCCGACGTGCGGAAAAGTTTCCTGCGGCTGATTAAGGGCCTCTGGTGCCGTGCGCCCGAGGAGGTTGCCTTCACCTGGCTCGCCTCGAACGACCGGCGGATCACCAATACCTATTCGGAAATGGAAATGTTCCTGCCCGGCACGCTGCATGCACTGGCCGAGCAGCTGGCGGCCAGGCTCGGCGACCGGCTGCGCCTCGGCACGCCGGCGACCGGGATAGAATATTCCGATACCGGGGTCATCGTCGCAGCCGGCGACGAGCGGTTCTTCGCGAAACACATCATCCTGGCGCTGCCACCGGTGATGATCCGCCGGTTACCGTTTTCGCCCGCTCTTCCCGAGCGGCTGCGGAAGGCGCTTTCCGCCTGGGCGCCCGGCCTGTCGATCAAGCTGCAGGTCAGCTACGACAAGCCGTTCTGGCGAGAACGCGGGCTTTCCGGTGCCGTCATGTGGCACGAGCCCCAGGGCCTCTATGCGTGCGATGCCAGCCACGACGATTATGCCGGTCTGATCGTCTTTGTGGGCGGGCCGGAAGCGCAGCAATGGCATGGGCGGCCCCGCGAGGAGTTCACCGGGTTCATCCGCGAGCAGCTAAGCGCAGCTTTTGGCCCCGAAGGCGGCAATCCGCGCGACATCCATGTCCGCGACTGGGTCGACGATCCCTGGAGCGGCGGTGCCTATAGCGACGTCGTCGTCGATCTCGATGCCCGATATGCGGAAAACATCATCAACGAAGGCGTGCCCCCTGTCCATTTCGCGTCGTCGGAACTCTCCCCGTCCTATCCTGGCTATGTCGACGGCGCGATCGTCGCTGGCAGGCTGGCCGCAGCGCGGATCATCGCGGCGACCCTGCGCGGCCAGTCCGAGGCCAGTGACCACTGAAGCTTCGACCCGATAAACCGCACCAAATCCGTTCTGCCACCTTGTGGGCTTTCCTGTCGACAATACGTGTGCAATTGTCCTGCCGCATTGGCTTGCGACGCAGAACGGTTAAATGATGGCGAAGAACGAACCTGCAGAAACGGATATCCCCCGCCCGCGTGGCTCCGGGACGCAGAGCGTTTACACGATCCTGCGCGGGGAAATTCTCGCCATGACCTTGGCCCCCGGCAGTCCGCTCGACGAGGTCCGGCTGTCGGAGCGTTTCGGCATGTCGCGCACGCCGATCCGCGAAGCATTGTTGCGGCTTTCCGCCGATGGCCTCGTCACCACGCTGCCGAACCGCAACACCATCGTCGCGACGATCGATTTCGCCTCCCTGCCTCCCTATTTCGATGCGCTGACGCTGATGTACCGTGTCACCACCCGCGGCGCCGCCATGCGCGCGACGTCGCAGGCGATGGGGGAGATCCGCAAGCGACAGGCAGAGTTCGCGGCAGCGGTTGCCGCCCACGACGCCTTCGCGATGATCGAGGCGAACCGCGAATTCCACGTGGCGATCGCCGAGCTCGCCGGCAATGCCTATTACACCACCTTCTTCGCCCGGCTGCTCGACGAGGGGCGGCGCATCCTGCGCCTCTATTATCGTACGTTCGACGACCGGCTGCCACGCCAGTATGTCGACGAACACGAGGAGATGATCGCAGCGATCGAAGCCCGTGACGTCGAGCGCTCCGACAGGCTCGCCATCAAGCATGCGGAACAGATTGTCCGGCAGATCCAGGATTATATCGCCCGCGATCTCGGCAATCCGATCGATCTTGCCGTCTCCTGACCCACCTTCCGCATTCGCTTCACAGGACAGAAATCATGAATTCCTCTTCGGTCGACGCCGTCGTCATCGGCTCGGGCATAATCGGCGCCATGTCGGCGCATTACCTGCTGGAAGACGGCCGCTCGGTGCTGATCATCGAGCGCGGGGAGGTGGCGCGGGGTGCAAGCAGCGGCAATGCCGGCATTCTCGCCTTTCCGGAAATCATCCCGATCGCCGCGCCCGGCATGATGTGGAAGGCGCCGAAATGGTTGCTCGACCCGCTCGGTCCCCTCAGCCTGCCTCCGTCCTATGCGCTCAACATGGTGCCGTGGCTATGGCGCCTCTGGCGGGCCAGCGCGCGGCCGGCCTATGAGCGCACCGTCGGCGTACATGCCAGGATGATGCCGATGGCGCGCAGCGAAATGCTGCGCACGGTCGAACGCACAGGCCTTCGGGCGATGGTCAAACAGACCGGCACGCTCGACCTCTATGACAGCGAGGCGAGCCTCAATGCCGCCGGCGACGACTGGCAGGCGAAGCGCAAGGCCGGTTTCGAGTTCCAGAAGGTCAGCCGCAATGAGATCGACTCCCTGCAGCCGGGCCTTGCGCCACAGTTCCGGCACGGCATCTTCACGCCCTCCGGCCTGCAGGTTTCCGACCCGCTGGAGTTCACCCAGGCCCTCTTCAGCAACGCCATGTCCCGTGGCGCATCGCTGAGGATCGGTGAAGTCATCCGCATCGAGCCGATAAACGATGGCGCCAGGGTCATCCTGGCGGATGGCGCCGTCTTCGATGCGAAGACGGTCGTACTGGCCGGCGGCGCCTGGTCGAAGAAGATCGTAACCGGCCTCGGCGATCATGCGCCGCTCGAAACCGAGCGCGGCTATAATACGACGCTGCCGCAAGGGGCCTTCCCGCTGCATCGCCAGCTTTATTTCAACGACCACGGCTTCGTGGTGACGCCGCTTTCCTCCGGCATCCGCGTCGGAGGCGCGGTCGAGCTCGGCGGGCTGACACTGGCGCCGAACTACAAGCGCTCGGAGGCGATGCTGAAAAAGGCAAAAAGCTTCCTGCCCGACCTGAAAACCGAGGGCGGCCGCCAGTGGATGGGTTTTCGCCCGTCCATGCCGGACTGCCTGCCAGTGATCGGCCCGTCGAGCGCGACGCCGGCGATCATCTACGCGTTCGGCCACGGGCATCTCGGCCTCACCCAGTCGGCCGCGACCGGCCGGCTGGTCGCCGATATCGCCGCACGCCGAAAGCCTGCCGTCGATATCGAACCTTACAGCATCAGCCGGTTTCGCTGACATTTGCGACGGCGGGATGGCGGCTGGCTATATGTGCTGAATATCTCTGTCGACAAACTGACTACAGCGCGATATAACGTCGGTGAAATCGAAAGGAACCGGACATGGCCTGGTCGCATCCCGTCCCGAAGATCACCGACGACGAGCGGCGGCAGCGTCTTGTCCGGCTCCAGGCGACGCTGGACGAAAAGGGGCTGGGTGGCATCCTGCTCGGCGCCAGCGAAAGCCTGCGTTATTTCACCGGCCTCGTCTGGCACCAGAGCGAACGCCTGCTCGG
The DNA here is from genome assembly GCF_023006505.1 of Neorhizobium sp. SHOUNA12A. Lineage (GTDB taxonomy): Bacteria > Pseudomonadota > Alphaproteobacteria > Rhizobiales > Rhizobiaceae > Neorhizobium. The sequence goes on from NZ_JALBGV010000003.1 coordinate 143,727, forward strand.
CGCGCTGGTGACGCCCAAATCGGTCACCTATATCGTGCCGGGGTTCGAGCGGAGCCGGGTTGAAAGCCTGCCGCATCTGCCGGGCGAGATCGTCGTCTGGCAGGAGGATGAGGCGAGTGCCGCACTGGTCGCCTCGCTTCTGCCTGCCAATGTGAAACTTGCGCTCGACGACGCGTTGCCGCTGTTCGTCTACCACCAGCTTGCCGCCGTCTTCGGCACTGAGCGACTGGTCGATGGCGGCCGATTGATCCGCGATCTCAGGCTTCGGAAGTCGAAGGCCGAGATCGATCTCATCCAGCATGCGATGAACCTGACGCTCGAAGTGCATCGCCGCGCGCATGCTTTCATCAAGCCGGGCGTGCTTGCCTCCGACGTGGTGCGCCATATCGACGAACAGCATCGCGCGCTGGGGGCGACAAGCGGTTCGAGCTTCTGTATCGTCTCCTTCGGGGTCGCGACTTCGCTTCCCCACGGCGCCGACGGCGAGCAGACCTATGCTCCCGGCGACGTGGTGCTGGTCGATACCGGCTGCCGGCTCGACGGCTATCATTCGGATCTCACCCGCACCTATGTGCTGGAAGAGCCTGCTCCGGAATTCGCCAGGGCCTGGGCGATCGAGCGCGAGGCGGAGCAGGCCGTCTTCGATGCCGCCCGCCTCGGCGCCACCTGCGGCGGCCTCGACGATGCGGCCCGCAAGGTTCTTGCCAGCCACGGACTCGGCCCGGATTACCTCCTTCCCGGCCTGCCGCATCGCGCCGGCCACGGGCTCGGGCTGGAAATCCACGAAGAGCCTTATATCGTGCGCGGCAATGCGACCGTACTCGAACCGGGCATGTGTTTCTCCAACGAACCGATGATCGTTTTCCCGGACCGTTTCGGGATCCGCCTCGAAGACCATATCCACATGACCGAAACCGGGCCGCAATGGTTCACCCTGCCGTCGAAAGGCCCGGCCGAGCCCTTCGCGTGACAGATATCGGCGCGACCGCGCATATTATCACCCATCAACCAGAGGAGTGCATTTCATGACCACAGGCTGGAGCGGCGTTTTCCCCGCAGTGACGACGCAATTCAACGAAGACTTCTCGATCGACCTCAAGGCGACCCAAGGGGTGCAGGACGCGCTCGTCAATGACGGCGTCAACGGCCTGATCGTCATGGGCACCTGCGGCGAGAACAACTCGCTCGATCCGGAAGAAAAGCGCACCATCCTCAAGGCCGCCGTCGAAGTGGTGAACGGCCGCGTGCCGGTCGTGACCGGCGTGTCCGAATTCGACACCCGCCGCGCCGTCGCCTATGCCCGCGATGCTGAAAAGCTCGGCGCCGACGGCCTGATGCTGCTGCCGGCCATGGTTTATGTGCCTAAGCCGGAAGAACTGGTCGCCCATTTCAAGACGGTTGCCGCGGCCACCTCGCTGCCGATCATGCTCTACAACAATCCGCCGGCCTATCGCGTCAACATCGGCGCCGACGTGCTGCGCCAGCTCGAAGACGTGCCGAACATCAAGGCCGTCAAGGAAAGCGCACCGGATCCGCGCCGCTTCACCGACCTGATCAACACCTTCGGTGACCGCTTCGACATCTTCGCCGGCCTCGACGACGTGGCGCTCGAAGGCCTGATGCTCGGCGCCAAGGGCTGGGTCTCCGGCCTCACCAGCGCCTTCCCGCAGGAATCCGTAGCGCTGGTGGCCGCCGCCAATCGCGGCGACTGGGTCGAGGCCCGCGCCATCTATCGCTGGTTCATGCCGTTGCTGCATCTCGATGCCGAGCACGACCTCGTCCAGTCGATCAAGCTCGCCGAGCAGATCATGGGCCGCGGCTCCGAGCGCGTCCGCATGCCGCGCATGCTGTTGACGGGTGCCCGCCGTGCGGAAGTGACGGCGATGGTGGAAAAGGCCGCTGCGACGCGGCCGACGCTTGCCAAGAAGGCTGCTTGATAGCGGGACGGATCCCGCAGGATACGCATACAAAAAAGCCGGGCTCGCCCGGCTTTTTTCGTTTCTCTTTTACCGCTGCTGCCCAGGCTCGCCGCTCTGATCCAGGACCCGGCTGAGGCTGAGCGCTGCGATCGTGCAGATCGCGCCGGAGATCAGATATCCACCGATGAAGATGATGCCGAAGCTGCTGGCGAGGCCGAGCGCCACCAGCGGTGCGAAGCCGGCACCGATCAGCCATGCGAGGTCGGAGGTGAGTGCCGCACCGGTATAGCGGTAATATTGCCCGAAGCGCGAGGAGACGGCGCCGGAGGCCTGGCCGAACGAGAGGCCGAGGATCCCGAAGCCGATGATGATGAAGGCATCCTGCCCCTTGCCGCCGGCATCGAGCAGGAAGGGTGCCGAGAACGAGAAGATCGCGATGATCACAGCGCCGATCATCAGCTGGCTGCGGCGGCCGATGCGGTCGGCGATCAGGCCGGACAGGATGATGCCGACGATGCCGACCGCAGCACCGATCACCTGCACGAACAGGAATTCCGCCGCCGACTGCCCGCCATAGAGCGTCACCCAGCTCAACGGGAAGATCGTCACCAGATGGAACATGGCGAAGCTTGCCAGCGGCACAAACGCGCCGAGCACGACGTCATGGGCATGCTTGCTCAGCATTTCGAAGATCGGCCGGGCCTGCAGCTCGTTGGCCTGGAGCGCCGAGCCGAATTCCTTGCTGGCGACGATGCGCAGGCGGGCAAACAGCGCCACGACGTTGATCGCAAAGGCCACGAAGAACGGATAACGCCAACCCCAGGCAATGAAATCCGCTTCCGAGAGATTGGCGACGAAATAACCGAACAGGATGCTCGCCAGCGCAAAACCGATCGGCGCGCCGAGCTGCGGGATCATCGCATACCAGCCGCGTCGGTTGGGCGGCGCGTTGAGGTTCAGGAGCGATGCGAGCCCATCCCAGGCGCCGCCGAGCGCAAAACCCTGCCCCATGCGGAACAGCGCCAGCAAGGCAACGGCCCAGTAGCCGATCGTGTCGTAGCCGGGCAGGAAGGCGATCGAAGCCGTCGATCCGCCGAGCAGGAACAGCGCGATCGTCAGCTTGGTGCCGCGCCCATAATTGCGGTCGATCCACATGAACACGAACGACCCGACTGGCCGCGCCATGAAGGCGAGCGGGAAGATCGCGAACGACATCAGGGTCGCGGCGACCGGGGTCGGCGCAAACGGAAAGATCAGCTTCGGGAAAACGAGGACAGAGCCCAGCCCGTAAACGAAGAAATCGAAGAATTCCGACATGCGACCGATGATCACACCAAGCGCGATGCTGCCCGGCGAGATCGGCCCGTCGTCATGAATGCGGCGGGCGTCCCTTTCGAGGCCGGACGATGTCGGGCCTGTTGACGCGGGATTGACGACCGTGGTCATGAATTCCTCCTGGCGATAGTTCGCCTCGTCCTCGAAATGTTGATCAACATGCCGTCGAGATCAAGGAACAAGACTAAAAAAACCTGACATATGCGACGGACCGCACCGTCTTCTCGTCCACACCCTCTGGTCGCCCCCGCAGGCTGTCCTAGATTTCCGATGGGCGAATGCGGATACTGAGCGTGCAGGTTGGTGCAGCAAAACGGCTCGGAAGACCATGCGGTTTTTTGCTGCACTGCGACAGATTGCTGCACTGCGACGAACGACCTCATTCCAGCCCATGCAGGAACCTGACTATTCCGAACTAGACAAAACACAAATTCGAGCCCGAGATGACCCCTCAGTTGAAAATCGTCGCACGGTTGTTCGCTCTCTTCACCCTTTTGGGGCTTTCCGGATGTAACCTGGTCGTCATGTCGCCTTCCGGCGATATCGCCCGACAGCAGGCTAACCTGATTATCGTCGCCACGGTGCTGATGCTGATCATCATCGTGCCGGTGATCTTCCTCACGCTGTTCTTCGCCTGGCGTTATCGCGGCTCGAACACCAATGCGCCCTATGATCCCGAATGGCACCATTCGACGCGGCTCGAAGTCATCATCTGGTCGGCACCGCTCGCCATCATCATCGCGCTCGGCGCCGTCACCTGGATGAGCACCCATAAGCTCGACCCCTACCGGCCGCTCGACCGGATCGATGCCCAACGCGCCGTCTCCGCCGAGGTGAAGCCTATCACCGTGGAAGTCGTGGCTCTCGACTGGAAATGGCTGTTCTTTTATCCGGAATACGGCATCGCCACGGTCAACGAGATGGCGGCCCCCGTCGACGTACCGATCAATTTCAAGATCACCGCCTCCTCGGTGATGAACTCCTTCTACGTGCCGGCGCTGGCCGGGATGATCTACGCAATGCCGGGCATGGAGACGAAGCTGCATGCCGTCATCAACAAGGCGGGGGAATACGAAGGCATTTCATCGAACTACAGCGGCGACGGCTTCTCGCATATGCGCTTCAAGTTCCATGGCGTCGACCGGGCAGGCTTCGACCAGTGGATCGCCCGGGTGAAGCAGAACGGCACCGCGCTCAACCGCGATGCCTATCTGAAGCTCGAAAAGCCGAGCACCAAGGAACCGGTGCGCTATTACGCCAATGTCGAGGACGGGCTCTACAGGACCGTGCTCAACATGTGCGCCACGCCCGGCAAGATGTGCATGGACGAAATGATGCATATCGACATGACGGGCGGCGGCGGGACCGAGAGCCAGGAAAACCGGGCGCGTCTGGAGCATGACAATCGCCATGCCTTGGGAGAAAGGCTTGGCGCGACCGTGCCGGCCAGCGGCGAACCCTCCCGCATGCCCGAAGCGAGACAGAGCGTGGACCAGCCGCAGTCAACCAACCACGACATGCACAACATGCAAGATATGCCGGGAGGCAACACCGCGCCCGACGGCAACCAGGGCGGTCCGGCGCCGGCTCAACTCAACAGCAATGCTCCGGCGCAGCCTGCAACTCAGCCCTGAGACTGCATTTCAAGAGATTTTGGACAGACCCATGTTCGGCAACAGCACTCTGACGGAATTCCTTTTCGGGCGGCTTACCCTCGAAGCCATTCCCTATCACGAGCCCATTCTCGTCGCGACCTTCGTCGTCGTCGCGCTCGGCGGTCTCGCCGTTTTAGGGGTTATCACCAAATATCGGCTCTGGGGTTATCTCTGGAACGAGTGGTTCACCAGCGTCGACCACAAGAAGATCGGCGTCATGTACGTGGTTCTGGCGATCATCATGCTGCTGCGCGGCTTTGCCGATGCGATCATGATGCGCATCCAGCAGGCGATCGCGTTCAACGGTTCGGAGGGCTATCTGCCGCCGCACCACTACGACCAGATCTTCACCGCCCACGGCGTCATCATGATCTTCTTCATGGCCATGCCCTTCGTGACGGGCCTGATGAACTATGTCGTGCCGCTGCAGATCGGTGCCCGCGACGTCTCTTTCCCGTTCCTCAACAACTTCTCGTTCTGGATGACGACGGCCGGCGCGATCATCATCATGATGTCCCTGTTCGTCGGAGAATTCGCCCGCACCGGCTGGCTTGCCTATCCGCCGCTTTCGGGCGCCGACTACAGTCCGGGCGTCGGCGTCGATTATTACATCTGGGGCCTGCAGGTGGCCGGCATCGGCACCACGCTTTCCGGCATCAACCTGATCGCCACGATCGTCAAGATGCGCGCGCCGGGCATGACCTTCATGAAGATGCCGATCTTCACCTGGACCTCGCTCTGCACCAACGTGCTGATCGTCGCGTCCTTCCCGATCCTCACCGCCACCCTCGTTCTGCTGTCGCTCGACCGTTATGCCGGCACGAACTTCTTCACCAACGATCTCGGCGGCAATCCGATGATGTACATCAACCTCATCTGGATCTGGGGCCATCCGGAGGTCTACATCCTCGTCCTGCCGGCCTTCGGCATCTTTTCCGAAGTGGTCGCCACCTTCTGCGGCAAGCGGCTTTTCGGTTACGCCTCGATGGTCTACGCCACCTGCGTGATCATGATCCTTTCCTATATCGTCTGGCTGCACCACTTCTTCACCATGGGCTCGGGCGCGTCGGTCAACGCCTTCTTCGGCATCACCACGATGATCATCTCCATCCCGACGGGGGCCAAGATGTTCAACTGGCTGTTCACCATGTATCGCGGCCGCATCCGCTACGAACTGCCGATGATGTGGACGGTCGGCTTCATGGTGACATTCGTCATCGGCGGCATGACCGGTGTGATGCTCGCCGTGCCGCCGGCTGATTTCGTGCTCCACAATTCGCTGTTCCTGATCGCCCATTTCCACAACGTCATCATCGGCGGCGTGGTGTTCGGGCTGATGGCCGGCGTCGTCTACTGGTGGCCGAAGGCCTTCGGTTACAAGCTCGATACGTTCTGGGGCAAGATCAGCTTCTGGTGCTGGCTGATCGGCTTCTACGTCGCCTTCATGCCGCTCTATGTGCTCGGCCTGATGGGTGTCACCCGCCGCGTTTCCCAGTTCGAGGATCCGTCGCTGCAGATCTGGTTCGTCATCGCCGCCTTCGGCGCGGTGATCATCGCCTGCGGCATCGGCGCCTTCATCATCCAGATCGTCGTCAGCTACCTGAAGCGCGACCAGCTGCGCGAGACCTCCGGTGACCCCTGGGACGGCCGCACGCTCGAATGGTCGACCTCCTCGCCGCCGCCGGACTACAACTTCGCCTTCACGCCGGTCGTGCACGACCACGACAGCTGGTACGACATGAAGAGCCGCGGCTATGAGCGCCCGCTCGGCGGCTTCAAGCCGATCCACATGCCGAAAAATACCGGCACGGGCGTCATCCTTGCCGCTATCAGTGTCGTCTTCGCCTTCGCGATGATCTGGTACATCTGGTGGCTGGCGATCGTCGCCTTTGTCGCCATGATCGCCGTCGCGATCGGCCATACCTTCAACTACGATCGGGATTTCCACATTCCAGCCGATACCGTGACCGCAACAGAGGACGCGCGCTCGAAGCTGCTCGCGGAACGGACCTGAGACGATGAGCCAGACGCAAGTTCAGACCCACGGCCCCTCGGGCAATCACGAAACCGACAAGCCGCGGTTCTACGTCACGGAAGAGCATCATCCGGAAGGCAGCACCATGCTGGGCTTCTGGCTCTATCTGATGAGCGACTGCCTGGTCTTCGCGGTGCTTTTCGCCACCCACGGCGTGCTCGGCCGCAATTATGCGGCAGGTCCGTCGCCGGCCGACCTGTTCGACCTGCCGATCGTCGCCCTCAACACGGCAATGCTGCTGTTCTCGTCGATCACCTACGGTTTTGCCATGCTGCAGATGGAACGCAGCGCCAAGACCGAGACGCTGTTCTGGCTCGGCGTGACCGGCGTGTTCGGAGCGATCTTCCTCGGCCTCGAACTCTACGAATTCAACCACCTGATCCATGAGGGCGCCGGACCGACCCGCTCGGCCTTCCTCTCCTCCTTCTTCACCCTGGTCGGCACCCACGGGCTGCACGTCACCTTCGGCATCGTCTGGTTGATCACGCTGATGGTGCAGGTCGGCAGACACGGACTGATCGAGGCAAACAAGCGCCGCCTGATGTGCCTGTCGATGTTCTGGCACTTCCTCGACGTCGTCTGGATCGGCGTCTTTTCCTTCGTCTACCTTATGGGAGTCCTCGGATGAGCTCGCACGGCCAAGCCCCGCACGCCCCTGCTCACGAAAGTGCCTCAGAGGCCCATCACGGCCACAGCAACGGCCATCAGGCCGGCCACGGCACGCTGAAAGGTTACCTGATCGGCTTCAGCCTGTCGGTGATCCTGACCGCCATCCCGTTCTGGCTGGTGATGAGCGGCGCCATCGACAGCAAGCTGTTCACCGCCTTTCTCGTCATGGGGCTCGGCGTCATTCAGATCGTCGTGCACATGGTCTATTTCCTGCACATGAACCCGCGCTCGGAAGGCGGCTGGACGATGATGGCGCTGCTCTTCACCCTTGTCCTGGTCGGTATCACGCTTGCCGGATCGCTCTGGGTCATGCACCATCTCAACACCAACATGATGCCGATGTCGCCGGAGATGATGAAAAACATGCCGTGACCCCTTCGGGGGTAAACTGGGAAGGGATAGACGCGTGGCTCTCGACCATCCTTTGACCGGAGAAACAGCGGATGCTGACCCAGTCTGCTCCCGACTGGTCTTTGCCGCCGCGATGCTGTTGTTGACCGTCGTTTTCCTCGGACTCGGCACCTGGCAGGTGCAGCGGCTCTTCTGGAAGCTCGACCTGATCGCCCGCGTCGATGCCCGGGTCACGGCAACCCCGGCGCCCGCGCCCTCATCGCCAGCCTGGCCCACCATCAACGCCGAAGACGACGAGTATCGGCGCGTCACGGCGACCGGCACTTTCCGCCATGACGCGGAAACGCTGGTCCAGGCGGTCACCGATCTCGGTCCCGGCTTCTGGATTCTGACGCCTCTGGAACAGAAGGACGGGACCACCGTCCTCGTCAATCGCGGCTTCGTGCCTGCCAACCGCCGCGATCCGGCCTTGCGGCCGGATGGGCAGCTCGTAGGCCCGGTGAAGATCACCGGCCTCATCCGCATCAGCGAGCCGGAGGGCGCCTTCCTGCGCTCCAACGATCCCGCGAGTGATCGCTGGTACTCGCGCGATGTGGCCGCGATTGCCGCCGCCACCGGCCTCGAAAGGGTCGCACCCTATTTCATCGATGCCGACGCGACGCCCATCCCCGGCGGCCTGCCCGTCGGCGGACTGACGGTGATCCGCTTCCGCAACAGCCACCTCGTTTATGCCGCGACCTGGTATCTGCTGGCGGTGATGAGTGCCGCTGCGGCCTATGCGATCCAGCGCCGGCGGCTCGCCTGAAACTTGAGGCGTGGATTTCCACGGAATAGCAGGTCCGCAACCTGTTCATCGCGCGCCGAATTTCTCATACTCGATAAACGGCATTTGCCAGCGCCGCGGGCGGCCGGCTAAGAGCGGATTTGATATTATGCGCCAGTTTTTCAACTCGAAATACAAGATCCTTTTTACGGCCGCGCTGTTCATCCTGACGTCGGTATTCATGTCGATCTCCGCGACCGGGCATGTCAGCGGCAACTATATCGCGATTGTTCTGGTGGGATTCCTGTTCACGATCCTGTCGCTCTATTCGGCAGTCAGGTCGCGACACGCGGAATACCTGATCATCGGCAGCCTGTTGTTGTCCCTCTCGACCCTGGTCGGGATTACCGAAGTACTGACCAAGAAGATCTCGAACATGCAGTACGGGGTTTATTTCTTCGCCTTCCTCGGCTGCGTCGGCCTGCTTTCGCTGGGCCTGATCGCACGGTATCTCACCAGCGAGGGGTGGAGCGTCAGTTCCGAAAAGACGCGCGAGGCCTTGTCCGTCTGCGCCACGATCCTCGGATTCGTGCTCGCCATCGCCTCGGCCTTCGTGCCGACCTGAAAAGCTCGGCGGTAAATCAGCATTGAAAAGATGCCCGGACGCAGCTGAGCCACGTCCGGGCGATTTTGATCGATCAGACGAGATCGAAACGGTCGGCGTTCATGACCTTGGTCCAGGCCGACACGAAGTCCTTGACGAACTTCGCTTTGGCGTCGGACTGGCCATAGACTTCCGCGATCGCACGAAGCTGCGAATGCGAGCCGAAGATCAGGTCGACGCGGGTGCCGGTCCACTTGGGTGCCTTGGTCCTGCGGTCACGGCCTTCGTAAACGCCATCCTTACCGGCAACAGGCGACCATTCGGTGCCCATGTCGAGCAGGCTGACGAAGAAGTCGTTCGTCAGCGTTTCCGGTTGGGACGTGAAGACGCCGTGTTCGGGCTGGCCGGCCTTCAGCACGCGCAGGCCGCCGAGAAGAACGGTCATTTCCGGTGCCGTCAACGTCAGAAGCTGGGCGCGGTCCAGCAAGGCCTCTTCAGCCTTCATGAACTGCGTCTTGCCGCTGTTGACATAGTTGCGGAAGGCGTCGGCGCGGGGTTCCAGCGCGGCAAAGGAAGCCGCGTCGGTCTGTGCCTCGGAAGCATCCATGCGGCCCGGCGTGAAGGGCACGATGATGTCCTGGCCGCCGGCCTTGGCAGCCTTTTCGACGCCGGCAGCGCCGGCAAGCACGATCAGGTCGGCCAGCGAGATCTTCTTACCCCCTGCCTGGGCAGCGTTGAAATCCTTCTGGATGCCTTCGAGAACGCCCAGGACCTTGGCGAGCTGCGCCGGCTGGTTGGCTTCCCAGTCCTTCTGCGGCGCAAGCCGGATCCGCGCGCCGTTGGCACCGCCGCGTTTGTCGGAACCGCGGAAGGTCGAGGCGGAAGCCCAGGCGGTGGAAACCAGTTCCTGCACCGAGAGGCCGGTCGCCAGAACCTTCGCCTTCAGATCGGCGACATCCTTGTCGTCGACGAGCGGGTGGTCGACGGCCGGGATCACGTCTTGCCAGATCAGGTCTTCGGCCGGAACTTCCGGGCCGAGATAACGGACCTTCGGACCCATGTCGCGATGGGTCAGCTTGAACCAGGCGCGGGCGAAGGCATCGGCGAATTCGGCCGGATTTTCCAGGAACCGGCGCGAGATCTTCTCGTAGATCGGATCGAAGCGCAGCGCCAGGTCACTGGTTAGCATGGTCGGCAGCTGCTTCTTCGACGGGTCGAAGGCGTCCGGAATGGAAGCTTCGGCGTTCTTGGCCACCCACTGCTTGGCGCCGGCCGGGCTGGTGGTCAGCTCCCATTCGAAGCCGAACAGGTTTTCGAAGAAGTAGTTGCTCCACTGGGTCGGCGTCTGGGTCCAGGTCACCTCCAGGCCGCTGCCGATCGCATCGCGACCGACGCCAGTGTTGAACTTGCTCGACCAGCCGAGGCCCTGCGCCTCGAGCTCGCCACCTTCCGGATCGACACCGACAAACGACGGGTCGCCGGCGCCATGGGTCTTGCCGAACGTGTGGCCGCCGGCGATCAGCGCCACGGTCTCTTCGTCGTTCATCGCCATGCGGGCGAAGGTTTCGCGGATGTCGCGCGCCGAGGCGAGCGGATCGGGTGTGCCGTTCGGGCCTTCCGGATTGACGTAGATGAGGCCCATCTGCACGGCGCCGAGCGGTTCTGCGAGTTGGCGTTCGCCGCTGTAGCGCTCATCGCCCAGCCAGGTGCCTTCCGGACCCCAGTAGAGCTCTTCCGGCTCCCAGACGTCGGCGCGGCCGCCGGCAAAACCGAACGTCTTGAAGCCCATCGATTCGAGCGCGACATTGCCGGTGAGGATCATCAGATCCGCCCAGGAGATCTTGTTGCCGTATTTCTGCTTGATCGGCCACAGCAGGCGACGGGCCTTGTCGAGGTTGACGTTGTCCGGCCAGCTGTTGAGCGGCGCGAAACGCTGCTGCCCCTGGCCTGCGCCGCCGCGGCCGTCGGTGATACGGTAGGTGCCGGCGCTGTGCCAGGCCATGCGGATGAACAGGCCGCCGTAATGACCGAAATCGGCCGGCCACCATTCCTGGCTGTCGGTCATCAGCGCATGAAGGTCTTTCTTCAGGGCGTCGAGATCGAGCGTCTTGAACTCTTCGCCGTAATTGAACGCCTCACCCATCGGGTCGGAGCGGACGGAGTGCCCGTGAAGAATCTGGACGTTCAGCTGGTTGGGCCACCACTCGCGGTTCGATCGGCCGCGAGGCGTATGCGCGACCGGACATTTGCCGGCGTTTTCGCTAGATTTCGCATCCATGACTATCTCCTTGATTGTTTTCATTATCTGTCGTGCAAAAGAGGCTGTTTCTGCCGAACCGTCCGGCCCGGCTGCGCTGTTTCAGACTGTCGTCCCCGCCTTTCGAGCAAGGATCATGGTCACGCGCGCCCTCCCTTGGTTCCTTCTTATCGGAAGCGCCTCATAAATTTAAGTTGGATTTACTGATCGCCGCGATAAGCTGAGGTTATGAAGAACGTCACCCTGAAACAACTCCGTTATTTCGAGGCCCTGGCGCGGGACGGCCGCTTCCGCCGCGCCGCCGATGCCTGCGCGATTTCCCAGCCGGCTTTGTCGATGCAGATCAAGGAACTCGAACAGGAATTGGGCGGCGATCTCTTCGAGCGGAATGCGCGCGAAGTGAAACTGACCGCCTTCGGCCAGACCTTCGCGCTACGGGTTCGCGATATCCTGCGGGCGGTGGACGAACTGGCGGATCTCGCCCGCGCGTCGCGCGATCCGTTCCTGGCGCGCCTGCGCATCGGCATCATCCCGACGATCGCGCCCTATCTGCTGCCGGCGATCATCAACGACCTGAACAGGACGTTCGACGGGATCGAATTGCAGGTGCGCGAGACGCAGACGGCAAAACTGGTCCAGGAACTGGCGCAGGGCGAACTGGATCTGGCAATCGTCGCCCTGCCCGTATCGGAACCGTTCCTGACCGAGCTCAAACTGTTCGACGAGGAGTTTGTGCTGGTCCGGCGACGTGAGGACGAGGACAAGCCCGTCCCCGAACGCGAGGCGTTGCGCGAAATGCGCCTGCTGTTGCTGGAGGAAGGCCACTGTTTTCGCGACCAAGCCTTATCGTTCTGCAAGATTGGATCGACCCGCGCCCGGGAAGTCATGGAAGGCAGCTCTTTGTCCACCCTGGTCCAGATGGTCAGCGCCGGCATCGGCATCACCCTGATCCCGGAAATGGCGGTGCCTTTGGAAACGCGCTCGGCGCAGGTTTCGATCTCCCGCTTCCAGACGCCCCGGCCGTCCCGCACGATCGGAATGATCTGGCGCCATTCGACGCCTCTCGTCACCCAGCTCCTGCAGATTTCCGAGGTAGTACGCCGCTCAGCCGATACGGTGCGCGAACAGTATGCGATGCGACGTTGAGACGTCGATCTGCCAGCGAAGCTGCGCCACCTCGCCAACCAGCGGCGGCACTCTGTCGGCACGTCTGCACCGATCCTGGTCGAGGCGACGGCCGATTCCCGCCGGTCGCTCGATTTCGTCCACGACCAGTTCGCCTGCGGCAGACGGTTCCTCAATGTCGTTGATGACGTGAGGCGCGAATGCCTTGCTCATGGTTTCGTTGCTGACGACGCATTGTCAAAACGCGAGCTGCACCTTCATCGATCGCGTCCGGTCGCCGGCCGCCTCGAATGCCTTGACGGCGTCTTCGAGGGGATAGGTTCCGGTGAGCAGCGGCTTCAGATCAACGCGCCGCTTGCTGATGAGGTCGACCGCCAGCCCGAATTCCTCGTGGAAGCGGAATGTGCCTTTCATCTCGATCTCCTTGGCCACCACCATGTTCTGCGGGATCGACACGTCGCCGCCGAGGCCGAGCTGGACGAGGATGCCGCGCGGCTTCAAGACCTCAAGGCCCGCGCGCAGGGCGCTCTGATTGCCAGACGCCTCGAACTGGACGTCGAAGTATCCCTTATTGGCAGCGTAGGCGGATAGGAGCTCCGGATCGCGGGCGACGTTGATGACCCGGTCGGCACCAACCTGGAGCGCCGTCTCGAGTACGGGGTTCATCACGTCGGTGGCTATGATCTCACGGGCGCCATGCGCGCGTGCCGCGATGATCGCCAGCGCACCGATCGGACCGCAGCCGGTCACAAGAACCCGCTTGTCGGCGAGCCCGCCAGCGCGAACGATCGCGTGCAGCGTGACGGCGAAGGGTTCCGCCATCGCTGCTTCATGGATGGAGACACCGTCGGCGACCTTGTGGCACTGCCATTGTTCGGCGACCAGCCGCTCGCGAAACGCCCCCTGGATATGCGGCATCGGCATGGCGGAGCCGTAGAAGCGCATGTTCAGGCAATGGTTCTGCTGGCCCTTGAGGCAATAGCCGCAGGCGTTGCAGGGCCGGCTCGGCGACACCGCCACCCGGTCGCCCACCGCCAGTCCGGAAACGCCCGCCCCCAGTGCCTTGATCGTTCCTGCAACCTCGTGACCGAGGATCATCGGCTCGCGGACACGCACCGTGCCGAAGCCGCCGTGATTGTAATAATGCAGATCGGAACCGCAGATGCCGCCGGCCTCGATGGCGACCTCCACCTGTCCGGGGCCGAGCGCCTCGACCTCCCGTTCCTCTATGCGCAGATCCTTGGCGGCATGAATGACGACGGCTTTCATGGGCTTGTCCTCAGAGAACGGGGGTTAGCAAGCTGGCGCCGGCAAAGTGGGCGGCGAGATTGTCGCGCACCAGCTTGCCCATCGCCTTGCGGGTTTCGATCGTGCCCGACGCATGGTGTGGCTGCACCAGCACGTTGCCGAGTTCGAGGAAACGCGGATCGAGCTTCGGCTCGCCTTCGAACACGTCGAGTGCCGCAGATCCGAGTGCTCCGCTTTCGAGTGCGGCAAGCAGCGCTTCCTCGTCGATATTGGACGCGCGCGAGATGTTGATCAGCATGCCTTCCGGACCGAGCGCGGCGATCACGTCTTCGGAGACGATGTGGCGGGTCGCGGCCGAGGCGGCGAGCGTCACGAACAGGAAGTCCGCATGCCGGGCGAGTTCGACCGGATCGGCGATGAAGGTCATCCCTTCCGCATAAGGTTTTGCGGTAACATCGCTATAGGCGATGTCCATGTCGAAGCCCCTAAGGCGTTTGGCGACTTCGAAGCCGATACGGCCAAGGCCGAGAACCCCGGCCTTGCGGCCCCAGACCCGGCGCTTCAGGGGATAGAGACCCTTTGTCCCCCAGCTTCCGTCCCGGACCCAGGCCTCGGCGCCGATCATGCCGCGCGACTGGACCAGCATCATTGCCACGCCGAGATCGGCCACGTCATTGGTCAGCACGTCCGGCGTATTGGTCACGCGGATGCCGCGAGCGCGGCAGGCATCCAGGTTGACCGCATCGTAACCGACGCCGTAGACGGAGATGACTTCGAGCTTCGGCAGCTTGCCGATCAGGTCGGCGGATGCGCCCAGCTCGCCGCGCGTGGCGATGGCGCGGATACCGGCGGCGTGCTGGCTCACGAAGGCATCACGATCGGACGCCTCGTACAGCTTCAGGACATTGTACTGCGCCTCCAGCTCGACGAGATCCCACTCGGGATAAGGGCCGATCAGAAGAATGTCGGGCTTGCTCATGGTTCCTCCAGGTTTCAGTTCGAGCGCCTCTGGCGGGCCGCCAGCAGCGTCATTGCCATCGAGACGATGGATTCAAGCGACTGGTTCGACGGTCACGACGTCGGGCTCTGCTGTCGGAAGATCGGCCGTCGCACTTGCCGCAGCCCGACACGCCCATCACGACGATCGGCCCGAAGGCTCCTGCCTCAGAGGCTGGTGGTGATACCGCCATCGACATAGAGTGTGTGTCCGTTGACGAAGGAGGAGGCCTTGGCCGACAGGAAAACGGCCGCACCGACCAGTTCCTCGACGTCGCCCCAACGTCCGGCGGGCGTGCGTTTCTCCAGCCAGGACGAGAATTCCTCGCTGTCGACCAGTGCCTGGTTCAACGGCGTCTTGAAGTAGCCCGGGGCGATCGCATTGATCTGCAGGCCGTGCTTGGCCCAGTCGGTGCACATGCCGCGCGTCAGGTTCTTCACTGCGCCTTTGGTCGCCGTATAGGGCGCGATGCCCGGGCGTGCGAGTTCGCTCTGCACCGAGGCGATGTTGATGATCTTGCCACGACCGCGGCCGATCATGTGCTTGGCCACCGCCTGGCCGACATAAAAAACGCTGGAGATATTGGTTTTCAGCAATTGCTCCCAGCGGTCGATGGGGAAATCCTCGAGCGGGCTGCGGAACTGCATCCCGGCATTGTTGACCAGGATGTCGATCGCGCCGACTTCGGCCTCGATCGCATCGATCCCGCGCTTCACCGCTTCGGCGTCCGTCACGTCGAAGTCAGAGACCGAAACCGTCGCACCAGTTTCCTTGAGCTGTCCTGCAGCGGTCTCGAGCCTGGCCCTGTCACGGCCGTTCAGAACGATGGAAGCTCCATGTTCCGCAAGGCCTCTGGCCAGCGCAAAGCCGATACCTTGCGACGATCCCGTTATCAGGGCTCGCAAACCGGTCAAATCAAACAGGGAATGGCTCATCGGATACCTCGTTCCTTGAACAGGAAAAAATGCTGCGACATCTGGAGCGACTACTCAGATATCGACGACGAGCCCCTTGGCTTTCAACACCGGTTCAAGCTTGCTGACCTCGATGACCGACTTTCCCTGTTTGTAGGCTTCGATATAACCGGCTTCCGCATCTTCACGGGCCTGCGACAGACGCGCTACCTCCTGCGCCTCGGCGCGGCGCACGACAACGAGGCCATCGGCATCGCCGACGATGATATCGCCCGGATTGATGATCTCTCCACCGACGATAACCGGATCGTTGACGGCGGCGATGGTTTCCTTGACGGTGCCCTTGATGCAGACGCTGAGCGAAAAGACCGGGAAGCCAAGCTCCCGCAGCTGCAACGTGTCACGGACCCCGGTATCGGTCACCAGGCCGCCTATGCCCTTTGCAAGGCAGGCATTGGCAAGAACATCGCCGAAAGAGCCGGCCTCTTCAAACTCGCCCGCCGACACGACGATGATATCGCCCGGTTTGGCGTAGTTGATGGCAAGCTGCAACATGATGTTGTCGCGCGGCGCACATTTGACAGTAAAGGCCGGGCCGCACAGCTTCATGCGATAGTCGACCGGCTTGAGGCGCGAGGAAAGCGCCCCCCTGCGCCCCTGCGCTTCATGGATCGTGGCCGGCGAGAATTTGGCGACCGCCTCGATGTCGGCCTTGCTTGGCCGTTCTGCGATGTCTTTGATATGGATCATAGAAACCTCGTATAGCAAGACCGGCGACGGGCACGTCCCGCCGCCTGCAGCCTTCGTTGATTTGCGATTGAGTTCGGGCGGAGCCGAGCGAGAGGCGATTACGGGATTGGGTCGAACTTCAGTTCGGAAAGCGGCACCACCTTGTCGGTGCGGGTCATCTTGTATTCGGTGTCCTGGCCAAGCCACTTGTCCCAGATCTTGTTGAGATCGCCGGACGTGTCGAGCTTGCGCAGGATTTCGTTGACCTTGGCGGTCAGGGCGGGATTGTCCTTGGCCATGCCGATACCGATTGGCTGGAAGAGCATCGGCTCCTCGATCATCCGCATCGGCTTGCCCTTTGTCTTGGATTCGTTCACCAGCTTGGTCGTGGTCATGGTGTTGGCGACCATGCCGCGTGCCTTGCCCTGCTGGACGGCGAGATAGGCGGAGCCGGTGTCCTGGAAGGTCAGCGGATCGGACTTGTTGAGCTTGATCGACATTTCCGATGTCGAACCCTTGGTGGAAGCGACGCGCTGGCCTTCGTAGTCGGACTTCTTCTTGCCGGCATCGTCGACCGGAACGATCAGCATTTCCTTGGCGAGATAATAGGGATCGCTGAACTGGATCTGCTCGGCGCGGCCCTGGGTATAGGCAAGATTGGCAACCGTGATGTCGACGCGGCCAAGCTTGACTTCCGGCACGCGGGCTTCGACCGAAACCGGCTTCACTTCAGCCTTGACGCCGAGTTCCTTGGCGATGGCATTGCAGAGATCGACGTCGAACCCGACCATCTCGCGCGTCTTCACATCCGGAGCGGCGAATGGCGGAACGTCGGCGAACGTAGCGCAGCGCAACGTCTTGCTGGCCAGGATCGTGTCGAGTTGGTCCGCGACCGCCGGCGAAGCGGCACCGGCCGCTGCCAATGCGATGGTTAGTGTCAGGCATTTCCAGTTCATTGCTGTTCTCCTTGTTATGATGTCTTGATTGGTCAATGGCGCAGATCGGACAGGAACCGCTGGGCTCGGGGATGACGAGGGTTCTGGAAGAAATCCTTGGGCGGCGCCATTTCGAGGATCTCGCCCGCATCGATGAACCAGATGCGGTCTGCGACATCGCGGGCAAAGCCCATCTCATGGGTGACGCAGAGCATGGTCATACCGTCGGCAGCCAGGCTCTTCATGACGCTCAGCACCTCGCCCACCATTTCCGGGTCGAGCGCGCTGGTCGGCTCGTCGAACAGCATGACCGGCGGTTCCATGGCAAGTGCCCGGGCAATCGCCACGCGCTGCTGCTGCCCGCCGGATAGCTGGCCTGGATAGGAATTCGCCTTGTCGGCAAGCCCGACACGATCGAGCAGCTTGATGGCCTTGTCGCGAGCGACGTCCGCAGAAACGCCCTTCACCCGGATCGGCGACATAGAGACGTTCTCGACCGCCGAGAGATGCGGAAACAGGTTGAAGCTCTGAAACACAAACCCGATCCTGCTGCGCAGCCGGTTCAGTTCGCGTCCGCGCATCGGGGCATGAATATTCTGGCCCTCGAAGTTGATCGATCCGCTGTTGATTTCCTCCAGCCGGTTGACGGTGCGGATCAGCGTGGACTTGCCGGAACCGGATGGTCCGCAGATCACGACGACTTCACCGCGGCCGACCTCGGCGTTGATGTGGCGCAGGACCGGATAATCGCCGTAGCTCTTGCAGACATCCGAAAGGCGGATGGCCTGGCCATCCTGCAGCGGGGAAACTGGCATCGTCATGGCTGCTCCACAAGTGTTTTGAGGGGGACGGCCTCGGTGGCCAGGCGAGCGTTGCGGCGCGGACCTGCGCGGCGGCGTGCAATGCGCCGCTCGAGGCTGTTGGCCACATAGGTCAGGCTCCAGCAGAGCACGTAGTAGACGGCAGCCAGGATGATGAAGACCTGGAAGGGCTGGGTGAACAGCTGGTTGTTCACCTGGCTTGCCGCGAAGGTCAGGTCCGGCACGTTGATCACGTAACCGAGCGTCGTGTCCTTGATCGTCGAGACGAATGTCGAGATCATGCTCGGGATCATGTTGTAGAGCGCCTGCGGCAGGATCACGAAGCGCATTGCGCTGAGATGGCTGTGGCCGAGCGCCCTTGCCGCATCCATCTGCCCCTGGCCCAGCGAGACGATGCCAGCCCGCACCACTTCGCTCAGGAACGCCCCCTCGTAGACGACCAGCGTCACGAGCATGATCAGGAAGCTTGGTACGTCGGCACCGGTCCAGAGCGGAACCAGGAAATAGCACCACAGAATGAGCATCAGCAGCGGCACACCCCGGGTGACGTAGACGAGGCCGGTCACCGGCCATCTCAACGCCCGCCATTTTGAAAGGCGTGCCAGGGCGAGCAGGATGCTGACCGGAAAGGCAAGCAGGATCGCCAGCAGGGAGAGGATGATCGTATTGGCAAGCCCGCCCAGCGGCCCGTTGGGATACTGCCCGATCAGAAGGAGCAGCCAATAGTCATGGATGATGGTGATGATGTCCTGGATCATGCGCGCGCTCTCCGAGCCGGATCAGCGCGCATTGACAGATAAGCACCGGCCCCCATGATGATGAGCGAGAAGAACAGGTAGAGGACGGTGCCGACCAGGTAGATTTCGAAAGTCCGGAAGCTGAGGTTTTCAATCTCCTTGACCGCGTGCGTCAGTTCCGAAGCGCCGACGACGATCGCCAGGCTGCTGTTCTTGAACAGGGAAACGCTGTGATTGATCAGCGGCGGCAAGGCATTGCGCACGCCCTGCGGCATGACCACGAAGCGCAGGGCCGAGATATAGCCGTGACCGAGGGCCTTGGCGGCTTCCATCTGGCCCGGGCTGACGGAGCGCAAACCGGACCGCAGGTCTTCGCTGAAATAAGCTGCCTGGCACAGTCCAAGGCCGATGATGGCGAAGATCGCCTCCGCATTGTGATCCGTCAGCCAATTCGCCAGGCCCTGCGGCAGCAGCGTGAATATCCCGAAATACCACAGCATCAGCTGCACCAGGGTCGGCACGTTGCGATGGTAGGAGATGTAGGCCTTGACGATGGGCTCGCCGATCCTGACCGGCGACATGCGGAACGCCAGCAGCAGGATCGCAAGCGTCATCGCCAGCAGCCACGAACCGACATAGATGGCGAAAGTCGTCTCGATGCCGTGCAGCAGCATCGCGCGATAGTCGGAATTGGTCAGGATCGCGGATAGATCAAAGCCGGTCACCGCTTCGCGCCTTCAGCTTGGTAGACGGCTGCTGAGGTTTCGGGCCTGGCAGTCTGCAGCCCGCCCATCACCTGCAATGTCGGGGTGATTTCTATATGGCCGATATTGACGGCAACCGGTGCGGCGATCGCAAAGGCGATCGCGTCGGCGATGTCGGATGCCTGCGGCAGCTCGAACCCGTCGATGAAACGTTCGCGTACGCTCGGATCGTTGCCGTGCACGTGGTTGAAAATATCCGTCGCGACACGCCCCGGGCAGATTTCCGTCACGCGGACGCGTTTGCCGAATGCGTCGATCCTGAGCTGATTGGAGAGCATGGCGACGCCGGACTTGACCGCATGATAGATGGAATTGCCGCCGAAATTGTAGTTGCCGGCGATCGAGGAAATGTTGACGACATGGCCGCGGTCGCGCTCGACCATGCCAGGAACGATCAGGCGGCAGATATGCAGGACCGCGCGCAGATTGACGTCGACCAGCAGATCGATGTCTTCGGCATCCGCCTGCAGAAACTTCTTCGGCCGATCGACGCCGGCATTGTTGATCAGAATGTCGAACTGGACGCTCTCGGCAAGTTCAGCGATCGCGGCACGGTCGGTGACGTCGATGACATGCGCGATACAGCCCGTACGCTCGGCGAGGTCATTGAGGGCATCAGCACTACGAGCGATCGCGTGCACCTCGATATTCTCGGCGCGGAGACGTTCGACGACGGCAGCGCCGATGCCGGACGATGCGCCGGTGACCAGTGCGGTCCTGTAATCGGAGAATGACATTCTGATCCCCTTGTTGTTGGCGTGGACAGTATCGAAGCTTTAACGGCTTGCCTAAGACCGATTATTTCTGGAGTAATAAGCAAGTTTTATGGAGCTTGCCGGATGGCGAGCGCCCAGCCCCAAGGTCTTGAATTCCTTGTGGCGGAGTAGGCGGCCATCCTGCAGGGCCGCATTGCCAAAGGCGGGCATGTCTGCAAAACATAGGCCTGCGGAATAGAGCATCACCCGACCCCATGGATATTAGGCGCCTCAAATCCTTCATCGTCATCGTCGACAGCGGCAGCATCACCCGCGCCGCCGATATCCTTCACCTCGCACAACCGGCGCTCAGCCAGCAGCTTGCGGCGCTCGAGGAGCATTTCGGCCAGAAACTGCTGATCCGCAGCCAGCAGGGCGTCAGCATGACCGATGCGGGACATGCGGTGTACAGGCACGCGCAGATCATCCTGCGGCAGATGGAACAGGCGCAGGCTGATGCCGCAGCCGCCGGCAATTCACTGGCGGGCCGGGTCTCGGTGGGCCTCGTGCCGTTCAGCAGTGCCGCGACGCTCTCGGTCGATCTCTTGGCGGAAACGCGCAAGCGGCATCCGGGCATTCTGCTTCACCTGACCGAAAGCGTCGGCCAGACCTATAGCCAGATGATCATGAACGGGCGGCTGGAAATGGCGCTGATCCATGGTATCGGGCCGATCAAGGGCGTTCGCTTCGAACCGATCCTGAGCGAGGAATTTTATCTCGTCGCGCATCGCAACTTCGCGATCGAGGCGGATTCGAAACCCGTGCCGCTCGGCGCCCTGGATGGAATGCCGATGCTGCTGCCACCGGCCTATAATTTCGTGCGCCGCGCCATCGATACCGCTTTCACCCGCAGCAGGATCAATCTCAAGGTCGTGGCGGAAGTGGAAATCGTGCGCACCCTCGCCCGCGCGGTCGGAAATGGGCTCGGGGCGACGATCATGCCGAAGGCCATTGCCGATCGCATCGTTTCCGAGTCGAGCGAACCGCTCGTCTGCCGGGTCGTATCGCCCCGGATAGAGGAAACGCTTTCGCTCTGCACGTCCGACCAGAACTCGTTGTCGGAACCGGCATTTGCCGTCCGGGACATTCTTGTCGAACTGACCGAGCGGTTGAAACTCTGAGCAAGCTATTTCCGAGCCGGAAGTCGGCACTTCATCTCAGTGCATCGATTTGCAGAACTCGGCAATGCGCGCGCAACCCTCGTTCAGCATCTCCATGCTGGTCGCATAGGAAATGCGGAAATACGGGCTCATGCCATAGGCCGCCCCCTGGACGGTCGCGACATGGTGTTCCTCTATCAGGCCCATGACGAAATCGACGTCGGTCTCGATCTTCCGCCCGCCCTTCGTGGTCTTGCCGATCAGGCCCGACATGTTGGGATAGAGGTAGAATGCCCCTTCCGGCTTGTGGCAGCGCAGGCCTTCGATTTCCGAGAGCCTTGCTACGACGAAGTCGCGCCGTTCCCGGTAGATCGCCGCACGCTCCTTAAGCAGATCCTGCGGGCCGTCGAGGGCTGCGATGGCGGCGGCCTGCGTGACCGTCGTGATGCCGCCGGCGTTCTGGGAGTTGACCTTGCTGATCGCCGCGACCAGTTCCTTCGAACCGCTGGCGCAGAAGCCCAGCCGCCAGCCGGTCATGGCATAGGCTTTCGAGACGCCGTTCATCGTCAGGACGCGGTCGTAGAGCCTGGGTTCGGCCTCGGCGATGGTGCAGAATTCGAAATCGTCATAGACCAGATGCTCATAGATGTCGTCGGTCAGGATCCAGACATTCGGGTGCCGCAGCATGACCTGCGCGATCGCCGCCATCTCGGCCCGCGAGCAGGCCGCGCCCGTGGGGTTGTTCGGGAAATTCAGGATGAGCCATTTGGTGCGTGGCGTGATCGCCGCGTCCAGATCCTCCGGATGCAGTTTGAACCCGGTCTGCTCGAAGCAGGGAACCGCGACGGGTATTCCACCGGCGAAATGGACGATATCCGCGTAGCTTACCCAGGAAGGGGTCGGAATGACCACCTCGTCGCCCGGATTCAGGGTCGCGAGCATGGCGTTGAAAATGGTCTGCTTGCCGCCAGCCGACGCAACGATCTGGCTGGCGTCATAGACGAGATTGTTGTCCCGCTTGAACTTCCTGGCGATCGCGGCCTTCAGCTCCGACGTACCATCGATCGGCGGATATTTCGTATCGCCACCCAGTCCTGCAACGTGAGCGGCCTCGATCGCGTGGGCCGGTGTGGGGAAATCCGGTTCCCCGGAGGAAAGGCTGACGACCTTGATGCCCTTGGCGGCCAGTTCCCGGGCGCGCTGGGTCATGGCGGCGGACGCCGGTATGGAAACGTTCTTCAGGCGGTCGGCGATGGACGGCATTGACTTGGTCTCTCGGTGAAACGGAAATTGTGATGGCAGGCATCCGGTCAGGACGCGAGTTCGGCCGCAGGCGCGAGCGTCGCGCCGGAAGCTTCGATTTCGCTGCGGACGATCCGGGCAAGCTCAAGCGAGCCAGGCGTATCGCTGTGCACGAGAATGGAGCGAGCCGGCATGGCGATGATCGTCCCGTCGATCGCTTCGACGGTCGCATCGGTCAGAAACCGGCGCACCCTTGCACGAACCGCCTCCTCCTCCTTGACCAGCGCACCCGGCAACCCGCGGGCGACGAGCTTGCCGCCGGCGTCATAGGCGCGGTCGGCCAGGAAAAGCGCCAGCGTCTTCAGCCTGGCGCGCTTCGCGGCCCTCTCGATTTCGCTGTCCGGCGTCACGAACACCACGAGGTTCGGATCGACGCTCGAAATGGCATTCATCAGCAGGTCCGCCAGCGCGGGATCCCGATTGGCCATGTTGCCCATGGCCGCGTGAAAGCTGAAATGGCCGACGGTCATGTTCTCGGCCTTGGCGATCGCCGTCAGGGCGCCGAGTTGGTACAGCATCTGCTGGCGCAATTCGTCCGGCTGGTAAGGCATTTCGCGCCGGCCGAAACCGGCCCGGTCCGGCAGGCCCGGATGTGCGCCGATGCCCACGCCGTTCTGCTTGGCAAGGCGCACCATGCGCGCCATCGTGTCCGGATCCCCGCCGTGAAAACCACAGGCAATATTGGCCGACGATACGACCTGCATCATCGCCTCGTCGTCGCACAGACGATAGGGGCCGAAGCCCTCGCCCATGTCGGAATTCAGATCAATCTTCATCGCGTCCTCCATCTGATCGCGAATGGCGTCAGGTCATCGCCTTCAAGGCGCGCTTGACCATTTGTGATGTCCGCTCGATGTCCTCGACATACCGGGAGACTATCTGTTCGACCGCGCGGGCCTCGGCATGTGTCGAGCGCACGAACCGCAGTCGGCTGCCGGCACGCGCCTGCCCAAGCCGCCACAGATCGGCTTCGATCACGCCGGCGATCTTCGGATAACCGCCCGCCGTATTGGCGTCGCTCATCTGGATGATGGGCTCCCCACCCGGCGGTACCTGGACCACGCCGGGCACCACGCCATGCGAGCGCATTTCGACCGTCTTCACCGGCTTGATCGGTGCGCCGGAAAGACGGTAGCCCGTGCGGTCGCTGCGCGACGAAATCCTCCAGACCTGGCTCCAGAAAGCCTCGCCGTCATCGGCGAAGAGCTCATGTTCTCCGGCGGGAATGGCGCGGATGAGCAGCGTACCGTCATCCGCTACGGGGAACGCGTCGCGCAACGCGGTCGCCGGCGCCACCGCGGCGATACCGCCTGCCGGAAGCGGAAGAGGTTGAGGAAGGGCACAGACCTCGATCCGGTCTCCCTTCATGAGCGGCCGGCCGGCATTGCCGCCGAATCCACCACGCAGCGCCGTGCTTCGCGAGCCCATGAGAACGGGAACGTCTATCCCGCCGCCGAGCACGATATAGGCGCGTGCAAGCTTCGGCGGCTGTTTCAGCTCGAGGATCTGTCCAGCCTCGGCCCGATACGCACACCACGACAGCAATGCCCGGCCCTCGAGCAGTGGCTGACCATCGGCGCCCGTGACGGCAAACACGGTGGGAACCTCGAAACGCAGCTTGAAGGGAAACATCTGTATCTCGATGGCAGCCGCATCCTGCGGGTTGCCGACGAGGATGTTGCCGATCCTGACCGCGAGCGGATCCATCGCGCCGCCGGCGGAGACACCGATATCGCGATAGCCGGGGCGGCCGAGATCCTGCACCGTATTGAAGGGACCGGTTTCGACGATTTCGATCATAGCTCGATCCTGTCCGGCACGAAGCGCACCGTGTCGCCCGGTGCCATGAGGGCCGGCGTGGAAGACGTCGGGTCGAACATCTGCAGATCGGCATAGCCGATGGAATTCCACCCGTTCGGGCCGGTCAGCATCGCGACGCCCGTCTGCATTCCGCCGATCGTCACGCAGCCCTTTTCCATCTTGAGCGACGGAACCGTCTTGCGGGGCATGTAGATACGGGCATCGAGGCCATGCAGGTAACCGAAACCGGGAGCGCTTCCGAGCGCAAAGACCCGATAGGTCGCATCGTGATGGAGGCGCACCACCTCCCGATCGCTCAGACCGGAAAAATCACAGACCGCCGCAAGATCAGTCGCATAGGCACCACCGTAATGGACGGAGATCTCGATCGTCTTTCCGGAGAGATCGAGGCTGGGGACGCTGTCCCAGGCCTCCAGAAGTCGGCCGACGATGAACTCGGGATCCTCGGGCGTTGCCGTGAAGATCGCCAGCAGGTTTGTCATGCCTGGTATCACTTCCGCGACATCCGCCCAATCTCTGACCACATGGGATAGCGCCCAGATGAAACGCTGTGCCGGCAG
Source organism: Neorhizobium sp. SHOUNA12A (assembly GCF_023006505.1). Classification (GTDB taxonomy): domain Bacteria; phylum Pseudomonadota; class Alphaproteobacteria; order Rhizobiales; family Rhizobiaceae; genus Neorhizobium. The sequence goes on from NZ_JALBGV010000003.1 coordinate 169,123, forward strand.
ATCGAATTCACCCGCCGCTTCGAGCAGGAAGGAGCGCCCTCCAATGAAGGAAACGCGCGCCCTGCCTTTCGTCGCCGTGACGATCTGGTGCGAAGACACAAGGGGCTTTGACGTGGCGATCATGGCTGGGGCTCGATTTCAAACAGGGGATCGCCAAATCCGACCAGTGCGCCGGGCTCCGCCAGCCGCCGCGCCAACAAGCCGGATCGGCCAGCCGGAACGGGAAGCAGCACAGATCCGATGCGGATAAAGCCGACGACATCCTTGTCGGAAACCCTGCGCGGCAGTGTCTCGGTTTCCTCGGAAACCGAAGGATGGATGGCGCAGAAGCATCCCGCAATCGGCGCCTTGACGGTCACCGCTTTGGCCTGGTTCGCCCCGATGCCGCCTGTCAAACGGATATGCGGCCCCTCGCCCTTCGAGACGACGAGGCGAAGTTGCCCAACCGGACCGGAAACCTCGAGGCCGTCGACACCAGCCGCCGTCAGCGCTTCCGTCAGCGCGGCGATTGTTGCCGGATCACTGAAATCGATCGTGCTCATGCGGCTCTCCGCTGCTTGAGCCATTTCTCCAGGTAGTGGATGTCCGTTTCGCCCCGAGCAAAGGCTTCGTCCTCGAAGAGCGCCCGCAGGAATGGCAGGTTGGTGGAAATCCCCTCCACCCTCGTACCGGCAAGCGCCTCGCGCATCCTTGCCATTGCCTCGGCCCGCGTCGGAGCGTGGACGATCAGCTTGGCGACGAGGGAATCGTAATAGGGAGAGACCCGATAGCCGGCGTGAATATGGGTGTCCACCCGCACGCCCGGCCCTTCGGGAAGCGCAAGCTCGGTGATGGTTCCGGCCGACGGCAGGAAGCTCTCCGGAGCCTCGGCATTGATGCGGCACTCGAACGAATGGCCGCTGCAGCGGATATCGTCCTGCCGCAACTCGAGCGGAATACCCTGGGCGGCGTTGATCTGGGCATGGACGATATCGATGCCGCTGGTCATTTCCGTGACCGGATGCTCGACCTGAAGGCGCGTGTTCATCTCGATGAAATAGAACTCGCCGTCTTCATAGAGGAACTCGAACGTTCCGACGCCACGATAGCCGATCTGCCGGCAGGCCGCCACGCAGGCAAGGCCGACCGGTCCGATCAGATCAGGCGAGATGCCGGGCGCCGGGGCCTCCTCGACCACCTTCTGGTGGCGCCGCTGCATCGAGCAATCCCGGTGCCCCAGCCAGATGGCATTGCCGTGGACGTCGCACAGGACCTGGATTTCGATATGCCGGGGATGCTGAAGGAATTTCTCCATGTAGAGCGCGGGAGAGCCGAAGGCCTGACGCGCTTCCTCGCGGGTCAGCGCGATTGCCTCATGCAGTGCGCCGGCCTCGGACACGACGCGCATGCCGCGGCCGCCGCCCCCGCCTGCAGCCTTGATGATGACGGGATAACCAATCTCCTGCGCAGTCCGTTCGACGGTCGCCGGCTCGTCGGGCAGCGCCGTCTGGGGACCGGGAACGCAGGGAACGCCCGCAGCGATCATCGCCCGCTTTGCCGATATCTTGTCGCCCATCGTCGAGATCGACGAAGCATCCGGCCCGATGAAGACAAGACCGGCCTTTTCGACGGCCTCCGAGAAGGCCGCGCTTTCCGACAGGAAACCGTAGCCGGGATGAATTGCACCGGCACCGGTCAGCTCTGCCGCGAGGATGATGGCATCTTTGTTCAGATAACTTTTCGCGGCATTCGCCGGGCCGATACACAGAACGCTGTCGGCCGTCTTGCCAAATGGCGCCTGCCGGTCGGCCTCCGAGCAGATCGTTACGGCTTTCAGACCAAGCTCGCGGCAGGCGCGCTGAATGCGAAGGGCGATTTCTCCCCGGTTGGCAATCAGGACGGTATCGAAGCGGCGATTGGCCGAGGCGGTGTTTTTGGGAGGTTCGCCCATTACGCGATCTCCGCGAGCACGTCGCCGACTTCAACTTCCACACCATCGATCTCGGTCAGCCGCGCAACGCGACCCGCAAGCGGCGCCGCGACCGTATTGAAAACCTTCATGGCCTCGATGATGAAAAGCGTCTGCCCCTCTTCCACGAGATCGCCGATCCTGACGAACGGCTCCTGTCCGGGAGCGGATGCCCGATGCAATATGCCAAAGACCGGTGCCTTCAGCTGAAAAGCCTGTTTTGCCGAGGCCGCAGGCGACGAGCCGGAAACAGGCTTCGCTGCCGCAGCCACGGTGTCGTCCGGATCCGAAACCGGAACGACGATTGCTGCATGGCCCGCGTTGCGGAAGATCCGGACCGTGACGTCCTTTTCCGTGACCGACAACTCGGTCACATTCGATCGTCCGACAAAATCGATCAGCGTCTTTATTTTCGACAGGTCCATCAGTGTGCTCGGCATTTCGGAATGCCGATCGCAATCCACGGAAATCGGATCTGGATCGGCTGGCCATTGCGTAACATGCCAATCGCGAGATGGGGTCAGAAGAAGTTTCAATGACCGTCAACCGGAGCCCTCGCACGCGTCAACGAAACAGCCGGATGCGTGCCGGGAGAAGGCGACGTCATTGCCGGGCAATTTGCCCGGCGAGCCTGAAAGGACTTGCAACAGCCGCGCCCGCCGCATCGAAGACCAATACGCCAACGTCTCCGCTCGCTCGGGCACGCGCCTCCGCCTTGACAAGCTCGCCACCAAACCGGGCAAGCGCGGCATAGCGATCGTGTGATCACTACGCAGAACTCGTCGAGCCGATCCTCGTCACGGGGCAGGCGCTCATTGATGAAGGTATCCGTCAGGGTGAGTTTCGGGACGGGCCTGCGGCGGTTGCACGCGTCATACTTGCGCCTGCGTTGGCCTTGATTGTCGAAACACTGATCCACGACGGTCGTCTCGATCTTGAAACGCCGAGATATATCGAGGCCCATCTTGATCTTGTCTTGCACGGTCTCGCGGCCGCCAGGACCTGATCAGGCGAAAAGGGTGTGTGGTCGATCCGGAAATCGACCCTCCATCGGAAGACGTCTCTTCTCGAAGTCAGAGAACAGAGGATGCGTCACGTAGCCGCCAGTGGAAACTATACGACGGTCGAAAACTTCCCGTTGTCGCTCCCCTGCCCGCCTGGAGGCCCCCCTTCGCCGATGAAGCCGAGGTATGCGCGATGCAACCTTTCCACTCCTTTGGCGAGTTGATCGACAGACATGGACGCATAGCCAAAGATATATCCGGCTCGTTCATCGCTCGGCGATGAGAACAGGCGAGCGATAGGATAGATTCCAATGTCGTGGCTTCGGGCAATATCCGCGAAACGCGCCTCTTGTCGGTAGGAGATGGTGTTGAACCAGACGACCACGTGAAGTCCGGCAGTCGTGCCGACGATCTCGATGTCGTCCATAAAAGCGCTGGCCATCGACGCTAAAAATACGGCGCGTCGCTCGGCGTTGAGCCTCCGCATCCTGCGGACATGCCGCTCGTAAGCACCGGTCTCGATCAACGCGGCGAGCGCCTCCTGCTCGAACGTGGATGTGTGCCGATCGGCAATCCGCTTGCATTCGATGAAGGCTTCGACGAGTGGATGCGGAAGTATGATGTATCCGAGCCGGAGCGTCGGCGACAGGGTTTTTGAGACCGTTCCGACATAGATGACGCGCCCTTGCCCAGAGAGATAGAGGGGCGGGATGGGGCTGACATCGTACCGATACTCGCTGTCGTAGTCATCCTCGATGACATAAGCGTTCGCCGCCATGGACCACTCCATCAAGGCTTGGCGATGCGCAGCAGGTAAAACTCCTCCCAGAGGAAACTGGTGGCTCGGCGTCACATAGGCGACCGCGATGTCGCCAACCTCGGGAAGCTTCGTGGTATCTATGCCCTGAGCGCCACAAGGTACGGCAAGGATGTTTGCTCCGACGGCATGCATCACGTTCCTGGCCATGGCATAGCACGGATCTTCGACCACGACCCCGTCTCCGGGATTGACGAGGACCCGAGCGCAGAGGTCCAGCGCCTGCTGCGATCCGTTCACAACGATGATCTGGCCGAGATCGCAGCTGATGCCCCTTGAGCGCCAGACATACCCCTGCAACGCCTCCCGCAAGGATAGGCTTCCAGCAGGATCATCGTATCCCAATCTGTCGCGATGCCTGAGGAAGGCGGTATTCAGCGCTTTTCGCCACGGGGCCTTTGGAAAATCCTCTGCCGCAATATCGCCGTAGCGGAAATCGAATTTGAGCGGCGGCCTTCCGGCGGTGCTGTTCGGCGGCAGAGCCATCGCACGAGTTGCATAGGCCGAAAGCCGGCGGGCGGGGATCGCCGAACAGTCGGGCGGAGCCACCTGGCTCACCCGCCCTGCCGAAGCGACACACGCTTTCCGTCCCTGCTGTACCCGGACATACCCCTCCGAAACAAGCTGGTCGAATGCGGCGGTCACCGTCGTCCTCGAAACACCCAGTTCTTCCGCAAGCGAGCGGCTTGAAGGCAGAGCGTCACCGACACCATAGACGCCAGCCTCGATCTGCTTGAGCAGGGAATGATAGATACGGCGCGTCGCTCCGGTCCTGCGAGACCCTTCTGCGTACTGGACCAATGAAAATCTCCAAAACTGGCAGTTTAATTTGTGCCAATGAACTGCAATAGGTCGCTTGCAGTCAAGACAATCGTCACCGGTAGCAATTGCATCTTTCGATGCTGGATAGATTTAAGGGCTTCAAGGAATGAATTCCGACCTGCATCAGTTGCTCATAGTCTATGCCGCATATGTCATCGCCGCTGGTAGTCCCGGCCCGAGCAACATGCGCATCATGGGCGTGGCGATGGCTCGTGGCAGAGGTGCTGCGCTCATGCTCGCCTCCGGCGTTGTCAGCGGCTCGATCTTCTGGGGTCTGATGGCCTCGACGGGCATCTCCGCCTTGCTGGCCAGGTATGCCCAGGCCCTGATCGTTCTCCAGATTTTCGGGGGCTTGTATCTGCTGTTCCTCGCCTTCAAGGCCGGACGTTCAGCGCTGACGTCGAACGAGAAGCTGGCGGCACGCATGTCGGCGGATGACGTTGCTCTTTCTCGGGCTGCTCTCTACCAGCGGGGCCTCCTGATGCATTTGGCGAACCCGAAATCCGTGCTGGCATGGATCGCGTTGGTTACGCTGGGCATCGGCCCGAGTTCTTCGTGGGAAAGCATCGCCGCCATATTGGGTGGCTGCGCCGTCTTGAGCGTCGTGATCTTCTGTGGCTACGCCATTGTCTTCTCCACAGCGCCGATGGTGGCTCTGTACCGCCGCTGCCGCCGTTGGATCGAAAGCCTGCTGTCGCTGTTCTTTGCGTTCGCGGGGCTGCGCATGCTGCTCTCCCGTATTTAGTTTGGAAAGGTTGGATAATGAATATGTTCAATGGCCTGTCTGCGTTTCCCCTGACCCTGACCGATGCTGAGGGGCGCATTGACGCCGAGGCGCTGGCCCGCTTTCTCGAGCGTATCCATCACGCGGGAGCAGATTCCATCGGGTTGCTCGGCAGTACGGGCGGCTATGCATACCTCACGAAGGAAGAGCGCAAGCGTGCCGTCGCGGTTGCTGTTGAATGTATTGGCGGCAAGACTCCTCTTGTGGTGGGTGTAGGAGCATTGCGCACCGACGACGCTCAGGCTTTGGCGCGCGATGCCAAAGCCGCTGGCGCCGACGGTCTGCTCCTGGCGCCCATGTCATACGTTCCCCTGCACGAGGACGAAGTCTTTCAACACTTTGTCGCTGTGGCCGAGGCGGGGGAATTGCCTTTGTGCATCTACAACAATCCAAGCACCACACGCTTCACATTCAGCGAGGCATTGATCGCCCGGCTGTCGGAGGTGTCCAACATCGTCGCCGTGAAAATGCCCCTGGCGGCCGGTGACGATTACGCGGGAGAACTCGCACGCCTGCGGCAGGTCACCCCTGACAGGTTCGCAATCGGATATAGCGGCGATTGGGGGGCGGTCGATGCGTTGCTTGCCGGATGTGACACCTGGTACAGCGTTGCGGCAGGCCTGCTGCCGGGCCCGGCGCTTGCGCTGACGCGTGCTGCGCGCGCCGGCGATATTGTCGAGACCGCGCGGTTGAACAAAGCTTTCGAACCGCTCTGGACCTTGTTCAAACGCCACGGCAGCTTCCGCGTTATGTTCGTCATTGCGGACCTTCTGGGTCTGGCGCATGTGCAGCCGCCGCGTCCGATTTTGCCGTTGCCGAACGACGCCGGAGATGACGTCAGGCTGGCATTGGAGATGATCGAGGTCGCGGGCCGGCAGAGGCTTTAGCGTCCCGGGCGCGGTTGGGACATCTTTCATTTATCTACTGCCTTTACTCAGCCGAGGTTCCGAGCCGGAAGAAGGCGTGGTCACGGCTCTCGACCTTGCACCTGAAAAGGTACGGCGAGCAGAAGGAACGATGAGCAAGGTGAATGCCCGGCCGGCGGGCGGCTTGAACGGAACGGCGCTTAGTTCGGAGACACTCAGGAGGAGCCGTCGAATATCTTTCGGCAGATGGCCAGCATATGCCGGTTGTAGTCTTGGTTGCGCATGGCGTTTTCAAAAATCCGACGCATGATCGGGTGCTCCCGATACTTGAGCAATGTATTCTCCCAATCGACAATCAGGTCGTCACGATCCTTCTGCGACATGCCGAGATCGATGGCCTGGTTATGGGCAATAAAGACCATGCGCGAAACCTGCCCAAACAGTCGCTTCATGAAAATAAAGGCTGCCAGATCCTCGTCCTTCCAGGAAGGGTCGATCTCGGGCGCATAAGCCTGCCTGATAACTGCTGGGGGAGCATTGATGAGCGTTTCCATAGCGCGGTCGAACTGACCTTCTGCCTGCAGGATGAAGTTGACGGCGGCAGTGTCGGATTGCTTTTTTGCCTGCCGGCGAACCAGCCGAAACTGCCGAATGGCAAGAAGTATAGCGATGGGCGTTGAGATGCTCGCGAGCGCCTGCGCCACCATCAACACGGTCTGAAGCGAAAATTGCATGTGATCCTCCAGGAACGGCTTGCGCTTACCACGAAGCTTATGGAGGGACAACGATGGCGGCTCGTCCGACCGCCTCGGAGGCGGACGTAGACATTGGCGCGGACCAACGTTCAGCCTGCCTTAAACTCCTGAGGGAATAGAACTGGCGACCACTGCCAAAGAGCCGTCTAAATCGTAGAACCCATTGAATAAGCCGCCCAGTTTCAGACTGCCGGCTAATGGTTTTCTTCGAGATTTCCATGAGCAATGCGCCGTCCGACAAAACCTGGCCGTACCGCCGGCTGGGCCGGCGATGGCGCCGGGCTAAGCCTCCAAAACGTTTTGGTTGACTCCCAAAACGTTTTGGAGGATGTTTATTTCAATTCGGGAGGAAGATCTTGGCAAATCTGAAACAGCTGGCACATTCGCTCGGACTGTCGATTACCACTGTGTCCCGAGCACTTGATGGCTATTCCGACGTGTCCGCGGCCACCCGCGAGCGGGTTCGCGAGGCGGCAGAGGCCGCAGGTTATCGGCCGAATGCCTCCGCTCGTCGGTTGCGCAAGCAGCGCGCGGAACTGGTCGCCGTGACGCTGCCGAGTGACCCTGGCCACGTCGGCCCTCCTCATTTCCTCGACATGTTGTCAGGCTGCGCCGAACATCTCGCTACGGCCGGTCTCAATCTCGTCATCGCGCCTGTGCCGCGGGGTGTCAGCGAACTTGAAATATGCCAGCGCTTCGTCGACGGGCGCCGCGTCGATGCCATGCTGCTGGTCCGCACCAAACGAAAGGACGAGCGCGTCGAATACCTCCAGTCGCGGGGCATTCCCTTCGTCACCAACGGCCGCACCGAAAGCCTGATTCCCCATCCGTTCATCGACGGCGACGGTTTTGCCGGGTTCCGCGCCGCAACGTTGCGCTTCCATGCAGCGGGGCATCGGCGCATCGGCCATATCGCCGGACCGCAGGAATATTACTTCGCGCATGTCCGTCGCCGCGGTTGGCAGGCGGCGATGGAGGAATGCGGGCTTGCGACCGATCTCTGCGCCGAAGGAGCGCCGCTCGAACAGGGCGGTTATCTCGCAGCGCTGGAACTTCTGCGCCAGCCGTCGCGTCCGACGGCCCTTGTCTGCGCCACCGACGAAATGGCGATCGGCGCGCTTCGGGCACTGCGCGAAGTCGACGGCGGCAGCCAGATCAGCATCGTGGGGCATGACGACCTGTCGATGGGCGCCTTCACCAGCCCGCCGCTTTCGACCATGCGCATGACCGGCGAGAACCTCGGCGCGACCTTCGCGTCGCTGCTCCTGCGCGCCATCGCCGGAGAGCCCGCCGAAGACCTTCAGGAGCTTCACGCGATCGAATTTGTCGACCGCGACAGCCACCGCCGCCCGCCCGTGGCCGCATAGACAGCAGTGCATTCAAGACGAATAAAATGAAGGAGGAGAAGATGAAACATATCGTGTCACTTACAATTCTGGCTTCGACCGTGCTGGCGTTTGCCTCGCCGGTGTTTGCTCAGACGGTTTTCGTATCCACCCAGCTTCGCCCGATCGAGGAGGCGACCGTGGTCCGGCAGGACCTTTTGAAGGATGCCGGCAAGGTCGATTACGTGGTCGAGGAGCCGCCGCAGTTCGCAGTGCGCATGGAGGCCGAAGCGCAGGCCGGCAAGCACACGGTCAGCCTCGTCGGCGCGCTGCATGGCGAGCTTTCGCCGCTCGCCGACAAGGGCCAGTTGGAACCGCTCGACGAGCTTGCCAAGAAGCTTGCCGCCGGCGGCATGCCGCAATCGGTTCTTGATCTCGGCAAGCTCGGCAAGCCCACGCAGCAGTATATTCCCTGGATGCAGGCGACCTATGTCATGGCCGCCAAGAAGGAAGCCCTGCAATACCTGCCGAAGGGTGTGGATATCAATGCGCTGACCTACGACCAGCTGATCGAATGGGGCAAGAACATGCAAGCTGCCACCGGCCAGCCGCAGATCGGGTTTCCGGCCGGTCCGAAGGGCCTGATGGCGCGTTATTTCCAGGGCTATTTCTATCCGTCCTTCACCGGCGGCGTGGTGCGCACCTTCAAGAATGCAGATGCTGCAGCCGGATGGGAGAAGCTGAAAGCGCTCTGGGCCTATGTCACTCCGAACTCGACCAATTACGACTTCATGCAGGAGCCCCTGGCCTCGGGCGAAGTCATGGTCGCCTGGGACCATGTCGCCCGCCTGAAGAACGCCATCTCGGCCGCCCCGGATGACTATGTCGTCTTCCCGGCACCGGCCGGCCCGAAGGGGCGTGGCTACATGCCGGTTCTGGCCGGGCTTGCGATCCCGAAGGGCGCACCCGACACGGCAGGGGCCACGAAGGTCATCGAAACGCTGACGACAGAGAAGACCCAGCTGCTGACGGCTTCGAAGGTCGGCTTCTTCCCGACCCTCAACGTCCAGCTGCCGCCGGACCTCGACAAGGGCGTGGCGCTTCTCGCCGGTGCGGTCACCAAGACGCAAGGCTCCAAGGATGCCGTGATCTCGCTTCTCCCGGTCGGTCTCGGCGACAAGGGCGGCGAATTCAACAAGGTCTACATGGACGCCTTCCAGCGGATCGTGCTGCAGAACGAGCCCGTCGCCGACGTGCTCGCCAAGCAGGGCGCCACCATGGCCAAACTGATGACCGACGCCAAGGCGCCTTGCTGGGCTCCGGACGCCAAGAGCGACGGCGCCTGCCCGGTTCAATAGGCACCATCCGACAAGCCTCCCAAGGCTGATGGCATCCGGGCGCGAATGCCCGGATGCCAAATCCGAAAGAGCGGGAGCAGCGGATTGCAAGATGCCTGGATTCCGTCGCGATACGGGTGGGGGAGAGAGGAACAAGTCGATGTGTGATCAATTCTCAAAGCCCCCTTGCGAGGGCAATCGATGACCCAGAACCGACCCTGGATTCCCTATCTGCTGATCCTGCCGTCAGTCGCCTTTCTGGCGCTGCTCTTTGTCGTGCCGCTGGTGCAGACGATCTGGCTGGCTCTCTCGGACAATGGCGCACCGTCGCTGGCGAATGCCGAGCGCATGGTGACCGACATCAATTTCACCCGCTCGGTCAGGAACACCTTTCTTCTGACGATCGTCGTCGTGCCGGTGCAGATCGCCATCGCGCTCGCCATGGGCACCATGGTCGCCAAGGTCGGCCGCGGCCGCGAGACCATTCTCTGGATCTGGACCATCCCGCTTGGCATTTCCGATCTTGCTGCCGGCCTTGTCTGGCTGTCGATCCTGCAGAATACCGGCTATTTCAACTCGCTCCTCTTCAGTCTCGGTGTGATCGGCCGGCAGGCGAGCTGGCTGTCCTACCAGACGCCGGTGGCGCTTTTCATCGCCATCGCGGTTGCGGAAATCTGGCGCGGCACGGCGATCGTCATGGTCATCATCGTCGCCGGCCTCAACCAGGTGCCGAAGGAATTCAAGGAAGCCGCCGAGATCTTCGGCGCCGGCCCATGGACGCGTTTCTGGCGTATCACCCTGCCGCTGATCCGGCCCGCCCTGCAATCGGCGCTGATCCTGCGCACCGTGCTCGCCTTCGAGGTATTCGCAGTGGTCTATGCGCTCGGCGGGCGCAATTTCCCGGTCCTCGTCGGTGAGGCCTACAACTGGCAGAACCAGAACCAGAATTACAGCGTCGCGGCGGTCTACGCGGTACTGATCATGATCATCTCGCTTGCCGCGACGCTGATCTATCTGAAGGCCCTGAAAGTCGATCCGGAGCGCCTGTCATGAGTACGGAAACCATGAGCGCGACGGAAACAGCTTCCCGTCCCGCAAGCTTCGCCTCCTCCCGCCGCTGGCTCCTCTGGAGCGGTATCGCGGCGCTCTGCGCCTGGGTTCTGGTGCCGATCTATCTGGTGGCGTTGGGGGCACTCGGCGGTCGCCAGGGCGTCTATATCTGGCCGAAGACGGGCTTGCCGACCGGGATTTCGCTCGAACCCTTTATTCTGTTCCTGAAAACAGAAGGCGTCGTACAGTCTTTTCTCAACTCACTGGGGGCAGCCGGCATCACGGTGGCGCTTTCCATCCTGCTGGGCGCCCCGGCCGGCTATGCACTGGCCCGCTACGATTTCCGGGGCAAGGACAGCTACCGCCTTCTGGTCCTGCTCACCCGCGCCTTTCCCTTGGCGATCCTGGCGCTGCCGCTCACCGTCTCCTTCATCCGGCTCGGGCTCTATGACACGATCATCGGCGTCGGCCTGATCCACACCGTGCTGGCGCTGCCCTTTGCGGCGCTTGTCACCCAAGGCATATTCCTCGGCGTGCCGAAGGAACTCGAAGAGGCCGCCTGGGTGTTCGGCTGCACCCGCGTCCAGGCCTTTTTCAAGGTGGTCGCGCCGCTGGCTTTGCCCGGCATCGTCGCCACGGCCGTATTCGCCTTCGTCATCTCCTGGAACGAAGTGTTCGCCGCCTCGGTGCTGACGGTGCGCAACCGCACGCTCACGGCCTATCTGCTGACGGTGCTGTCGGAAAGTCCGATGCATTACCGCTTTGCCGGCGGCTTGATGCTCATTCTCCCTTCCGTTGTCTTCATCTTCGCGGTCAGGCGTTACCTGTTCGCGATCTGGGGCATTTCCTCCAAATAACGGGACCATCGACATGGCCAATATTGTCATTGACCGCATCCGCAAGAGCTTCGGCGCCTTCCAGGCGCTGAAGGAGGTCTCGCTGACGATCAACGACGGCGAGTTTGTCTCGCTGCTCGGGCCGTCGGGATGCGGCAAGACCACGCTCCTGCGCATCATCGCCGGTCTCGAAACCTCGACCTCGGGCGATGTCCGCATCGGCGACAGGTCGATCATTGGACTGGCGCCCAAGGATCGCGGGCTGGCGATGGTCTTCCAGAACTATGCGGTCTTCCCGCATATGACGGTCTACGAAAACGTCGCCTTCGGCCTGCGCATGCAGAAGGCGGACGATGCGCGGGTGAAGGCGCAGGTGGAGAAGGCGGCCGGCCTGCTGCATATCGAGCCGTATCTCGACCGTTATCCGAACAAGCTTTCGGGCGGTCAGCGCCAGCGCGTGGCGGTTGCCCGCGCGCTGGCCGTCGAGCCGAAGGTGCTGCTGATGGACGAGCCGCTCTCCAATCTCGACGCATTGCTGCGGCTCGAAATGCGCACCGAACTGAAAACCGTGCTGCAATCGGCGGGTACGACGACCATCTATGTCACCCACGACCAGACCGAGGCGATGGGCCTGTCGGATCGTATCGCGGTCATGCACAACGGCGTCGTCGAGCAGGTCGGTCATCCGGTCGAGATCTACAATCATCCGGCGACACGTTTCGTCGGCGGTTTCATCGGCAGTCCTCCCATGAACTTCATCAAGGTGCCGGTCTCGAACGGCCGGGTGGCGGCCGGTGCTGAACAGCTCGCGGTGCCGGAGGATGTCGGCAATGAAATCGTACTTGGCCTGCGTGGCGAAGCGGTGGAACTCGCGCCGCTGCCGCAGGGGATCGAGATGAAAGTACGGGTCGCCGAGCCGATGGGGTCGCATCTGCTCCTGACCGGCTCGATCCACGACCAGCCGGTGCGGGTTATCCTGCCGGCGTCGGAAACCGTGAGGAGCGGCGACACGATCGGCCTGAAGCTCGACCGCAAGCGCATTACCTGGCTTTCGCCCGAAAGCGGCAAGTCGTTTCCGGCCGTTTCGGCCTGAGCATACCGGAGTACCCGACATGAACGTGCATATCACCGAGGCGAAGCGCATTCTCGTCGCCAACGACCGCGGCGGCTATACGGTGCCGACCGACAGGCTCTACCCGTTCCAGTGGAACTGGGATTCCGCCTTCGTCGCCATGGGTTTCGCGCTTTATGATACCGACCGTGCCTATCGCGAGCTGGAGCGGCTGATCGAGGGGCAGTGGGCGGACGGCATGATCCCGCATATCGTCTTCCATCAGCCGAGCGATACCTATTTCCCGGGTCCGAACGTCTGGCGCACCCGTCACACGATCCCGACCTCCGGCATCACCCAGCCGCCGGTCTTTGCGATCGCGCTGCGCAAGGTCTTCGAGGCGGCCGGCAGCGGCGCGGAGGCGCGTACCCTGCCGCTCTACGAGGCCGCGCTGAAATGGCATCGCTGGTGGTATTCCGCGCGTGATCCGGAAGGTACCGGCCTGGTCGCCCTGCTGCATCCTTGGGAAAGCGGCAGCGACAACTCGCCGGCCTGGGACATCGCGCTCGCCCGCGTGCCGACCACGACCGACACGCCGGTCGTGCGCAAGGATACCGGCCATGTGAACGCCTCGATGCGCCCGCGCGACGAGGACTATAACCGCTTCATACACCTGGTCGACACCTATGCCGCCTGCGGCTGGGATCCCGCAAGGCAATGGGAAAAGGCGCCGTTCAAGGTGGCCGAGATCCAGACCACCGCTATCCTGCTGAAGGCCGGCGAGGACCTCGAACATCTCGCCCGCGAATTCGGCCGGACGGAGGACGCCGCCGAGATCGCCGCGTTCAACGAGCTCACCCGCAAGGCAATACTCGCGCAGTGGCGCCCGGCCCTGTCACGCTTCGTGTCCCGCGACCTGATCTCCGGCGAGGATGTCGAAGCCGCGACACAGGCAGGCTTCATCCCCCTCCTGTCGCTCGACCTGGACAAGAGTATCGCCGACGCGCTGGTCGACGAGATGAAGGCCTGGTCGAAGGGCCTCAAGGTCGCCTTTCCAACCACCAAGCCGGGTTTCGCAGGCTGGGAACCGAAACGCTACTGGCGCGGCCCGGCCTGGGCGATCATCAACTGGCTGCTGATCGACGGCTTCAGGCGCAACGGTCATCCGGAAGCGGCGGAAGAGCTGCGCAGATCGACGGTCGAGGCGATCGAGACAGAAGGTTTTGCCGAATATTTCGACCCTATAACGGGCGAAGGCTGCGGCGGCCTCGGCTTTTCCTGGACCGCCGCCGCTTATATGTGGCTTGCGTGGACATAAGATCAGCGGAAAGCGGCAGATTGCGACATAGTCGAACGACTCGAGTGCTTGTTGCCTGACATGCGCACCAGGCAAGATAAAAAATCCAGTGCCCGTCTGATGCCAGGAGACGCCCGATGGAAAGGAATTGCTGCAAACGGAAAAGGAGTCACGCAACATCGGAACTCAACACCGGCAGGCGGCAGGCTTTTTCCACAGAATATACCGATCCGTTTGGAGCAAAAGCATTTCCATTTTTTCAGCCTCTTGCGTCCGGATGCATAAAAATCTCTCTATAAATTTAGAGCAATATTAAGGGCCGCGCCGATCGTTGGGTCGACAGTGTTTCCGCGGCATAGCCATAATCCTTGATCGTGAGTGCCTTTTATCTCGAGTGAGACATGGCTCCCGCTCAGCAGTCGATTTCAGCCAGTAGCGGAGTTTTACATGTTCATTCGTGTACTCGATTGCATCAGCACCGATCATAACCCGACGCTTGTCGTCCTGGCGATTGTTGTCGCGCTCTTTTCGGGCTTTGCACTGTTCACCATCCTCGACCATGCCAGAGCGCGACATGGACGTATGAAGACTGTTTGGGTATTTGTGGCTGCCTTCGCGGTGGGTGGCGGAATTTGGTCGACGCACTTCATCGCCATGCTGGGTTTTCAACCTGCTGCGTTTGTGAGCTACGATGTAGGTCTCACAGCAATATCGGCCATTTTTGCAATTGCCTTTGCCGCAGCCGCAACGCCCCTGTTACTGTCGCCTGGTCTTGTCAACGCTCTCGCGGGCGGTCTTCTTCTCAGCGGCGCAATTGGCACCATGCACTTCATCGGCATGAGGGCTTTGCTATTTGCCGGCACTCTCGAGTGGCATTTGCCTCTCGTTGCGCTTTCGCTCTGCGCGGGCAGCTTACTGGTGATCGCGGCGACATTCGCTGGACGACGACGTGCTTCGGTCGGATCTCGCCTTTCTGCGGGAACCTTATTCGGTGCAGCTATCTGCACACTGCATTTCACCGCGATGAGTGCCGCCCTTCTTAAGACAGACCCGTCTCTTCGAGTTGCGGATGGGAACCTGTCGGAATTTCTCCTTGGGCTCTCCGTTGCCGTGGTCACAACATTGATCGTGGTCTTCAGTCTGGTGACGGTTATGTTTGATCGACGTGCTCACGACGCGACCGTCGATGCCCAACAGATGCGATCCATTCTTGAGGCCGCACAGATCGGCATCCTTGTTTGTCAGGATGATGAGGTCATCTCGGCAAACAAGGCATTCGAGCGGCTCGTGGGCTGTGAAGGGTCGAGTATCGAAGGTCGTGCCGTTGCCGACTTTTTTGAACTCCCGGCAGGCGCCGATCGTCACGCACCTCGCCTTTACGAGACCGAAGGACAACTAAAGACGGCCAATGGGGTGCGGGTGGACGTTGCGCTCAACACAACACCGATCCTGTCGGGAGACACGTTGCGACATCTCGTCGAAGTTCGCGATATTGGCGATCATAAACGTGCTCGTGATCGCTTGGACTACCTCGCCAACCATGACGAGTTGACGGGACTTCCAAATCGCAGGCTGTTAAATGCCGAGCTGCGAAAAGAGGCGCTGTCCAATCAGGAGTTTGGGCTACTGTGGGTCGATCTTGATCGTTTCAAGGAGATTAATGACACGCATGGGCATGCGATCGGAGATGCTCTTCTCCACGCGGTGGCGCAACGCTTCCGCTCGGTTCTGGACGAGCGGCATTTGCTTGCGCGTGTCGGTGGAGATGAGTTTGTCGTTCTGTTCAAGCACTCATCAAGACAACACGATCCCGCCAGCGCGGCTGAAAGCCTGTTGAAGGCAATGGTCAATCCGATTGTCGTCGACGGCCAAATGCTGGAGGTCGGGATTTCTATCGGTCTGGCAAGATACCCCCATGACGCGAAGTCGACAGACGCTTTGATGCGCCGAGCCGATCTTGCTCTTTATGAGGCAAAAAAGACCGGCCGCAGCCGCTACGCCGCCGCGTCGTGAGCCTTGCGTTGCCGGTTAGGTGGCGATACCGCCATGGCTCCTTCGCGGTTGCGCATCCACGGCCACCACCATCGCCGGTCGGCGATCAGATCGTCTCCTCTGGCAATGTGATCGGGGCTCTCCTGATTGACGAAATATAGTTCTTTAGGACCGTCTGAACGGTATCTTCTGCCGTCTGTCCGGGTATCGCCCACTGCGCGAAATGACCATCGATGTACATACGGGCAAGCCCGTAAACGAGCGCCCTTGCGGCAATTTGTGTTTCCATGATGTCGTTTGACTGAAGCAAATTTCGCCGCCTGGCCTCCAGCATCGCTGCTTCAACAAGCAGACGCACGGCGTCATTGTCCCGGCGTAGAGATTCAGAATTTTCCCAATCAATCAGGCTCCGCGTCGAGATGATCTGGAAGTGTGTCGGGTTTCGAATCGCCCATCGCAGATAGGCCACTCCCACCGCTGCAAACCGATCAACCGGATCGTCAGTGATAACAGCCTCCACCGCGTTGACGATCTCCAGCCTAAAACGCGCCATCGCCTGCTCAGCAACAGCTGTCATCAAAGCGGTCTTGTTGCTGAAGTGCCGGAAAGGGGCGCCTGGGGAAACGCCAGCCCGTTTTGCTACTTCTCGAACACTCACGTTGGCGGGGCCGTCCTCCTCGACAAGTTGAACAGCCGCATCGATCAGCGCCTGCCGGAGATTTCCGTGATGATAGCTTGGGCGATCTTTGCCCTGGTCTTCGCTCATAGGTGTTTCCGTTCAGTTGGATGGCATTCGGTATCACAACGACATGAGAAATGTAATCGCTGTTTACACTCCTCACAAATGAATGTAAGCAGTGATTACGGACGGGAACTGGAACACCTTGCGATCCTCGCAACTCTCTACTTTCCCGGATGGAGGAAACATCATGCTCGCGAAAAACACCCCTGCTTTATCGCCTACACCATCTGGCAACCTCACGGTCTCCAGCTCCAGCGCAAGGTTCCGGTCATTTTCGGCGATGTCAGGCGCTTCAGACGGTATCCTTTACCGTGTCGCAGCTGTCTGTGGAGTAGGAAGTGCAATCATACTGCTGATCAATGCGGCCAAGCGTAGCGGATTGATCGCGACCACCAATCTCACCCAAATTCTCGCACCCCTTGCCGAAATTCTGGCGCTTGGACTGATCGTCGGTTTGTTTCTATCCGTCGGCCGCCGTACCGGCCTGTTTGGGTTGATTGCCTTCGTTCTCAATTTCGCGGCCCTTGCGAGCCTGGAAGGGGTGGAAGTCGTCATCAATCTGGTATTTTCCAAACTTCCGATGGCAACCATTGTTGAGCTTCAGGCGGGACCGCTCGGGCTAGCAGGCTGTTGAAAAAGGCCTAGCCTGAGCGCTCCTCTCATGATTCATTGGTCCCGTCGAGATTGGGAATTGATGGATGCGCGGCGGCGACGTGAGATCGGGTGAACT
>NZ_JALBGV010000040.1 GCF_023006505.1 Neorhizobium sp. SHOUNA12A
GTACCGCGAGTTTTTGACCTTCATCCATAACTTGGTGTCCACCTCTTTTAAGTGGACACCACATGCCAAAGCTCACTCAAATACAGAAGGTGCGGAGAAATTCGCGCTTACCGTAATTCGACAGCATACGCTAATCCGCTCGGAAAATTTAGGTTTGCGCGAGGGCCTGCGCCGGTCCGCCAGGATGCAGGCCCTCAACCCGACGCAAGACAAACAGGTTCAAAAAGAAGAGGGCTCGCCCGTTTTTCCCGTTCGAGCCCTCAACAGTCTCTTGGCGAGGGGGACTATCTCACAACTTCTAGCTTAGTGCATCACCCAAACGGAGTACACCTTTTGGCCTATGCGCGGCGGACGCTGGGGCATCAATTGCCGGCCCCCATTCTTATCAGCCTTTCGGGCGTTAATGGCTTCTCCGGAGCCTTTGCCTCAAAAATGATCTTGGCGGGTATCATCAGCAATGCGGCGAAAAACGTGACGAACGTATGCATGTGATCCTCCCTATGCGGGTGCCTCACGGCCCGATGTGGCGAGCATGTGCTCGGCACCAGAAACCAAGGCGGGCGAAGGCTGTTCCAGCGTCGGAAAACCAAAATCGATTAGAGTGGGCCATCTACGCCTAAAGGATGCGTTCCTCCAACCTCAAAGAACATCGCCCATGAAACTCGTAGCCGACTGGCGTCGGGTGCTCAAGCGCCCGTGGTCGATCCGGGCGATGATCCCCGCCGGCATCCTGTCCGGCTTAGAAGTGATCTTCTCGCTCCCTAGGTCGCCGACCGCCTCGACTATCCGCAACGGCTTGGTGGGCAGGCGCCGGTGTCCTCACTCCCTGGGTCGAGCTCGACTAAAATTCACTCTGGGATTTAAGAAAGATTGATCTGGGTTGAACAGTGGCTGCTACTGAATGGCTGAGACCAAGCCCAAGGTCAAAGCGTAGAGCGGGACAATCCAGAGCAGAGTGGCAAAAAAGCCGGAGAACCAAAACCGCCTCGGTATATCATCGTCCGCCAGTCGCCGTATTGGCCGTCGCGGTTTCCGCGCCTCGGACATCCTCCAGAGCAGGCCGGTGAAAAACAGCCAGCTTGCAATCCCGGCAATCAATGTCGCGGTGCAGAACATCACGATGCCCAAACCGATTGCCAGTGATACGAGAAGCCCGCTGAATTCGTCGTAGTTTAGGAACGCGATGACCGCGGTGGCGATCGCCAGGCTGACCACCAATAGGGGCCAGTGGCCCCGAACGTTGATGATGGCCTCTCTAGCTTCAGATGGCACGGCGCGCATTGCAGCCGAAATGTTAGCGTTCAACTCATCCTCCCGATGGCATCATCTTTCCGCCGTTGGCGGAGCGCCACATTTCCAATCACCATGAGTGGCAAAAGGTTCCGGATGATGAAGATCGCTTGAGAAGTCCGAAGCTTTAGAACGCACTCCACCCGCCATGGCGTCATGAGTAGGGATCGGCTTTCGTTTCGGCGGCGGGGATGTTCATCATTCGTTTCGGCAGCGCAGAATTCCCCAGACGAAGGAAAATCAGCGAGATACGCAAATCAGCCTGCATTCCATCATCGTTTAATATCCCCATCGACCAACGCCCCTTTATTCTCAATGGAGTGTGTTGCTCGGGGATAATTGGAAGATGACAAAGACGGAATGGGTAATGTTGGTGGTAGTGGCAATCCCGGTTTTACCGCCCCTGTTGAAGGAGGCCCGGCTTTGGTGGGAAACCTTGCGGAAGCATCGGCGAAGCGATCGCCGATGGATCGCCCGGCCGCCTGGCTAGTCTGCAGGCGAACTTGATCGCCCCTCGATTTCGTGAGCACTTTCCATCCGCGCAATTCATGGCGGACCTAGTGGATTGATCGAGACAAAGGAGTCCGGTCTGGGATTCCTTTCGGCATGCGGTGTGCGACGATACCGCATGCGTACAGGGATCATATTTGAAGTCTCGTCCGCCGACCGGGATCGGCTTGAGGCGATTATTTCCGCGGGAAGTTCGCCGCAGAAGCATGTCTGGCGGGCCAAGATCATTTTGATGAGCGGCGATGATCTCGGGACCGTCGCGATCATGGCGGCGACTGGTAAATCCAAGACCTGCGTTTGGCGCTGGCAGGAGCGCTTCATGGCCGAAGGGGTGGATGGTCTTTTGCGCGACAAGAGCCGGCCGCCCGGCATAGCGCCACTCGATACCGAGTTGGTCGATCGAGTGGTGACGCTGACGCTGGAAACGCCGAAACAGGAAGCCACCCACTGGACCGTTCGTGCGATGGCAAAAGCCGTTGGGATCGCAGCGTCTTCGGTCGTCAAAATCTGGCACGAGCATGGTCTTGCGCCGCACCGCTGGCGCAGCTTTAAACTATCGAATGACAAGGCTTTCGCCGAGAAACTGCATGACGTCGTCGGGCTATACATCTCGCCACCAGCCCATGCCATCGTCCTATCCGTCGATGAGAAGAGCCAGATCCAAGCGCTTGATCGGACACAGCAGGCCCTGCCCATCAAGAAAGGCCGCGGTGGCACGATGACCCATGACTATAAGTGCCATGGCACCACCACCCTGTTTGCTGCTCTTAACGTTCTCGATGGTTCGGTGATCGGCCGCAACATGCAGCGCCACCGGCATCAGGAGTTCATTCGATTCCTCAATGCTATCGAGGCTGAACTGCCGAAGGACAAGGCCGTTCATGTCATTCTCGACAACTATGCTGCCCACAAGCAACCGAAGGTCCGTGAGAGCTGGCTCGGAAAAATCGGACAGCTGGTATAAGTGGAATTCTTGCCTGACTTTGGCTTAGATGCCGGAAACAGGAGATACCATGACGAGACGACCGCGCCGGAACCATAGCCCGGTTTTCAAGGCGAAGGTGGCGCTTGCCGCCATCAGGGGCGAGCAGACGCTGGTGGAGTTGTCCCAGCAGTTCGACGTGCACGTCAACCAAATCAAGCAATGGAAAGACCAGCTGCTTGAGGGAGCGACAGACGTTTTTGGCGACGATGCCAAATCGGAACCGGCGGCACCCACCGTCGATGTCAAAACTCTCCATGCCAAGATCGGAGAACTGACGCTGGAGAATGATTTTTTATCCGGTGCGCTCGGCAAAGCCGGGCTGCTGAGCGGAAAGAAATGATCAACCGCGCACATAAGCTGTCGGTTGTCCGTCAGGCGAAACTTCTCGGCCTCAGTCGAAGCAGCGTTTATTATTCGCCCCGTCCTGTGTCTGACGGCGATCTGGCCCTGATGCGGCGGATCGACGAGCTACATCTCGACTATCCCTTTGCCGGAAGCCGGATGTTGCATGGGCTTTTGAAGGCAGAAGGGCTTGTGACAGGGCGTCTTCATGTCGCGACGCTGATGAGGAAGATGGGTATAGAGGCGATCTACCGCCGCCCGAACACCTCGAAACCGGCGCCAGGACACAAGATCTATCCGTATCTGCTGCGCAAGTTGGCGGTCACCAGGCCCAACCAGGCGTGGGCAATGGATTTGACCTACGTCCCGATGGCGCGGGGATTTGTCTATCTCTGCGCTGTCGTCGACTGGTTCAGTCGCCGGGTTCTGTCGTGGCGGTTGTCGATCACGATGGAGACGGCCTTTTGTATTGAAGCGGTCGAAGAGGCGCTTGCTCGGTATGGAAAGCCTGACATCTTCAATACCGATCAGGGATCGCAGTTTACTTCTACCGACTTCACGACGGTGCTGAAGAAGGCCGAAATCGCCATCTCGATGGACGGCAGGGGTGCATGGCGGGACAATGTCTTCGTCGAGCGGCTCTGGCGGACTATCAAGTATGAGGAGATCTATCTTAATGCCTATGAGAATGTCCCGCAGGCACGGGCGGGGATTGGTTGTTACATTAACTTTTACAACCAACGACGCCCGCATTCATCGCTTGACCGGCAGACACCGGATCAGGCTTACTTCAACGCGCTGACGCCGATGCTGGCTGCGGCGTAACCAAGGCGGAAATCCACTTAACAAACGCCGGGTACTGTTCAGACAAACCGAGCCAGCTCAGTGCCTGGTTATCACGGCATCCACGATGGACCTTCCACTTCGTCCCGACTTCTTGCTCATGGCTCAACGCTGTCGGGGGCTTCTTTGCGAAACTGACCCGACGACGGCTCAAGCACGGTGTCTTTCATTCCGTCGTCGACCTGCAGGTTGCCATCAAACGCTTCATCAAAGAACACAATAAGGAACCAAAGCCATTCGTCTGGAAAGCCGACCTCAATGAGATCGTTGCGGCCGAGCCATCAAATGGAGGTCGCGGCCAACTCGCCCACAAGCTTGTAGTCCAGAAGGGCCCAAGCACACATTGTGGGACGTTGAATGTTGGACCGGAAACCTTGGCAAAAGCCGATATTGCTCAAGGGCGGAAGCGGTGCGCTTAAGTTGATCTCAACGGCCGGAGAGGCCATGGAGGCAATCGCTCCCTTCGCAGCCGCGGAGACCCGGCTTTCATTTCGGCAAGAGACGCAGTTGTCGACGCCTTGCGAGGGGTCACAATGGAGGACCACGTCCGAAGAGGTTTTATTACTGCGATCAAGGAACTTGGCCTAGACGTCATCAGCGGATAACCAGACAAAGCAATCTCACCAACATCGCTCCAGTGGTGTGAGCGCAGACAGCCATCGGAGCAATTCAGGTTGTTTTTATGGAAAAGGTTGCAGAGGTTGTAACTTTGTTAAATGCCATCTGCGAGCTTGGAAAGAGAAATTTTTCGAGGCAATGCAATGCTTCCAGTGATGGTTGAACGAACGATTGATGGCGTCATCTTCCGCATGTCGGTGCGCACCCCAATGCTCGGGTATCCGATTGTCAGGTATCAGGCTCGCCGGTGCATCCAAGGGCGGGACCGGTGGGTAACAATTCCTGCGACCAATTCAGCACTCTTGGCGATTATACGCGATGCGTTTTCCGCTTGAAACCAGCGCCTAAATTTTAGTCTTTTGGGGAAGTAAGCGAGGATCTGCGGCAATCCGGACGATGGCGCCCACTTATCGCACGCCAGACTGACGGACTCGCATGACCCAGTCGTCAAAATCAAGCCAATCTTTCCGCTTTGTGCCCGATGCCCTCATGAGTGCCTGCTTCCTGTGAGCCAGCTCTTCGGCGTTCGCAGATGTGGGCCAAGTGCCAAGAGCCTGCTGGATAAGGTATGCGGTTCGGATGCTCATCCCTTCCGGCGGCGGAGTTGAGACAATGTAGTAGGCGTGATTTTGCAGGACGAATTTGATCCTCGTCGTTGGCAAGCCTAGTTCCTGTGAAATCGACGGGATGGTCCTCCCATCAGCACGCATCTTCACGATGAGGTTGTCTCGCTCGACCTTGTCCATGGCTGGAATATAAGCGAGTCGCGAAAGGGTATAAAGCGCAGGTGCCCGGGATTGGTGGCGCCGGCCCACCCAGGAAAGAGTGTCGCGAGAGCGTGTTCGTGGGCCGAACATTTTTGAGGGGAAATTTGCCCTCGCGACATTCAGTGAATGCCCGATGCTCCACTCGGTTCCGTGAGCAGTCCTACCGCGCTGATTGCAGAAGCGGGCGGCACGGGACCCTAGATCGTTTGGCGGTCGCGACGGAGATCCTTGGAACTGCCGAGAGCGCAGCTGGCGCTGGCGCCTTCGCTTTTGACGTCGATACTCCTTTCGGAGAAATTGATCACCTCGGCGCTGAAGTCCTAAGCTTCGAGAATAGGCCGAGCAAAGAAGAGCTCCGGCTGCGAAAGCCCGCGGTTCCGGGGATTGACGCGGGCTTTCCACTTCCTGCCGCCCGGTAATGAGGCCCCCGCATTACGGCTTTTACCCCCACAACATGCAAGGCCCGCTCCGGCCACAGGAAGTAATCGACAAATCGGCAGAATCAGCCGAAGAGTCGATCAATGACAGGGGGACGGCGCATGAAGCGACAGGAACCGGTAATTCAACCCAAGCTTACTCCGCTGGAAGGGGCCTTGCGGCTAGTTTTGCTTATCATGATGATCTGCGCGCTACCCGCCACCTTGTTTGCCACGATGGGTGCTGCATTCGCAGAGCATCAATCGCTGCACGGGATATTCTGCCACCAAGTCAATCATGTTGGTCTCACCGGAGAGCTGCTGGCAGTTTCCGGCTGGGAAACATGGTAGCAATCAGGGTGGCAAAGAAAGCATGCAATTTCAGTCGGCCACGATACCTACACGCTTGCGATCGACAACAATGGCGTCGAGCAGCGAAGTCTTGTCGTTCAAGACCGCAAGCAGCCCGTCGGTATCAGGCCAGGCCAAAGTGAAGCGATATATGGCCATCGCCCCCAATGGCTCTAGATCCGGATCATGCCGCCGAAGTTCTTCACGCTCCGCCACGGCTTCGCGTTGGCAGTCCTCTAGAGAAGCCTCGAAGCCCAAAGAGTCGTCACTGCCCGGTACGATCTGATACCCATATACAACCAATTCCATACCGTCTCCCTCGGAGAATCACCCTCATAGGTATAGCCCTCTACGGTGACGGTGGAACTCCCAAAATCGGGGGGCGACGAGGATATCGGCTTAGGGGACGGAACGTTCGTCATCAGTCGCAGTTCGGGCAACAGACGCAGCGGCCCTTCCCATCCATCAGCACTTCACCGAGTCCCGCTGCGTTCCAGACTACTCCATGCATATCCTTGAACTCGGCCCGCTTCGGCGGGCCTTTTTGGGTGCGGTCATTCCAGCTTCCGTTTCAGCGCCTTCAGCAGCGCGTCCACCTCGGCGTTGGCGCCGGCCGCCAGCACCAGGTTATCCGCCACATCAATAATCGCCGCCAGCACCTCGGTCTCGTCCCATCCGGCTTTCACCGCGGCCTCGATGATCTCCTGCAGCGGGATCTCGATCGCCATCTGGCAGAACAGGTGGCGGTTCTGGTCGCCGGTAGGGACGGCTGGTGAAGGAATGTCGCACATAGAGAGGAAGTAGAGACCTGAAGTGGAGCGGCAAGCCAAAGGCATTCTGGCAATCTGCAGGTTGCCAAGAAGCCCGACGCAGGCCTCGTGTGATCACTACGTCGGGCCTGCGGGCTGCTCCAATTGGAGGTCACCGAAGCCGCGCCGCGCGCTTCGTTTCGCGCCTCTCGCTGCTGCACGCAAGGAAATTCCACTCGGGAAGCCGTGGCGACACCAGTTGGCTATCATACCAGAAGGTGTTGTTCGGTGTGCCCATCTCGGCCCGATATCGCAAAATTTACGCATAAGCAGCGGAAAAGGTCTTCTCAAAGCACCTTTTCCATGAGGATTCCGCCAGCGCCGGGTCCCAGATCTGACCAGCCGCAAGCGAGGTAGAAGCGCAAGGCAGTTCTGGTGCTGACCAACCTGCCGAGTGATATGCCGGCGTTGCGGAGTGTGTCCTCCATCGCGGCCAATAGCGCCTTGCTCACCCCCTGGAAACGATGCTCGGGGGCTACGTAGTTGAGGACGATGCTATCGTCCGTGACGGCCCCCACGGCAGCGATCTCGCCGTCGACTTCTGCGATCCAGAGCGTTTGATGCGGATTGTCCATCATTTGTCCGACGCCTGCTTCGGTCTTGTTTTTCGTCCACTGGCTTAGGCGGCCCAAATCGTTGCCATGATCGTCAGTACAAAGGAAGGTGATCGAGGCGGTCAACACGCGGCTCATCGCCGGAATGTCTGTTGTCTTTGCTTGGCGAACGTTCACCATCTTCTTTTCCCAGATCCATCGGCCGTTTGTCAGCCGTAACTAAAGGAATCCGCCGCCATCACGGCTGGGGAATAGACCCGTCCGGCATACGCTGACCGCGCGCTTTCATTTCGGCCTTGGTTTTCCGAAACTCGATGCAGGCCTCGAATTTGGGGTTTGTCTTGCAATAGGCCTCCAACCGCTGGACGTTTGCTGCCATCATGCCGGGGACGTATTGTTGGAAATCCTGCATGCGTCGCCTGGTTTCCGCAGTCACCGCCATTTGGGTCATGCCGGTTGGATCCAGTCCTCCGAAGGTATTAGCGGCCGCGATAGCCGGCGCCATGTCGCTTGCACGCTGTGCCGATTTCAGCGCTTTGGCCATTTCGGCATCTGTCAACGGCCTGGCCGTCATCACCCCATCTTTGGTGGTGCCATTATAGCCGATCGGCGTGACGGGCGGTGCGCTCTGGCATCCGGCGAGCAAAGAGGCAAAAAACGGTAAGAGGAAGAGTATGTTTCGAGACAAGGGGTTCACTCATTTCAAAGTTGGACGTCATCAGTTCGCTCTGGTCCGGATTGCCTGGGCGCGCGAGGGACCGCGCCGACATCCCACCAGTCTGCTCAAGCCTGAGCGCGCGTAATCGAGATTCCACGCATTTGGTAAGGTTCCAGGAGACCGGCCGGGCAGCTCTTCTCCACGATCAGCCCGTCAATTTGATCGAGACCGATGATGTCGTACGCGGAGACCGCGCCGAGCTTCTCTTTGGACGCGAGGACAATCGTTTCCGCCGACTGGCGACTAATTGCCCGTTTGATCGCCGCCTCTTCTCTGTCGCCCGTCGTCAATCCATGGTCAGGATGGATGCCGGTTACGCCCATAAAGAAGATGTCGGCGCGGATGTGAGAAATACTCTCGCTCGCCACGGCCCCCACTGCCACGTTGGAGTGCTTGTAGATGCGGCCGCCGACGAGCTCGACTTCGATTCCTGGGTGGTCGGAAAGTGCGACCGCTATATCGGGGCTGTGCGTGACAACGGTCGCATGCAGTTGCGTGGGAAGAGCGCGGGCCACTGCAACAGTGCTTGTCCCGCCATCGAGAAATATAATCTGGCCATTCCTGACCATCGCCGCAGCCGCCTTCGCGATGGCCGTCTTATCCTCGACGGAAATGTTCCTTCGGCTTGGAAGGTCGGCGAGCGCTTTGGATGCCGGTAGCGCTCCACCATGAACACGTTGAAGCAGACCTTCCGCGGCAAGCTCGCGAAGATCGCGACGGATCGTATCCTCCGAGAGGCCCAGCGTCAGGCTGAACTCTTTCGCGACCACGCGGCCCGTGGTTCCAAGGGTATCAAGGATAAGGGCTTTTCTCTCACTCGTCAGCATCATGGCCTCACACTGTTTTGCCGCTTATTGCACGTTTGTAACATTCGTGCAATATCGTGCGATTATGTGCACCGGAGGCGAACATGACGATATCTGATCGAGTGAAGGTTGAAGAGGTAACCACGCTCTCCAGCGACTGGTACATTCTGAAGAAGACGACGTTCAGTTTCCTGCGGGGAGACGGTACCTGGCAGAGGCAGAGTCGGGAGACCTATGATCGCGGCAACGGTGCGACGATCCTTCTCTACGACCTTGAGCGGAGCAGGGTGCTTCTGACCCGGCAATTTCGATATCCAGCCTACGTCAATGGCCATGACGATCTTCTGACGGAGGCACCGGCGGGTCTTTTGGACAATGCCAGTCCGGAGGAACGGATCAAGGCGGAAGTCGAGGAGGAAACCGGATATCGGGTCAGCGACGTGCGCCAGATTTTCGATGCCTTCATGAGCCCTGGCTCCGTGACCGAGAGGCTGCACTTTTTCATTGGCGCCTATTCAGCCGCGGACCAGATCTCCAGCGGTGGCGGGAACGTGGACGAAGGCGAGGACATTGAGCGCCTCGAACCAACGATAGATGAGGCGCTCGAGATGATCGGGGATGGACGCATCCGGGACGGCAAGACGATCATGCTTCTCCAATATGCCGCCCTTCATGTGTTCAAATGAACGGCTCATGTGAGCGTATCAGACACTGGATGGCAGCTGTTTCCAAGCACTCCCATCGCCATCATGTGCGGTGGTCGAGCGACAGTCGCTTGAGCGCCTGCATTATGCGTTCAGCTCGTCTGCTGCTGCAATCACCTCGGAGACAATCTCATGAACGTCTTCCGGTTTTGTGCGATGATTGACGAAGCAGGCACGCAGCGCGAACTCGCCGTTGATCGAAGCGTTGGATAGGTACACACGGCCCCTTGCGATCACGCGGCGTAGAATGGCTTCGTTGTCCTTGGCGTGATGGCGAAAACAGACGGCGCTGAGTGGCACCGGCGCAAGCAGTTCCAACTGTGGATGCGCGTGAATGGCTTGCGCAAGCATCTGCGCATGCCCAAGGTCCCGACCAATGGCCTCACGATAGGCCCGGCGTCCGTGATATTGCAGAGACATCCAGAGTTTGAGGGCGCGAAAACGACGGGATAGCTCGATCGATTCTTCGAAGAAGGCGAAGGCCTCGTCGGGATCCTGGTTGAGGATCCTGATATAGTCCGCTGTATGGGAGAAGGTATTCCGGGCTGCATCGCGGTCGCGATAAAGGAGGCAGCTGCAGTCGATGGGCTGGTAGAGCCACTTATGTGCATCAAGGGAAATCGAGTCGGCCAGGTTCAGCCCGACGAACTTTTCCGGAACCGCCAGTGCCGCCAGCACGCCGAATGCGCCATCGACGTGGAGCCAGAGACCTTCAGCCTCGGCGATGCCGGCGATTTCGACAAGGGGATCGATCGCCCCGGTGGTCACCGTGCCGACGCTGGCCACGATCGCCATAGGGAATTTTCCCGCCTTTCGGTCGTTGGCGATAGCGGACTTGAGCGCGTCGGTCTGCAGGCGGAATTCCGCGTCGACCGGGATGAGGCGAAGGTTTTTGCGTCCGAGGCCCAGCAACGCCATGGCTTTTGGGATCGACATGTGCACCTGCTCGGACGCATAGACCACGCCATGCCGCGCGCCGTCCTCGTTTGCGGGGAGGATATGCTCCCGGGCGATTGCCAACCCCATGAGGTTGGCGATCGATCCGCCCCCACAAAGGCTTCCCGAGAAGCCTTGGCACCCAACCGCCTCAGCAAGCCAACCGATGACGGCGCGCTCGATGCTTACTGCAGCTGGAGCGGAGCGCCAGGACGTGCTGTTCTGATTGAACACCGAAGCGAGAAAGTCGCCGATTGCGCCAACCGGTTCGCCCGAACCTGCGACATAACCGAAGAAGCGGCCGGTGCAGGGGCGGACGTGTTCTGCAATAGCCTTGACGTCGGCCAGAACTTGCCCGCCGCGACCTTCATCCGGCCATGGACGATCGAAGAGGCGCGCGGTCTCTGTGCCGCTAGTCGACGGATACGATGGCCGTTCCTCCAGCGAAGCCCAGTATTCGGCGGCGAGCTTCGTCGCTTCCTTCATGAGGTCAGCCAATTCCAGATCGGAAGTCTGGAGTGCACGCATGCCATCATCCCATAGCTCAGGAGCGCAGCCTATTCCTATCCACATGCCGCAACAAGGCGAGGCTGTGATGACAGGCGCCGACAAGGTCTTTGCGGGCACCATTCGCGCGCGCTATCAGCAGCCTATGGTGCCGATGATCTTCAGGTCAACGCGTTGGCGCTGCCTTTTGAGAACGGCAGCTTTGATATCGTCGTCTGCCAGTTCGGTGTCATGTTCTTCCCCGATAAGCTGCAGGCTACCGAGAGGTAAGGCGAGTTCTGAAGCCTGGCGGTGTTTACCAGTTTGCGGTCTGGGACCAGATTTCGGCCAATACGTTCGTAGCCGTTGCCACGGCAGTGCTCGCCGAGCGCTATCCAGAAGGCCCGCCGTGCTTCATGGAGCGCGCGCCGCATGGCTATCGTGATACAAATGCGACCATCGTGGCGCAACGTGAAGTAGGTTTCAACTGCGATTGCCGTAACTGTGACCAAGGTGGCTCGAGCGACAACTGCAGCCAGCGCAGCGATTGGGTACTGCCAGGGGCAGTCCACTGGCCGGCGAAATCTTGACGCGTGAAGCGGCGGGCTGCAGGCAGTGACCGAGGCGGTTGAAACGGCGCTCGCCGCTCATTCGGGCGGGAATCGATCGAGGGCGAAATCAGTGCCCAAATTATACCGCCACGAAATAACGGCGGTCGGGAGAAGGGCGCTTGTGGAGGTAAAGGCCTCGGTGCGACACCGGCTCCGGCATTTCGCCGCCAGACCAGCTTGTCCAGGAAATCACCCGGAATAGGTAGCACCCCGAGAGTGCATTTCAGCTACCGGTGGAGACCATGATAGGCTATCTTCCGGAAGCATCCCGTCAATCGCTTCGAGACGAGCAATACCTTCTTCATTGTGATCTAGGCGGCAATCAAGATGAGCGACACATCGGATTCCGAAAAAAGTACATCTGCCGGGCATAAGCTCAGCGGCTCCGGACATCTCGACGCCCACTATTTGGCGCTCAAGGAAGAGTACGAAGCGACGCTTCGTTCTGCCGGCCTCGTCGCCGGCTGGTCTGTGCTTGATGCAGGTGCGGGCAATGGGGTCTTTTTGCCCTCAATGGCTGAGTTGCTCGGCGCCGAGGGACATATCCAGGCTCTCGATCTGGCACCGGAGAATGTCGCGGCGATCGAAACTCGTATTGCAAGCGAGCACTTTGCTTGCCCGATAATGGCGCGAACCGGTGATATGACCGCGCTCCCGTATGAAACGGGAACATTCGATGCGGTTTGGAGCGCGAACGCCACTCAATACCTTGGCGATGAGCAGCTCTCCAAAGCACTCGAGGAGTTCCGTCGCGTCGTGAAGCGGGGCGGGCTGGTTGCAGTGAAGGAGGTCGATATCTCTGTGTGGCAGTACCAGCCGCAGGATCCCAAGCTGGTGTGGCGTTTGCTCGACGCATTGTCTGACGATGTGCAGATTTCCGGCGCCATGCGGGGTACTCGCGTCTCGGCTTGGTTTAGAACCGTCGGCCTTGAAAATGTCTCTGCGATTACAACGTTGGCGGAGCGCCGTCAGCCGCTCAGGTCGGTGGAGCGTCAGTACATCCGCAACAATCTCGAATTCCTGTCCGGTCTCGCCCAAACGTGCAACCTGTCTGACGCGGATCACCGCCAGTGGAGAGTGATCGGCGAGGAGCCAGAGCGCCTGATTTCTGACCCTGACTTCTGCTATCGGGAAATGTGGGTGCTCACTTTGGGCACTGTGCCGAAACGCTGAGCCAACTTTCGCAGTGGTGGCAAGCGCCAAGTCCTGGCCAACGTCGGCCACGATCATGCCCGGGACATAGGTTGAGTCAACGGCACCACGCCAAGTCTGGATAATCGTCATGCGCCGCCGGGCGGCCTCTCTCCGCAAGCGTCGGCAGGCAGTTACGCGGCACTCTTGTCGCCGCAGGCCTGTCTAGATGTTTAGTCCCGGCATTTGATGGAGCGGATTGAGGGTGAAGCGTTCGGGCTGTGAAGTCCATGCTTTGCAAATGAACTCGTAAGGCGTGAGGCCGTTGAGGGTCTTAAGCCTGCGGCCAAAATTGTAAGCGGCGACGAAGTCGGCGAGGTGCTGACGAAGTTGATTGTGGCTTTCATAGTAGAAGCGCCTGACGGTGGCATCCTTGATGGTTCGGTTCATCCTCTCGACTTGACCGTTGGTCCACGGATGCTTCGGCTTGGTCGTGCGGTGCTCGATATCGTTGGTGGCGCAGGTGTATTCGAAGGCATGGGCCCAGAAGCGCTCGCCATTGGCGATCGCTTCTTTGATCAGCGGCACAGCCGACCCTCCAGCGCCGGGCGTGGTAAACTGGATCCCGTTGTCGGTGAGCACGGTGTGGATCTTGTAGGGGACGGCTTCAATCAGGCGTAGGAGGAATTCGCGCGAGATGGCGGTGGTGGCCTTCTCGTGCAATTCAACGAAGGCGAACTTCGATGTGCGGTCGATGGCGACGAACATGTGCAGCTTGCCCTGTTCGGTGCGCACCTCGGCGATGTCGATGTGGAAGTAGCCGATCGGGTAGCTCTTGAACTTCTTCACCGCCGGCCTGTCGCCTTCAACATCCGGCAGACGGCCGATGCCGTGGCGCTGCAGGCAGCGGTGCAGCGAAGACCGTGTCAGATGCGGGATTGTCGGCTGCAGCGCGTAGAGGCAGTCATCGAGTGGCAGCAGGGTATAACGTCGGAAAGCGACGATGACCGCTTCTTCCTCGACCGAGAGAACTGTCGATCTCGGTTCCTTCGGGCCGGTCGGAAGGTCCGTGACTGAGGTCCGCTTCCGCCACTTGGCAACGGTCTTCTGATTGATCCCGTAACGCTTCGAAAGCGTCCTCAGGCTCTCTTGACTATGCTGTATCGCTCGACGGACTGCCTCTGTCGTCGTGGCGCTCCCATGAAGAACCTGGCCCATAGCGCATCCTTTGATTCGCAAGACAAGAATGCCCCATCAAAGCCTGGGATCAAACATCTAGGATCATCGGTGTCATCTACGACTGCACCCTGGAGTCCCGCCCGCTGGGAAACCGCTCTCTCGGAAACCTCGGCCGTCATGGATGCCTCATCCGCGATCCTGGCGCTCGACGACCTGCGCCGGCATCGGGTCATCATCCACAAGAATGGCGGCCGAACGCCCGGCGGTTTCAAGGACTTTTTCGCCGGCGTGATTTCTTCTGGGCCTTCCGTAATCCAGTTCCGTCCGCAGACCAATCTGGTCGTGCTTGTTGCACGGCCACAGCTCAGGAAACGGCTTGCTCCGGGTCCGACTCGATTACCGGCCCAGTTGCCCCTACGGTTATGCCGCCACCGATTTTTCAATGGCGGGGCGACACCAAGGGGCTTTATTTCTTCAAGCGGGCAGCTAAAGTTCCCGCCGGAGAGCGGCCTCTCCGCTCAAGTCTTTTGACCAACTCCTGGGGTTAAGACGCCGATGGTAGACAGACACGATAGCAGCGATGCCGAGGCAGCTGATTATCGCTCCAAGCAATCTGAAGCCGACGCAGAAGCAATAAAACCGGCACACGATGCAGCGGCCTTCCTGGCTGCCATCATCGAGTCGTCTGAGGATGCCATCGTCAGCAAATCCCTTCAGGGGATCATCACCACCTGGAACAAGGGTGCAGAGCGGCTTTTCGGCTACAACGCCGTCGAAGCCCTCGGAAAGCCGATTACCATTCTCATACCCGAGGATCGGCTTGACGAAGAGCCTGCGATCCTGGCGCGCATCCATGCCGGGGAGCGCGTCGATCATTTCGAAACGATCAGGCGTCGTAAGGATGGCACGTTGCTCGACATTTCGCTGACGATCTCGCCAATCCGCAATAGCGACGGGAAAATTATCGGAGCCTCGAAGATCGCCCGTGACATTTCGGAGCGGAAGCGCGCAGCCGAACGCCAGGATCTTCTCCTTCGGGAGATGCATCATCGGGTCAAGAACCTTTTTGCCATCACCGGCAGCATCATCACGCTGGCGGCGCGCACGGCCCAGACGCCGAGCGAACTCGCCTCCTCAATGAAAATCCGTCTTGTCGCGCTCTCGCAGGCACATGAGATGACATTGCCGAGCTTTACAGGCGACGAAGCATTCAAAGAGCGTTCCACGACCCTGTTCCAGCTTTTGTCCAGCCTGCTTTCACCGTACGATGAGGGTGAGGGAGGGCGGTGGCACCTTCATGGTGAAGATGCACCGATCAGCGCCGAGAGGGTGACAAGCCTCGCACTGCTCTTTCATGAATATGCCACCAACGCGGTGAAATACGGATCGCTATCCGATGCGGAGGGGCGATTGGACGTGACGCTCGACGCAGGCGAGGAAAGGTTCGAGATCTCGTGGCTCGAATCCAGTGGACGACCTTCGAGCAACGCGGAACCGAAAGATGCAGGGTTCGGCACGAGGCTGGAACAGATGATCATCCGCACCCTCGATGCAGACGTTTCCAGAGATTGGCAGCCCGACGGCCTTCTGATCAAACTTTCAGTGCCCCGTGCCGCTTTTGCTGCGCCAGCTCCGGCTTAGGCGAGCTAAACGGAAAATAAAGTCCCGGTTTGATTTCAAGCGCGGCGCCCTCCGAACCGAAGGGCCGGGGAAGGGCTAATCGGAACGGCTTTCTCCTTTTTCCGTTGTGCAAGATGCCGTTGCTGGTGCTGACGTTAAATTCCGGCTTTGTGCCCTTTCCGGAAGGCGCAGATCCGCTGAACCAGGCGTTCGCGCCCCGTCGGCTGACCCTCGAGATTACAGAAGGGGTACTGATGTCAAACCCAGAGCAAGCTAAACGGACGATCGCCAGGCTCAAAGCGGTTGGCGTAAAGTTCGCCCTGGACGATTTCGGATGCGGCTATGCCAGCATCGGGGCGTTGCGCGAGTTCGGATTCGACCGCGTGAAGATCGATCGGTCACTTGTGATCGCACTGGCGGACAAGAAGGCGCAGGCGTTCTAAACGCAACGCTTTCGCTTGCGAAGGCGCTGGACATTCCAGTGACGGCCGAAGGTGTCGAGACTCAAGAGCAGGCCGGTGCTTTGACCCGATCCGGGTGCGATCAGCTCCAGGGGTACCTTGTTGGAAAACCGATGGGCGCAAGGCAGCTGCCGCCTAAGTAAGACGACAGTCTATGCTTTGATCGCCGCGAACCCGACGAACAGGCGGGCGTCAACCCTCAAACCTCAATTCACGAGCGCTGCCTGATTTCTGTAGCCAAGTGGTAGCCGACCCCAGGACCAGGGCGATCGTTTCCTGTAGTTCTTTTATCGAAAAAGGTTTTCCAATGAGCGGCTGGTCTGTGAAGTCATGAGATAAGCCACTCTGGCCATATCCGGTGCTGAATAAGAACGGTATGCCGCGCTCGCGCAGTATTTCCGCAACGGGGAAGCTGGGATGACCGGCCAGGTTGACGTCCAATATCGCCAGATCGATCGTCGCTGTGGCAGCCAGTGCACGTGCTTCCGCTAGTCGTGCTGCGGACGCCACGATCTCGCAGCCGAGATCTTCAAGCATGTCCTCGATCATGAGGGCCACGAAACCCTCGTCCTCTACAACGAGTACCTTCAGTCCGGAATAGTTGCTCATGTCTTCACCGCCTCGACAGGGACCGATATACGGCAGGCGACGCCAGCCGGCTCAAAGGCGAGGTCAAACTCACCTGCTAAATCGCGCTCGATACAACGCTCCATCAGGCGGCTGCCGATGCCGCGGCGCGTCGGGGGGCTCACCGGCGGCCCGCCGACTTCCAGCCAATCAAGGACCAGCCTCGGTTGGTTCTCCGCCTCTTCCAGGAGGTGCCAGTTAACTGATAAAGTACCCACTTCCGATGACAACGCTCCATATTTAATGGCATTGGTGGCAAGTTCATTGAGTGTCATCGTCAGGCTCAGGGCGGTGCGTGCATCGAGAACGACTGAGGGGCCGTTCATTTCGATTTGGCCGGCGCCATCACCGGCCAGTGGTGTCAGTACTTCCTGAGCAAGCAAATCCAAAGGTGCATCCTTCCAATGATGCCTGGTCAACAGATCGTGGGCCCGCGACAGTGCAAGCAGCCTCGCCTCGAACCGCTCTACGAACTCTTGCAAACTGTCAGCATGTCGTGCCGTCTGCCCTGCCAGCGATTGTACGGTTGCGAGTGTGTTCTTGACCCGATGATTGAGCTCATCGATGAGGATCTTCTGCTCGTTCTCGGCCCTTTTGCGCTCGCTGATGTCGACAAGCATGTTTATCGCGCCGATCAGATTGCCATTGCCGTCATGAAGGGGCGTGGGGTAGGGAATGAAGGGAACGCGACTGCCATCGGGCCGCTCGGCGATTGCCTCCGCGCCTCGGACCGGACGATCCTCTCTCAGCGCCACCGCCATCGGGCACTGGTCGTGCGGCAGAGGACTGCCGTCCACATTGTAGAGGCGCCAGGTGACGCACCACATATCGCCGGGTTGAGGCGTGCGACCGGACATGTCTACGGCTGCCTTGTTGTAGAAGGTGATGTGTCCTGCCGCGTCGGTCGTATAAACGGCCGCCGGCAGCGCCTCCAGCAGATCACGCATGTGTTGTTCACTTGCGCGAATCTGGTCTTCCATCTGCTTGGCCGCGGTCACATCCTGCAGGACGCGCACACCATAACGGAAGCCGCCGGCCTCATCTCGAACCGACGAACTATGGACGTCAAGGTAGGCTCTGGTGCCATCGGGCCTGATCGTCCGTTTCCGAAGGGTATAGGCGTCGAGATCGCCGCTGATCTGACGAGCATAGAGAGCTGTATCTTCCTCCCGATCCTCCTCCTCAGTGTAGTCAAAGAAGGTCATGGTGAGCAGCTCTTCACGGGAGCGCCCCAGCATCCCGCAGAGCGCGTCGTTGACGCGAAGCAGGCGTCCTTGCGCATCCGCCTCTGCAATGCCGATTGTGGCCGCCTCATAGGTGGCCGCCAGTCTCTCCTCGCTTTCGCGACGTGCGGTCTCGGATTCGAAAAGCTCGGTGACATCGGTCGTGAAGCAACGCGTGCTAACGAACTTCCCATCTTGGAAACGGCTGTTGGACGTAATCAGCACATGTTTGATGGAGCCGTCCTTGGCGCGCAGCCGCGCAGGGTACCGGTCGAGCTTGTCGCCGCAGGATAGCCTATGGAGGATGTCTCCAATAACGGGCGCATCGGCGTGAAACTCCGCTATGTGGCGGCCGACATATTCC
The DNA here is from genome assembly GCF_023006505.1 of Neorhizobium sp. SHOUNA12A. Lineage (GTDB taxonomy): Bacteria > Pseudomonadota > Alphaproteobacteria > Rhizobiales > Rhizobiaceae > Neorhizobium. Next base: position 18,352 of record NZ_JALBGV010000040.1, read on the forward strand.
TCGGACGCGTATCCCAGAAGCGCTAGTTCCGCCTTGTTCGCACGCTGAATGATACCGTCGCCACTGACGATGTGGAGGCCGATGGCGCCGTTTTCGAAAAAGTCATCGAGATCAGCGCCTTTTCGACCAACTTCCTCTTCTGCTGCCCTTTGCGCGGAAATGTCCTGGAAGCAGTTTATCGCTCCCTGAACCCTGCCCTCGTGGTCTTTCAGGGCGCGGATGTTTACGAGGGCGACGAAGCGCGAACCATCGGGCCTCTCAATAATGACTTCGGCATTGCGAGTTGGGGTCCCGTTTAAAACGGCCGTTGCCATCGGGCAGACTTCGTGTGGGAGTGGCGCCCCGTCGGGGAGGAAAAGACGGTGCGAGCCGCAGAAGCGCTCAGGGGTCTCCTCGAGCGATGGCGCGCGCGCCCAAAGCTCTGCCGCCTCCGCGTTGTAACGGATGAGCCAGCCTTCATGGTCGCAAAGATACACTGCCCCCGGGATGGCATCAAAAACGCTTGGCGGCGCCGCCACCAACGCGTCATATTCGCTCAGCTTTCTAGCGGCGATGGGAAATTCTTCGACATTCGACATCCGCGATCCTGCACCTGCTACTCTTCGGGCGACCCCGCACCCCCGATCTTTCGCTCAAGGCGCAGATCAGATGACCCAAAGAAACGACCGAGACGGCGGTTCGTTCCTTGAGAGGAGCGCAATTCTCGTAGTGCTGGGGAAGCCTGTACTGTGGTAGCTGTTGCTGCACCTCCAGTCTGAGAACCTCGCAGCCGCTCCTATGAGGGCCTTCCCGAGCATGGAGGCAGGCGAGTCTCAGCCAGCTTTTGACAGTGGGCCTGACGACACGTCAGGGGGAAATGCGGCTTGCGCATGTAGCCGTTGTCACCGCACTGCACGCGCTCTACAATAACGTGTACCGTTACAAGAGGTCAATCATGCTCAGTTTGCTCCGCGCTTTGGAGAACATGCAACAAGGCGTCGTGCTGCTTGATGCAGACCTACAGGTTTTGGTGTGCAACGCCAGGGCCGCCGATTTGCTGCAGGCTCCAAAAGGCGCGATCGAAGTGGGTATCAGCGCGGTAAAGATAGCCGCTGAGATCCCGGCCCTTTCCCAACCGCCCAGTCCGGATGACGATGAGGATACCTGGCTGACGCATCTCCTCACCCGTTCAAGCTCATTCTATCAGGAGATCTCGATCGGTGATCGGACGATTTCTGTTGCCTCCATACCATTGGATGAAGGTGGATGGTTGATGAGTTGTGACGATATTTCGGTGCTGACCAGCCTTAAAAAGGATCTGGCGGCTCAAAACAGCCGCTTTGAGTCCGCACTGGCGAACATGCCGCACGGGCTGTGCATGTTCGACGCTGAGAAAAGGCTTCTTCTGTGCAACGCCGCCTATGCACGCCTTTATGATCTGCCCGAGACCTTAACGCGTCCAGGAACACCTCTGAGTCAGATTCTCCACTATCGCCGGACAGCCGGAAACGAGCCCGTTCAGCAAGAGGCCTATTTTGATGTCGTCGTCGAGGCCGCTTTGAAGGGGTCCGCCGCCAGCCAAAACATACTTCTGAGCGATGGCAGGGTGATCAAGATCACCCACAATCCGATGGAACACGGCGGCTACGTCGCCACTCACGAGGATTGCACCGACTCCGTGCGCGCCGAGGAGCAGATAAAACACATGGCTGGCCACGATCCTCTGACGGGTTTGCCCAACCGGATACTGTTGCGCGAGAAGATCGACAGGGCCCTCGCGCACAGCGGAAAAACAAGCGCTCTGCTATGTTTGGATCTCGATCACTTCAAGGAAGTCAACGATACCATGGGGCACTCCGTTGGCGACCTTCTGTTGAGGTCAGCAACAGATAGACTGACGAATTGCCTCGGGGAGGGCGACACCATCGCGCGATTGGGCGGAGATGAATTTGTCGTTTTCCAGGATAATAATCAATCGAGGGAAAGTGCCTCGGAGCTTGCGCAGAGACTTGTGGATGCTGCAGGCGATCCATTCCACATTGAAGGGCAGCCCATTCACATCGGCGTAAGCATCGGCATAGCGGTAGCCCCTGACGACGGCGACACCGCCGATAGTCTGCTGCGGAATGCTGACACCGCTCTTTATAAAGCCAAATCGAACGGTCGAGGCAACTACTGCTTTTTCGAGCCTGCGATGGATGTCGGCATCCAGAAGCGACGTAAACTTGAAGTCGATTTTCGCCAGGCAATAGCGAACAACCAGTTCGAAATCTATTATCAGCCTCAGGTCAACGCCAAAACGGAGGAGATTATCGGGTTCGAGGCACTTGTTCGTTGGCATCACCCTGAAAGGGGGTTGGTCTCGCCTGCTGAATTTATCCCGTTGGCGGAGGAAACTGGCTTGATTGTTCCTCTGGGGGAATGGGTGTTGCGGCATGCTTGCAAGGACGCTGCAAGCTGGCCGGCCCACGTAAGGGTCGCGGTAAACCTCTCCCCAGTTCAGTTCAGAAACCACTCGCTTGTCCACACGGTCATTTCTGCCCTCGCAGATTCCGGCTTGTCGGCAGGTCAGCTTGAACTAGAAATCACCGAATCCGTCCTCCTCACCGATAGTGAGGCGGCTCTGGCTACCTTGCACCACATCAAGGGACTGGGCGTGCGGATCGCGATGGATGATTTCGGTACCGGATATTCCTCGTTGAGCTATCTCCGGCTTTTTCCTTTCGACAAAATCAAGATCGATCAATCCTTCATCCGAGAGCTTGGAAATTCGAAGGATTGCGCTGCCATAGTAAAGGCAGTGGTCGACCTGGGATCCAGCCTCGGCATTACCACCTCTGCGGAAGGTGTTGAAACGGGTGACCAGCGCGATCGAGTGAGGGAACACGGGTGTACCGAAATCCAGGGGTATTTGTTCGGAAAGCCCTTACCTCTCAGCCATGTAGAGGCACTCTTGCGTCGCTCATCGGCAACCATCGAAGTCAACCAATCCTAAAAAGACCTCAATGATTGCCGTCAGCACCTCGGTCTCGTCCTATCCGGCTTTCGCGTATGCCTTCGCAGCAGGAATCCTCTGGTCTTGAGAACCGCTTATTCGTCGCTTCTCCAATCAGGTCAAGGTCCTTGGCAATTCACCTTGGTTCAATCAGGGTCGGGCTGACAAATCCTTTACTTTTTTTAAGTTCTCTCCGCCCTAATCCTTATTGCTCCGAGCGTTTTCTTGACGGTTATGGCAATCTTCGTTTTGGTGAAGTGGGCGTTGTACCTCGGGGAATGCCGAACCACATCATCGAATTCCAATGCACGTCGATCTCTTGGATTGGAAGGGAGGTCTATCCAGTCATTCAGCCAAAACCGAGTGACGAAGCGGTCGCGCGCTTGGTGATGAAGCTTCGAGGGATTTCCGAGATCCACGAAATCCAACGCGGAAAGGTCGTTTCTAAAGACGGCAGAACGAATGCCTTCAGTTTAGAGACCGTGAGGAAGCGCGAGCCCTTTCCAACCGCCGAAGGCTAAGGCTGTAAGCAGACGCCAGCGGGACGCCCGCCGGAAGCAGGCGGCATAGCGCTCCCGCACACCCGATAAGGTGAGCCGGGCTAAGGCCCGGTTTACTCACGCCATCCAACTTAAATCGCGAGCGCCGAAGACGTCTTTCAGTTTCTCCTTGATCTCGTCGACCGAACGATCGGTGAAGTGAGCCTTAAGCGTCATGGCTATCGCTTCCATGTCCCCGTGGGAAAATGTATGCTTCTCGGCCTGGTCGGCAAAAGCGTTGATTTCTCGCGTCAATAGATCGTCATCAGCTTTGCTCATCCCATCCTCCAAAGGTTGACCCGTGTAAGTTGCAGCCGTTCATTTTGAAAAGCAAGGCGTCGAGCCCTTTTGCCACTCACCTCGAACAGGATGCGTCCAAGGTGAGGCGGACGAATGCTCAGTTTTACGGCTACCCGCACCGATCTCGGCAACACGCCGGCAGCTGATGGCGACGGTTACCTCTACCGCGGCAGGACTGGCACCCAGATCACTGGCAAGGCGAACTATGAGGCCTTCCGCGACTGGTGCCGGGCGAAGGACTACAATCCGCCTGACTTCGTTGCGCAGCCGGATTTCGTCAACACCGATCCGTGGGGAGGCCTTGTCCCGCTCTGGTATTGGTCGACCCGGAACCTGAACGCTTATGCAGACCGGAACGACATCGAGACGATCACCAAGAAGATCAACGGCGGCAAGAACGGTCTGGTTGACCGCATCGACTACTACGGCCGGATCTCGCTCGTCCTGCTCGGCTATCAGCCGACCGAGGCGGACATCCGACGCTACCAGTCCGAACGCGGGCTCGATGTCGACGGCGACGTTGGACCCAAGATCCGCGCGGCCTTCATAAGGATCTCCTCGCTCTATCCGGAGCCTCGGTGCAGATGGCGGCCTTCTCCGCCTCACCGGTGACCGAAGAGAAGGCCGTGGTGCCCGCCGCGGTCGAGACGCAAGTCAAACGCAAGTTCAGCCTCTTTGGCCTTTTCGGTGGTGGCGGCTCGTTCGGTGGCTTGGGCTTTGTGGCGTCGGCCGCAGGATACAGCCTTGCAAGCAGATGATCCGCGCGCCGAACCCCGAGCCGGAATAGATTGATCACATCCGTGGCGATGTCCGCAGCTCGGCCGGAGGATTTGATAATACCGCGCTGATCGCAGATCTTATCCAGGACCTGCTGGGAGCATCTGCAGATGTTCGGGCTCAAAGGCGCCGGATGTGTGAATATCATTCTGAAGGGCTCTTCCTCACTTTGTGTGGAGCCGTGGCAGCATTCGTGCCTTCAACAGTTCGGGACCTGCCCTACCGTACATCGAGCGCTTGAGGGTCTTGAGGCGGTTGATCTGGCCTTCGGCCTGTCCGTTGCTCCAAGGTAGCTCGATGGCGTTGTTGACGGCATCGAGGTCCCTGCGCAGGACGCGAGCGAACCGCATGATCGGAATGAGCTCGGAATCGATCGCATCGTCGATCCACGCATCCAGTGGCACCGATGTCCTGCCGCGAAGAATGCCGTTGAAGCGCATCGCCAGGCGTCGCATCTCGGCGAACGCCTCAGATCCCTGCTTCAGGGCATCGACCTTCCTTGCCTGCCAGTCCGTCAGCAGGCCTCGCGGCTTGATGCACAGCGCTGCGGCAACCACTGGCGAAATCGCATGACCGGTGTCCGGATCTCGAACCGCTTCCAGCTTCGACGCGACTGGCGGAACATCATTGCCCTGTCCCCTTTCGGCCCGCCGCCAAGCTCCGAGCAACCGCTCCAGATTGGCGAAGCTGCCGGTGTAGCCGCGCTGCTTGACGTCATGAAACAGATGCCGTCCGCGCCGATTCCCATCCTTCCAGCATTGGGCAAGGAAGGCTTCGAAATACCATGGCGATGTGGGGTTCAGTGCCGACCGTCGCCTGTCTGGCGGAATCTTGAACTTGAGCCACTTCGCTACGCTGCGACGTTCATAGCCGGTCCGTCTGGCGATCTCGCTGTAGGACAGCCCTTCCTCGCGCAAAGCATGAAGCATGTCGCATATTTCCTGGCGGGATTGCCTATGCGAAAGACGGGCGCGCCGGCGATGCGTCGCAGCGTCAACAATTGCGTCCTCCGAAAGAATTGCCCTGCCGGTGGCACGCCCGGAAAGGCTCATCTGTTCTTCGATGGCCGAGCGAAGGTTCTGGACCAGATGAAACCGATCGGCGACCTGCTTGGCCTTCGGTGCGCCTTCACGGGTGGCCTGCGCATACAGGCCGCAGCGGTCGCGACTGACGACCTCGATGGAGGGATGGTCACGCAGCCACTTGGCGGCACTCTCGACGCTGCGATCATCCAGTATGTCGATGACCGAGCGTCGCTCGAGATCGACCATGATGGTCCCATAACTCGTCGCCCGCCGCCAGCTCCAATCATCAATACCGACCACCCGTATCTCGGAACTGCGTTGAGCCGCCGCAGCATCCCGCTTCAACTGCCGCAGAATGGTGTCGTCGCTGACCGGCATGCCGAGCCGCTCCATCAACCGCTCACCAGGACGGCCGCCGGCGCTGTGGCCGAGCAAGCCGACAATCTCCCCGACCCTTCTCGTCCGGCGCGCATAAGGAGCAGCGATCGTCGGCAGTCGGTCGGTGAACGTTCGTCGTGCGCAGTCCCCATGTGCACATCGCCAGCGGCTCACCAGGAGTTTCACTGTCACCGACTGACCCTGGACCGGCAGATCCTGGAGACTACGGCGGGACCAGCCATGCCTACTTCGGCTTCGCCGTCCACAATCGGGGCAGATGCCGATCGCGGATCCAGCGGCGGAAACAATCCACCTGTCGTCAACAGTGAGCGCGACACCCAGTATCTTGACCCCTGGGCCGGGCGACCATTTCGAATTTGTTCGCATGCCCGCCCATAGCGACAACCTCGCTAACGACAGATGAACCACACAAAGTGAGGAAGAACCCGATTAAATGCAAAACGACATTGGTATAGATCTAACAAGAATTGCGAGCTGGGCTCAGCGGTTCATATCCTTTCAAGGCGACAGAGGGCACGCTTGTCCGACCTGGAGCCAGTCATCGGACGTCGTCATGGGATGCGTGGGAAGATTAAAGGCAGAGATATACGGTAGTTCAGCGCTGGCCGTCGATTCGGCGGTGGCAACTGGCTTCGGCATAAATTTTCGGCTCCGTTTTCGGCTCAGTAGTTCGCTCCCAGACGCGGCTTTGTCCCAGACAGCAACCGCTGATCGTGAATCAGCGATTACTGGACGAGATAGAAGAACGAGATCCGTGGCTGGCTTGACTTGCTGTAAATCGCCACCTCCGGCGGACTATTTCACCCCATTTGACAGGAAGGCTCGCAGTTCAGGCGTCTGCGGATCTTCGAAAAGCTCCTTCGACGGCCCTGTTTCCCAGATCTTGCCTTGGTGCATGAAAACCGTGACATGGGCGACGCGGCGGGCGAAACTCATCTCGTGCGTGACGAGCAACATGGTCATGCCTTCCTTCGCAAGTTGTTCCATCACGAGGAGCACTTCGCCGGTTAGTTCCGGGTCGAGTGCGGAGGTCACCTCATCGAACAGCATCACTTTCGGCCGCATGGCGAGCGACCTTGCAATGGCGACACGTTGTTGCTGACCACCAGACAGCATGTCAGGAAATGCGTCGAACTTCTCCAACAATCCCACTTGGGCCAGAACCCGTCGCGCGATGGCTTCCGCCTCCGCCGGTTTGACGCCTTGGGTAATCGTGGGGGACAGCTTGATGTTCTGGCTAACGGTCAGATGAGGAAAGAGATTGTAGCTCTGGAATACGATACCAACGTCCTTACGCAACGCGCGCAGCCTGGCCGCTTCTTGCCGGACGTCGTGGCCGGCGACGGTGATGGTGCCGGACTGGAACGCTTCGAGCCCATTTATGCAGCGCAACATAGTGCTCTTGCCGGAGCCGCTCCGTCCAATGATGGCGACGACCTGGCCCGATTCGACGCTCAGCGAAACCCCTTTCAGGACTTCAAGGGCGCCGTACCGCTTGTGAACTTGATCAATGGCTACGACCGACATGGAGAACCCTTTCGAGATAGCGGCTTAGGCGAGATAGCGGAAAGCAGATGGCGAAATAAATGGCCGCGACGGTCATAAAGACCTCGAACGGTCTGAACGTCGCGTTGTTGACCAGTTGCCCGGCTCGGGACAGTTCCACGAATCCGACGACGGAGACGATGGAAGTGTTCTTGACGAGTTGAACCAGGAAGCCAACCGTCGGCGGCAGGGAGATACGTAGTGCCTGGGGGAGGATGATATAGCGGTACTGCTGAACACGGGTGAGTGCGAGCGATGCCGATGCTTCCCATTGCTGAAACGGTACCGCCTGGATCGAACCGCGCCAGATTTCGGCGAGATATGCGGACACATAGATTGAAAGCGAGACGGACGCTGCCAGAAGCGGCGGAATTTCAACCCCGGCGATCGACAGCCCGTAATATGACATGAACAGGATCATGAGAACCGGAATGGACTGGATGGTCAGGATATAGACGGCGGCGACATTGCGCAGCACGGCGTTGGTGGCAAGCCGCATGATCGCGAATGTCCCGCCGCCGACTGCGCCGAAGGCAAGGGCGATGGCTGTCAAAACAACCGACCAACCTGCCGAGCGCAAGAGGAACAGAAATTCCGGCCAACCGAAAGTCGACATCAGGCTATCCCTTCCTTGCTGGCAGTGTTCAGGATGGAAACGACCTTCCTGTGGAACAGGTGATGGCCGAGCCAGATCAGCGCAAACTTGAGGACAAGGGCGAGCACGAGATAGCTCAACGTCACGACGATGTAGGTTTCGAAGCTGCGAAAGGTCCGTTGCTCCACGATTGCCGCGGCGCCCGAGAGTTCGGGAACCGATATGAATGAGCAAATACTCGATGCCAGAAGCATCAGCACGAACTGGCTAGAAAGCGCTGGCCACACCTTCGCGAATGCCTGTTTCATGACGACGTAGCGGAAGACCTGCAACCGGCTCAGCGCCAGGGACAGGCCGGCCTCGATTTGCGACTTGTGGATGGAATCCACGCCGGCGCGAATGATCTCGGTCGCATAGGCGGACAGATTGAGCGTCATCGCGAGAAGTGCCGCCTGCGTGCCGGACATGCGCAGGCCCAGCAACGGCAATCCGAAGAAGATCATGAAGAGCTGCACGAGGAATGGCGTGTTGCGAAGAAGTTCGACATAGGTATCGACAAACAGGCGAACGGCCGCGTTTCCAAGATCGCGCAGTGCCACCAGCACAATCGCCAAGCCGCTGCCGAGCGTTATGGCGCACGCTGACAATCCGATCGTCAGCAGGATACCGCGCAGGATCAGGTCCGACTCCGCGAAAACGGACTCGAAATGAAGTGAAAATTCCATGGGTCAGGCTCCTCCCAAAATTGCCGCCCGCGACCGAAACCGAGCCTCCGATCGCGGGAAGTCACAGGCGCGACTAGAAGGTGGGGAGGGTAGGTAGAGGCGTTCCGACCCATTTGCGGGCGATGGCGTCAAGTTCGCCACTCTGCTTCATCATATAAATGGCATTGTTGAGCCATTGATGCAGTTCGAATGCGTTCTTGCGGACCGTCATCGAATTCGGTTGCATCGAGAAGAAGAACTTTATCTCGGTCGTCGTATCCCCGCGCGAGCGGATGGCCGCGTTGGCCTGGGCATCCGGGCCAGCGATCGCCTGGACCTGGCCGGAGAACAATGCCTGCATCGTGGTTGCGTCGTCCTCGAAGCGCAGGATCGTCAGACCCAATTCCTTCTCGCGGCTGACGAATTCCTTTTCCACGCTCGATCCACGGTTGACGCCGACCGTCATCCCCTTGAGATCCTCCCATTTTTCGATCTTGGCGGTCTTGGGAGCATAGATGCCGACCTGGAACGCGCTATAGGGAATCGTGAACATCACCGCCTTGGCGCGTTCCGGGGTTGGTGCAAGCGTTGCCACCAGAAAGTCGACCTTTCCGGACTCCAGGGCCGGAATGCGCGATGGCGGCGTGAGCTGAACCATGGTGACGGGCAGGCCTAGATATTTCCCGACCAAAGCGGCGACATCGGCGTCGTAACCGATCGCATTGCCCTGCGCATCGACGGAACCGAACGGCGGCGCCCCAACCAGGACCCCGATCTTGACGGAGCCACGCTTGACGATATCGTCGACACTCTGCGCGTTGGCAGAGCAGGCCGCCATAAGGCCGGCAGATATCGCCAGCATGGCCAGCACTGATTTCATGGAATGCAAGAAGCTCATCACTCTCTCCCTTGTTGATTGAGCTATTCGGAAACTTGTCGATCGAACCCAGGCGGTCTTTTCAACTCCGCCGGACCTCATCCCTGACGACATTGATGCAGCGGCCACCCTCCAGCCGGAGCTTCACGTTGTCGGCGATGGTTCGCTGCCGACGGTGTATGGTACCGTTGGTCCAGCCGGACATGTGCGGCGTCATGACGATGTTGTCGAGTTGATGAAACGGCAACGACGACGGATGTTTCATCGGCGCATCCGCGCTGGGATAAGCATACCAGGTGTCTATTACCGCGCCGCTGATCCGCTTGTCCCTGAGCGCATCGAAAAGCGCCTGCTCATCGATGGTCGGGCCGCGGCCGACATTGAATATGACCGCATCAGGCTTCATGACGGCAAAGGCCGCTGCATCGACGATGCTGCGGGTGGATGGCGTCAGCGGCACCGACACCACGATGAAATCGGCGGTTGGCCAGAACTGGACAAGCTCGTCCAGTGAAAAGGACCGATCGACGAGATCGGAGGTCTCGACGCGGCTACGATTAGCGACGGTGACGCCCATGTCGAAGGCTTTGGCGCGCCGTGCAATGGCTTTGCCGATATGGCCGAACCCGACCAGGCCGACGGTCTTGCCCGACATTTCGCCGTGGACACGGTCGGGAGCGCCGGACCAGTATGCCCATTCGCCGTTTCGCAGCTTGCGATCGGCCGCCTGGAGCGGGACGTGCCTGCTCAACATGGCGGCAAAGACATATTCCGCGATCGCCGGATCGTGGCCGAAGCAGTTGCAGACGACCGCTCCATCCGGGAGCAGAGACAGATCGACCGCATCGAACCCGGCGCCCGGAACATGAAACAGCGAGAGTTTTTCGGGCGTAGGCAGCGACGCGTCAAATTTGACGCCGACGATGAATTCGGCTTGCGCGTAAATCCTGCGCTCCGCCTCGGTGCTAAGCACGTCGGGCAGAACCGCGACTTCGCCGATCCCCGCGACATAACTGGTGAAATCCTCGCTGAAACACGCGGCATTCTCACCGTGGAAAACGATCCTTGGCGACATACGAAGTCCTCCCCCATCGATAAACTAAAGACTGAAGATCGGCTCGATGCTGCAATCGAGAAGGCGAGGATCGATGCCTGCTTCCATCTCATCGAACATCGATTCGACGAATCCCATCAGAGCGTCGGTGGCTGCCACAGCCGTATCGAGATGCCGGTTCGCCACCGCGTTGAGCACCGAAAGATGACAATCGACCGTCTGGGTCAAGTCGGGCTTTCCAAGCGTGTGGGTGTGGTGAATGAAGCCGATGCGCCGGTAGATCGTGTGCAGGGGGCGCAGCGTGTGGACAAGAAACGGTTCGCCTGCAGCCGACAGAAGAATCTCGTCAATGCGCCGGTCCAGCACGTTGAATTCATCCAGCGTAATATTGCTTCGTCTTTCCCTGAGGGCACGCTCGATATGCAGCATCTGGTTGCGATGCGATAGGTTGGAGCGCTCGATGGCGAGCTTGACGACAAAACGCTCGACGTCGCGCCGCAGCTGCAAAAGCATACGCTCCCTGGAGAGGTCGATAGGGGCGACCCTAAGGCCGTGGCGCGGGAGGATGACCAGCAGAGTATCAGCGGCCAGCCGGCTGACGGCATTGTGGACAGGTGTGCGGCCAAAACCCGTCATATCCTGAAGCTCTTGAAGGGTGAGTTGGCGACCCGGCTTCAGTTCGCAATTGATAAGAAGCTCCTCGATCCTCTGATAGGCAAGCTCGAGAAAATTCACCCGGTTTGCACGGGCCGGCTTTCCCCCTTCCACCACGAGCTGGGGCCTGCTTTTGTGTCTGGCCATGAACGGTCTCCTCCCTCCACGACGGCAAAACTTTGTTCTGCGTTCAAAAATGTTTTAAAACATGTTGTGAAATTTTACAAGCGATATTATCGTTCATGCGGAAGAGCCGGAAGCGTTGCTTCAATCGGTCAGAACGTGCGCGGGCATCGCCCGGCACGAGGAGGAGGAGAGGATGAAGATTGTTTCGCTCGAAACATTGCGGACCGACGAGTTCGCTAATGTTCTATGGGTGCGCGTCCACACGGACGCCGGGGTAATAGGCCTTGGCGAGACTTTTTACGGGGCCGGCGCGGTCGAAGCACATATTCACGACACCCTGGCGATGCGCCTTCTGGGCAAGAACCCCCTGAACATCGAGGCCTTGCACAGGGAGATGACCAACCTGCCCATGGCCCAGGCTTCCACCGGTGTGGAATCGCGGGCAACTTCTGCGATCGACATTGCGCTGTGGGATCTGTTCGGCAAGGTGTGCTCCCAGCCGGTCCACCAGATGCTGGGAGGCCTTTGCCGCGACAAACAGCGAATCTATAACACCTGCGCGGGCTACAAATATGTACGCTCGCAGAATATCAAGCCAGTATCCACCTGGAACCTGGGCGATGTCAGTGGCCCCTACGAAGATCTGGACGGCTTCATGAACCGCGCCGATGCGGTGGCCGAAAGCCTGCTGGAAAGCGGAATTACCGCCATGAAGATCTGGCCGTTCGACCCGGCGGCCATTGAGAACTACGGCGCCCATATTACGCCGGCGCAGATGAAGACGGCGATCGAGCCGTTCGAGAAGATCCGCAAGGCCGTCGGCGACAGGATCGAGATCATGGTCGAGTTCCATTCGCTCTGGAACCTTCCGACCGCCATCCAGATCGCGCGGGCGCTGGAGCCATACAAGCCGACATGGTACGAAGATCCGATCCGAATGAACTCGCCGCAGGCGCTGGCTGAATTTGCCCGCTCAACGACCGTGTCGGTTTGCGCCAGCGAAACGCTCGGATCCCGCTTCCCCTACAAAGACATGCTCGACCGAGATGCCATGCACATCGTCATGGCGGACCTTTGCTGGACCGGCGGACTGACCGAAGGGCGCAAAATCGCCTCTCTTGCGGACACCTATCACCGGCCGTTCGCCCCTCACGACTGTATAGGTCCCGTCGGGTTCATCGCCGCCATCCATGCTTCCTTCAGCCAGCCCAACACCCTGATCCAGGAGTCGGTGCGGGCTTTTTATACCGGATGGTACAAGGAACTGGTCGATACGATCCCGGTGATAAAGGACGGTTACGTCCTGCCTATGGAAGGCCCCGGCCTAGGGGTCGATCTCCTGCCGCAAGTTTTCGAGCGGCAGGATCTGCACGTGCGTCGCAGTTCCGTTTAAGGGGAGGGGAGACATGACCAATGTTCCACTTTTCAGCCTTCATGGGCGAACTGCACTTGTGACCGGTTCTTCCCGAGGATTGGGCCGCGCCATGGCAGAAGGACTGGCCGTCGCCGGCGCCCGCCTTATCATCAACGGCACCAACGCCGCCCGTGTGGCAGAAGCGGTTTCGGAGCTCCGGGACGCCGGTCATTCAGCTGACGGCGCCACGTTCGACGTCAACTCCGAAGCGGATATCATCGCAGCCTTTGAGCGTTTCGACACCGAGGGGATTTCGATTGACATTCTTGTCAACAATGCCGGCATCCAGTTTCGCAAGCCAATGGTCGAACTCAAGACCGCCGACTGGCAGCGGGTTATCGACACCAATCTGACCAGCGCCTTCGTGATAGGTCGCGAAGCGGCGACGCGAATGATCGTGCGCGGCCGTGGTAAAATCATCAATATCGGGTCCCTGACGAGCGAACTCGCCCGTGCGACGGTTGCGCCCTACACCGTGGCCAAAGGCGGCATCAAAATGCTGACGCGGGCCATGGCGGCGGAATGGGCTCAGCATGGCATTCAAGCGAATGCTATCGGTCCGGGCTATATGCTCACCGACATGAACCAGGCCCTTGTCGACAATCCTGATTTTGATGCCTGGGTTAAAGGACGCACCCCCGCGAAACGCTGGGGCCGACCGGAGGAATTGGTCGGCGCTGCGGTTTTCCTGGCATCGAGCGCCTCCGACTATGTCAACGGCCAGATTATCTACGTTGATGGCGGAATGTCGGTCGTGCTCTGAGCCCGCTTAGAAGACTTGAAGATCGAAGGGAGAGGACATGCTGGGAGTTGTCATACATGCGCCGAAGAATCTGCGGATCGAAGAGGTTGCGTCATCCGTCCTGGCGCATGACGAGGTGAGGGTGAGGGTGGCTACGGGGGGGATTTGCGGGTCGGACCTGCATTATTACCACCACGGTGGGTTCGGCACCGTCCGTATCCGCGAACCGATGGCGCTTGGCCATGAATTCGCAGGCGTGGTCAGTGAGATTGGCAGTGGGGTTTCGTACTTGGTTCCGGGCATGCGAGTCTCGGTCAATCCAAGTCGTGCATGCGGCACCTGCCGATATTGTGTGGAAGGGCGTCAGAATCAATGCCTCGACATGCGCTTCATGGGAAGCGCCATGCGCTCGCCGCCTGTGCAGGGCGGTTTCCGGGAATCCGTCGTCGTCCATGCAACCCAGCCCGTCTTGATCGCCGATACGCTATCAATGGGCGAAGCGGCCATGGCCGAACCGCTCGCAGTGTGCTTGCATGCAGCCCATCAGGCCGGTTCATTGCTGGGAAAAAAAGTGCTGATTACCGGTGCCGGGCCAATCGGTATCCTCAGCGTCCTCGTTGCCCGCTTTGCCGGCGCAGCGAAGATCGTGGTGACTGACGTCGCAGAAGCCCCGCTTTCTTTGGCCCGGCAAATCGGCGCGAACCAGGTAGTCAATGTTGCCAGCGCGGCCGAGGCGCTTGATCCTTATCGTGCCGACAAGGGTTCCTTCGATGTTTTGTTCGAGGCCTCGGGCAATCAGGCTGCTCTTGCCGGCGCTTTGGACCTAGTTCGGCCGGGCGGCATCATTGTGCAGCTTGGACTGGGCGGCGAGATGACGCTTCCTATAAATACCATCGTTGCCAAGGAACTACAGCTTCGAGGGACTTTCCGTTTTCACAGCGAGTTTGCGCAGGCTGTCAAGCTGATGGGGCAACACCTCATCGACGTCAGGCCCTTGATAACGGCGACATTGCCCTTTAGGGCGGCGGAGGATGCATTTGAGCTTGCCAGCGATCGCACCAGAAGCATGAAAGTTCAGCTCGATTTCAGCGAAGGCCTGTTATGAGAAGTTTGCTCACCGCACCACTGACCGCAGAGGCTTTTCGACCGTTCGGCACGGTATGCGACGTGTCCGATCTCTCTGGTCTGCTGCCGCTGCCATCGGCCTACGAGGCGATCGGCGCAGCCGTGAAACCTATCCTCCAAGTCGTCAAAGTGGAGAGCGTTCCCCGCCAACTGACAATAACCCGCCTCGAGAAGCATCCTTATTCGGCGCAGACTTTTTTGCCGCTCAACATGTCGCCGTGGCTTGTCGTGGTCTGCGAAACCGGTGCTGACGGAGAGCCCAATCTAACGACGCTGAAAGCGTTCGTCGCCCAACCGACTCAGATCGTCACCTACAATCGTGGCGTCCTGCACCATCGTCTAACTCCATTAAAGGCCTCGGCCGATTTTGCCATGACCATGATGAGTTCCGCCGATGGCGATACCGTCCTTTACGATCTATCCACGCCGATCACCGTGTCGAATGCGCCTTGGATCTCGGGCTGAGGATTGGTTTTCGTTGTTCGCAGCCGATATGGCGCGCCATTGGACGATGACGCTACGTCCGGCGAGGTCCACGCAAAACGAGACCGGTAACTTTTCCGGGGTGCGCATGAACTGTTAGTGCCGGCCGGGCCATCTTGGTTGCTTCGATGAAGGAGGCGACGATGGCAGTGGAATGGAAGATCACGATCGAGGGCAAGAATGAGTTCGGCGATATTTGCCGAAAGGAGGTCCGCATCCACAAGAGGTGGGAGCGGCTGTTTGACGGTGACCTCGGCCTGTCGATTGAGGACGGCAAGAAAATTATGGAATCGCTGCAGAACGCCGTCGTGAACCATGAGGCCGAGACCTATTCCCTTTATCGCCGAGTCTGCCCGAATTGCCATACGTTCCGGGCGGTCAAGGATTACACAACGCGCCGCATCAGAACCGTCTTTGGCACAGTGAAGGTTCGCAATCCCCGCTGGATGATGTGCAGCGATTGCTATCCAGGCATGGTGGGTGCGTTCGCGCCGCTGAAGGAAATCTGCCCCGATCGGGCGACGTCTGAGCTGATGGAACTGACGGCACAGCTGGCAAGCGTTATATCCTACAGGCAGGCAGCGAATGTACTCGCCAAGTTTCTCCCTGTTGAGCCAATCGAGACGCACGCGACCGTGCGCAATCGTACCATCAGGGTCGGCGAGCGGATCGACAACCATGTTGCAAATGAAGAATGGCTCGCGACAAGGAAGATGGAGGAGTGACATCAACTCGAAATGCCGCTTCCTGGTGATCGACGCAAAGAGTTCGTCATCAGCATCGACACCGCCCACGTTCGTAGCGCGGAACCCAATTCAGCACGAAGCTTCGAGCTTGTTGTAGGCCGATGCGGTCGCGGTGGTAGGGGCGATGCCGGCGGCCGCTATTTCGTCACCGCCAACACCGAGCAGAGGGCAGTCCGGGATCGAACTTGGCATGCGCTTCGACGGGAGGGATATCGCGGTTTTGGCGACGTTATCGTGCTCTCGGATGGCGCTGAAATCCTCAAGCGCCTGCCTCGTGCTCTGCCAAAACCGACAACTCATATTATCGACTGGTTCCAAATTGCCATGCGGGTCCAGGACCATGCAGCAGATCGCGGACTGTATGGTACGATCCCAATCCGGTCTCTCCGAAAGCCTTTCGTCCATCGACAGGGAGATCACAGCCGTAAAATGGCGTCTGTGGCACGGACGTGTCGATCGCGCCATCCGTAGTCTCGAGGGGCTATTGGCACGGCTGAAGCACTCGCAGCAAGAAGACGTTTTCTCGCTCGAAGGGCTTCACAGCCTCGGTTCGCAACTCTTGACCTATATTCGATCGAACCGCGGTGCGATCGTCAACTACGGAAGCGCTACCGAGCCGGGCTTCGTGTCGCCACCACCCTCGCTGAGTCAGCGGTGAACTCGTTGGTCGGCAAGCGGATGCTCACGAAGCAACAGATGCGCTGGACGCTCAATGGTGCTCACATGCTCATGTAGGTTCGGGCGGTCGAGATCAATGGTGAACTTCGCGATCGATTGCGGGCACCGTTCCGACAGCCAGGGCTAAACGTGCCTTCCCTGTTCAGCGCCCATGGGTCTGCCTCCTACAGCAGTTCCATAAAAATAACTACGCCACACATGAATGTAGCGGCTATTTAGTAATGCGACAGTTGGGCCAGTTAGAGATGCGACAGTCTCGCCTCTCGACGCACTGGTCAAAGCCAACGTTGGGAGCAAGGATGATGATCTTCAGCCTGGTCGAGACCATGAGCGGTTGGAGTTGTCATGTCCTGTTTGATCACCATGTCGCAGAAAGAATTGCATCGCCTCGAAGTCATCCAGAAGATCCCTGACCTACGCCTGAGCGTTGTTCAGGCCGCCGAATTGCTCGACCTCAGTCGAAGTCAGGTCCATCGGCTGTTGCAGGCCTATGACCGGGATGGTCCAGCCGGCCTCGTTTCGAAGAAGCGATCACGTCCGAGCAACCGGCGTCACAGCGAGGATTTCCGCAATGCGGCGCTGGATCTGATCCGCGAGCGCTATCTGGATTTCGGCCCGACATTGGCGCGCGAGAAGCTGATCGAGTTGCACCGGATCTCTGTTGCCAAGGAGACATTGCGGCAATGGATGACCGAGGCCGGCATCTGGATCTCGCGCCGGGAACGCAAGAAACGGGTTTTCCAGCCACGCGGCCGGCGCGACTGCTTTGGCGAACTGGTGCAGATCGATGGGTCGCATCACTGGTGGTTCGAGAACCGCGGCCCCAAATGCGCCCTACTCGTTTATATCGATGACGCCACCGGCAAGCTCTTGCATCTACGGTTTGCCGGATCGGAGAACACATTCGACTATCTGCACGCGACCAAGGCCTATCTGCAGCAATGGGGCAAGCCGCTGGCTTTCTACAGCGACAAGCATGGTGTTTTTCGTTCGACCCATGCGTCCGAGAAGGACCGGACGAGTGGCCTGACGCAGTTCGGTCGGGCGCTCTATGAGTTGAACATCGACATCATCTGCGCCAACACTCCGCAGGCCAAGGGCCGTGTGGAACGTGCCAATCAGACATTGCAGGACCGGTTGGTGAAGGAGATGCGGCTTCGCGGCATCGATACGATTGAGGCGGCCAACGCCTATGCGCCTGAGTTCATTGCGGATTTCAATTCGCGGTTCGGCAAGCCGCCACGCAATCCGAAAGACGTGCACCGACCTTTGGCCGATCATGAGAACCTCGATGGTGCCATGTGCCGCAAGGAGGTCCGCACGCTGTCGCAGGCCCTGACGCTGCGCTACGACAAGGTGCTGTTCATTCTTGATCCGACGGACCTTTCCAGGTCCCTGGCAGGTAAGAAGGTCGTGGTCTGCGACTATCCGGACGGCCGCCTCGAGATCATGCACGAGAGCTTTGCCCTGCCCTACAGAACCTTCGACACGTTGCGATCGGTGCATCGATCCGAAGTCGTTGAGAACAAGCGTTTGGACGACGTGCTGTCGATCGTCGCTGAGCTGCAGGCCGGCCGAGAACAGCAGCGCAGCAAGAGCGGTCTTCGCCGAACGGGCCAAACGGATCATATGTTCGGCATTCGCGACGGCAGCACGGCAAACGGCTATCAGAAGCGTGGCCGCAAGCCGGGACGGAGCACGGATTTTATGAACGATCCAGCGGTGATTGCGAAGCGTCAGAAAGCGTTATTGAGGCAGCCAGCGGCGGAATAAAAATCGTCAGTGCACGCCGATGTCGCTCTGCGTATCCGATTCCAATTGCAGGCAGGCGGACCAAAGCGGCGTCTTGTGGAAGGATCCGTCCTGGAAGAGTGTGAGCCCCTCTCTTGCTTCATAGAGCAAGCCGAGCCAGCACAAGCGCCGTAAGACGCCATACTGGAGATCGGACTTTAACTCCCAGGCTTCTAGGGTCATTTCGGTTTCTGAAAGAGGCGCCAGATCTGGATAGAGGATCTTCACAACATCTAATGGCGTGCAACCTTCTCTGGCTTTGATGTTGAGAAGGTTGAGGAACATGCGCCACCAGCGTAACCGCGCTTGGACCTCCTCTTCCCGCTCGGTGGCGTGGACATAGGAATAGAGGTAATCCGTGGCGACCAGATCGAAGAAGGCTTGCGGGTTCATCAGGAACTCCCGGCCGCGTCTGGTTGGCAGCAGCACATCCTTTCTCCGGCGCAGCAGCTTTAGATGACGGGTCATGTCGCGCACCACCCAAAGCGGCGGCATGTCGCTTTCATTGAGCACCTTGTTCATGCTGTAGAGATCTTTTGCTGTGAAGTCGGGCCAGAGGAAGTTCACAGCGGCCCAATGCACGAACTTGCGGTTCATGGCGCCGGTCGCCGTCAGCCCAATGCCACCCTCACCGTTAGCATAGGCAACGGAAAGAAGCATGCCGCGAAGAAGTGGTGACAGCGCGGCGACATCGACGTCACCCTGCAACTTGATTTCCGGAAGCATCGTGCCGCTTAGATCCCTATCTTGCTACATACAGGCGCAAGCGAGTATCAACCGCCAAGGAAACAATTGCTACTGAGGAAGCTAAAGCCGAATGGGGTGTTTATCACCCGCCCCCTCCCTTCCCTTGCAACCTGGCCAGCCGGTCCGGTCGGGGGCTTGCCTCAGCGCCAGTGGAGATGTCGAGTGTCGCATGTCTAAATGGCTGACGCCGCGCCCAAAGTGACATTTCTACTTTGCGCAACCGCGGACATTCCAACTTCACCGCCACATGAATGCCTAAGTGTCTGAAGCATTAAGTCTGCCGAGGTCGCTGTTCGAATCCCATCAAGGCGAAACTCTATTTTTCAGACGGCCTCATACGTTGAGATAACGCTCGGCCAGGCGTGCCCACATCGCAGCGCCAGTGGTCAGGCTGCCATCGTTGAAGTCGTATTTTGATGAATGCAGGATCTGCGAATTTTTGCCGTTGCCAAGCCGCAGGAAGCTGCCGGGACGATGGTGAAGGAAATAGGCAAAGTCTTCGCTGCCGGGCAGAGGCGGGCAGGTCGAGACATGGTCGGTGCCAACCAGTTCCTCGGCGACCTCGCGTGCGAAGGCCGTCTCCTCCTCGGAATTTACTACAACGGGATAACCGTATTCGTATTCGATCTCGGCGGTGGCGCCGTGCCCTTCGGCAACGCTTGCCGTCAATTTGCGAATGCGCTCCTCGAGGAAAACGCGGATCGCGGGATCGAAGCAGCGCACGCTCATCGAAATCCTGGCATTATTAGGGATGACGTTCGATGCCTCTCCGGCATGAATGGTGCTTACCGTGACGACCGCCGTCTGGGTCGGATCGACATTGCGCGAGACGATCGATTGCAGCGTCATCACGAGATTGCAGGCGACAAGGACCGGATCGACGGTCAGGTGCGGACGCGAGGCATGTCCGCCCTTGCCGGTGACAGTGATCTTGACGGTGTCGCCGGCGGCCATCATTGGGCCGGCTCGGGTGAGCAGCGTGCCGGCCGGCATGCCGGGATGGTTGTGCAGGCCAAAAATAGCGTCGATCGGAAAGCGTTCGAACAGGCCGTCAGCGATCATCCGCTGCGCACCGCTGAATTGGCCTGCTTCCTCAGCAGGCTGGAAGATCAGCGTCACTGTGCCGTTGAAGCGCTTGGTGCGCGCCAAATATTCAGCGGCCCCGAGCAGAACCGTGGTGTGGCCGTCGTGACCGCACGCATGCATCTTGCCGGGCACGGTGCTGGCATAGGCGACGCCAGTCTCTTCTTCGATCGGCAACGCATCCATGTCGGCGCGGATACCGATGCTCCTTGTGCCGGTGCCATTCTTGAGCGTCGCCACAACCCCATGACCGCCGACATTGCGGGTTACCGTGTAACCCCAGCTTTCGAGTTTTTCGGCTACGTATCGGGCGGTTTCGGCCTCTTCGAAAGAGAGTTCCGGATGAGCATGGAGATGCTGGCGGGTCGCCTTCAGCTCGGCTTCCATAGATTCGAAATCGGCGATGCGGGCGTAGAGATTGTCTTGGCTAGGCATGGAATATCCAGACTTTAAGATTTTGAACAAAAGACCCCGGCCTTTCGGCCGGGGCTAGTCGGGGAGGATTTACAGGAAGCGCGACAGAAAAGCCTGCGTGCGCGTATGCTGCGGGTTGCCGATCACGTCTTCCGGGTTTCCCTGTTCGATGACCACCCCTCCGTCCATGAACACCACCCGGTCGGCCGCTTCACGTGCAAAACTGATCTCGTGGGTGACGACGATCATGGTGAGGCCCTGCTTTGCCAGATCCCGCATGGTCGCCAGCACTTCGCCGACCAGTTCCGGATCGAGCGCCGAGGTTGGCTCATCGAACAGCATCAGCTTCGGCTTGATCGCCAGCGCGCGGGCAATTGCGACGCGTTGTTGCTGGCCGCCGGAAAGCTGCCGCGGGTAGGCATGTGCCTTCTCCGACAGACCGACGCGCTCCAAAAGGCCCTTGGCGTTCTCGATGGCATCCTTGCGGCTCTGACCGTGAACGCCGACCGGCGCCTCGATAATGTTCTGCAAGACTGTCATGTGCGGGTAGAGGTTGAACTGCTGGAACACCATGCCAATCTTTCGACGCTGCCTGGCAATGCCGTTGGGCGACAGTCTTTCCAGCCGGTCGTTCTTGACGCGGTAACCGATCTGCTCGCCATCCACCTCGATATATCCCTTCTGGATATCTTCGAGGTGATTGATACAGCGCAGGAAGGTGGATTTGCCCGAGCCGGACGGCCCCAGAACGGCCACGACTTCCCCCGGCATAATGTCGAGGTCGATGCCCTTCAACACTTCGAGCCGGTCGAAGGACTTGTGGACATTACGAGCCTGGACGAGGGGCTTGGTGATATCGACGATGGTCAATGGCTTGCCTCCTCTGTGACAGCTGCTAGCTTGGGCGTGGCGCCATTGCGGCGGTCGCTGCGACCATAATAGGCTTCGATATAGCCCTGACCGATATTCAGCACCGAGGTGATGAGCAGGTACCAGAGGACCGCGACCAGCAGCATCGGGATGATCTCAAAGGTGCGGTTATAGATCGATTGCACCGAATAAAGCAGATCGGCCATGGCGATGACGCTGACGATCGAGGTCGCCTTGATCATGCTGATCAGCTGGTTGCCGGTCGGCGGCACAATCGAACGCATCGCCTGCGGAATAATGATCCGCCGCAGGGCTCGCGCCTTGGTCATGCCGAAGGCTTCCGCCGTTTCGGTCTGGCCGCGGTCAACCGACAGAAGGCCGCCGCGGATGACTTCTGCCATATAGGCCGCTTCGTTGAGTGCGAGGCCAACGATCGCCGCGGTCATCGGCGTGATCACAGAATTGGTATCCCAACTGATGAGTGTCGGACCGAAGGGAAGTGAAATCGATATCGCCGGAAACAACGTCGACATGTTGTACCAGAAGATCAGCTGGACGAGCAGCGGCGTGCCGCGGAAGAACCAGATGAACAGCGAGGCGAACGAACTCGCCAGTTTGTCGTCTGACATGCGGGCAATAGCGATCACCAGGCCGAGCGCGACACCGAGGATCATGGCGATCACGGTGAGGCCAAGGCTGACGTAAAGACCGCTCAAAACCGTCGGATCGAAGAAATACCGCGCAACAACCGGCCAGCCGAAGTTTTCATTGGCGGCAATGATCCAGCCGAAGTCGACGACGACCAGCGCAATCACGATCCGGAGGGCGAGAGGGCCAGCCCGGAAAGGCGTGTGAGCCGTCGCCACGTCGCGGAAGTCCGCGGCGCCCGAAGGCGCTGCGTTGTTGTTGCTGGCGGTGCTCATTTGGGAAGCTGCCCGCCAAGGTTGAGGCCGGGCTGCTTGATCATGTTGTTCTCGAGGCCCCATTTCTTCATGATCGCGGCATAGGTGCCATTGTCCATGAGCACCTTGATGGCATCGACGAACACCGGGCCGAGCGGTGAGCCCTTCGGCACGACGGCGCCCTGGAAGATGTCTTCAAAGCCGTTCTTCTGGCCGACGCCGGTCAGTTCCAGCTGGCCGTTCGCCTGGGAGACGAAATAGGTCAGCGGCGCCTGTGAGGAGAAGAAGGCATCGGCGCGCTTGGAACGGACGGCCAGGATCGATGCCGGCTGATCGGTATAGGACTGGACCTCCACCGGTTCCTTGCCGTCAGCCTTGCACTTGTCCGACTGTGCCTTGATCACCCGTTCGGCGGATCCGCCGGCCATGACCGAGATGCGCTGGCCGCAGGACGTGTCCAGCGAGCCAATGCCCTTGGGATTGCCCTTGAGAGTGGCGAAGACCACGAATTCTTGCACCCAATCGACGAAGTCGCTTGCTGCTTCGCGATCCTTGTAGTCGCCGATCGGGCCGAAGGCGAACTGGTAACGGCCCGCGTTGACGCCGGCCAGCAGGGCCGGCAGACCACCGACAGTCGCATGCTCGATCTTGACGCCGAGAACCTGTCCGAGCGCATCGGTCAGGTCGGCACTGGCGCCTGTCATATCGGTGCCGGTGACGATTTCGTAGGGAGGGAACGAACCGTTGTTGACGGAGATCATCTTGCCGGCGGACTTGATGTCTTCCGGCAGGCGATTGTGGAGCGCCTTGTTGACGTCCAGTTTGATGGATGCGTCCTGCGCCCTGGCGACGCCCGCAAGTGCTACGCCGGCGAGGGCGAGAGCGATGAGTTTCTTATGCGACATGGTCATTCCCCTTGTTTTACAAAGCTACGTTTCTTGAGAGAGTAACGTTACAGCTGCCGGTCAGATCCGGCTGCCATCCGTATCGAATGCGAAAAGCTCTTCCGGCGCCATGTGGCGCTTCATGATGCCCTGCGCGTGCAGTTCACTGGCAAAATCGTCGATCATCTTGCGGTTGGCGGCAAATCCGCTGGCATCCCAGCCTTTGGGCAGCTCGCGCGAGGTTTTCAGGACCTCGTCGAACATCCATGGCGTGGTTTCGGCATATTTGCGACGCTTGGTGGTCCACATGCGCTGCGACTCGTCGATCAGTCTGCTGACTTCGGCAATTACCCATGGGTTCTCGGCAACGATATCAGCCTTGATGCCGATCAGGTGCATGCCCGGAACGTATCCCACATCGTCGAAATACCGGCGCTCTTCTGCGCGGAAATCGGCCAGCACCTGACGGAACGGTGAGCCAGGCTCGAAATAGCCATCGGGCATGAAGGGCGTAAAGATCGCATCCAGCCCACCTTCGCGCAAAAGGTCTACCATCGGGCGTTCGCCGGGGCAGGCTTCGATCAGGCCGGGCTGGCCAAAGCCGTCGAGGCGATCGGTGACTGGGTGTGCCTCTGTCAGGCGGCCAGCATACCACATCGCATCCTTGACCCCGACGCCTTCGCGGCGGATAGCCGCACGCGTCCACGTGTTGCCGCTGTCGCGCCATCCGGTGACGCCGATGCGTTTGCCGGCCAGCTGGCCGAGCGTTGTCAGATCGCTGTCGCGAGTGGTCATGATGCAGCGATGGCGGAAGCCGCGCATGATGAAGTTGGGAATGCCAACGACGCTGTCATCGCCGTCGTGGCGAAGCTGGGTATAGCGGCTGAACGAAATCTCGGCGGCCTCGTGGTCGGGGCTCTTGCCGAGATGGGACACAAGCGTTCCGATCCGGTCCACCCGTAAGTCGAGCTTGTCGGAAGCGACATCGCCGAGGATCAGCGGGGTCATATAGTCCCAGTCACGCAGTGCAATTCGAAGGCCCAGTGTCATTCTACATACTCATGTCGGAAAGTGCTTATGAAGAGAGATTAAAATGTTCACATCGTAATGATCAAATGTTATTACGTTATTGAACATTTAAACTGGTGAGAAAATGAGCGACACCTACGATTCGATCTGGTTTGCCGAAAAATTAAGCGATCGAACAATTCACGGAATCGCGTTGGAAACCAGTGCCTTGATCAGGGCAGGGGCGCTTCCCGTAGGCGCCAAGCTGCCTCCCATCCGTGATCTCGCTTTTTCGCTCGGTGTCAGCCCGGCGACGATTTCGGAAGCTTGGAGCGAACTCAGACGGCAAAAGATCATTACAGGAAGGGGCCGTAACGGCACCTGGGTCAGTGGTGACCGCTTCATCGCAAAGCCAGAGCGTCTTGCGAGTTCCGGCCACTACGGTGCAGATGTGCTCGACCTGACGATGGCCGTTCCGGACCCAAGGCTGCTGCCGACTTTGGAGAAGGCGCTGGCATACGGGGCTTCCGCAGAGAACCTCAACAGCTATGAGCGCAGCCGTATTCTGCCGGAGCTGGAGGCCGAAGTACGCAAGACATGGCCCTATGAACCGGAAGCGATGCTTGCGACCAACGGCGGTTATAATGCAGTGTATACTGCTATTCATGCGCTGGTGACGCCCGGCGCGCCTGTCGCCATCGAAGAACCGACGGCGATGCGGCTCCTCGATATTCTTGAGCATCAGGGTGCACGTATACTACCTGTGAAATGTGACGAGTACGGCCCGCTGCCCTCATCGCTCCAGGATGCGATGCGCTACAAACCGGTCGTTTTCCTGTTTCAGCCGCGGCTGCATTCAGTGACCGGCCGGACAGTGACGCCGCAACGTTTGGGCGAACTGACTGAAGTACTACGTGACAGCGACACCCTCATAATTGAGGATGACGGCATGTCCGATATTTCGGGGGTTGAGCGTCATTCGCTTGGCGCGCAGTTTCCCGATAGGGTCATTCACATTACCTCGTTTTCCAAGACGCTCGGCCCCGATCTTCGTTTGGCGGTATTGTCAGGCACAGCGGCAATCGTTGAACAGATCCAGTCTTATCGTAGTTTTAGTGCCGCCTGGACCAGCCGCGTTCTTCAAGCCGCCGGCGCATGGTTGTTGCGCCAACCGGAAACTTGGGAAGGCATCGCATCTGCCCGGGCTATCTATAAAAAACGACGCGATATGCTCACTAGCGCTCTGCGCGTGCGCGGCCTAACCATCGAAGATGGAGACGGGTTATCTTTGTGGGTGCCGGTGGTCTCTGAGCCCTTTGCAATGGTTACGCTCGCTGCCCGGAACATTGCGGTCAACTCGGGAAGCAAATTCTGCATTGCTCACAGCAATAACATTCGTGTGGCAACGTCGATGTTGGATGAGCGCTCCGAGGATGTAGCTGACGCGATTGCACTCGCCCACATTATGTAGCTGCACACGCTATGCGTTGACAGCTCTGGGGCATACGGTCTCACAATGTTCCATTGCCGCCCGAACGCGGTGTTTGTTGATGACGTAGGTACGCGCGGTCGTCACAGCGTTCCAATGCGCCTTTGCGCGGATATCGTGGCTTTTGGCACCTAAAAGGTCTTCCACAATTCATGTGGTTCGCTGGCCGGTAGCAGTGACGCCCGTGCAGGTGATGCCGGGAATCGGAGTTCGAATTCCTCGTTTCGGCTTCACCTGAGGAGGGATCCACTCGACGTCACCCGGGTGGGGTGTCTCAATAGGGCCACCTTCCTTTTGAGCAACACTGTGGCGGAGACAGTGACCAAGGTCTGCCCAAGCGGGTGCATGTGCCGGCCGAAAACGACCCCCTCGCGCCGCCGGTCTGTGCTGGGGCGCCGTTCTATAGAAGCCAGACGTCTCGACGGTCCCGGTACTCGGTTCTCACACTGCCACGAAGCCGCCGTCGACAAATAGTTCTTCGCCGCCAACGAAGCTACTATCGTTCGATGCCAGAAACAGCACCGCCTTGGCGACCTCTTCGGTCTGGGCAAGCCTACCGAACGGAATAGCCTGCTGCATCCACTCCTCAGCGCCGGCATTGTTCTGCAGATAGGTTTGCATTGCCGATGTCAGGACCATGCCGGGTGAAACGACGTTCACACGAATACCCTGGCTTTTCAGGTCGATCGTCCAAGTTCGTGCGAACGAGCGAATCGCTGCTTTGGTCGCGCTATAAATGGACAGGTTGGCAAAGCCCTTGCTGCCCGCCCCCGATCCGGTCAACACGACAGCGCCGCCGGAAGGCATCAGCGGTAGAGCCTTCTGCACCGTAAAGACCATACCTTTGACGTTGATATCGAAGACCCGGTCGAAATGATCTTCTTCAATCGCGCCGATCGGGGCGGACTCGGACACGCCGGCATTGGCGAATACCACGTCAACGCGGCCGTGATCACGCTTTACTTCTGCATAGAGTTTGTCGAGGTCCGCGAGATCGCTGACATCGCCTTGAACGCCAATGGCGCCGTTGCCGATTTCCTCTAGCGCCTCGTCCAGGCGTTTCTGCCGTCGGCCCGTGACATACGTGTGGGCACCTTCTGCTGCAAACAACTTGGCCGTTGCCAAGCCTATCCCGTCGGTCCCGCCTGTGATCACCACGACCTTCTTCTCAAATCGCTTCGTCATGCCATTCGCTCGCTTCATAGTAAATGGAGGATTGCTCCACTTACTATATGGAGATATCCTCCACTTACAAGTCACAGTGAGGTCGATTTTTTGGCGGACGAAACTCCATTGCGAGCCGATGCGCGGCTGAACAAGGAGCGGATCCTTGCCGCAGCGGAGGAGGTCTTTCTGGAGCGAGGCGCGGGCGTTTCATTGGACGACGTCGCAAAGCGCGCCGGGGTCGGGATCGGGACGCTTTATCGCCGCTTTCCGACGAGAGAAGACCTCTTGGCCGCCACATACAGCGCCCGATTTCTGGCTTTTGCGGAAGCGAGCCGTGCCAGAGCATCCAAACTTGATCCTTTGGACGCTCTACGCGCATATTTGGAAGACCTCGTTCAGCACACAAACGTCTATCGTGGTCTGGCAGCATCGCTCGGGATGGTTATGAGAATCGGGACGCCCGGATGTCTCGCAACCACGGCCGAAGGCGTTCGCCTGTTGAACAGTGCGCAGAAGGCAGGGGCAGTTCGACCAGACATCAGCTTCGATGATCTTGTGTGCGTAGCGACCGCAATCTCGCTCGCCACAGAGCAGGACAATTTGCCTGAAGCGCATATAGCGCATTTGGTTAGCGTCTTTACAAGTGGCGTCGCCTCACGCGGTGGATCTCGGCAATAGCCTCTTCGGCGCATCCCGGTCCAGCATTGGCTGTTTGATTGGATCTTTCTTCGGCTTGCCTATGGAGAAGTCGTTCCGACCGTAATTGCGATGGTCACTTATGATGTCAGTGCTCCCACGCGACTATACGGGCGTGGCGCAACTTGGCCCGCCATTGCCCGGCGACTTGTGCGTCCCACCGTCAGTGGTCTTGCCGCCTGGCGTGGCCCCGCCGGTCTCGGCCCGAAAGAAAGTGTCGCCGCCAGCAGATCGAGGACGCGCGACGGGGGAACGCTTCTCAGGCCCGAACTATCAACCGGGACCGCATACGGCCAGCGCGCCAATAGAAGCGGTTGCTTCGAAGCAGCATAATCGGGCGCCTGCAGGACATGCATTATTGCCCTAGAGTATTTTTTCCTGCGCAGCCTGGTACACCGTCCTCACGATCGGCCGGAAACCAAGACTCCGCGCGAGCGATGCATCAACATGGAGGTACCATGGATTTTGCATTGCCTCGGCCGAGGGTTCCATTTTTTGCCCCACGAGTCCCGCCAATTCATAGACCGTCGTCGGCGCTTCATCGGATATGTTAACGATCCGGCCATCGAAGGCGCCTGCCAGCGCCAATCTCATCGCCGTTGCAATATCGCGATGGTGTATCGTGCTCATGCGATTGGCGGGATGGAAGCCGAAGGCGACCAGGTGCTTTGGCAGCATCTCCAGGTGACCGTCGCCGTCGCCATAAACAAACGGGAACCGTAAGATCGACCAGTTCAAGCCACTCTCGCGCAGCAGTTTCTCGGCTGCGACCTTGCTGGCGGGGTAGGCTTGTTCCGGCTCAACACTATCTGTCTCCCGGCCGGGCTGGGTCGAGTTCTTGTTATAGACATTCGACGTGCTCGCCATGATGAACCGAGCGTCGGGCGCATTGGCTTGCACGGCGGCGATCAGATTGCGGGTGCCCTCCAGGTTACTCCTCCAGATCAAATCCGTATCCGGGCTGCGAAAGACGGCGGCTAGGTGCACAATCGCCGAAACACCCCGAACAGCTTCCGACAGCGTCGAAGGGTCAAGAATATCGCCGGTCATGGCCGTTGCGCCCGGCGGGCAGGTTTTCCCTGCCCGCAGCAGCAGCCGGCAAGCAAGACCTGCTTCTACCAGCCGCGGAACAAGGCGCTCGCCAACAAGGCCCGTCGCTCCAGTTATCAGTATAGTCATGAGCTCACACCTTCCGTGAGAGGGTCTGTAGCCGCCCGGTCGCCAATCGAAGGACGCGCATCGTCGCGGCCAGATCGGCCTCATCGATGCCGTCAAAAGCGGCTTGGTGGATAAACGAGAGGTCGGGGAGCTCGCGCCACAGGGCCTCGCCTGAACTCGTCAGGGTCAGAAGACGCTGGCGCTGGTCTTCTCCATCCGAGGTCTGCTGGACCAGGCCTTTGCGAACGAGCGTGGCGATGATCCCGCTTAAAGTCGCTCGCTCGAGCTCAAGGGCACGTCCGAGATCGCGCTGCACCGCCGGACCAGCGTTTGCCAAATGCCAGAGAACGTACCATTGCGTCGAACCCAGATCGTATGGACGAAGGGTCGCGTCCATGAGGGCCCGTCCCGCAAAATAGCATCGCTTTGTCCATGCTCCCACGGTCAGATGTTCGACGTCTCGTTCGTCCTGCATGAGGACAAGGTCCCTCCATTTGTTTGGTAGCTTGCGAATATTGCAAGGTACCGAACGAACTGTCAAGTGTCGTGTGGTGCTGCTCCGACGAAGGTGATGTCGCTGCGAACAAGCCTGGGGACGCGCCGATACGAGAAATTCCGCATCCAGTGGCATCGCTTCAACGCTGAAGCTCGAGCACCGCTCCTCAGTCCTGTGCAGTCGGCCGAATGACTATGCTGCCGACATCGACTTCGGGCGGCTGCTCCAGTGCGAAGAGAATGCCCCGTGCGACTGCACCGGGAGGGATCGCGATATTTCCTAAGCGTTTACCGATGGCCTCCTTGACTGCCTGGTCTGTAATCGAGTCTCCGAAGTTCGTGGCTACCATTCCCGGTGATATCTCCGTGACGCGAAGCTTCGATCTCGCCTCCTGCCTCAGGGCTTCCGTCACCGTCCGGACTGCATTCTTGGTCGCGGCGTAGACGCCCATCGTCGGTAGTATCTTGATACCCGCGGTAGAGATGACGTTGATCACGTGGCCGCTTCCCTGCCGCGTGAACACCGGCAGCGCGGCGGCGATCCCGTAGAGAGTGCCACGCAGATTAACGTCTATCATTGCGTCCCAATCCTCGACACGCAGCGCGTCGAATCGCGAGATCGGTCCAATTCCGGCGTTGTTAACGATGGCATCAAGTTTGCCGCCCCGTTCGACCGCCAATCCAACAAGCGCTTCAAGATCGCGCCGGCGGCGGACATCGGTCGCTAGGAACGCAACCTTGCCGCCCGCAGCGGTCATCTCGGCCGTGATCGCTGCGAGGGCCTTCTCGTTGCGGGCGCCCAGCACAACGTAAGCGCCATGTTTCGCCAGCAATTTCGCCGTCGCGCACCCAATGCCACTGCTCGCCCCTGTGATCGCGATGACTTTGCCTTCGACGCTCATTGCCGATCTCCATTGCCGAGTTCTTCCGAAGAAAATAGCCAAGCGCGGCAAGATGATCTATGCTTCCTAGGCTATGAAGTTGTCGCAATCGTCCAAATTGATGGCCGACCCACTATCGAATGTGCTTGATGTCCTTGGTGCGAGGGTGACGCGGCGCACGCGCATGGAGGCCGCGGGGGAATGGGCTCTCGCGTTTCCCGCAATGGATCGGCTCAAGTTCGTTGCGGTGTTGCGCGGCACAAGCTGGATGCTGCTGCCTTCACGCGAGCCTCAGTTGATGCAGGCAGGTGACGTCGGT
The DNA here is from genome assembly GCF_023006505.1 of Neorhizobium sp. SHOUNA12A. Lineage (GTDB taxonomy): Bacteria > Pseudomonadota > Alphaproteobacteria > Rhizobiales > Rhizobiaceae > Neorhizobium. Next base: position 49,013 of record NZ_JALBGV010000040.1, read on the forward strand.
CTGCTGGGACGCACTCCCTATGTGGTGGCGAGCGACCCGGCACAAACGCCGATCGATGGACAGGTCTTTTATGGGGCTTCTGGTTGCGACGTGGCCCGCTTCGGAGGCAATGACACAATAGGGATTGGAGGAACGGTCAGCTTTGCCGCTGACAATGCAGACTTCCTGCTCGACATGCTGCCGGACTTTTTGCTCGTCCCCCGCGGCACGCCTGCGTCGGGAGCAATAGCAACGATCCTCAATCTGATGAACGACGAGATCCAGCGAGACAGAATTGGCGGAGAAGTCGTCAGTTCACGCCTGGCCGACATCTTGTTGGTAGAAGCGATCCGCGCCTACGCAAGCCAGCCCGAGCAAGTCGGAATTGGATGGTTTGGCGCGCTCTCAGACCCCCGGCTAGGTCGGGTTCTCCAAGCGATCCACGAGGATGTCTCGCGGCCTTGGACGGTGGCCGGGCTCGCGAGCGTCGCCGGTATGTCGCGCGCCGCTTTTTCCGCCGCCTTCGCCCGCCGCGTAGGTCAACCGCCGCTCACCTACTTGCGGGCGTGGCGCCTAACCATTGCTCGTACGGCGCTGGCTAGGGGGGATGCGAATGTTGCCACTATAGCAAGGAGCGTTGGCTACGAGTCCCAGAGCGCGTTCGGTCACGCTTTTAAGCGCGAGTTCGGAAGCCCTCCGAAAGCTGGCCCGGCATCGTGACGCAAGCAGACGCGCGACGCGAGTGCCAAATTCAATTCGCAGAAATTAATTCGGATCTTTTACAGACGGCGCAAAGGTCGTTATTTTAGAGATCTGTCCGTTGCTACCGACTGTGATTTGATCACCTCCGCGAGCAAACTCCTTGCCATCGGCCTGGATGATAACCCAAGTCAATAGAGCCACATTGTGGTGCGAAGAGATATCGCCGATTTCGAAATGTCCGCCCGGGAATCTCTCATGGAACGTGGCCATGTCTTCGATGACTAGCGAGCGACCGGTGGTCAGGTCATGTCTTGCAGTGTGGTATTCGATGTTCTCGCTCAAAACCTCGTTGGCGATCTTCAAACGCTCTTCGATCGAGGTTGTATTCCAAGCGCTTAGATATTTTTTGTAGATCTTCCAGGCTTCTTGATTCGTCATAGCTGATCCTTCTCTTTTCGCCGGACCCGGAACTGCCTGTGCTGAAGCCGGGATTGGTAAAACCACCAAACTCACCAGGATAACTGCGTAACGCAGGACTGCGCTGCCCCACTGTTGCGCCGCGATCGGGTTCGAACCGGGCAAGGCCATCTATCTTTCCTTTCACAGGGTGCGTGGAGCGATTGCACCCGTCGATTGATAGCCCCTCGACGTGTCAGAAACCGTCATCATCGAACGCCAATCACGATCCTGCTGCCGCCACCGCGCCGCGAGGGATTGGCGTCGACCGGGGTAGCGCTCCTCCGAAACCGTCCGTAGTTGCAGACGATCGACGCGGAAGTGGCGGAAAGCCGATCTATGTTCGCACCAGGCCGCCAATACGCGCACATCATCGAAATAGACGATGGCGATCGGCCAGACGGTCCGATCCGACAACCTGCCGTGGGTGTCCCCATAGCTGATCGCGACTTTGTGTTGCCGGCGGATGGCATCCCGCAACAAAGCGACCTGCGGAGGGTCCTTGCGCTCCGACGCCGAGGCCGCGGTTACGAGAGCAGGTGGCGCATCATTTGTCGCTGGGCCGTTTTTTCTGGCGGAAAGTATCTTCGCAAGAGCCCTCTCGCTGCCTTGTGCCAAGGCGGGATCGGCGCGCTGCCGCACCCAGCCTAAACCGAGGATTACCGCGTCCAGTTCATCCGATGAAAACGCGAATTCCGGGAGAAAGAAGCCTTCTCCCAGACGATAGCCGATACCCGCCTGTCCATCGAGAGGCGCTCCGAGCGAGCGTAGCGTCTCAATGTCCCGGTATACGCTCCGCCGCGAGATACCCAGTTCACGCGCCAAATATTGCGCCGTAACGGGCATCCTGCGTGCTCGTAGCAGGCTTATTAGTTCAAATAGACGCCCCGTTCTCGACATATACAGGCTCTTTCTCGACAAATGCCGTTTTCTTAGGAGATTATCTAAGTTGACCCTCGATACCAGCCTTGTCGATGACTGACCAAACCTCTTGGATTCGGCCTCCTCGGAATTCGTAGAAGACGTTCTCCGCGAAGGCCACCTTCCGACCGTTCACAGGAACGCCAAGAAATTGCCCTTTCGGCGTAACGTCGAACCACAGCCGGGCCGCGATATGGGGCGGTTCAGCGACAAGGATCTGGATGTCGAAATGGAGGTCCGGCATCTGCTCGAAATTATCCTCGAGCATTCGCCGGTATCCACTCAGGCCAAGCATAGTGCTGTTGCGACGAACATCATCCTGGACGAAGCGTCCGAGATTTTCCCAATCTTGGCTGTTCAGGCAGGCGATATACCCGAGGTAGACGTTTGCAAGATCAATTGTGGTCATTGTCGGTCCTCGCACAGATGTCTCGCGAATGGTGCGGCGGGCTAGTGGCAAAAATCCCGATCTCAACGGTGATGTCCCTGAGTACTAGCGATGAAGGCACGCAGATCCGCGAGCAGCAGTTCCGGCTCTTCCATCGCTGCGAAATGACCGCCCTTGGTCATCTCAGTCCAACGCACGATATTGTACGTCTTCTCCGCGTACGATCGCGGCGGAGGTATGAAGACGGGGTCAGGGAACGCGGCGACGCCTGTAGGCACGTCCACACGCGTCCCGGCGGGCACCTTGTCTGCACCCTCTTCCCGTTGGCCTTGATAGATCCAGGTCGCAGTCACGACCGCAGCGGGCGCCACGTAAAGCATAATGTTGGTCAGCAATTGCTCTTCGGAAAAGCGCTCCCATAGGTCAGGGCTGCCATCATCGCGCTTCGGCAAGTCGGACCAGACACCGAACTTCTCAAGGATCCAGGCCGCCGCACCAACGGGACTGTCTGCCATCGCGACGCCTAGCGTTTGGGGCCGCGTACCCTGCTCATGGCTGTAACCTCTCTCTCGATCGGAATTGGCAGCGAAACGGGCCTGCCAGTCCTCCTCAGCGGACGTCGTCGGACGCACATCAGCGGCCGTGATCGGGACCATGTTGAGGTGGATGCCAAGCAATGCTTGCGGACGACCATAGGCCATTCGGGTAGCGATGCCCGCGCCCCAATCGCCGCCCTGCACAAAGTAGCGCCGCTCGCCGAATAGCTCGGTCATGAACCTGTGCAGTAGCTCCGCAATCCGGATCGGACCAAGGATGCCTGTGGTCGGGTTGGAGAAGGCGAAGCCCGGGAGGGACGGTATGACCACGTCATGGCCGTCTGCGATGAGCGGATCGATCATCTGCTCGAACTCAATGAAGGACCCCGGCCAGCCGTGTAGAAGAAGGATGGGCGGTTTGGTCCCGTCGCCTACTTCGTGGATAAAATGAAGGCGCTGGCCGTCAACCTCAGCGGTGAAATGAGGACGCCGATTTAGCCTACGCTCGACCTCGCGCCAGTCGAATCCGTCAAGCCAGAACCTGACCAGGCGCTGAAGATCCGCTTTGCCTATTCCGGATCGCCAGCCCCCGGCGTCTGGCAGCTGATCCCAGTCATAAGCTTCGACTTTGCGCCTGATCTCATTAAGGCGTTGATCGGGAATATGGATGGTAAATGGCGTCGCCATTTTTCCCTCCTTGAATTAGTGCTCCAGTATTGGGCGGATCGCCCTCGTTGATGGCTTCGCGCACACCGTGAGTCTCATCGGACAATAGCTAGGCCGCGGGGACTTAGCCTCAATCGCGCAGCGTACATTTCGTCACGCGCGCCGGTTCGACCTTATTCGACCTGCTTGGCGGGTAAAACAGTGCAGGCGCGGGAATCGGTCAGTCAGCTCGTCTTTTATTTTGTCGTGAGCGTCCACTTCAGCAAACGGTATGCCGATCAGCCGCTGCGGATCGAGCGGAACGCCTTGCGCATCTCATCAGCGAAGATCGCGGGCTGCTCGACGGCCGCGAAGTGGCCACCACGATCAACCTTGTTCCAGTAGAACAGGTTCGGCCACAGCGCCTCAGCCCAGGCCTTCGTCGTCGTGAAAATCTCATGCGGGAACACCGTCGCCGCCATCGGCAGTTCGATTCGGCCGGCATTAGCACCGCGACCGTTCCGCGCGTTCTCCCAGTAGAACCTAGCGGAGGACGCCGCCGTGCCCGTGAACCAGTAAATCGAGATGTCGTCGAGCATCTGGTCGATGCTCAGGGCATCCTCGGGGTTTCCCCGGTTATCGGTCCAGGCCTGGAACTTCTCGTAGATCCAGGTCGCTTGTCCGACAGGCGAATCTGCCAGGCCGTAGGCGATGGTCTGCGGGCGCGTTGCCTGTTCGCGGAAGTAGCCGTAGCCGTCGCCGGTGAAGCGCCTGACGCCGTCGATGGCAAGCTGCTCCTCAGGGGTCGGATGATCGGGAAGCTTATCGGGAACCACCAACTGCCAGTTCACGTGGGCAGCGACGAGCCCGGCTGGCCGCAGATGGCCCAGCGCATGGGTCACGCCGGCTCCCCAGTCGCCGCCTTGGGCGACCCAGCGGGTGTAGCTCAGCCGCTGCATGAGTGTCGCCCAGG
>NZ_JALBGV010000041.1 GCF_023006505.1 Neorhizobium sp. SHOUNA12A
ATCTGACCGTCAATGGCGTCCGCGTCCAGCAGCGCGTCGCGCCCTCGGCCACGCCGCCGAGACCGAGCGCTCGTGTCGCCCGCGAGGCCCAAGGCTCGTTCATCGCGCCTGACGGGTTCCAGCTTCCATCCGTGCACCTCCTTAGCGAACCGAAGGCCGTTGCCCGCGACGCCTCGCTGTCCGCCGACGCGTTGGAACAGAATGCCCGATTGCTCGAAGGCGTTCTCGAAGATTTCGGCGTCAAGGGCGAGATCATCCATGTCCGCCCCGGCCCGGTCGTCACGCTTTACGAACTCGAGCCTGCACCGGGCATCAAGTCGTCGCGCGTCATCGGCCTTGCGGACGATATTGCCCGTTCAATGAGCGCGATCGCCGCCCGCGTCGCCGTCGTTCCCGGCCGCAACGCGATCGGTATCGAACTGCCGAACCGCACCCGCGAGACGGTCTACCTGCGCGAAATGATCGGCAGCAAGGATTTCGAAAACAGCAAGGCGAAGCTCGCCATGGCGCTCGGCAAGACGATCGGCGGCGAGCCCGTCGTCGCCGACCTCGCCAAGATGCCGCACCTGCTCGTCGCCGGCACTACCGGTTCGGGTAAATCGGTTGCCATCAACACCATGATCCTGTCGCTTCTCTATCGCTATACGCCGGAGAAGTGCCGCCTGATCATGATCGACCCCAAGATGCTCGAACTCTCCGTCTATGACGGTATTCCGCACCTCCTGTCGCCCGTCGTCACAGACCCGAAGAAGGCCGTCGTCGCGCTCAAGTGGACCGTCCGCGAGATGGAAGAGCGTTACAAGAAGATGTCGAAGATCGGTGTGCGCAACATCGACGGCTTCAACAGCCGCGTCGAGCAGGCGATGGAAAAGGGCGAGGTGCTGACCCGCACCGTGCAGACCGGTTTCGACCGCCATACCGGTGAGGCCATGTACGAGACGGAAGAATTCGATCTCGCACCGATCCCCTATATCGTCGTGATCATCGACGAAATGGCCGACCTGATGATGGTCGCCGGCAAGGATATCGAAGGCGCCGTGCAGCGCCTGGCGCAGATGGCGCGTGCCGCCGGCATCCATGTGATCATGGCGACGCAGCGCCCTTCGGTCGACGTCATCACCGGCACGATCAAGGCAAACTTCCCGACCCGCATTTCCTTCCAGGTCACCTCGAAGATCGACAGCCGCACCATTTTGGGCGAGCAGGGCGCCGAGCAGTTGCTCGGCATGGGCGACATGCTCTACATGGCCGGTGGCGGCCGCATCCAGCGCGTCCACGGGCCCTTCGTCTCCGATACGGAAGTCGAAGACATCGTCGCCTACTTGAAAACTCAAGGGCACCCCCAATATCTCGATGCGATCACGGCCGATGACGACGAGGACGGCGACGGTTCCGGCCCGGCCGGCATGTCCAACCTCGCGGAGTCGGACGATCCCTATGATCAAGCGGTGGCGATCGTGCTGCGGGACGGCAAGGCGTCGACGTCCTATGTCCAGCGCCGTCTCGGCATCGGCTACAACCGTGCCGCCTCGCTCATCGAGCGGATGGAGCAGGAAGGGCTGATCGGGCCGGCCAACCATGCCGGCAAACGCGAAATCCTGGTGCCGACAGAAGGCGACATCCTCGAACGGTAAGGCTTTCGTGATCGCCACGGGCCGGCCATCAAGCCGCCGCCTTTGGTGCGGAGGAATAACGAAAGGAGACTAAAATGAAGAACGAAAAGACCATCCTTTCAAACATCAATTCCAGCGCGCTCGGCCGCCGGCAGTTTTCGCTGGGGCTTGCGGGCCTGGCAGCGGCTGCCTTTGCGCCGAACGTCGGCTTCGCCCAGAGCGCCGGCAGTGCTGCGGCTCAGAAAATCGCCGACCACTTCTCGTCGGTCAAAACCATGATGGGCGAATTCGTGCAGTTCGGCCCGCGCGGCGAGCAGACCGGCGGCAAATTTTTTATCGAGCGTCCCGGCAAGCTGCGCTTCAACTTCGAGGATCCGTCGCCGATCCGCGTCATCGCCGACGGCAAGAACGTTGTCATCGGCAATATGAAGCTCAAGACCTGGGATATCTATCCGCTTTCCAAGACGCCGCTCAGCCTGCTTTTGGCGAGCCGTATCGACCTTGGCAACCAGATGGTCCGCGACGTCAAGGAAGAGTCCGATCTGACCACCATCGTACTCGGCAACAAGACCGTCTTCGGCGATTCGACCATTACCATGATGTTCGATTCCAAGACCTACGACCTGCGCCAATGGACGATCACCGACGCCCAGAACAAGGATACGTCGGTGATGATCTACAACGTCCAGAACGGCGTGAACCTGGACGAAAAGGTCTTCACCATCCCCTATGAGGACGTCCGCAAGGGCTGACCTCGGCAGGGCCTGAACTGAATAAGGGGCTGCGCTTCATTGCGCGGCCCTTTTCGCTTCTCAGGGGTCGCAAAATTTCCTAAAGCTCGCGGGCGAAGCCCGAGGGATATCATGACATTTTCGATCACGACCTGGAATATCAACTCCGTGCGGCTGCGCATGCCGATCGTCCAGCAGTTCCTCGTCCGCTACAAGCCGGACATTCTCTGCCTGCAGGAAATCAAGTGCCAGGAGCCGGAGTTTCCGCTGCAGCCGCTGAAGGACCTCGGTTACCAGCACATCATCATCCACGGCCAGAAGGGTTATCACGGCGTTGCCATAGCCTCGAAGGTGCCGCTCCTTGAAGACCATCGTCAGAACTACTGCAATGTCGGCGATGCCCGGCACATCTCGGCGATCTTCGAGCGCGGCTCGCGGCGGATCCGCCTGCATAATTTCTATGTGCCCGCCGGCGGCGACGAGCCGGACCGGACGATCAACCCGAAATTCGGCCACAAGCTCGATTTCGTCGAGGAGATGAAGGCATTGAAGGCGGATGCCATGCCCGGCATCTCGTCGATCCTCGTCGGCGATCTCAACATCGCGCCGCTGGAGCACGACGTCTGGTCACACAAGCAACTCCTGAAGATCGTCAGCCACACGCCTGTCGAGACCGAGGGCATGAAGGAGATCATCGCGAAGGGCGGCTGGCTCGACCTGATGCGCCAGCACACACCGGAGCCGGAGAAGATCTATACGTGGTGGAGCTACCGCGCCAAGGACTGGGAAGCGGCAAACAAGGGCCGCCGGCTCGACCATATCTGGTCCTCGCCCGACCTCGGGCCGTTCCTCGACCGCATCGACGTGCTCAAGGAAGCCCGAGGCTGGAACCAGCCTTCGGACCACGTGCCGGTGACGGCGGTGTTCAAGTTCTGACGCAAACGTCGCAGGTTGCATCTGGATCCTCGGGTCGAGCCCGAGGATGACGAAAACAGAGGGCGTGCCGTGCTGTCAGTTCCGCCTGATGAGCATCAAGGTCGTCATCCTCGGGCTCGACCCGAGGATCCAGACACGAGGCTCGACGATCGAGGGCAAAGCTTCTTCGGAGCCTCAGGCAAACCGATCCTGCATCGCCGCCGCCGCCTTGGCGAGGCTGGCGATATTGTCGCGGATGCGGCTTTCGATCACCCGGCCGACCTGCGGATATTCCTCCAGCAGGCGGTGGAACAGCGAGCGGCTGATCTTCAGGGCCTCGGAGTCCTCGATCGCCACGGCGGTGAACTTGCGCTCCACCATGGTCACGAGCGCCAGCTCCGACAGAAGGGTGCCGGGACCGACCGTCGCTTCCACCTTCATCTCGCCACTGCGGTCCGCCATCAGCAGTTCGAAGCGACCCCTTGCGACGATGAAGGCCGATTCCGCCGGGGATTTCTCCCGAAACAGCTGCTGGCCGGTCGTCACCTGCCGCCGCTCGGCACCGAAGGCGACGAGGCGCAGCTGGTCGTCGTTCATGTCCCGGAACAGCGGGACCTGCGAAAGCAGGCGGATATCTTCGGTCAGCGACATGAGGGGCCTTTACGGTACGATCTTGTAGCCGCCGTTTTCGGTGACCAGGATTTCGGCGCTCGACGGATCGCGCTCGATCTTCTGACGAAGACGGTAGACATGAGTTTCCAGCGTATGCGTAGTGACGCCGGAATTATAGCCCCAGACTTCCTCCAGCAGCACGTCGCGGGTCACCACCTTTTGGCCGGCCCGATAGAGGTAGCGGATGATCGCCGCTTCCTTTTCGGTCAGGCGGATCTTCTTGCCGTCCTCGGTGGTCAGCAGCTTCTGGCTCGGCTTGAAGAGATACGGGCCGACCGTGAAGGTGGCGTCCTCGCTCTGCTCGTACTGGCGAAGCTGGGCACGGATGCGGGCGAGCAGCACGGCGAAGCGGAAGGGCTTCGTCACATAGTCGTTGGCGCCGGCTTCGAGGCCGAGAATGGTGTCGGAATCGGTGTCGTGGCCGGTCAGCATGATGATCGGCGCCTTGAAGCCGTTCTTGCGCAGCAGTTTCACCGCCTCGCGGCCGTCCATGTCCGGCAGGCCGACGTCCATGATCAGCAGGTCGATCTGGGCATTCTTGGCGGTCTGCAGCGCCTTGGCCGCATTCGCCTCCTGGAGGATTGCGAACTCGTCATAGAACGACAACTGCTCGACGAGCGTCTCGCGCAGATCATCGTCGTCGTCCACCAGGAGTATCGTGCGCGCTGCCATGCGTTCTTGCCTTTCGTCTCGCCGTTGCGTCCAGACTGCTGTTGCAGCCAATCGAAGCGCATTTAGGGCTCCTCGATCTAAATCCCTACAGCATCGACCCAAAAATCGGAATCGATTTTCGGAAAGTACGATGTTTCGATTCAATATGCGCAGCGCTTTAGTGTGCTATGAATTCAAACGAAATCATATTCAAAGCAAAACCTTGTGAGAGAAATGCAGCGTTTTCGCGGGGGAAATCACAAAAAGACTGCCGTCGTCACCGTTCGGACCGCGCCGCGCGACCGGCGTCGGGCGATCGTCTCCTTCGGCGGTATCACCGTGCCGGCGGCGCTCGGGCGATCCGGCACCTCTCCCTTCAAGCGGGAAGGGGATGGTGCAACGCCGATCGCGCCGATGCGCCTCCTCAAGGGCTATGTCCGTGGGGACCGCGTGACGCTGCCCCCGACGCCGCTTTCGATCGCGCGCATCGATAAAGACCTGCTGTGGTGCGACCAGCCGGAGCACCCGTCGTACAATCGCCCGGTGAGGGCACCCTTCGGGCCTAGTCATGAAGGGATGATGCGAGCCGACGGGCTCTACGATATCTGCCTCGTGCTCGACTGGAACGTCACCTCGCGAGCTCGCAACCGCGGGTCGGCGATCTTCTTCCACCTGATCAAGCCCGGCTACCAGCCGACCGCCGGCTGCATCGCCGTCAGCCTTCCCGACATGAAACGGCTCATCCGCTTCATACGCAAGGGGACGGTGGTGAGGGTGCTTGGCTGAGGCCTGCAACGAAAATGCCCGGCGCTGAGGGCCGGGCATCTCAAAATCAAAGCTGGAAAACGCTCATTTCCACTTGCGGATGTCGACGAAGTGGCCGGCGATCGCGGCTGCGGCGGCCATGGCCGGCGAGACGAGATGCGTGCGGCCCTTATAACCCTGGCGGCCCTCGAAATTGCGGTTCGAGGTGGAAGCGCAGCGCTCGCCCGGCTTCAGGCGGTCGTCGTTCATCGCCAGGCACATCGAACAGCCGGGCTCGCGCCATTCGAAACCGGCATCCTTGAAGATCTTGTCGAGACCTTCTGCTTCCGCCTGTTCCTTGACGATGCCCGAGCCCGGGACGACCATGGCGGACACGGTCGATGCGACGGCGCGGCCTTCGACCACCTTGGCTGCAGCACGCAGGTCTTCGATGCGGCCGTTGGTGCAGGAGCCGATGAAGACGCGGTCGATGGCGATATCGGTGATCTTGGTGCCGGGCTTCAGGCCCATATAGTCCAGAGCGCGCCATTTCGAGGTGCGCTTGGTTTCGTCCTGGATATCGTCCGGGTTCGGAACGGAGCCTTCGACCGAGATCACGTCTTCCGGTGAGGAGCCCCAGGAGACGATCGGCGGCAGGTTGGCGGCGTCGAGCACGACCACCTTGTCGAAATGCGCGCCTTCGTCCGTCTGCAGCGTCTTCCAGTAGTCGAGCGCCATGTCCCAGGCCTTGCCCTTCGGCGCGCGGGGCTTGTCCTTGATGTATTCGAAGGTCTTTTCGTCCGGCGCGATCAGGCCGGCGCGGGCGCCGCCTTCGATCGTCATGTTGCAGACCGTCATGCGGCCTTCCATGGAGAGCGCGCGGATCGCCTCACCGGCGAACTCGATGACATGGCCGGTGCCGCCGGCCGTGCCGATCTCGCCGATGATGGCAAGGATGATGTCCTTGGCGGTGACGCCCGGCGGCAGCTGGCCGTCGACGCGCACCAGCATGTTCTTCGCCTTCTTCTGCACCAGCGTCTGGGTGGCGAGCACGTGCTCGACCTCAGACGTGCCGATGCCGTGCGCCAGCGCGCCGAAGGCGCCGTGGGTCGACGTGTGGCTGTCGCCGCAGACGATGGTCATGCCCGGCAGGGTAAAACCCTGCTCCGGGCCGACGATGTGGACGATGCCCTGGCGAACGTCTTTTTCCGAATAATATTCGACGCCGAAGTCACGGGCGTTCTGGGCAAGCGCCTCCACCTGGATGCGGCTTTCCTCATTCTTGATGCCTTCGTGGCGATCGGCGGTAGTCGGCACGTTGTGGTCGACGACGGCGAGCGTCTTTTCCGGAGCGCGGACCTTGCGGCCGGCGATGCGCAGGCCTTCGAATGCCTGCGGCGACGTCACTTCGTGAACGAGGTGACGGTCGATGTAGAGAAGACAGGTGTGGTTCTCATCCTCGGAAACGACGTGGTCGTCCCAGATCTTGTCATAAAGGGTGCGAGGTGCGCTCATGGCTGCTGTCCGTATAGCTGACTGAAACAGGAAATGGGTATCCGGCAGCTCAGGGCTGCCTCAAGCTGAGGAAGGTCAGCTAAGTCGGTCGCAAAGCGCCCCGGATACCCGCGCGAAAAAGCGTGCCGGCAGACGCTTGTGGTCTTGCAGCACGACGATGTGGTTCGCGAGGCATCCGAATTTCGATCCCATGGCGGCTGGAATACCAGTTTCCGAAGAAATCGGCAATCGAATTGCGTTGCGGGAAATCTGTCGCATCTCTGTCATAAAGCTTTCGCGGAAACGTGGTTGATCTCAGTTTCCATAACGGAGGAATGCCAAGATGTCCGAACCCATGCAAGACCAGCTCAGCCGCATCAAGGAAGAGATCGCCGACAGCTTCGATGAAGAGCTGGAAATGCAGATGGAAGAGGACCGGCTCGACGAGCTGGTCGCCGAGGGCATGTCCGAGCCCGCCGAGGCGACGATCGACCGCCGGATCTATTTCCGCGAACTGTTCTGCCTCCAGCACGAACTCGTCCGCCTGCAGGACTGGGTGCAGTACAAGAAGCTGAAGATGGTGGTGCTGTTCGAAGGCCGCGACTCGGCCGGCAAGGGCGGCGCCATCAAGCGCGTCACCCAGCGCCTCAATCCGCGCGTCTGCCGCACCGTCGCCCTGCCGGCCCCGACCGAGCGCGAGCGCAGCCAGTGGTATTTCCAGCGCTACGTGCCGCATCTGCCGACCGCCGGCGAAATGGTGCTGTTCGATCGCTCCTGGTACAACCGTGCCGGCGTCGAGCGCGTCATGGGCTTCTGCACCAAGGACGAACTGGAAGAGTTCTTCCGCTCGGTGCCGGAATTCGAACGCATGCTGGTCCGCTCCGGCATCATCCTTGTCAAGTACTGGTTCTCGATTACCGACGAGGAGCAGGAATTCCGCTTCAAGATGCGCATCCACGATCCGCTGAAGCAGTGGAAGCTGTCGCCGATGGACCTCGAAAGCCGCGTCCATTGGGAAGAATATACCAAGGCCAAGGAAGAGATGCTCCAGCGCACCCACATTCCGGAAGCGCCGTGGTGGGTCGTGCAGGCCGTCGACAAGAAGAAGGCGCGGCTCAACATGATCTCCCATCTTCTCGCCCAGGTGCCTTACGAGACCGTGCCGAAGGAGCAGATCGACCTGCCGGGCCGCGTCCGAAACGACGATTACATCCGCCATCCGGTGCCGGCGGACATGTACGTCCCGGAAGTGTACTGAACAGAACTGCTGCGCCCTGCCGTCGTTGACGCTGCGGGGCGCTCGGCAGAGCCTGAAACGGCGAGGCGGCCTTCGGGCCGCCTTTTGCGTTAGCGCTCCGTCCTCCTCCGCAAACGTCCTTCGATGCCGCGCAGGGCCAGCGACAGGCCGATCGTCAGCAGCAGGTAGATATAGGTGACGATCGAATAGGTCTCGAAGAAGCGGAAGGAGCCGGCCGCATAGACCTTGGCCATCTGGGTGACGTCGGCGACGCCGAGGACCGAGACGAGCGAACTATCCTTCACCATCGAGACGAAGTCGTTGGAAAGCGGCGGCAGGATCACCCGCATCGCCTGGGGGAAGACGATCAGCCGGAAACGCTGCCAGCGACTGAGGCCCAGCGCCTTCGCCGCCTCGATCTGGCCGATGTCGACGGCTTGGAACCCGGCGCGAAAGATTTCGGCGATGAAGGCTGCATAACCGATCGTCAGGGCGATGATCGCCCGCCACAAGAGCGAGACGTCGCGCACCAGAAGCGCCTGGACCCAGCCGCGCTCGATCAGCGGCGACAGCGCCCAATTGTAGAGCGTCACGAAGGCCGGTGCGCCGACGAAGGCGATGTAGAAGAGCAGGACGAGGATCGGGATGCCGCGGATGAGCTCGATATAGAAACGCGCCGCCTGCCTCAGCACGACATTGCCGGAAAGCCCTGCAAGCGCGATGCCGAGCCCCAGCAGCGTCGCCAGGAGAAAAGCTGCCAGCGTCACGCCGACCGTGATGCCGATGCCGCTGGCAACGACATTGAAGACCTGGGAATAAAGATCGTTGAGGGCGATGACCGCCGCCAGGCCAAGGCAAAGTATCGCGAAGGCGACCAGCCACCAGGGGAAATCCTGCGGCTGGGACGTTCTGCGACGCGAAGGCGCCATGCCTTTACTGGCCCATCTTGTAATCGAGGAACCACTTCTTGTTCAGCGCATCGAGCGTGCCGTCAGCCTTCAGCGCGGCGATCGCCGCGTTGACCGGCGAGACAAGATCAGATCCCTTCTTGAAGATGAAGCCGAAATCCTCGGTTCCGAGCGGCTCTCCTATCAGCTTTAAAGAACTGCCGGAGGCCTTGACGTAACCGTCGCCGGCGGTGCTGTCGGTCAGCACCAGATCGACATCTCCCGCCTTCAGCGCCTGCACGGTCGCACCGAAGGTTTCGAACAGCTTGATCCGCGGGTTCTGCTCGTTGCCGTCGAGGATTTCGTAGACCGCCGTGTAGAACGGGCTCGTTCCCGGCTGGGCGCCGATCAGGCCGGTCGTCAGGGCGCCAAAACTCTTGGCGTCGGCGAAGCGTTTTTCATCGCCGCGTACCAGCATCAGCTGTTGCGAGCGCATATAGGGATCGGAGAAGTCGACCTTCTGTTTACGATCATCCTTGATGGTGATGCCGGTCATGCCGATGTCGTATTGCCCGTCGGAAACGGCCTGGATCATCGCGTCCCAGCTGGTGTTCTGGTATTCGAGCTTGACGTTCAGCCGCCTGGCGATCTCGTTCATCGCATCATATTCCCAGCCGATTGCCCTGCCGCTTTTCGGATCGACGAATTGCAGCGGCGGATAGGCGTTTTCCGTCACCACCACGACGGTTCGGCCGCCGAGATCGGGAAGATCGATGGCAAGGCTCGGGGAGGGGGCAAGAAAGAGTGCGGCAAGGCCGGCAATAATGGTGCGGCGGAAAGGCATCAGGACACTCCCGTAAAATGAGAACCGCATTCGACTCTCACGAAACCGGCTCAGATGACAAGCGGCGAAATCGGGTGCGGGGCATCAACTTTCCCGTGCTCCGGAACAAAGCGGCGCATGCGGCCTTTACGAGGCAGCGAAGGTTCCAGTGCGTTCAAGAGCATCAAGCCGCGGGAGGATATGTCTATGGTTTCCGAACAGCAACTGATCTCCAAGATCACCTGGCGGCTGATGCCGTTTCTCGGGGTTCTTTATCTCATCGCCTATATCGACCGCCAGAATGTCAGCTTCGCCAAGCTCGACATGGTATCCGCACTTGGCATGAGCGAATATGCCTACGGGCTCGGCGCGTCCCTGTTCTTCATCGGCTATTTCCTCTTCGAAGTGCCGAGCAACCTGCTTCTCACGCGGTTCGGCGCCAGCCGCTGGTTCGCCCGCATCATGATCTCCTGGGGCATCGTCACCATCGCGCTCGCCTACACCCAAAACGCTACGATGTTCTACATCCTGCGTTTCCTGCTCGGTGTGTGCGAAGCCGGGTTCTTTCCGGGCGTCCTCTATCTTCTGACCCTCTGGTTCCCGGAGGATTATCGCGGGCGCATGGTCGGGCTGTTCATGATCTTCAGCGCTCTTGCCAATGCGGTCGGCGCTCCGCTCGGCGGCACGCTGCTCGATCTCGACGGGCTTCTCGGTCTTGCCGGCTGGGAATGGGTTTTCCTTGCGACCGGGGTGCCGGCCGTCATCGCTGGCATCGTCACGCTCTTTTATCTCGACGATACGCCGGAAAAGGCGAAGTTCCTGAACGACGAGGAAAAGAAGTGGCTGCATGATCGGCTTGCCCGGGAGAAATCGGGTATGGACGAGCATTCCGACAACGGCTTCAAAGCGCTCCTGAACCCTCGGGTTCTCGTCATGGCGCTGTGCTATATCGGGTTTCCGCTCGCCGCCTATGGCCTGAGCTATTGGCTGCCGACCATCGTCAAGGGTTTTGGCGTTTCAAACACCGCCAATGGTTTTATCAATATCATTCCGTGGGTGATCGTCGCCGTCGCGCTCTGGGCGGTACCGGCAGCCGCTGACAAGGTGGCCAGGAAGACGCCCTATATCGTCATTCCGGCCTTCGTCGGGGCAATCAGCCTTGCCCTGTCGGCGATCTTCGCCAATCCGACGCTGCAGTTCGTCTTCCTCTGCGTTGCTGCCGCGGGCATCTTCGCCGGGCAGCCGGTATTCTGGAGCCTGCCGTCGCGCTTCCTGAAAGGTGCGGGTGCTGCGGCCGGCATCGCGGCCATCAACTCCGTCGGCAATCTCGGTGGCTTCATCGCGCAGAACGTGGTGCCCTGGATCAAGGATCAGACCGGCAGCAATATCCTGCCGATGTTCTTCCTGGCGGTCTGCCTTGCCGTCGCCGGTGTCCTCGTCATCATCGTGGGGCGAATGTTGGCGGCGAGACAGGCGATCTCCGTCTGACCGGACATTACTGCCATTGGTTCCCTCCGCGGAACCAATGGCGGCAAAACTGCCTGCTTCCGCCTCATCGGCGTTTCTCCTATGTCTTTTGGCACGCCAGATCAAAACGCTTGGAGAATGTCGATGATACGAATCTTTAAACATGCCGCTCTGGGTTTGGCTCTGTTCGGGGCCGCGATGGGCACGCTTATCGCGCCCTCGCTGGCACAGGAGCCGGTGCTGGCCGCCCCGGACAAAGACGCGCTTTTCACCAGCACGGACCCCAAGCTGCATGCAAACAAGCAGGTTGTCTACGGCATCGTCCGTGACCTGCTGGAAGCCAATCAGTGGGACAAGGCCGATCCGTATCTCACGGAACGTTACATCCAGCACAACCCGAATGCCGCGTCAGGACGCGAGGGGGTGGTACGCTATTTCATCGACGTCCTGAAGCGGAAGCCGAGCCCCATTCCGACCAAGATAAAAACGCCGGTCGCCTTTGTCACAGCGGAAGGCGATCTGGTGACCGTGGGGACGGTGCGCGAAATGAAAGATCCTCGCGATCCTTCGAAGAGCTATACCAGCACCTGGTACGACACATGGCGCATCGTCAACGGCAAGGCCGACGAACACTGGGATTCGGCCGTCAGGAATTAGAACCTGTATCGCGCAACAAAAAAGGCGGCTCGAAGGCCGCCTTTTCCGTATTCGATATGAAAAGCTTATTCGGCAGTCGCTTCAGCAGCCTTGGCGGCTTCTGCGGCTTCAGCAGCTTCTGCTGCGGCCTTTGCTTCAGCGGCTTCCGCTGCTGCCTTTTCGGCGGCGAGAGCCTGGGCTGCTGCAACCTTCTCGGCTTCGATACGTGCCTTCTCTTCGGCAACGGCC
This sequence comes from Neorhizobium sp. SHOUNA12A, assembly GCF_023006505.1. Lineage (GTDB taxonomy): Bacteria > Pseudomonadota > Alphaproteobacteria > Rhizobiales > Rhizobiaceae > Neorhizobium. The sequence continues at coordinate 12,120 of NZ_JALBGV010000041.1, forward strand.
TGACGCTCGGCGTCGTTCAACTTCCGGGCGCGAACGCCGGTGTCTTCAACGATACGAGCCGACTTGCCGCGACGATCGCGCAGGTAATAGAGCTTGGCGCGACGGACCTTACCGCGGCGAACGATTTCGACGCTCTCGACCATCGGCGAGTAGACCGGGAATACGCGCTCGACGCCTTCGCCGTAGGAGATCTTGCGAACGGTGAAGCTTTCGTTGATGCCGCCGCCGGAACGGGCGATGCAGACGCCTTCATAAGCCTGTACGCGGGTACGGGTGCCTTCCGTGACCTTCACGTTGACGCGGACGGTGTCGCCAGCGGAAAATTCCGGAAGCGTGCGCTTGGCTGCAATCTTGGCGGCCTGTTCGGCTTCCAATTCCTGGATGATATTCATCGTCTCAAACCTTTGGTTCTTCTGAAACAGCCAGAGCGCTCGGATATATCCCTTTGGTCAAAGCCTCGGGGATTTGCCTTTTCGGCAGAGCGGATTCACCATTCTTTGTTGCTGGTCGACGGGATATTTCCCATTTCCGGCTGGGCCAATACACCAAAGACATGGGTTTGTCATCCCGTTGATTGCGATTTTATGACGAAAAAGCCCGCTATTGCCGGGTTTCGCCGAAGCGGCTATCTGATGGCCAGGGATGAGGAAACATCAATGACAATCACAATGATAGCCCTGCTCGCCGCGGCGGGCTTCCTGTCCGGCGCGGTCAATGCGATCGCCGGCGGCGGAACCTTTCTGACCTTCGGGGCGATGACGCTTGCCGGAGTTCCGCCGATCCTGGCCAATGCGACGTCCTCGATCGTCCAGTTTCCGGGCTACGTTACTTCGACGATCGCCTATTGGGACGAGATTTCCAGCCGCTGGCGCAGCGCGCTGGTGCTTGCGCTGGTTTCGGTGGTCGGCGCCGTTGCCGGCGCCTTCCTGCTGCTGTCGCTCGACAATCCGTCCTTCCGCGCGCTGGTGCCCTGGCTGCTGGCGGCTGCGACCGCTGTGTTTGCGGCAGGTCCCTGGCTCAAGCCAAGAGCATCCGCGGAGCGCCCAGCGGGTTCGCCCGGTTCCGTCATCGCCCAGTTTCTGACAGCTATCTATGGCGGGTTCTTCGGCGCCGGCATGGGCATCATGATGCTCGCCGTGCTCGGCGTCACCACCGGCGGCAGCTATCACCATCTCAACGCACTCAAGAACATGCTGGCGATCCTGATCGCGGCCGTCGCCATCGTCGTCTTCGTCGGCGGCGGCGTCATTGCCTGGCCGGAGGCGCTGGTGATGATCCCCGCCGGTGCGCTTGGCGGTTATGCCGGGGTGTGGATGGCGCGGCGGGTGCCGCAGGCAGTGCTGCGCTGGTGCGTGGTGGCCGTCGGAGTGGGGCTGACGATCTATTATTTCGTGACGGGGTGAGCGGCCGCCCCCTCACCCGGCCTCCGCTCCGCTCGGCCACCCTCTCCCCAAGGGGAGAGGAGGGAATAGCGAAGTGGCGGCACCAATATCTTCTCCCCTCGGGGAGAAGGTGCCCGAAGGGCGGATGAGGGGGCGCTCTTCGGCTTATAACAAATCCGGCCGCCGCTCCGCCGTCAGCTTCTTTGCTTCTTCCAGCCGCCATTTTTCGATCGCCGCATGATTGCCGGAGGTCAGCACGGCCGGGATCTCGCGGCCTTCGAACACCTGCGGCCTGGTATATTGCGGGTGTTCGAGCAGCCCGTTCTCGAAGCTTTCATGGGTGCCGGACAGCGCATTGCCCATCACGCCCGGCAGGATGCGCACCACCGCGTCGAGCAGCGTCAGCGCCGCCGGCTCGCCGCCGGAGAGAACGTAGTCGCCGATCGACACCTCTTCGAGATCGCGGGCATCGATCACCCGCTGGTCGACGCCTTCGAACCGGCCGCAGATGATCACCACGCCATCGCCGGCTGCAAGCTCGCGTACCCTCTCCTGCGTCAGTGGTTTTCCGCGCGGGCTCATCAGCAGGCGCGGGCGCACCGGAGCCAAATCGCCATTTTCAGAGATGCTGTCGATCGCCTTGGCCAGAATATCCGGCTTCAGCACCATGCCGGCGCCGCCGCCGGCCGGCGTGTCGTCGACGGTGCGGTGCCGGTCCTCGGCAAAATCGCGGATCTGCACTGTGTCGAGCGACCATTGTCCGCGCTCCAGCGCCTTGCCGGCGAGCGAAAAGGCCAGATGACCCGGAAACATTTCCGGATAGAGCGTCAGAATGGTGGCGCGAAACGTCATCGCGCCTACTTGCCTTTTTTGGGGAAACCCGGCGCGGCGCCGTCGTCTTCCGGGTTCTCGGCAAGGCCTGCCGCCTGCGGATCGATGAGGATCTTGCGGCCTTCGAGGTCGATTTCCAGTACCGCAGCTTCGGAGAAGGGGATGAGGGTAGGGCGGCGGCCGGGGCCTTTCAGCTCCAGCAGATCGCCGGCGCCGAAATCATAGACCGCGCTCACCGTGCCGTAGCTCTTGCCGTCCTGATCGACCGCTTCGAGGCCTTCGAGGTCCGCATAATAGAATTCGTCTTCCTCAAGTTCGTCGTCGGGCAGGTTGTCGCGCTCGATGAAGAGTTCGAGGCCGGCCAGCGCTTCGGCCGCATTGCGGTCGTTGATGCCGCGGAAGCGGACGATCGCGATGTTCTTCGCCTCGCGGATTTCGAGGATCTCGAAAATCCGGCCGTCCTCGCTGTGCAGGTTGCCGTATTCGCCGAGCGCCGTCGCATCGGCCGTATACGTGCGCACCCGCACCTCGCCTCTCAAGCCTTGGGCGGCGCCGATGGTCGCCATCAGAATGGGGTTCTCGAGCTTGGTCATGCGGGTCGTGATCTCAGTTGCCGTGCGCTCATTTAAGCGCTGCGCGATTAAAAGCAAACAGCAAAACGGGCAGCGCGTTGCCGCGCCACCCGTCGATTGCGAAGAATTTTTGCGAAGCTTATGCTTCGGCGGCGGCAGCCGCTGCGTCTTCAGCCTTCTGGGCGCGTTCCTTGACGCGTTCCTGGGCCTTCTTGCCCGGCAGTGCCTTTTCCGGGTTGTTCTTGGCAGCGCGCTGGGCAAGGCCGGCTTCAGCGAGGAAGCGCAGAACGCGGTCGGTCGGCTGGGCGCCGTTGTCGATCCAATGCTGGATGCGCTCGGCGTTCAGTTCAACGCGCTTGGCATCGTCCTTGGCGAGCATCGGGTTCCAGGAACCGAGCTTTTCGAGGAAGCGGCCGTCGCGGGGCGAACGGGCGTCGGCAACGACGACGGTGTAATACGGACGCTTCTTGGAGCCGCCGCGGGCGAGACGAATTTTCAGGGCCATTTCATTTACTCCTAGGTTTTCTGGCCGCCGTCAGGCGGGCCGGGTTCTTCTTGAGGCCGCCATCAGGCGGGCTGGTTCAGGCTGTTTTCGTGCCGACGTGTTCGGCGGCGATGGCTTCATGATGCCGGATGACTTCCTTGATGACGAAGTTCAGGAACTTCTCGGCGAAATCCGGGTCCAGATGCGCTTCTTTCGCCAGGCGGCGAAGACGCTCGATCTGGAATTCTTCGCGCGCCGGGTCGGCCGGCGGCAAATCGTATTGGGCTTTGAGGACGCCCACTTCCTTGGTGCAGCGAAAACGCTCCGCCAGCATGTGCACGAGCGCCGCGTCGATGTTGTCGATCGACTGGCGATAGCTTGCAAGTTTCGCTTTGACCTCGGGGTCAACCATTGGCGTGTCCTCCCTCACTTCTTCTTGGGCAGGCCCGGTAGACCGGGAAAACCGCCGCCGAGGCCGGGTAGCTTGGCGCCACCGAGACCCGGCATGCCGCCGCCCGGAAGTCCAGGCATGGAGCCGGGCTTCAGCCCCGCCGCCTCTGCCTGCTTCTGCAGCGCTTCGAGCTGTTTCGGATCGAGCTTGGAAAGGTCGGGCATGCCGCCCATTCCACCCATTCCTCCGCCCATGCCACCAAGACCCATCTTGGAGGCAAGGCCGCCCATCATCTGCTTCATCATGCCGCCCTTGCCCTTGCCGCCCATCATTTTCATCATGTCGGCCATCTGGCGGTGCATTTTCAGAAGCTTGTTGATTTCGGCGGCATCGGTGCCGGAGCCGGCGGCGATGCGCTTCTTGCGGCTGTGCTTCAGCACGTCGGGATTGGCGCGCTCGGCTTTGGTCATCGACTGGATGATGGCGATATGGCGGGCGAACGTCTTGTCGCTCATGCCGGCGGCCGAAAGCTTGTCCTTCATGCCGCTCATGCCGGGCATCAGCCCCATGATGCCGCCCATGCCGCCCAGCGACTGCATCTGCTTCAGCTGTTCGGCGAGATCGTTCAGGTCGAACTTGCCCTTGGCCATCTTCTCGGCCATGGCGCGCGCCTTGTCGGCGTCGATATTCTCCGCGGCCTTCTCGACCAGCGAAACGATGTCGCCCATGCCGAGAATGCGGTCGGCGATGCGGCGGGGATGGAATTCTTCCATCTCCGTCATCTTTTCGCCGGTGCCGATCAGCTTGATCGGCTTGCCGGTGACGGCGCGCATCGAAAGCGCCGCGCCACCGCGGCCGTCGCCGTCCATGCGAGTCAGCACGAGGCCGGTAATGCCGACGCGCTCGTCGAAATTGCGGGCGAGGTTGACGGCGTCCTGGCCGGTGAGACTATCGGCGACCAGCAGGATTTCATGCGGGTTGGAGCGGCGCTTGATCTCGGCCATCTCCGCCATCAGCGGCTCGTCGATATGGGTGCGGCCGGCGGTGTCGAGGATGACGACGTCATGGCCGCCGAGCTTGGCCGCCTGCACGGCGCGGGCTGCGATCTCCACGGGCGACTGGCCGGCAATGATCGGCAGCGTATCGACGCCGGTCTGAACGCCCAGCTGGCGGAGCTGTTCCTGGGCGGCCGGGCGGCGCGTGTCGAGCGATGCCATCAGCACCTTCTTGCGCTCGCGTTCGGTCAGCCGCTTGGCGATCTTGCCCGTCGTGGTCGTCTTGCCGGAGCCCTGGAGGCCGACCATCATGATCACCACAGGGGCGACCGCATGCAGGTCGATGCCGACCCCTTCGGAGCCGAGCATCTCGATCAGCTCGTCATGGACGATCTTGACGACCATCTGGCCCGGCTTGATCGACTTCAGGACTTCGGCGCCGACCGCCTTTTCGCGCACCTTGTCGGTAAACGAACGCACGACTTCCAGCGCCACGTCTGCTTCCAGCAGGGCACGGCGAACCTCGCGCAGAGCGGCGGACACATCCGCTTCGCTCAATGCGCCACGGCCGGTCAGTCCACTCAAGATGGAGCCAAGACGGTCCTGGAGGCTTTCGAACATCGTTTCTTCCTTCTCGCGTTTCGGGATCACCGAAACGTCGGGTTCTCATCCGCCAAAAACAAGAGACAAAGCCAAAAAGCACCCGAGGGCGCAACGCGCTGTCGGGTGTTGACCTCCGGGCTCAGTCTATCGGCCCCGGTCGGCGGCTCCAAGTCGTAACTTGTCAGCAGATGGGCGGGCTTAAACAGCAAGCGGCCGGGAAAGTCAAGGCTGGCGCGTCGGCTTGTGCCTCGCGCTTGCAGGGATATTCATTTCGACTATAGTGAATATCCCGGCAGCTCTGCAAGGGAGTGGATGGACATGTCTCTTTATATCCGTGACGACAAGGTCGATGAACTGGCAAACGAGGTCATGCGGCGGCTTGGTACGAAGACCAAGACCGAGGCTGTGCGCGTGGCGCTGGAGAATGAGCTGAAGCGGACAAAGGAAGACGCGCCCCTTGTGGAGCGTGTAAAAAAATATCAGCGCATGATTGCAGATCTCGGTCCAAACGACCCGGATTTCGATGAGAAGGCTTTCATGGACGAAATGTGGGAAAGCTGATGTTCATCGATGCCTCTGCAATCGTTGCCATTCTCGGTGAAGAAGAGGCTGCCGCCTCCATGCTCGCAAGCATCGAGAGGGCCAAGAGCCCTATTTACTACTCCTCACTGGTCGTATTTGAGGCGGCAATCGCTTTGGCGCGAAAGAAGAAGATCGCCGCTTATGGCGAAAATGCGCCGACGCCGCCCTATCTGATCGAGCGTGCGGCGTTCGCTATCGAGGGTTTTCTCAACGATATCGGCGCAGTCGAGCTGCCGATCGCGCCCGGCACTCACCACGCGGCTTTAAGCGCCGCAAGAACATATGGCCGCTTTATCGGCCATCCCGCCAAATTGAACTTCGGCGATTGCTTCTCCTATGCCGCCGCGAAAACACTCCAGTCGCCACTCCTTTTCGTGGGCAAGGATTTCTCCAAAACGGATGTCGAAGTCGCGTAAATGTGTTCTTCGCCATGCAAGCTCTCTTCCCACGTGAAAGCAGACGCTGATAGACATCTCCCATGAACCGACGAAAATTCCTGAAATGGTCCGGAATCGGTGCGATCGCTGCTCTTGTGGGCGGGTTCGCGGCAAGGGGAGCCATGGCTGCCAACAAGTACTACTCCGGTCCGGCTTCCGATCATTTCGACGGAACGTATTTCTTCAATCCCGGTGGGGAGCAGCCGCGCGGTGGGCTTGACCTGCTGCGCTGGAAGCTCGGCGGCAACAACATTGCCTGGCCGGACAGTTTTCCGAGCCCGTTTCCGCAGGCCGTGCCGGAAACGCGGGTTTCGGGCGACCGGCTGACCGTCACCATGGTCGGGCATGCGGCGATGCTGATTCAGGTCGCCGGCCTCAACATCCTGACCGATCCGGTCTGGGACGATCGCGCCAGCCCGGTGCGTTTCGCCGGTCCGAAGCGGGTCAATCCGCCTGGTATCCGCGTCGGCGACCTGCCGCCGATCGATGTCGTGCTCGTCACACATAACCATTACGACCACATGGACCTCGAGACCCTGTGGGTGCTGCAGGGCCGCGACAAGCCGCATTTCGTCACGCCGCTCGGCAATGACGCGCTCATCCGCTCGCGTATCGCGGATGCGAAGATCACGGTGATGGATTGGGGCGGCCGCGAGGAGATCGCCGCAGATATCGGTCCCGGCATCGTCCTGCATTGCGAGCCCTGCCATCACTGGTCGGCGCGCGGCGTAGGCGACCGGCGCATGGCGCTGTGGGCCGCCTTCGTTTTCGAAACTCCGGCCGGCAAGATCTACCATATCGGCGATACGGGCTTCCATCAGGGCATCAGCTATCGCGCCGCGCGGGAAAAGCACGGGGCTTTCCGGCTCGCCAACCTGCCGTTCGGCGCCTACGAGCCGCGCTGGTTCATGCAGGCGCAGCATCAGAACCCGGAAGAGGCGGTGGAGGGCATGCTCCTTTGCGATGCGGCTTTCGTCGCCGGCCATCATTGGGGCACGTTCAAGCTGACCGATGAAGGGATCGAAGAGCCGCTGGCGGCGCTTCACGCCGCTCTCGATGCGCGCGGCGTTTCCCGGGAGCGCTTCCGGCCGATGCGGCCGGGCGAAGTCTTCGAAGTGCCGACAATTTCCGTCTGAGCACGCCGGAACTGTTGCGAAAACGCGACAGGCAGCCCCGAAGCGGCGGAAATTTCAGTCTCTGCCGCCGCCAATGCCTGGCTGCCCAACATGCTGATTTCACATTAAAACATGAGTATACTTGTCATCTTATCCGATGATCTTTGGATCCATTCCAAATCATTGATGTTGCGCCGCTTTTTGGGCGACGCTAAACGCGGAGCCGTTGGTCGGGCAGGTTCCGGCCTTGGGGTTACGGACTTGGACATCAGCCTTATCGAGCAGTTGCAGCAGACCGAGGAGGGAAAGCTGCGGCGGTTCTTTCTTCGGCGCCTGCGCAACAGGGAGGATGCGGCGGACGCGACGCAGGAGACCTTTCTGCGGCTGCTGACGGCATCGCCGAAGGAGGATCTGCGCAATCCGCATGCCTATCTTTTCCAGGTCGCCCGGTCCGTTGCCCATGGCATCACCGCCCGGCTGATGCGCGACAGCGCGCTTTTCAGCGATGAGTTGGACCAGACGCAGGTTGCCGACGAGGCGCCAGGCCCGGAGCGCGTGGTCGCCGCGCGCCAGCAGCTCGGGCTTCTGATCGAGACGATTTGCTCCCTGCCGCCGAAATGCCGGGTCGTGTTCGTGCTCAGCCGGCTCGAAGGGCTTTCCAACGGAGAGATCGCGACCAGGCTCGGGATCTCACGAAACATGGTTGAAAAACACATCATCCGTGCACTCATGGCTTGCCGTCAGGCCCGCCTTGCGGCATTGCCTCCCGCCGGGGGGATTGAGCATGACTAACGTTTCAGACAAGGCGCGTGAGGACGCCATTGCGGAGGAGGCGGCAGGCTGGGTCGCGCGGCTCGGCTCCCGCGACGCGACCGATGCCGATCGTCGCCGCTTCGAATTCTGGAAAATGCAGGATCCGGCTCACGCGGCGGCCTTTGAAGAGATGAGCGCTCTCTGGGGTGATCTCGCGGCGGTGCCGAAAACGGTCGTGCCACGCCGGCGCCGGTTGGTCGGCGGTGGAATTGCCGCCCTGCTTCTGATGGGCTGTCTTGGCATCATCGCCAACGAGACCGGCCTCATCGCCCGGTATCGTTCGGATTTCTACACGCCGGTCGGCGTCATCCAGCGCATCGACCTCGATGACGGGTCGGTGGTGACGCTCAACACCGATAGCGCGATCAAGGTGCGATACGGCCAGACCGAACGCCGGATCGTGGTCCTGCGCGGCGAAGCATTTTTCGACGTCACCCCGAACCCGGCACGGCCTTTCGTCGTCAGCGGCGACGAAACCCAGGCGATCGCGCTCGGCACCCACTATGCGGTTCGGGTCGGCGATCGCGACGAGGTGATGGTCGAGGAGGGGCATGTGGCGGTGACCGCCGGCTCCGAGCGCGCGGTGCTCGAAACCGGTGGCACCGCCCATCTCGGCGCCGATGGCCGCCTGGCAACCGGCTCCGGCGATGTCGCCGATCTGACGAGCTGGCGCAGCGGCAAGCTGGTCTTCTCCGGCCGACCGCTCGGCGAGGTGCTCGACCGGATCGGCCGTTACCAGCGGGGTCGCATCATGGTGCTCGACGACCAGGCCTCGCAGCTGCGGGTCAGCGGCGTCTTTGCCGTGAACGATGTCAATCAGACTTTCACGGCTCTGCAGGAGAGCCTGCCGATCCGCATCATCCGGCTTTCCGACTGGGTCACGCTCGTCCGTTCGCGCTGAAGATAGGCCGATCGGAAAATTGAGTATTAAAATCATCTTTTTTCGAAAACCGACGTCAGGAGTTGGAGTCCTCTTTCACTCATAACCACCAGGGACCGCGATGAGAGCGGTCACGAAGGTTGAGTGCAGGGGGTCTAAATGAATTTGAGGGGACCGCTTTATTCGCGGCATGTCCGGATCGCGCTTGGCTGCGCATCCTGGCTGGGCGGCATGGCTCCGGCAGTCGCACAGCAGCCGGCACAAGGCGTCCAGTCGCAGCAGGTCGCCGTTTCCATTCCCGCCGGGCCGCTTGAAAGCGCACTTCTCGCGCTTGGCCGCCAGACCGACCTGCGTCTCGTCTATCGCAGCGAAATCACTGCCGGAAAGACCACAGGTGGCGTGACCGGTTCGCTGACACCCTCTGCCTCCCTGTCGCGGCTACTCTCCGGCACCGGCGTTTCCTTCCGGTCAAGCGGCGGCAATACGGTGACGCTGGAGGCGGGTTCGCCTTCGGTTGCAGCGACCGGCGGCGATGCGGATACGACGCTCAAGCCAATTGTTCTGCGCGATGGCGACAATACTCGCGCTGTCGACGCGCCTTACGAGACGCCGGGTTCGACGAGCTATATCTCGTCCGAGCAGATCCAACGCTTCCGCGGCTCGTCGGCCGGCGACCTGTTCAAGAACACGCCGGGCATCATCTCCGCCAACAACCACAGCAGCGGTTCCGTCAACGTGAACATTCGCGGCCTGCAGGGCCAGAACCGCGTTCGGGTTGCGATCGACGGTACGCAGCAGACGACGACCACCTGGCGCGGTTACGGCGGCGTCGATGACCGCACCTATATCGATCCGGACCTGATCGGCGGCGTCGGCATTTCCAAGGGACCGACGGGCGGCGCGGTGGGCGCCGGCGTCAATGGCGGCGTGGTGGAGATCACCACGCTGAAAGCCAAGGATATCGTCGAGGAAGGCAGGCAATATGGCGGCCGCATCAAGATCGGTGCCCAGGACAACACGACGAAGGATTTTACGGTCAATTCCTACGACCAGCAGACGGATTCGGCTGAATTCTTCGATTTCACCAATGGCTCGGGCAGCTTTGCGCTCGGTACGGTGCAGGACAATTTCGATTTCGTCATCGCCGGTGCCCGCCGCTATCGCGGTAACTATTTCGCCGGCAAGCACGGCAAGAATTACTACGAGTTCCAAGGCCGCAATCAATTCCTCTCGCTCACCAAGCAGGGTGAGGAGGTCTTCAATTCGTCCAACGAATCCACCTCGTTTCTCGCCAAGGGTACGCTTCGCTTCGATGACGACCAGAGCCTGGAACTGGGCTATATCCGCTATGAAAGCCAGTTCGGCCAGATCATGACCTCGCTTCTGACCTCGGGCGACAACACATTCCGGCAGGCGCCGCTATCCGATGTCACGACCGACACGTTCACCAGCCGTTATCGCTACAATCCCAGCGACCTGATCGATCTCAAGGTCAATGCCTGGCTGAGCATCGTCGACCAGAACTCCATGTCGACGGGTTTCGGTATTTATCTTCCGCAATTCAACATCAAACCGGGTGACGATCCCCGCTACGCCATGACTCATACCTGGGGCGGCGACATTTCGAACACGAGCCTGTTGGACACGGAATACGGGCCCTTCAAGGCCAATTACGGTGTGTCCTACCTGCTCGAGGATATCGATTCCCGGCGCTATTACAGCCGCAGTCAGTCAAACAGCCCAGGGGTCAAGATGGATCCCAGTATGGGCAACCGGTCGATCGCCAGCGTGTTTACCGACGGCCAGTGGGAGGCGACAGACTGGCTGACCCTCAATGCCGGGCTGCGCTATGACGGTTACTGGATGAACGACAAGGGTATCGAATCCAGGACCGGTATCCGCCACAAGGAAGGTGGCCGGTTCAACCCGTCCGTCAGCGTCATCGTGGAGCCGATCGAAGGGCTGCAGTTCTACGCGCTTTATGCCGAAGGCATGCGCCCGCCGACCATGCGCGAAACGATGGGCAATGACGGTAACGTCATCCAGAACCCCTATCTGAAGCCCGAGGTCTCGAAGAACTGGGAAGTCGGCATCAACTACAGCAAGGATGGCCTGTTGCTCGCCGACGACGCGTTGCGCTTCAAGCTGTCCTATTTCAACAACAACTACACCGACTATATTTCTCGCGTACCGTCCAATGCGGGGCCGGGCCAGCCGGTCTTCACCTTCGACAATCTCAGGAGCACCCGGTTCTCCGGTATCGAAATCTCCGGCTCCTACGAGGCCGGCCTGTTCTTCAGCGAAGGATCGCTGACCAAGTACCTGAGCTACGAGTTCTGCCGCACTCTTTCCACCTGCTCGGACTCGACCGTGTCGATGGACTATGCCGCCAACCACATGCCGCCCGAGATCATGGCGAGCCTGACGCTCGGCATGCGGCTCTTCGACGACAGGCTGAGTTTAGGCACCCGCTTCACGCATGGCGGTGCGCGCCTGTCGCCGGTCACACAGGAAGCCCGGATGTATACGGGCATGTGGATTCCCTACACGACCGTCGATGCGTTCGCCACCTACAAGATCACCGACCACTTGACGTTCGATCTCCAGGCGGAGAACCTGACGGATCGATTTTACGTGGATGCGCTCGACGGGTTCACTCCCGCTCCCGGACGGACAATCCGGGCGTTCCTGACAGCCAAATTCTAAAACATATAAGCATCTGGACATTGCACGCATGCAGATCGAACTCGAAACACCCACCGCACCGACCCGGATCCAGCGTCTGAAGGCTCTCACCGATGCCACCCATGAGCGCCTCGACAAGCGCATCATGGCGGCCGATCCCTTCGCCAGCCGCGAGCGTTACGCGCTCTTCCTCGCCGTGCAGCATCATTTCCATGCGGATGTCGACCCACTCTATCTCGATCCGCGGCTCAACCGCGTCGTCCCCGATCTTCCGAGCCGGGTCCGGCTTGAAGCGCTGCGCCAGGATATTGCCGACGTGACCGGAAGCGAGCCGCCGGTCCTCACTGCCGGCACGGGCGGACTTGGTATCCCGGCCGCACTCGGATGGCTGTACGTTGCCGAAGGCTCGAACCTCGGCGCCGCCTTCCTCCTGAAGCAGGCGGCAAGGCTCGGCCTGTCGGAAGAATTCGGCGCCCGCCACCTCGCCGGCCACCCCGCCGGCCGCGGCCTGCACTGGCGCACTTTCGTTGCTGCTTTCAACGGGTTCGAGATGTCCGAGGTGGAGGAAACGGAAATGGCCGAAGGCGCCAAGTCGGCGTTTCGGAGGGTGCATGCGCTGGTGGACAAGTTTTTCGTCTGAGGGCGTGGCCTGGGTCCCCGGGCTTGACCCCGCGCCACCCACTGGTAATTCCCTGCCTTTTCCGCCATATACAGCCCAATAGGCGGGCATTCGGCCCGGAATGGATTGGCGTCATGACGGAACTGGTGGAATTCGCGCGGATGAACGGGCTTGGCAACAAGATCCTGGTCGTCGACATGCGCGGACGCACCGACAAGGTGACGCCCCAGGCCGCTATCGCGCTCAATGCCGATCCGGCAACCCAGTTCGACCAGATCATGGCCATCCACGATCCGAAGGCTCAAGGCACTGATGCCTGGATCGACATCCTCAATTCCGACGGTACGATGGCGCAGGCCTGCGGCAACGGCACGCGTTGCGTGGTGCAGGCGCTGAGCGCCGAGACCGGCCGCAAGACCTTTACCTTCCAGACCGTCGCCGGCATCCTCAATGCCGTCGAGCATGAGGATGGTACGATTTCGGTCGACATGGGCAAGCCGGTCTTCGAGTGGGACCGCATTCCGCTTGCCGAGGAATTTTTCGATACGAGCCGCATCGAGCTGCAGATCGGCCCGATCGATGCGCCAATCCTGCATTCGCCGTCCGCCATGTCGATGGGCAATCCGCATGCGATCTTCTGGGTCGACCGTGATCCGATGAGCTTCGACCTCGAACGGTTCGGACCGCTGCTCGAAAACCATCCGATGTTTCCGGAAAAGGCCAATATCACGCTGGCGCAGGTCACGTCGAAGTCGTCGCTGCGCACCCGCACCTGGGAACGTGGCGCCGGCCTGACGCTCGCCTGCGGTTCGGCCGCCTGTGCCGCCGCCGTTTCCGCCGCCCGCACCGGACGCACCGGGCGCACGGTGACGATCGACGTTGCCTCCAGCCCGATCCGCCAGCCGCTCATCATCGAATGGCGCGCGGACGACCATGTCGTCATGACCGGTCCCGCCGAATGGGAATGGTCCGGCAAGGTCGATCCGCAGAACGGCAATTTCAGCCGTGACGACGAGCCAGAGGCCAATGCAATCCAACGGGGCGAGCCGGAGGCCCGGGTCAATTGAGCGGGGTCGAGGTCATCACCTTCGGCTGTCGGCTCAATACCTATGAATCGGAAGTGATGAGGGCCGAGGCCGAAAAGGCCGGGCTCAACAATGCCATCCTCGTCAACACCTGCGCCGTGACCGGCGAAGCCGTGCGGCAGGCCCGCCAGGCGATCCGCCGGGCGCGGCGTGAAAATCCGCATGCCCGGATCATCGTCACCGGCTGCGCCGCCCAGACCGAAAAAGAGACATTTGCGGGCATGGCGGAAGTTGATGCCGTGCTCGGCAACGAGGAGAAGCTGAAAAGCTCATCCTACCGGGCGCTGCCGGATTTCGGCGTCTCGGCGGAAGAGAAGCTGCGCGTCAACGACATCATGAGCGTGCGCGCCACCGCGCCGCAGATGGTGAAGCATATCGATGGGCACGTACGCGCCTTCATCCAGGTGCAGAACGGCTGCGATCATCGCTGCACCTTCTGCATCATTCCTTATGGCCGCGGCAATTCCCGCTCTGTGCCGATGGGCGCGGTGGTCGACCAGGCCCGGCGGCTGACGGAAACCGGTTATCGCGAGATCGTGCTGACCGGCGTCGATGCCACCAGCTATGGCGCCGATCTTCCGGGCCAGCCGTCGCTCGGATATCTCGCCAAGACGCTGCTCCGCCAGGTGCCGGAAATCCTGCGCCTGCGGCTGTCTTCGATCGACAGTATCGAGGCGGACAAACATCTCTGGGACCTGATCGCCGACGAGCCGCGCTTCATGCCACACCTGCACCTGTCGCTGCAGCATGGCGACGACATGATCCTGAAGCGGATGAAGCGCCGCCACTCGCGCACCGAAGCGCTCGCCTTTACCGAACGGGCGCGACGCCTGCGCCCGGAGATCGCCTTCGGGGCGGATATGATCGCCGGTTTCCCGACCGAGACGGAAGAAATGTTCGAGAATGCAGCGACGATGGCGGAAGAGGCCGGCATTTCGTTCCTGCACGTCTTTCCCTACAGCCCGCGTCCGGGCACGCCGGCGGCGCGCATGCCGCAGGTCGATCGGGCTGTCATCAAGGATCGCGCCGCAAGGCTGCGGGCACGGGGCGAGGTGCTGCATCGTCTCCACCTCGATCGCATGGTCGGCACCGAGCAGGCGATCATCGTCGAGAACAACGGCATGGCGCATACGGAAAACTTTTCGCTGGTGGCGGCGCCGCGCCTTGTTCCTCGCGAGTTCAAGCGCGTTATGATTACCGGCCATAACGGCAAACATCTGGAAATGCAGGTCGCGTCCGCCCTTGTCCCGTCTCGGGCGGCGTAACCGGAACAGGTTCTCATGGCATTGGGCTTCATCAAACGCGTCTTCACCTTCGGCAAACCCGCCGAGGAGCCGGCACCCGATGCGGAAAAGCCGGCGGACGTCGCCGCCATCCAGGCGGAACTGGAGCCGAAGTCGCGCGACGAAGACCTACCGGTCTCGTCCGTCGATCCGGTTGCTCCGGCTGAGATCGAGACGGCCGGTGGGCCAGTTGCGGATGTGGCGGCTGGGGATGTCGAGCCGGCCGAGCCGGAGACTGCCGAAGAGGATGAGCCGGCGCTGCTTCCCGGGGTCGAGGGCGTGCCGGATATCGGCATGGTGCCGCTTTCGCTGCTGCAGGCGGAAGCAGAGGCAGAAGAAAAGGGCGTTGCATCTCCGGAGGCACCCCCCTCTGTCCTGCCGGACATCTCCCCCTCAAGGGGGGAGATCACGGATGAGCCGTCGGCTCCGGCGTCTGACATCGGCGATATGGACGCTGGTCCGGCTGCCACGGGTTCCGGATTCACTTTGGAGCAGGAAGCCCCCCGCGATTCGATCTCCCCCCTTGAGGGGGAGATGTCCGGCAGGACAGAGGGGGGTGTTCCTTCAGACGAAGAGGTTCCCGCTCCAAGTGAAGCGCCTCGCCCCGAACCTACCCTCCCCAAAGGTTTCTCCACCGCCCGCCCGGCCCCCGCGCCCGAACCGATCGCCCCCCAGCCGAAACTCACCTGGTTCCAGCGCCTGCGCGCCGGCCTTTCCCGCACGTCGTCGCAGCTCACCGGCCAGATCAGTGCGCTCTTTACCAAGCGCAAGCTGGACGAGGACACGCTGGAACAGCTCGAAGACCTGCTGATCCAGGCCGATCTCGGCGTCGAGACCGCCATGCGGGTCACCGGTGCGCTGTCGTCGGAGCGTTACGGCAAGGACGTGACCGGCGAGGACGTGTCACGGATCATGGCCGCCGAGATCACCAGGGTTCTGGCCCCCGTCGCCAAACCGCTGGCGCTCGATCTCAATCACAAGCCGCATGTCATCCTCGTCGTCGGCGTCAACGGCACTGGCAAGACCACGACGATCGGCAAGCTTGCCGCAAAACTCTCCGGCTCCGGCCTCAAGGTCATGCTCGCCGCCGGCGACACGTTTCGCGCGGCCGCCATCGAGCAGCTGAAGATCTGGGCGGACCGCACCGGTTCGACCTTCATCGGCACCAGGCTCGGCGCCGATGCCGCAGGGCTTGCCTATGACGCCTACGAGCAGGCGCGCGCCAACAAATCGGATGTGCTGATCATCGATACCGCCGGCCGGCTGCAGAACCGCACCGAGCTGATGGCCGAGCTCGAAAAGATCGTCCGCGTGCTTGGCAAGCTCGATCCCGACGCTCCGCACACCGTGCTGCAGACGTTGGATGCCACGACCGGCCAGAACGCCATGAACCAGGTCGAGATTTTCCGGAACGTTGCGGGGGTCAGCGGGCTTATCATGACGAAGCTCGACGGCACGGCGCGCGGCGGCATTCTGGTGGCGATCGCCGCCAAGCATAAGCTGCCGGTCTATTTCATAGGCGTTGGCGAGGGTGTCGACGATCTCGAACCCTTCGAGGCGCAGGATTTTGCCCGCGCCATTGCCGGGATTGCCCATTGATGCCACAAATCTGCCTTGGCACTCGCGCAGGGCCAAGGCAGGACGAAGCAGGTTTGACCAATATATGAAATTCGAAAGCGATACGACGCCCACCGCCGCCGACCGGCACCATCCGATGCTGAAGCTCTCGCTCGAGCTGGGGCCGCTGCTCGTCTTCTTCTTCGCCAATCTGCGCGGGGAATGGCTTGCCGCGACCTTCCCGTGGCTTTCGGTGCTCGGTGGTCCGCTGTTCATCGCCAGCGGCCTGTTCATGGTCGCGACGGTCATTTCGCTCGTCGTCTCGAAGGTCGTTCTCGGGCATCTGCCCATGATGCCCTTCATTTCCGGCATCGTTGTCCTCGTTTTCGGCGGGCTCGGCATCTGGCTGCAGGACGAGCTGTTCTTCAAGATGAAGCCGACCATCATCAACACGCTGTTCGGCGTCGTGCTGCTCGGCGGCCTGCTGTTCGGCAAATCGCTTCTCGGCTATGTGTTCAATGCGGCCTTCCAGCTCGATGATGCCGGCTGGCGCAAGCTGACCATCCGCTGGGGCGTGTTCTTCCTGTTCCTCGCGGTCCTCAACGAAATCGTCTGGCGCGGCGCGAACGCCTATTACCTGCCCGACGCCAAGGCGGCGGATAACTTCTGGGTGGCCTTCAAGGTCTGGGGTACGATGCCGATCACGCTGATCTTCACCATGACGCAGATGCCGCTGATCATGCGCCACACGATCCAGGAGCCGGCCGGCAACGCCGAGGCCGAAAAGTGACGGCGGCGGAATTCTCCCCATCGAGTTCGTCCTCCAAGCGCTGGTTTCTCGCCGCGCTCATCCTCTTTCTGCTCCAGATCGCCATTCTCTACGCGATCGGCCGCATCCCGATCTGCGAATGCGGTTATGTGAAGTTTTGGGAAGGCGGGGTGAATACCAGCGGCAATTCTCAGCACCTCTCCGACTGGTACACGCCGTCGCATATCATCCACGGCTTCCTGTTCTATGGTCTCTGCTGGCTGATCCTGCGCCGTGCGCCGCTGGCGGCCCGGCTTTCGCTGGCCATCCTGATCGAGGCTGCCTGGGAGATTGCCGAAAATTCCCCGCTGATCATCGATCGCTACCGCACGGCGACCATGGCGCTCGGTTATACCGGCGACAGCATCCTCAATTCGGCGATGGACACGGTGTTCATGGTGCTCGGCTTCTTCGCCGCCTCGCGCCTGCCGGTCTGGCTGACGGTCGCCATCGCCATCTTCTTCGAGCTGGCGACCGGCTACATCATCCGCGACAACCTGACGCTCAACGTGCTGATGCTCGTCTGGCCGGTCGATGCGGTGCGGGTGTGGCAGGGTGGGCTGTAGCGCGGGACGGGAAAGATGAAGACCCCTCCCGGCCTGCCGGCCACCCTCCCCACAAGGGGGAGGGAGACCAAGCCGTTAAGTCACTGCCGGGTTATGATATCCCTTTTGAAATGTAACTATTCCCTCATCTGAGAGGTCCGTACTGATGGGGCGATGAGCACGCGGCATATCTCCCTCCCCCTTGTGGGGAGGGTGCCCGGCAGGGCGGGAGGGGCTCTCGCCGGGGATCATTTCCACCGGCCATGAAAAATACTTCAACCGCATCAATGCGTTGGCGGACATTCACTTCCCCTTCCATCCGCCTCTCGAGCCCATCCGATAATCGCCCCGTCATCGGATGGGAAACCGGGTTCGCGAACCGGCCTCCTCATCCAAGGGTTCTCGGACCCCGGTTTCCGGTGATGGCTGCAAAGGTGGGTAGCGAGGCCTGGCAATCCTCGAAAGACCACCGAAACAGTCGGGGCAGGCACGAATATCTACTTCCCACATACCCGATACCGCCTGCCCCGTTCCCAAACCAAAACCGCGCCGGACAAGAGGTCCCGCGCGGCCAAAGGTGCTTCTTCCAAATTCGCCATCGGCCACAACGCAGGGGGCGCTAACTTCCCGCGGACGCCTTTTCGATCGCAGGCATGAGGTCCTGCGTCAGGCTGCGCTCGTCGAAGGGGCCGACCTTCTTGTAAAGGATCGTGCCGTCGGGCGCGACCAGATAACTTTCCGGAATGCCGTAGACGCCCCAGTCGATCGCCGCCTTGCCGTTCGGATCGACACCGATCGCCTTGTAAGGGTTGCCGAGTTCGCCGAGGAAACGCAGCGCGTTGTCGTTGCGGTCCTTGTAGTTGATCCCGACGATGGTGAGCCGGCTGTCGTTCGCCAGTTCCTTCAGGATCGGGTGTTCCTGCCGGCAGGGCACGCACCAGGAGGCGAAGACGTTGACCAGCGTCAGCTTGCCGGCGATCGCCGCGGTCGTCAGCGCCGCGGTGTTTGAGCCTTCCAGCGGCGGCAACGCCAGCGATGGCGCCTTTTTGCCGATCAGGGCGGAGGGGATGGCCGAGACGTCGCGGCCGTTGACGTCCTGGTCGTAGAGCATCTTGCCGGCGACCGCTGCAAAGCCGAGAAAAATCGCCAGCGGGATCAGCGGCAGCGCATAACGCGCCAGGCTTTTGCGCGCGGGAGGCTGATTTTCGGTCTCGATGCTCATGCCGCGTCATCCTTTGCCTGGGCGGAGCGGCGGCGGATGCCGGAGGCTTCGAGCTCGGCCAGTTCCTGCCTGCGGGCGCGGCCGTCGAGCCAGGTCCAGCCGATCAGACAGAGGATGACGATGGCCGAAACGGCATAGGACATGGCGATGTAGAAGGTATGGCTCATGGTCTCACGCTTCCGAGCCGGTTACATGGCCGGCCATCCGCGCGGCCATCCGCCGCTGGGCGGCGACGCGGCGGCGCCAGATTTCGTTGCGCATCGCCATTGTGTGCAGAGTGAAGAACAGCATGGTGAAGGCGATCGCCATGATCAGCAGCGGCCAGAGGAATTCCTGGTCGATTGTCGGGCCGCCCATGCGGATGACGCTGGCTGGCTGGTGCAGCGTGTTCCACCAGTCGACCGAGAATTTTATGATCGGGATGTTGACGAAACCGACGAGGATCAGCACGGCGGAGACGCGGGCCGCCCGCGACGGATCGTCCATGGCGCGGTTGAGCGCGATCAGGCCGAGATACATCAGGAATAGCACGAAGACCGAGGTCAGCCGGGCATCCCAGACCCACCACGTGCCCCACATCGGCTTGCCCCAGAGCGAGCCGGTGGCGAGCGCGATCAGCGTGAAGGCGGCGCCGAGCGGGGCTGCCGCCTTGTGGCTGACGTCGGCGAGCGTGTGGCGCCAGACCAGCGTGCCGATCGCGGAAACGGCCATCACCGTGTAGCACATCATCGACAGCCAGGCGGCTGGTACATGCACGTACATGATACGCACCGTCGCGCCCTGCTGGTAATCACCTTCCGTCGTGAAGCTCAGATAGAGCCCGATCGCGAAGAGCATCACAGTCGCCGCCGCCATCCACGGCAGGATGCGGGCCGCCAGCGCCAGAAATCGCGTCGGGTTGGCCAGGTCGCTGAACTTGCTGATGGCGAGGCTTTCGGTCATGGGCACTTTCTAATATGCGCGCGGAAAAATCAGCTTGATCCTGGTCAATTCGCTGGTCGTCGATCCGACCCCGTTTAATCCGATTCTAGTCAATCGCCGGCATTGCGCAACGCCAGTGCCGCGCCGAGCGGACCGAGGACGGCAAAAAACATCGTGATCGCCACCAATATCAAGAAAGGCGGCATAAACGGGGCGGGATCCTCGACCGCCGCATAGGAAGCGCTGACCCCGAAGATCAGCACGGGGATCGCTAGCGGCAGGACGAGGATCGACACCAGCAGCCCGCCGCGCGGCAGGGCGACCGCGACCGCCGCGCCGACCGCACCGATGAAGGTCAGTGCCGGCGTGCCGACCAGGAGCGTCAGCATGGTGGCGCCGATCGCCACCTCGTCCATGTTCATGAACAGGCCGAGCAGCGGCGATGCGATCACCAGCGGCAGGCCGTTGCCGAGCCAGTGGGCGAGGCATTTGACCAGCACGGTCAGCACCAGCGGGTGTTCCTGCATCAGCAGCAGGTCCAGCGAGCCATCCTCGCGCTCGGTCTGGAACAGGCGGTCGAGGCCGAGCAGGGCCGACAGCAGCGCCCCGATCCAGACGATCGCGGGGCCGATGCGGGAGAGGAGGTTGAGGTCGGGGCCAACGCCGAAGGGGATGACGGCGACGACGGTCATGAAGAAGAGGACGCCGATCAGCGCTCCACCGCCGGCACGGACCGAGAGTTTGAGGTCGCGGAGGAGGAGGGCGGTCATAGTGGGAGGCCTTGCGTTTGGGGCTTACCCCCCTCTGCCCTGCCGGGCATCTCCCCCAACTCAGTTCCCGTCATCCTCGGGCTTGACCCGAGGATCCCCTTTTTGTGCCGGAAGGCGTCGATCCGGTCCGACCGGTACAGTTCGGAGGCCTGGATCCTCGGGTCAAGCCCGAGGATGACGGCGAGAGGGCGGCGGATGACGGCGGGTGTAAGGGTGCGAGGAGCCCCTCCCCCTTGTGGGGAGGGGTTGGGGAGGGGTTTTCTGTCTCCATAAGACCCCTCCCGCCTGCCGGCCACCCTCCCCACAAGGGGGAGGGTTAAGAGTGCAGCACCGTTCCAGGCCCCATACACCATAGCCATTCCCTTGCGGTGGGGGCCGGCAGGGCAGAGGGGGGTAATGCAGGGCAGGACGGTCACCATCTCTCCTCTCCCACACCCGCAAACCCCGTCATCTGCAGTTCCCTTGCATTCTCCAGCCCCAGCGGCTGATGGGTCGCCGCCAGCACGATACCGCCGGCCGCCAGATGCGCATTGATCAGCCCCGTGAACGCCCCCTCCGCATTCACATCCAGCGCGGCCGTCGGTTCATCGAGGATCCAGACCGGGCGATAAGCGACGAGCAGTTTTGCAAACGCCATGCGGCGCTGCTGGCCGGCGGAGAGGTAACCGAAGGGCAGGTGCAGGATGCCGCCGAGGCCGACGGTTTCGGCGGCCTCGGCCGGAGAGATACCTTTGCCGCCATCCACGTCGCCAAAGAAGCTCTTCCAGAAGGCAAGGTTCTCGGCAACCGTCAACTCCGCCTTCATCGCGTTGCGGTGGCCAAGATAATGGCAGGCTTCGGCGGCGCGCATTCCTGATTCGGAACTTTCGGATGTCCACACGACGCGGCCGGTTTCCGGATGCAGCAATCCGGCCACGACGCGCAGCAGCGTCGATTTTCCCGATCCGTTGCGGCCGGTCAGGACGAGGCTTTCGCCGGCTCCGAGGTCAAAGGAGATATCCGTGAAAATCAGGTCTTCGCCGCGTCTTGCGCTCAAGTTTTCGGCCAAAAGCCGCATGCTGGAGACCTTCATTAAGATTTTAATCATCGCGATCCGAAAATTTATTCGGAATGGGCGCCAAGCGTCTGGAACCCTTCTTAGAAATTATCTATAAGCACTGCAACCACGCCAGCGGCCGGCGTGATTTCAATCTTCCGCCGAACTTGAAGATCCCAAAAAATCTTCTCGTGCGGACAGCGGAAATGGTCGTACCCGCATCCTGATGTGCATGAAGTGCATAGGCGTCCGCACGCGCGTGTTGGCTCTTTAATCAGCGGGGTTTATTCCGTGGCTAAGTCTCTCGACAGTTTCAATTGTCGCTCCGTCCTTACCGTAGGCGGTAAGGATTACGTTTACTACAGCCTTCCCAAGGCCGAACAGAACGGCCTGGCCGGTGTTTCGAAGCTGCCCTTCTCCATGAAGGTGCTGCTCGAAAACCTGCTCCGCTTTGAAGACGGCCAGTCCGTCACCAAGGAACAGATCCTCACCGTTGCCGAATGGCTGAACAACAAGGGTCTGACGGAAGCGGAAATCGCCTACCGTCCGGCCCGCGTGCTGATGCAGGACTTCACCGGCGTTCCCGCCGTCGTCGACCTTGCCGCGATGCGCGATGCGATGGTGTCGCTCGGCGGCGATCCGGAAAAGATCAACCCGCTGGTTCCCGTCGACCTCGTCATCGACCACTCGGTTATCGTCGACGAATTCGGCACGCCGACCGCGTTCGCCAAGAACGTCGAGCTCGAATACGAGCGCAACGGCGAGCGTTACCGCTTCCTGAAGTGGGGCCAGCAGGCGTTCAAGAATTTCCGCGTCGTTCCCCCGGGCACCGGCATCTGTCACCAGGTCAATCTCGAATATCTCGGCCAGACGGTATGGACCAAGGAAGAGGATGGCGAAACGATCGCCTATCCGGACACCTGCGTTGGCACGGACTCTCACACCACGATGATCAACGGTCTCGGCGTTCTCGGCTGGGGCGTCGGCGGTATCGAAGCGGAAGCCTCGATGCTCGGCCAGCCGGTCTCGATGCTTTTGCCTGAAGTCATCGGCTTCAAGCTCACCGGCAAGCTCAAGGAAGGCGTCACCGCGACCGACCTCGTGCTGACCGTCGTGCAGATGCTGCGCAAGAAGGGCGTTGTTTCCAAGTTCGTCGAATTCTTCGGTCCGGGCATGGATAACATGCCGCTCGCCGACCGCGCGACGATCGGCAACATGGGTCCGGAATACGGCGCGACCTGCGGCTTCTTCCCCGTCGATGGCGAAACCATCAACTACCTGACGATGTCCGGCCGCACGCATGAGCGGATCGCACTGGTCGAGGCCTATTCCAAGGTCCAGGGCATGTGGCGCGAAGGCGACGGTTCCGACCTCGTCTTCACCGACACGCTGGAACTCGACCTCAACGACGTCGTGCCGTCGATGGCCGGCCCGAAGCGTCCGGAAGGCCGCATCTCGCTCGACAAGATCGCTTCCGGTTTCGCCGGCTCGCTCGATACCGAATACAAGAAGCCCGGCCAGCTCGACAATCGTTACCCCGTCGAGGGCACGGATTTCGATCTCGGCCATGGCGACGTGGCGATTGCCGCGATCACGTCCTGCACCAACACCTCCAACCCGTCGGTGCTGATCGCTGCCGGCCTTCTCGCCCGCAACGCGGTTGCCAAGGGCCTGAAGTCCAAGCCGTGGGTCAAGACTTCGCTTGCACCGGGATCCCAGGTCGTCGGCGAATACCTTGCCAAGTCCGGCCTGCAGGCCGATCTCGACAAGCTCGGCTTCAACCTTGTCGGTTTCGGCTGCACCACCTGCATCGGCAATTCCGGCCCGCTGCCGGCGCCGATCTCGAAGACGATCAACGACAAGGGCCTGATCGCCGCCGGCGTGCTCTCGGGCAACCGCAACTTCGAAGGCCGCATCTCGCCGGACGTCCAGGCGAACTACCTCGCTTCGCCGCCGCTCGTCGTTGCTTATGCGCTCGCCGGTTCGGTCCAGAAGGACCTGACCTCCGAGCCGCTCGGCGAAGACCAGAACGGCAACCCGGTCTTCCTCAAGGACATCTGGCCGACCTCGAAGGAAGTCCAGGAATTCATCCTGAAATACGTCACCCGCGAACTCTACGAAACCAAGTATGCGGACGTGTTCAAGGGCGACGAGAACTGGCAGGCGGTCAAGGTTCCTCCGGGTCAGACCTATGCCTGGGACGACGATTCGACCTATGTGCAGAACCCGCCCTATTTCGTCGGCATGGGCAAGACCGGTTCGGGCCTCAAGAACATCAAGGGCGCCCGCGTCCTCGGTCTCTTCGGCGACAAGATCACCACCGACCACATCTCGCCTGCCGGTTCGATCAAGGCTGCTTCACCGGCCGGTGCGTACCTTACGGGCCATGGCGTCGGCGTTGCCGACTTCAACCAGTACGGCACACGCCGCGGCAACCATGAAGTGATGATGCGCGGCACGTTCGCCAACATCCGCATCCGCAACTACATGCTCGGCCCGAACGGCAAGGAAGGCGGCTACACTTTCCACTATCCGTCCAAGGAAGAGATGTCGATCTACGACGCGGCCATGCAGTACAAGGCCGAGGGCGTTCCGCTCGTCATCTTCGCCGGCGTCGAATACGGCAACGGTTCGTCGCGCGACTGGGCCGCAAAGGGCACCAACCTGCTCGGCGTCAAGGCGGTCATCGCCCAGTCCTTCGAGCGTATCCACCGCTCGAACCTGGTCGGCATGGGCGTCGTTCCCTTCGTCTTCGAAGAGGGCACGACCTGGGCCAGCCTCGACCTCAAGGGCGACGAGACCGTTGAGATTCTCGGTCTCGAAGGCGACATCAAGCCGCGCGAATGGAAGACCGCCAAGATCACCTACGGCGATGGCACGGTGAAGGAAATCAACATCCTCTGCCGCATCGATACGCTCGACGAAGTCATCTACATGAACAATGGCGGCATTCTGCAGACGGTTCTGCGCGACCTCGCAGCCTAAGCGACAAAGCCACCCGCAGGCTGGGCCTGCGGGTGGTCTTCTGCACAACCCCATCGGTCCTCATTCCCGTGCTTGTCACAGGAATCCAGCCAGCCCAAGTCCTTGGGCTGAAAGAGTCTCCCGACCCCGATAGACATCGGGTCACTGGATTCCTGTGACAAGCACAGAAATGAGGGAGGTGGAGGCCCTCGATCCCAGCTGTTCCAAGGTCCCGCGCCCTTGACCGTCGTCATCCTCACCGGAATGGCCGTCACCGTTTTCCTGACATCGTTGCTTTCGGGAATTTTTGGCATGGCGGGCGGGCTGATCCTGCTCTGGGTGCTGCTTTTCCTTTATCCCGTCGGTACTGCGATCGCCTTCCACGGCATCATCCAGATGGTGTCGAACGGATCGCGCGCCTGGTTTTCCCGCGCCTATATCGACTACCGTATCCTCGGCATCCTCTGCCTCGGCGTCGCCGTTTCGGCGGCGGTGCTGTTCTCGGTCAATTACGCGCCGGACCTGGTCGTCGTGCTGATCGGAGTGGGGCTGATGCCGATCCTGGTCTGGCTGCCCGTCAAGCGACTGCAGCTCGATGCGTCAAAGCCGCTGCATGCTTTCATCTGCGGGCTGTTTTCCGGCGCACTGACGATCAGCGTCGGCGTCGCGGGGCCGACGGTCGATATCTTCTTTATCCGCACCCAGATGGACCGCCGCAAGATCATCGCCACCAAGGCGTCGATCCAGACGCTTTCGCATCTCACGAAGGTCGCCTTCTATTGGAACGCGGCTTCCGGCCTGCCAGCCTCCGACTGGATTTCGATCCTGCTCGCCGCGCCGATCGCCATCCTCGGCGCGCATGTCGGCAATGGCATCCTGCAGAAGATGACCGACCAGAATTTCCGCGCCTGGACGCGCTGGGTCGTCACCGGCGTGGGTGCCGTTTATTTTACTCAGGGCTTGCTTAAACTGATTTGACCTCAGCGCATTTTTCGCCAAGTTTGGCGCCCAACGAAACGCATTCGGGAACCGATCAATTATCCGGTCTTCACCCCTTCGTGACTTTCTCTTGAAGGTGCCCGGTGGTTACTTTCCGCCATCCAGTGCATTCGGCCTTGATCGCCGCGAGCAATCGTGGATAACAGTTGCCCTGATAAAAAGGTCCGCCACCCATGCCCTTTCGTTTTCGCTCCGTACTCCTTGTTGCGGGCCTGTTTTATGCGGGCGCTGCATTGGCGGGAGAGGTGAGAGCGCCGAAGGGCGTGATCGAGCTTTTCACCTCTCAAGGGTGTTCTTCCTGCCCGCCGGCCGACGCCGCGCTGGGCGAGCTGGTGGCGCAGGGCGACATGGTCGTGCTCTCCTACCACGTCGATTACTGGAACTATCTCGGCTGGACCGATACACTGAGCTCCAAGGAAAATACCGAGCGGCAATATGGTTATGCCAAGACGTTCGGACGCACCGGCGTCTATACTCCGCAGGCCGTTATTAACGGCCGCGATCATGTCAAGGGCACGGACCTCACCGTCATCAATGACAAGGTGAAGATGCTCGGCCAGAACGGCAAGGGGCTAGACGTTCCGGTCACCGCTGCGATGCGCGGCGACGAGATCGAGATCGAGATCGGCGGCGGCAAGGGACAGGCAGACGTTGTCGTCGCCTATTTCACCAAACGCCAGCAGGTGGATGTCACCAAGGGTGAAAACAGCGGCAAGAACATGGAATATTGGCACGCCGTCTATGACGTCCAGTCGGTCGGCACCTGGAACGGCCAGAGCATGAAGCTGACCCTGCCGGGCAAGCTGATGGGCAAGTCAAAGAAGGACGGTTGCGCGATCCTGCTGCAGACCTCCGGTCCGGGCGGCGAACCGGCAGCCATTCTTGGCGCGACGGTATTGATGGTGGGTCGCAAGAACTATTGACCGCAGGCGCGGTTCCGGGCTGGCTGACTGTATGAGAACTTGTTGGCGGCCCGATCCAATAACATTGGGGGGCTGGGGGTAAGGGTCAATGCACCAGACCGGGCCATATGGCGCTGAAAACGGCGCCAACCAACATCGTCAATTTCGCTTCGAAATCGGGCACTCTTTTGTTCGAAATGGGGCAACAATAAAATCGTGCGGTTCGCTCCCCGCGAAATTGCCGGGGTTGATTTTTGCAGCCTCTCGGGCAAACTGTCATGTCTCTGACATTTGACGATTTGGGAGTCTTGATGACAGATCAGCCGGATTTGCCGGGGGGCCAGAGATCCCGGGACACAGCCGTCGTCGTCGATCTCAGTGAATATAGGCAGAATCTCGATCCTGCACCGGTCACCTTCCACCGGCGCGAACTCGACGCGATCCTGAGGATTTATGGCCGCATGGTCGGCGAGGGGGAGTGGAAGGACTACGCTATCGATCACCTCAAGGATCGGGCGGTGTTCTCCATTTTCAAGCGCTCGGGCGAGACGCCGCTGTTCCGAATCGAGAAGAACCCGAAGCTTGCCGCCAAGCAGGGCGCCTATTCCGTGACGAACACCCACGGGCTGATCATGAAGCGCGGCCATGAGCTGCCGCAGGTGCTCAAGGTGTTCGACAAGGTGCTGAAACTGATCGACTGACGCTGATCGCTACTCGGTAAACAGCGAACCCGGATAGACGCTGGGATCCGGATCGGTTTCGTTGCCTTCGCCGAGGGCTGCCTGCATCAGCACCGTATCCTGCCATTTTCCGTGTTTGAAGCCGGTGCCCTTCAGGGTGCCGGTGAGTTCGAAACCGAGGCCGCGATGCAGCGCCACGGACGCTGGGCTCGCACCGCCGATGACGGCGACCATCTGGCGGAAACCAAGCGCCTCGCAGCGCACCAGCAATTCCTTGAGCAGCGCCTTGCCGACGCCCTTGCCGCGCGCTTCCGGTGCCAGGTAAATCGAATCCTCGACCAGCCAGCGATAGGCGGGGCGGGTCCGGAAGGCCGATGCGTAGGCGTAGCCGAGGAGCGTGCCGTCTTCCCGTTCAGCTGCGATATAGGGATACCCCTTGGCACGGATCGCCTCGAAGCGCGCCGCTATCTCGCTCTGGTCCGGCGGAGTAATCTCGTAACTCGCGGTGCCGTTCAGCACGCTGTCGCGATAGATCTCGGTGATGGTCGGAAGATCGGCGGGGGAGGCGTCGCGGAGATGGAATGTCATTGAGGCAGGCCGTTGAAAGGAATGGCCAAGCCTATGCCGCAACGCGAAGCCGGGCAACAAAAAAGGCGACCCGGAGGCCGCCTTTTCCTGTTCGAATTCCTCGAGATTAGTTGTTCCGGTTGCCCAGGAACTGGAGGAGGAACGTGAAGAGGTTGATGAAGTCGAGGTAAAGGGTCAGAGCGCCCATGATGGCCTTGCGGCCAGCAACCGCGACGTCGTCGCCGTCAAAGTACATTTCCTTGATCTTCTGCGTATCGTAGGCGGTGAGGCCTGCGAAGATCAGAACACCGATGACCGAGATCGCCCAAGCGAGAGGGGCGGAATGCAGGAAGATGTTGACGATCGAGGCGATGATCAGGCCGAAAAGACCCATGATCAGGAACGAGCCCATGCCCGACAGGCTTCTCTTCGTCGTGTAGCCGTAAAGCGACAGGGCGCCGAAGGAAGCAGCGGTGATGAAGAACGTCTGAACGATGCTCTGGCCGGTAAAGACCAGGAAGATCGACGACAGCGACAATCCCATCAGAGCCGCATAGATCCAGAAGGTCGTCCGCGCGGCCGCGACGCTCATTGAATTGATGCGGAAGCTCAGGAAGAAGACCATCCCGAGCGGTGCCAGCATGATGACCCACCTCAGCGGCGAGCCATACATTAGCTGGGCGAAAGCTGGGTTGGAAACCGCCAGAGTGTAAGTGCCGTAGGCAGCCAAGCCGGTAATCGCGAGACCAAGCGCCATCAGGTTGTAGACCTTGAGCATGTAGGCGCGCAGGCCTTCATCGATCATCGCGCCGGACTGGGCGCGACCCTGCGCCGCCCGGGTCTGGTAGTTGTTAAAGTCAGCCATTGTTTCCTCTTTAAGCTCCGGAATTATTCACGGTGTCGGGCCCCCTTTTTTACGGACCCAGGCGCCGCTGCGGAGCTCCAGCAAGCCTGCGCATAAATATGATGCGAGATCGCTTCACATACAAGAGGTGCGCCAAGTGAAAAACGCAAGCCACAGGCGCTATTTAGCAACCTATGGGACGTTCTGACGGGAATTTGATCCGTGAGTTAACACGAAATACTACCTCCGGACGAATTAGAGCTCGCGCAGCACAGGTGCGGCCTTCTGCCCTAATATGCGCCAGGTGCCGGCAAGCCCTATTCCGACCGTCAGAACCAGCGAAACGGCGAGCGTCAGCACCGCCACATCGGGCAGGAAGACCGATTGAAGCCGCATGATGCGGCTGACAACGAACCAGGCGGAGAGGCCGCCGGCGACGAGCGCGAAGAGCGCGGTCGCAGCACCGAGGATCATGTATTCGTAGCTGAAGGCGCGCATCAGCATGCCGCGCGTGCCACCGAGCGTCTTCAGGATAACGGCGTCATGGGTGCGGGCCCGGTTGCCGGCGGCGAGCGCACCGGCAAGCACCAGCACCGAGGCGATCAGCGCAACGGCGGCAGCGGCCCGGATAGCGGTGGCAAGCTGGCCGACGAGCTGGTCGACGATGTCGATCGCATCCTTTACCCGGACGCTGGTGATGGTCGGATAGGCGTTGGTGACGGCGCGCAGGATCGAGGCTTCCTGCTGGGCGGTGGCCTTGGGATCGCTCAACGTCGCGAGCCAGGCATGCGGCGCGCCGCGGAAGGTATTGGGCGAGAAGATCATCACGAAATTGATCGATAGCGATTCCCACTGAACCTTGCGGAAATTGGCGATGCGGGCGGTGATATTGCGGCCGAGCACGTTGACGGTGACGGTATCGCCGATCTTCAGGCCAAGTTCGCCGGCCTCTTCGGCCGAGAAGGACACCAGCGGCTCGCCGGTGTAGTCGGCACCCCACCATTGCCCGGCGGTGAGCGCCGAGTTGGAAGGAAGCTTCTCCTCATAGGTGATGCCGCGGTCGCCGCGCAGTACCCAGCGGCCGGCCGGCGGCACGCTCATCTGGGTGACGTCCTGGCCGTTGAAGGCGAGGATTCTTCCGCGCAGCATCGGCACCTGGGTGATCGCCCCCTCCGGCGCCTGCTGTTTGAGGATGTTGACGAAGCCCTCGCGCTCCGATCCCTGGATATCGACGAAGAAGAAGTTCGGCGCCTGCTGCGCAATGCTGCCGGTCAGCTGGCGGCGCATGTTGCCGTCGATCAGGGCGAGCGTCACAAGCAAGGCAAGGCCGAGGCCGAGCGACAGCACGACCGAGGGCGTCAGTGCGCCCGGCCGGTGGATGTTGCCGATCGCCAGCCGCAGCGCCGGCGAATTGACCCGCGGGCTTTTCCTCGCCAGTGCTGCAATCAGTGCTGCCACGAGGCGCAGCAGCACGAAAGCGCCGGCGACTGCGGCAAGGAAGACAGAGGCGATGAAGCGTTCTTCCGCCGAGACGATCGCAAGTGCCGCCAGGGCGGCGAGCGCCACGCCCGCGGCCAGAAGATAGGGCCAGGAGGGAAGGCGGGTATTGTCGAAGCTCTGTTCCCGGAAAAGCGCGGTCGCAGGCACTTCGCGGGCATGACCAAGCGGCAGGACTGCGAAGGCGAAGGTGATCAGGATGCCGAACAGCGCGGCAAGTGCCAGCGCTGAGGGGTAGAAGGTGACTTCCTTCGGAACCGGCAGCACGCCTTCGAGGAATTGCAGCGCGACGAAGGGCGAGATGGCGCCGATGACGAGACCGATCAGGATGCCGACCACTGCAAGCAGCATGATCTGGATGAGATAGATCATCGTCACCACCGAGGCCGGCGCGCCCAAACACTTGAAGGTGGCGATGGTGGTGCGCTTGGCGTCGAGGAAGGCGCGCACGGCATTGGCGACGCCGACGCCGCCGACGATCAAGGCGGTCAGGCCGACCAGTGTCAGGAATTGCGAGAAGCGGTCGACGTTTTCGGTGAGCGAAGGAGCCGCGCGGTCGCTGGTGCGGATGGACCAACCGGCACTCGGGAATTCGCGATTGGCGCGGGTGGTCAGCGTCGAACGGGTCGCCGGATCGTTGAGCCGGATCTTATAGGCATGTTCGACGAGGCTGCCGGTGGTGATCAGGCCGGAGGCCGCGAGTGCCTCACGGCTGACGATCAGACGCGGCGCAAAGCCGAAACCGTCGGAAAGCGCGTCGGGCTCGGCGGTGATCGTGCCGCGCAATGTCAGCCGTGCATTGCCGAGCAGAAGCTGGTCGCCCTCCTTGAGGCCAAGGCGTTCCAACAGCAGCGGGGCTGCCAACGCGTCAAAGGTGTCTCCCCGCTTGCCAAGAAGATCGGGCAGCGGCGCCGAGGGCTCGGCGCCAAAACTGCCGTAGAGCGGATAGGCGTCGTCGACTGCCTTGACCTCGACCAGCGCCTGTTCGGAACCGTCAGGCTTGCGGGCCATGGAGCGCAGGCTGGTGGACACCGAAACCTTGCCGAGGCTCGCCAGGAAAGCGCGTTCCTGGTCGGTGGTTTCGCGGTTGTTCAGTTCGAAACGGATGTCGCCGGCAAGGATCTCCTGTCCCTGTGAGGCGATGGCGCCGGTGATGGCGCGCGATACCGAATTGACGGCTGCGATCGCCCCGGTGCCGAGCGCGATACAGGCGAGGAAGATGTAAAAGCCGGCCAGGCCGCCACGCATTTCGCGTAGCGCCAGGCGAAAGGAAATCGAAAGGCGCGGAAAGGCCGACCTCATGCGGAGACCGCCTGAACGGACAGGTGGGCGGTGGCGCTGTCGCCGACGATCTCGCCGGAGCGGACGCGGATCTGGCGGGAGCAGCGGGCGGCAAGCGCGTTGTCATGGGTGACGAGCAGCATGGTCATGCCGCGCTCGGCCTGTTTCGAAAATAAGAGGTCGGCGATCTGCCGGCCGGTCTCGGTGTCGAGATTGCCGGTCGGTTCGTCGGCGATCAGCACGGAGGGCGAGGGGGCAAGGGCGCGGGCAATGGCCACGCGCTGCTGTTCACCGCCGGAAAGCTGGCCGGGATAGTGGCTCAGTCGCTCGCCGAGGCCGACGGCGGTCAGTTCCCGCTTGGCGATCTCGAAGGCGTCCTTCACATTGGCGAGTTCGAGCGGCACGGCGACGTTTTCGAGCGCCGTCATGTTGGCGATCAGGTGGAAGGACTGGAAAACGATGCCGATATTGCGACCGCGGAAATCGGCAAGCCTGTCTTCGGAAAGGGCGTGAAGGGGTGCATCGTTGATGACGATCTCGCCGCTGTCGAGCCGTTCGAGACCGGCCAGAACCATCAGCAGCGTCGATTTTCCCGAGCCCGAAGGCCCGACGATGCCGACGGCTTCGCCTGCACGGATTTCGAGGTCGATCTGCTTTAGCACATGCACCGAGGCCGCCGCGCTGCCGAGCGTCAGATCGGCTTTCTTCAGCGTGATGATGGTTTTAGTCAAATCGAACCGTCCTATATAGGCGTGAAGCGTAACCCGAACACCGCGTTGCGGTAGCGCTCAATCTAGGAGACGGATCGTGAGTTTTAAAGCAAGCCTGCTTCACTTCATCGTCATGTCCTCGCTGGCGCTGGCTGCATTGCCGACCGCCGCGCAGGACAAGGCGATCCAGCTCGTCGGTTTCGGCGACAGCCTGATGGCGGGTTACCAGCTTGCGCCTTCCGAATCCTATACGGCCCAGCTCGAGGCGGCGCTGAAAGCCGATGGGCAGAATGTCGTGGTCACCAATGCGGGCGTTTCGGGCGATACGACAGCGGGAGGGCTTTCGCGCATCGACTGGTCGGTGCCCGACGGCACTGACGGCGTGATCCTCGAGCTCGGCGCCAACGATGCGCTGCGCGGTATCTCCCCCGAGCAGTCGGAAAAGAACCTCGATGCGATCCTGGCGCGGCTGAAGGAACGGAAGATCCCGGTCTTCCTGGTCGGCATCCTGGCGCCGCCGAACATGGGCGGCAATTACGCCGAAAAGTTCAACCCGATCTATAAGCGGCTGGCGGAGAAATACGCGGTGCCGCTCTATCCATTCTTCCTGGATGGAGTCGCGACCATTTCCACCCTGCAGCTCTCGGACGGCATGCATCCGAACACCAAAGGGGTCGCGGTGATGGTCGAAAAGACCATGGAACCTGTCAAAAGCTTCCTGGGGGCTATTAAGGATAAGGGAAAATAACAGCTTGCGCGGAACTCCGTTGCATGATTCGCTGTTTGCATCTGCAAAAGATTCGAGGAGGTCCCTATGCCGAGACTTTTCACCGCCCTCGAAGTTCCGCGCAATGTAGCGATGAGCCTGTCTCTCCTGCGCGGCGGGATCCCCGGTGCCCGGTGGATCGACGTGGAGAATTATCACATCACTCTGCGCTTTATCGGCGATGTCGACGGCCGCACCGCCGACGAGATCGTCGACCGGCTGGACCGCATCGACCGACCGGAATTCCAGGCGACGCTGACCGGGATCGGCTCTTTCGGATCGAAGAAACCGCATTCCATCTGGGCCGGCGTTTCACCCTCGCCGGAAATCTACGCGCTGCAGGCGGAGATCGAACGGATCTGCCAGCGTATCGGTCTGCCGCCGGATCCCCGCAAGTTCACGCCGCATGTGACGCTCGCACGGCTCAAGAACTGCCGCCTGGACGACGTGGTTCACTATCTTGCCGGCCGCGGCAATTTCCACACGGCACCCTTCACCGTCCCCCGTTTCGTGCTGCTGTCGTCGAAAGAGTCGGTCGGAGGCGGACCGTATCTGACGGAGGAAATCTTCCCGCTGCAGGAGGCAAGCTACGGCACTGCCTATGCCGGCGACATGGAGCCGGCGAAGAGCCTCCTTTAACCCGAAGGCGCCCCTTTAGTCCGAAGGAAGGTTGGACGATGAACTACGAAAAGCTGGATGCGGCTGCCGTCGTGCGTGAACTCGCGACGCTCGATGGCTGGGAGCTGAAGCCGGAAGGCGACGCGATCTTCAGGAGCTTCAAGTTCAAGACCTTCATCGAGGCTTTCGGTTTCATGGCCGAATGCGCGCTGTCCGCCGAGAAGCTCAACCATCACCCGGAATGGTCGAACGTCTATTCGCGGGTCGACGTGCTGCTGACCACCCACGCGACAAAAGGGCTGACCGACATCGACTTCAAGCTTGCCCGGGCGATGGACAAGGCATCCTCGCGCCGCAATTGAACTTCATGGTCGAGAGCCCATATTGGGTGGGCACACGTTGAGCGAACGGAGCGACCATGGACGACGTGAAGATCGGCGAAATTCTGCTGCCGGGTGACGAGGATACACAAGGCCGCCGCGAGCGGCAGGTGCGGACTAAGTTCTGGCCGACTCTGAAGCGGGCCGTGCGGCAGGTTCCGTTCAGCCGCGACCTGATCGCCGCCTATTACTGCGCGATCGACCGGCGGACTCCGACCCGCGTCCGGGGCGTGCTGCTTGCAGCGCTCGCCTATTTCGTGATGCCGATCGATTTCGTGCCGGACATGTTCGTCCTTGTCGGCTTCACCGACGATGTCGCCGTGCTCGCAGCAGCTTTCCGGATGATCCAGGGCCATATCGCCGACCGCCATTACGAGGCTGCCGATCTGGCGCTGGCGGACAATCCGGACATCGCCGAGGGCGTGCGCGGCAAATAGTCTCACGGGGCGTCATTCCCCCGAAGGATCGTCGAGAACTCTTCGCAAGCGCTCGAATGCAAGCCGGATTCGTGACTTCACCGTCCCGAGCGGCAGGCCCGTGGACGAGGCGATTTCCGAATGGGACTGGCCGAGGAAGAAGGCCGCCCGCACCATTTCCATCTGTTCGCCAGGGATGTCGGCAAGGGCTGCACGCACCTGCGCATCCCGTTCCTCGCCTTCGAAAATCGTATCGGCGCCTGGCGCCTCGGTCACGAAGAACAGGGGTTCGTAGACATCCAGATACTTGTGCCTCGCCCGCCGTTCCGCATCGATGCGACGGTTGCGGGCGATGCGAAAAAGCCAGGTGGACAGGGAGGATCGCGTCGGATCGTAGAGGCCGGCGCGGTGCCAGAGAACGGCCATCACCTCCTGGACGAGTTCCTCCGCATCGTCGGGCCGCATCGACCGTTTCAACAGCCAGGATTTCAGACGCGGCGCGTAATAATCGAACAGCGCGGTAAAAGCTGCCTGATCGCGCTCATCGGCCACTGCCCTTACCAAGCCGGCGAAGTGGTCTCTTTCGTCTACATCCATTTACGCTGCGCACAGTTTCCGATGAGATTCGCGTCATATTCGACCATTCTAATGTCATTGTGAGAGTTAGGAAAAGGACAAACTCTTGCCCCAATCCTTGTGTCACTGATTGACGAAACGCATGGAAATTCTGCTGGTTGGCTCTTTGGAGGCATGGCGGGGAGTGCTATCTCCACGCACCTATGGGCCAAGGCAGGAGATTCAGCAGATTCTAATAGTCTGGTTGACGGTTTGGTAACCAGGATCAAGTCAAAATGCACCGAATCAGGATCATGCCTGGCAAGGCTTGCCCGCTCGGGCCGTTGAACGAACAAAACCGGCAGGAGACCATGTCTGTAAGAACAATCGCAACCGCATTGGCAATCTTGGCTGCAAGCGCCGGCCTGGCATCGGCTCAGTCGTCGAAGGCTACCGCCCCGGCCAAGCCCCAACAGGCCCAGGCGCCGGCACCGGCCGCCGCAGGTCCCACCCGCATCCAGCAATTCAAGGCGTGGGGCGCCTATTCCTACAAGTCGGGCGCCAGCAACGTGTGTTATGTGCTTTCGGTGCCGACCACCAAGGAACCGGCCAGCGTCGATCACGGCGATATCTTCTTTATCGTCTCGCAGCGGCCCGGCCAGAACATTTCCTATGAGCCGCAGGCGATGGTCGGATACGTCCTGCAGCCGAATTCCAAGGTAACGGTGACCATCGACAAGAAGAACTTCACGATGTTCACCAAGGACAAGGCGGCCTGGGTCGAGAACGCCGCCGAGGAGCCGGCGCTCGTCGCGGCGATGAAGACAGGTCACAACATGAGCGTCAGCGCCGTTTCCGGCCGCGGCACCAAGACCTCCTATGCCTATTCGCTGCAGGGCATCGCGGCGGCGCTGAAGCAGATCGAAACCTGCAAGTAGGCGCCCGTGCGCGGCAAGAGTTGGAAGGCCGGTC
Organism: Neorhizobium sp. SHOUNA12A; assembly: GCF_023006505.1. GTDB lineage: Bacteria > Pseudomonadota > Alphaproteobacteria > Rhizobiales > Rhizobiaceae > Neorhizobium. The sequence continues at coordinate 47,887 of NZ_JALBGV010000041.1, forward strand.
GCAGGACCGGCCTTTTGCATTTCTTGAAGAATAGTGACGCGGCGGCTATTTGATGATAAAGCCCGCCCCAACGAAGGTCCGGCACATGTGCCCGATGGGCCGATACAGGTTTCACGCATTCAACATGCCCTGACTTTCCCGCTGATCGATCGTGGGAAAGCTGCATGTGTTCGAACGGGATAGAAGAATGTCAGTCTCAGAGGCTCTGGCGCCGCTCGCCATCAAGAAGCCGCTCGTCGCCAATCCGGATCTGTTCGGCACCAAGCCGTCGCTGATCGGGCTTTCGCGCGAGGACATGGCGCAGGCGCTGAAGGAAAAGGGCGTATCGGAAAAGCAGGTGCGCATGCGCGTCAGCCAGCTCTGGCACTGGCTCTATATCCGCGGCGTCTCCGATTTCGACGCGATGACCAATGTCGCCAAGGACATGCGCGAGATGCTGAAGGCGCATTTCACCATCGCGCGTCCTGAGATCGTCGAGGAACAGGTTTCCAATGACGGCACCCGCAAATGGCTGTTGCGCTTTCCGCCGCGCGGCGCCGGCCGTCCGGTCGAAGTCGAGACCGTCTACATTCCGGAAGAAGGCCGCGGCACGCTCTGCATCTCGAGCCAGGTCGGCTGCACGCTGACCTGTTCCTTCTGTCACACCGGCACCCAGAAGCTTGTGCGCAACCTGACCGCCGAGGAAATCCTGTCGCAGTTGCTGCTGGCCCGTGACCGGTTGGGTGATTTTCCGGGCACCGACACGCCGCCCGGCGCCTTCGTGCCGACCGGCGACCGCAAGGTCACCAATGTCGTGATGATGGGCATGGGCGAACCGCTCTACAATTTCGAAAGCGTCAAGACGGCGCTGCTGATCGCCACCGACGGCGACGGGCTGTCGCTGTCGAAGCGCCGCGTCACGCTGTCGACTTCCGGCGTCGTGCCGGAAATTTTCCGGACCGGCGACGAGATCGGTGTCATGCTGGCGATCTCGCTGCATGCGGTGCGCGACGATCTGCGCGACATGCTGGTGCCGATCAACAAGAAATATCCGCTGAAGGAACTGATCGAAGCCTGCCGCAATTATCCCGGTCTTTCGAACGCCCGCCGCATCACCTTCGAATATGTGATGCTGAAGGACGTCAACGACAGCCTGGAGGACGCCAAGGCGCTGATCCAGCTCTTGAAGGGCGTTCCGGCCAAGATCAACCTGATTCCGTTCAATCCCTGGCCGGGCACCAACTATCAATGTTCGGAATGGGCGCAGATCGAGAAATTCGCCGATTTCATCAACCAGGCGGGTTACGCCTCGCCGATCCGCACCCCCCGCGGCCGCGACATCCTCGCCGCCTGCGGCCAGCTGAAATCGGAATCGGAGCGGATGCGCAAGACCGACCGCCTCGCCTTCGAGGCGATGATGATCGCCGGGCACGGCGAGGACGATTGAATAACGAGGCCGGCTTTTCTGTCAGCGTGCCTGGGTGAAGAAAATCTTGGCCGCGAAGATCGAGAAGACGCCGGCAAAGGTGCAGTCGATGCCGCGCAGGACCTTCGGGTTGGCCTGCAGCCAGTTGGCCAGGCGGTCGGCGGCAAGGACGACGATCACGTTGACCGGCATGCCGATGACGATGAAATAGACCCCTAAGAAAATCAGCTTGCTCGTGACGTCCGGATCGCCGGCGGTGACGAATTGCGGCAGGAAGGTCATGAAGAAGATGATGACCTTGGGATTCAAGAGGTTCACCCAGAAGCCCGTCGAAATGTTGGAAAGTGCGCTCGCCTTGGGCTGGTCGACCTTCTCCACCGACAGTTTTGAGCCGAAGCGGATTGCCTGGATCGCCAGCCAGAGCAGATAGGCGGCGCCGCCGGTCTTGAGGATGAAGAAGGCGGTCGGCGACGCGGTGATCAGCGCCGAGATACCGAACGCGACCAGCAGCGTATGGCAGACGACGCCGAGGCTGGTGCCGAGCACCACGAACAGCGCGGGTCGCCGGCCCTGGCCGAGCGCGCGGCTGATCGACAGCGTCATATCCGGCCCCGGCGTCAGCGCCAGAAGCAGACCAGCAGCCGTGAAGGCGAGAAGGGTGGCAAGGCTCGGCAGGAAATCCATGGGGCGCACGCTCGAATAGCCGGGTAAAGGTGTGCTCCATTTACCCGGCTTTCGCAGCTATGCCAATCAGGCGCTCAGCGCTTGGAGATGAATTCCTTTGATGCATCCGCAAAGTCCGGATGCCAGCGCGATAGCGGCGGGCGGTTTTCGATGATGTCGCCGATCGCCCAGGCCATGCGGCGTTCGTCTGTCGCCCGATCCACGTCGTTGTCTGGGCAGAGGATATAGAAATCACCGCGCTCCAGGCTCACCAGCATGAACCCGACCGTCTCTTCCGGCGTCCAGGCGCCGGCGGGTTTCTCGATGCGGTCGCCTTTGGTCAGGCCGGTAAACACGAAGCCCGGGATGAGCAGATGCGCCGACACCTGGCAGTTCGGCGTGTTGCGAAGCTCGTGCTGCAACGCCTCGGTGAACGTCTTCACGCCGGCTTTGGCGACATTGTAGGCGGGATTGCCGGGCGGTGTCGTGATTCCCTGTTTCGAGCCGGTATTGATGATCAGCGACGGCTCGCCATGGGCGATCATGGCCGGGCCGAACGTCCGCGTGCCGTTGACGACGCCGAGGAGATTGACGGCGAAAATGCTGTCCCAGTTGACCTGCGGCCCGAATATCGAGCTCCCCGGGCTGATGCCGGCATTGTTCATCAGCACATGCACCCGGCCGAAACGCTGGATGACGGCGCGTTCCAGCGCCTCGATCTCATCCGGCTTCGAAACGTCGGTGCCGATGGCGGCGACATCCGCCTCACCGTCTTCGGCAAGGGCCGCGACTTCGTGGGCTGCTTCCGCAAGCTTGTCGCCCTCCAGATCGGCAAGGACGACGGAAAGGCCCATCCGGGCAAATTCCTTCGCCGCCGCAAGGCCGATACCGGATGCGGCCCCGGTAATCACGGCGACATTGTCCTTTTTCAGAGCGGGATGAGTGATGGTCATGGCAGATCTCCTCTAGGGCGCTGCTGTTCAAAGGTCGGGCGGGATATGGTACCCTCATCAAAACCTGTCAACATGACAAGGGCGTCACAAGTAAGGGCGTCACACCGGAGCCGCTTCATGGGCAAGATGACATCGATCACAGTGGATGAGGAACTGACTGAGTTCATCGACCGGCAGGTGAGCGGCGGCAACTACAGTTCGCCAAGCGAAGTGGTGGAGGCCGCCTTACGGCTTCTGCGTGACAGCGAGGGCGGTATCGAGGCCATTCGCGCGGCGATCGAAGACGGCGAGGCCTCGGGCGAGCCGCAGCCTTTCGACTTCGATGAATTTATCGAGAAAAAGCGAGCCGCACGTGCCGAGCGATGAAAACTCTGATCTTCACGCCCAAGGCTGTCGCGGACATTGATCGCATCTACGACCATACGGAAGCAACCTGGGGAGTCACCCAGGCTGAAGAATATACGTTTGGAATACGGGACTTTTGCAGAGCACTTTCGTCAGGCGAGAGAAGCGGTCGGAAGATCGACGAAATCAAGCGCGGGTATCAATCACTCGCGTACCAGTCCCATTTCATCATTTATCGAGAAGCGTCCAAGAAAATTTCCATCGTCCGCGTCCTGCATCAGCGAATGAACCTCGACCGTCATCTCTGATCGGCTTTGCCGGGTTTTTCTTGCGTGCCTCAGGAAACTCGCTAAAAGTGCCGCAAATCCCGACTTGGCAGTTTCAAGAACCGCTTCCACCCGCAGACGGACGTAAATCGACATGGCAATCCCGAAAGACGTAAAGAAGGTCGTTCTCGCTTATTCCGGCGGCCTCGACACCTCGATCATCCTGAAATGGCTGCAGACCGAACTGAACGCCGAGGTGGTGACCTTCACCGCCGATCTCGGTCAGGGCGAGGAACTGGAGCCGGCCCGCAAGAAGGCCGAGATGCTCGGCATCAAGGAGATCTATATCGAGGACGTGCGCGAAGAGTTCGTGCGCGATTTCGTCTTCCCGATGTTCCGCGCCAATGCCGTCTATGAAGGCGTCTACCTGCTTGGCACCTCGATCGCCCGCCCGCTGATCTCCAAGCACCTGATCGAGATCGCCAAAAAGACCGGTGCCGATGCGATTGCCCATGGCGCCACAGGCAAGGGCAACGACCAGGTCCGTTTCGAGCTCTCGGCCTATGCGCTGAACCCGGACATCAAGGTCATCGCGCCGTGGCGTGACTGGGCTTTCAAGAGCCGTACCGATCTTCTGAAATTCGCCGAGGAAAACCAGATTCCGGTCGCCAAGGACAAGATGGGCGAGGCGCCGTTCTCGGTCGATGCCAACCTGCTGCACTCTTCTTCCGAGGGCAAGGTTCTGGAAGACCCGGCCATCGAGGCTCCCGAATACGTGCATATGCGCACCATTTCGCCGGAAGCTGCTCCGGACAAGGCGACCGTCATCAAGGTCGGCTTTAAGAAGGGTGATGCTGTTTCCATCAACGGCGTCGCCATGTCGCCGGCGACCCTGCTTGCCGCGCTCAATAATTACGGCCGCGACAACGGCATCGGCCGTCTCGACCTTGTCGAGAACCGCTATGTTGGCATGAAGTCGCGCGGCGTCTACGAGACCCCCGGCGGCACGATCCTGCTGGCCGCTCACCGTGCGATCGAGAGTATCACGCTCGACCGTGGTGCCGCGCATCTCAAGGATGACATCATGCCGCGTTACGCGGAGCTCATCTATTACGGCTTCTGGTTCTCGCCGGAGCGCGAAATGCTGCAGGCGCTGATCGACAAGAGCCAGGAGCATGTCGAAGGCGAAGTAACGCTTAAGCTCTACAAGGGCAATGTCATGGTCATCGGCCGCGAGAGCGAAAAGTCGCTCTATTCCGATAAGCTGGTCACCTTCGAGGACGACCAGGGCGCCTACGACCAGAAGGATGCTGCCGGCTTCATCAAGCTCAATGCGCTGCGCCTGCGCACCCTCGCCAAGCGTAATCTGGGCAAGTAATTCCCGATAATCCGATCAATGAAAACCCGCCTGCCCGAAAGGGAGGCGGGTCAGACTGCTGACAAACCCGTCGATATTTTCGGCGGGTTTTGTTTTTGTGGATTTGTTTTTCCGCCGGGAGGTCTTGGCGGGAGGCGCAGAAGGATGGGCTGGCTCATGC
>NZ_JALBGV010000042.1 GCF_023006505.1 Neorhizobium sp. SHOUNA12A
CGCCACAAATCGTCGCCGGCGCGAACCAGCGCGTCAGCAGTCCGGCGGCGATCGGCAGGACGAGGAGCGGCCCGGACAGCGCGATCATCATCCGCCCGCCGGCGATCTCGTCCATGCCCTCGATGCCGATGAACCGCACCGGCAGGAGGATGAGCAGCACCACGAATGCATAGGCCGGCGCCGCTGCCAGCAATTGCACGCCGACGAAACGCGGATAACGGAACAGCGTGAGGTCGAGCATCGGCCGCGCCACGGTCCGTTCGATCAGCACGAAGGCGAGGAAAACCAGGACGGCTACCAGAAGCATGACGATGACAAGCGGGTCGCCCCAGCCGCTTTCCGGCGCCTGGAGCACGCCGAAAGTCAGAGCGGTCAGCGCCGCGGTGAAACTGAGCGCTCCCTTCCAGTCGAGACCGGAAGCATCGGGATCGCGCGATTCCCGCATGAAGATTGCGCCGAGTATCAGTGCCACCGCCGCCAGCGCGACGACCAGCAAGAAGATTGCCGGCCAGCCGAACATGGCGATCATCCATCCCGATGCGATCGGCCCGAAGGCGAGCCCGATGCCAAAACTGGCGCCGACGATGCTGAAAGCCCTGAGCCGTGCCGTGCCGTCGAATTCCTGCGCGAGCGACGCCATGCCGCCGGAAAAGGCGGCTGCCGCGCCGATGCCCTGCAGCGCCCGCAGCACATCGAACCAGACGATATCGCCCGCGAAGGCGAGACCGATCGAAAACAGCGCGAAGATACCGAGGCCGCTCAGGAAAATTCGCTTGCGCCCATAACTGTCGGCGAGCGCGCCGGCGGCCATCAGGGTGCTGCCGAAGGAAAGCATGAAGGCATTGGTGGCCCAGTTGAGGGCAATCGGGCTGCCGCCGAGCGCACGGCTGATGGCGGGCAGGCCGACGGCCGTGCCGGTGAAGGTGAGCGGCATAGCGGCCGCCGCGCAGCAGACTGCGAACAGAACGAACAGCCGTCCGGCCGCCGTTGCAGCATGTGTGTTGTCTCTCATATCCGAGATTCCGCTGTGTTGGAGCAAAAAGAAAGGCTGGCGGCCTGGGAGAAGCCGTCACCCAAACCGATCCGGCCGGAAGGGTATCGATTGACCAACACAAGATAGTTTTGACACAATGATTAGAAAATCCTCCGTCTGTTCCTTATATGACGGAAGAAAACGCTCGAATGGGAGATGGTTATGGATCGCCTGGGTGGACTGACGGCCTTCGTGCGCACCGCTGATCTCGGCAGTTTCGTCGCAGCCGGCCGAGTGCTCGGCCTTTCGGCTTCGGCGGTCGGCAAGGCCGTCACCAATCTCGAAAAGGATGTCGGCGTCCGGCTTTTCCAGCGCTCGACGCGCAGCTTGCGCCTGACCGAAGAAGGCCGGCTGTTCCACGAACGCTGCCGTCGCGTGCTGGACGACCTGAACGATGCCGAAGCCTCGCTTGCAAGCGCCATCGCCGTGCCGCGCGGAAAACTCAGGGTCAGCGTGCCGATCGTCACCTATCATCTTCTGCTGCCGGTGCTGCCGGAATTCGTCGAGCGTTACCCCGAGATCGAACTCGATCTCGATTTCAACGACCGGGTCGTCGACCTGATCGACGAAGAGGTCGACGTGGCGATCCGCAGCGGCAACCTGCCGGACTCGCGGCTGATGTCACGGACACTCAGGCCTTTCCAGATGCTTCTCTGCGCCGCGCCTTCCTACCTGGAACGCCACGGCACTCCCGAATGCCCGCGCGAGCTCGACGGCCATCTGGCGATCCGTTTCCGCTATCCGAACAGCCGCAAGATCCAGGATTTGCCGATCACCCTGCCGCCCGAAGGCGCCGAGCCGCACCTGCGCACGGCGCTCACCTGCAACAACATGGAGGCGCTGCGCCACACGGTCATCGCCGGCCTCGGCATCGGCTGCATGCCGGATTTCCTGGCAAGGGCACCCGTCGCCGACGGCCGACTGCGGACGATCCTCGACGAACACCTCAACGCCCCCGGCCAGTTCCACCTCCTCTGGCCCTCCAGTCGGCACCTGTCGCCGAAAGTGCGGGTGCTGGTCGATTTTTTGAGCGAGAAGCTGTTTGCAGAGAGGTGCGAGAAGCTGCCGGCGACACCGGAAACTTCGTTGCTCGCGGGTGCCGCTGAATGATCCCGAGTTAGTCAGATCGACACGATCTGCGCATGGGAAAGGCTATTACGCAGCTGCTTCGTATTCCGGAATATGATCAAGCTCGCCCTTGAGGTTTTCCGCCTCAATCTTGAGATCGAAACTGTTCTGCAGGTTCAGCCAGAACTCCGGAGAGGTCCTGAAAAATTTGGCCAGCCGCAAGGCAGTATCGGAGGTGATCCCGGTCTTCTGCGCCACGATCCGCTCGATGCGGGTGCGTGGGACATTGAGCTTCTTGGCCAGCGCATAGGGCGTCATCTCCAGCGGCTCGAGATAGAGATCACGCAGGATCTCGCCAGGATGGATCGGCGGAAGGTTGCTGACGCTCATAACGGTCTCCTGTGCCGGGGCTGAACTTCTCAAAGGTATCACGGAGAGATACCAACGGAAATCGGGAGAGTTTCAGCCTCTTGACCCTGCCAGCTTATGCCTGCCGGTCCTCTGAAGTTCGGCTCACCCGAACACCACCGCCATCCCGATGCTGTCGATATACCGCCCGTCGATCCTCACCGCGTCGCGCGCCACGCCCTCGCGCACGAAGCCTACCTTTTCATAGAGCGCGATGGCCCGCAGGTTGTCGGCGTGCACATGCAACTCGACGCGGTGGAAGCCGCGGTCTCGGGCCTGCCCGACCGCGGCGCGGATCAGCCGCGTGCCGAGCCCCTTTTCGCGATAGCCGGGGATGATGCCCATGCCGAGCGTGCCGCAATGGGCATGTGTCGGCTGGGGATACCGGCGGATGTCGCACCAGCCGACCACGTCGCTGCCGGCAACGGCGACGACCTGCGGATGGCCGTTCTCGATCATGTCGAGCACGAATGTCCGCACGCTTTCGAGCGGCGGCGCCTCCAGGAAGGTCAGATATTTCCGCTCACGCGAGACCGTGTCGAGCGCCTTGTGGAAGCTTTCGATATGGTCCTCGCGGATAGAGTCGATCGCGATGGTTTCGGCCGACACCTTACGCCGCCTTGGTCTTTGCCCGCCGCGACAGATGTGCCACGACGTTTTCGATCATCCGCATGCCGGCATCGCCGCCGAGCGTCATGATCGATTCCGGGTGGAACTGCACGGCCGCCACCGGCTCCTTGACGTGTTCGATGCCCATGATCGTGCCGTCTTCGCTTTCGGCGGTGATCATGAAATCCGGATGCAGCGTCTTCGGATCGGCAAAGATCGAGTGGTAACGCCCGACGGTCACTTCCTTCGCGAGCCCCGAAAAGACGATACCCGGCTCCAGGACGCGGATGCGCGACGGCTTGCCGTGCATCGGCACCGCCAGGTGCCTCAATTCGCCGCCATAGGCTTCGGCCAGCGCCTGCAGGCCGAGGCAGACGCCGAAGATCGGCAGGCCTTTCGAGCGAGCCAGTTTGATCGTCGCCTTGCAGTCGAAATCCTTCGGATTGCCGGGCCCGGGCGAAAGCACGACGAGGTCCGGATCGAAGCGGTCGAACACCTCTTCCGGCACCGGCGTACGCACGGTCGACACCGTAGCCCCCGTCTGGCGGAAGTAATTGGCGAGCGTATGGACAAAACTGTCCTCGTGGTCGACGAGCAGGATTTTTACCCCCTGCCCCACCCGCGCCACATCGCGGCCGGCCTTCGCCGCATTGCCGGCCTTTGCATCACGGATCGCTGTCAGCATGGCGGACGCCTTCAGTTCGGTTTCAGCCTCTTCCTCGTTCGGATCGCTGTCGTTGAGCAGCGTCGCTCCGGCGCGCACTTCGGCAATGCCGTCCTTGATGCGGATGGTGCGCAGCGTCAGCCCCGTATTCATGTCGCCGTTGAAGCCGACCATGCCGATCGCCCCGCCATACCAGGCGCGCGGGCTCTTTTCGTGGTTCTCGATGAAGCGCATAGCCCACAGTTTCGGGGCGCCGGTGACGGTGACGGCCCAGGCGTGGCTGAGAAAACCGTCGAACGCGTCCATGTCGGGCCGCAGACGCCCTTCGATATGGTCGACGGTGTGGATGAGCCGCGAATACATCTCGATCTGCCGGCGGCCGATCACCTTCACCGAACCCGGCTCGCACACGCGGGATTTGTCGTTGCGGTCGACATCCGAGCACATGGTGAGTTCGGACTCGTCCTTCTTGGAATTCAGGAGCTTGAGGATCTGTTCCGAGTCGGCGATCGGATCTTCGCCGCGCTTGATCGTGCCCGAAATCGGGCAGGTCTCGATACGCCGGCCCGACACCCGCACGAACATTTCCGGCGAGGCGCCGACCAGATATTCCTGGTGGCCGAGATTGATGAAGAAGGAATAGGGCGACGGGTTGATCGCCTTCAGCCGGTTGGAGATTTCCGAAGGCTTCGAGTCGCAGCGCTCCATGAACTTCTGCCCCGGCACCACTTCGAACAGGTCGCCGCGGCGGAAACTTTCTTTCGCCTTGGTGACGAGGGCCGCATATTCGCCGGGCCGGTGGTCGCCCTTCGGCGGTATCGTATCATTGCGCTGGAAGGGATCGGGTGCGATCTCCTGGTCCTTGCCCTCGGTGGTCACGCCATCCTTGGAAAAGTCGTAGCGGTCGATCCAGGCCTTGGCGGCATGATGGTCGACGACGAGAATTTCATCGGGCAGGAACAGAACCATGTCGCGCTGGTCTTCCGGCCGCTGCATCGAAAGCTTGATCGCGTCGAACTGGAAGGCGATGTCGTAACCAAAGGCGCCGAACAGGCCGATCGCCGAATCCGCTTCCGAATGGAACAAGTCGACGATTGCCCGCAGCACGGAAAACACCGTCGGCATCTTCGAGCGCTCTTCCTCGGTGAACACGCGTGTCGGCTCGTTGACGGTGAGGTCGAGGCGCCGATCCGTGCGCTCCCCAAGCGTCAGCTCGGCCACCGTCTTCAGCTTATCCGCGACGAAACCGAGCAGCACCTCGCCGCGACCGTTGAAGGCTTCGATCCACACCCTGCGGCCATTCGAGGAGATCCCGAGTGGCGGATCGGCGATCGCCGTATCCCAGCGGGTATAACGGCCCGGATATTCGTAATTGGAGGAAAACACCGCGCCGCGCCGCTCGTCGAGCCTGTCGACATAGGAGGAGATCGCATCCGCATAAGGTGCTGCGCGCCGCTGGCGGCTGACCGCAATCCCGCCCCTCGTCTCGTAGACCTCCGAACCGTCATCCCGAATGATCGTTACCATTGTCCTGCCTCTCCAATGTCTTTGCCCGGGTGCCTGCGGCGGATAACAAAAAAGCCGCCTCGGGTTCCGGGCGGCTTGTGGTCTTGTCGATGGACATGACTGGTCAAGGCCGCGTTGAGCGTGCCGGCCACCAGTTAGCGATGTTCATCAAGTTCATCATGGGCCGAATTGTTAGCTGGGGTTTTCGAGCCGCGCAAGCAAATTTCCACGAGCCGGAAACAGAATTCTGGCGCTGCGATGCGACCAAAACCGGAGCGAGGCGTTTAGCGTCCCGCAAGGATCGAAGAAACGCAGCCGAGAAGGATACGGCATGCAGCATCCGTGGATCGCAATTCTGGCAGGCCTGCCCCTGATCATCGGAGCCGGGTTGCCGCCCGAAAGACCGATACCGCAACACTCCAACGTCCCGCCCGGCGTCGTGGAGGTGAACTTCCTGACCCGCCTCCTGCAGGACGGATCGCGCGATCGCGCGCCTCGCCGCCGCGCGTCCCCGCGATCACAGGGACGCGCTGCAATTCCCGAACCGCCGGCGCTGAAAAACGTTCCCCTACCGATCCCGAAGCCCGTCGAAGAGGTGCAGAAGCCGACCGAGGCGCTTCAACAAGCGGAACGCCCCGCCGAAAAGCCCGCCGTTCCCGAGGCACCGGCACCCGTGGCGCAGAACCGGTTGAGCGAAAATCCGGCCGAAAATCCTGAAAAGCCGCCCGTTGTCGAGCAGCCCGGTACCGCTTCCGAGCCGGCACACGAGGCCGAAGTTCCGAAGCCCCTGCCAAAGCCGGGCGCCACGGCCGCCGAGGCGCAGCCGACTGACAAACCTGGCCAGGCGGCGACGCCCAAAACGGATGCGGCAAAGCCGGAGGAGACCAAGCCGAGCGAAACCAAGCCGGACGGCAAGGAAGACGGCAAGCAACCGGACGAGCAGAAGGCCGAAGCCCCTCCGCCACCTCCGCCACCGCCGCTTGTCAAGGAAGACCCCGAAGAGCTGAAGGCCTGCCTTGCCGAACTCACCTCGCTCGGCGCGAAATTCGAAGCCACCGATCCGATCGACGAGGGCAATGGCTGCGGCATAGAGAGCCCTATCGACGTTGCCACAGTGCTGCCGGGGGTCGAGGTCGGCGGTGCGACGATGCGCTGCAAGACGGCGGTCAGTCTGGCGCACTGGCTGAAGGACACCGTCCAGCCGGCGCTCAATATCGCCATGCCTGGCCGCAGGATCACCGGCCTCGTGCCCGGCTCCACCTATGCCTGCCGCCTGCGCAACAGCGCCTCGACGGGCAAGATTTCCGAACATGCCCGCGGCAACGCCTTCGACGTCGCCGCGTTCAAGCTCGATAACGGCGAGAAGTTGGAGATGAAGCCGAGGACCGAGGACTCGACCATGGAAGGCGCCTTCCAGCGCACCGCCACTGCCGGCGCCTGCCTCCACTTCACCACCGTCCTGTCACCAGGCAGCGACGCCGCCCACCAGAACCATCTGCATCTCGACGTGCTAGAGCGGAAGAACGGATATCGGTATTGCCGGTAGGCCGTCTGCCGCCCGCCATAACGCACGCATAGCGCGCATTCCGGCCACGCAGATGTTGAGATTGAGACGGCGGCGCGGCATATTTCCTTCTCCCCGTTTCAACGGGGAGAAGGTGCTGGCAGGCGGATGAGGGGCAACTTGCGATGCGGGGACCAAAAACAAACACGACTACTCGTGCCCGCTCGTTGCGCCGTTCCGACAACGTTTCGGAGGCAAAGCTTTGGGAAGAGTTGCGCGCCCGGCGACTGAACGGATTCAAGTTCGTCCGGCAGCTTCCGATCGGTCGCTACTTTGCGGATTTTGCTTGCCGGGACCGAAAGCTGGTCATCGAGATAGACGGAAGCCAACACGCCAATAGCGACTACGACAGGCAGCGGGATCGTTTCATGAATGCCGAGGGATGGTCGGTCGCCCGGTTCTGGAATGTGGCGGTGCTGACTGAAATGGAGTCTGTGCTGGAGACCATTGTCGCGATTCTGGAGGGCAGGTTGAATGAACCTGAGGATGCGCCGGATCTGAAATTCATGCCGGCAGCCGAGGGATAGCGGCCCCTCATCCGCCTGCCGGCACCTTCTCCCCGCAAGCGGGGAGAAGGACATATGCCGCGCTGTCTCCGCTCCTCCCAATACCGCCCTGGACGCGGCCGAGGAACAAGCCAAACCTCTAACCCCGCCACCCCACCTCGATCATCACCCGGCCGGGCGCCAGGCAGTAGAAGAGGTACCCGCCGCGCATCTCCCGCGGCTCCCCCACCAGCTCGGCATCACCGTCCTTCAATTCCCGGTAGAGCCTGTCGACCTCGGCTTTCTCCGGCTGGATGAAACCGAGATGGTAGGTGACGACCCCGAGCGCCTGCTGCTCGGCCCCGCCGAATTTTTCGACCGGGTGGCTGACGACGATTTCGAGGCCGGCATCGTCGTTGAGGATGGCAAGGCCGTTCCCACCGCGCGTCTCACGCAGAGTCAGGCCGAAATGCCGGACGAGGAAGGCAGTGGTTACCGCAACGTCGGGCACGTGGATATCGATATGGTTCATACGCATCGTTTTCTCGCAAGGTTACCCCGGCGGAACGCGACGCGGAAAAGGCCACGAGAATCCGCCGAGAGCGGCACGGGATGTGCCGTTTCTCGTCGCGGGTTCTCAACGGTGGACCGAAGGATCAGAGCTTCCTTGCGGAAGGGGCCGTGCTTACCATATCCGGCCCTGCCTTTTTCGACGGACGAGCTTTAACACAAGGCGGCTCGAGCGCTCAAGCCCTCAGAACAACCCCTCCACGAAACCATCCTCGTTCAGAAAGATGCGTTCCGCGGACGGCACGCGCGGCAGACCGGGCATGGTCATGATCTCGCCGGTGATAGCGACGACAAAACCGGCGCCGGCCGAAAGCCGCACTTCGCGCACATGCACGATGTGACCCTCCGGCGCACCGCGCAAGGCGGGGTCGGTCGAGAAGGAATATTGCGTCTTGGCGATGCAGATCGGCAGGTCGCCGTAACCCTGCTCCTCCCAGGCCTTCAGCTGGTCGCGCACGCCCCGGTCGGTGGTGACTTCGCCGGCATGATAGATCTTCGAGGCGATGATCTCGATCTTTTCGAGGAGCGGCAGGTGATCGGGATAGAGCGGCTGGAATTTCGCCTGGCCGCCCTCGGCAAGCTCGACCACCTTGAGGGCAAGCTCCTCGATGCCGGCGGACCCTTCCGCCCAATGCCGGCAGACAATGCCATCGGCGCCGTGCCGCGCTGCGTAGTCCTTGACGGCGGCGATCTCATCCTCCGTATCCGAGGTGAAATGGTTGATGGCGACGACCACCGGCACGCCGAATTTCCGCACATTGGCGATATGGCGGCCGAGATTGGCAGCACCCCGCTTCAGCGCCTCGACATTCTCCTGGCCCAGATCCTCTTTTTTCACCCCGCCGTTCATCTTCAATGCCCGCACGGTGGCGACGATGACGGCCGCATTCGGCTTCAGCCCCGCCTTGCGGCACTTGATGTCGAAGAATTTTTCGGCGCCGAGATCGGCCCCGAAACCCGCTTCCGTCACCACATAGTCGCCGAGCTTCAGCGCCGTGCGCGTGGCGATCACCGAATTGCAGCCATGGGCGATATTGGCGAACGGCCCGCCATGCACAAAGGCCGGATTGTTTTCGAGCGTCTGCACCAGGTTCGGCTGCATCGCGTCCTTCAACAGTACCGTCATCGCCTTGTCGGCCTTGAGGTCGCGGGCAAACACCGGCGAGCGGTCGAACCGGTAACCGATGACGATGTCGCCGAGCCGCCTTTCGAGGTCCTTGAGGTCGGCGGCCAGGCACAGGATCGCCATCACTTCCGAGGCGACGGTGATATCGAAGCCGCTCTCGCGTGGAAAACCGTTGGCGACGCCGCCGAGCGATACGACCGTCTGGCGCAGCGCCCGGTCGTTCATGTCCATCACCCGCCGCCAGCTGATTCGCCTTGTATCCATGTTCTCGGCATTGCCCCAGTAGATATGGTTGTCGATCATCGTCGACAGCAGGTTATGGGCAGACGTGATGGCGTGGAAATCGCCGGTGAAATGCAGGTTGATGTCTTCCATCGGAATGACCTGCGCATACCCGCCGCCGGCCGCTCCACCCTTGACCCCGAAACAGGGGCCGAGCGAAGGCTCGCGCACGCAGATGACGGCCCTCTTTCCGATCCGGTTCAGCCCGTCACCGAGGCCGACGGTGGTGGTCGTCTTCCCCTCGCCCGCTGGCGTCGGGTTGATGGCGGTGACGAGGATCAGCTTGCCATCCTTCTTTCCCGAAAGCGACGCGATGAACTCCGCCCCGACCTTCGCCTTGTCGTGGCCATAGGGAGCGAGCGCCTCGACCGGGATGCCGAGCTTCGCGCCGATCTCCGTGATCGGCTTCTTTTTCGCGGCGCGTGCGATTTCGATGTCGGATCTGACCTCTGCCATAGCTTCGCTCCCCCAAGTGCTTTCGGATCAAACATGTCCTTGCGGTTATGGTTAGCGAAGGAAAGGCTATGTGAATAGCCGCAACCGGATAGCCGCCCGGAGCGTGCACAAGGAAAAGGGCGGCACGATCGCTCGCACCACCTCTCAGGCGGCCCCGCCGATGTATTGGTTCAGAACCGCTGGGTTAGAGAGAGTTTGAACGACCGGCCCGGTTCCGAATAAAAGGCAACCGGCTGGTTGGTGCTGCTTGCGGTAGTCGGGTTCACGCCGCGAACACCGACCGCGTTGTAGTAGCGCGTGTCGAAGATGTTATAGACGCCGGCCTGAATGCGAAGCCCCTTGGTCTGTTCCGGCTCCCACCAGCCCGTGAGGTTGGCAATACCGTAACCGGGCGCCTCGAAGGTATTGGTCTGGCCGTCTGGACGCATGCCGGTGGAGAAGATTCCGGTCAGCTCTGTGCCCCATGTTTCCTGATTGTAACCGACGCCGACGATGGCTTTGAACGGTGCGATCGTGCGGATGTACTCGTTCGTCCTGGTATCCCTGCCGAAGGCATAGGCGAGCGAACCATGCGTGTAGAAGCCGTTTGCGAATTCCTTGCGCACCTTTGCCTCGACGCCGGAAATCTCCACATTGCCGCGGTTGCGATAGGTGTTGATGGTACCTGGCCCGAATGGCGGGGCGGGAGATGCCCACAATGTCGTGCTCTCGACAACCTGATCGATGAAGTTCTTGTACCTGTTATGGAACAGGGTGAGCTTGCCGGTCAGGTCGGCATCCTGGTAGGTCGCGCCGATTTCGAAGCCGTTGCTGGTTTCAGCCTTGAGGGTGGGGTTGCCCACGACGATATAACCCGCCGTGGCTATGTTCGAGAACATCAGGTAGAGTTCGTTCATCGTCGGGGCGCGATAGGCCATGGACCACTGCGCGAAAAGCTGAACTTCCGGCGTCAGGTCGTATGTCGCCAACAGCTTCGGGGAGAACTGCGAACCATTGGTGCCGCTCGGATATCCAATCGGGCTGCTGTAGCCGGCATTGCCCGACAGCAACGGATCCGGATCAAAATCGTAAGCGTCGAAGCGGATGCCTGGCGTCAGCGTGAAACTGCTGTTGCCGAAAGACATCTGGTCTTCGAGATAAAGACCCAGTGACTTGCCCGTGACGTCCGGCATATCGGATTCGGAAGCCGCGGTAGAACCCGCCGTATTGGCATAAAGATATTCGTTGAAGTACTGCAGCGATGCGGCGCCACCGAAGCGAACGGTATGGTCGATGCCTCCGGTCGAGAAATCCGATTCCAGTCCGCCAATGATGCCGTAGGCGTTGTTCTGCATGCTGTCATGGCGGATATAGGTAGTGCCGTTGTTCCGCAGGCTGCCTGAGCCGGACTCCTGCGCAAGGCGCTGCCAGTAGAGAGAGAGGTTGGCGCGGCTGATCGGGGAGCCGGCTTCCGGCGCCTCGTATTCGTAGTCGAGGGACACGCGGTCGCGCTCTCTTCTTTCGTCGCCGCTATATTCACCGGTAAGGTAAGATGTGGCAGCGGTGCCGCCCCACAGCGTCCTCAGGTCGGTGTCGCTTTTCGACAGGAACCGTTCCGCTGTGATCCCGATGCGATGCCCGCCCTCGATGTCATGGCGAATCTTGAACATCAGGTTGCTCTGATCCGTCTCGGAGGGGTTGGGAACCGTCCGGGCGGATCCGTCGATATCGCGGACGCCACGATTGTCACGCTCAAGTCCGCGCTTGTAGGCGCCCTGGAAAAGGATGGAGGTGTTTTCTATCTTCTTGGCGACGGCGAGCGAACCACCGACGCTGCGATCTTCGCTGGAGGTATCTGCCTTTACGACGCCACCCCAATCTTTGTCCGGACCAATCAGGTCTTCCGGCTCCAGCGTGCGCAGAACCAGAGCGCCGCCGAGGGCGCCAGAGCCGATGCGGCTCGAATCGGCGCCGCGTACCACGTTCACTGTCGCGAGGGAGGAGAAGTCGAAGGTGGAATTCGTGCTGCTCAGGCTGGTCGTCGCCTGGCCTTCACGGGCGAAGTTCTCGAAATACTGGATCGGGATGCCATCGACGAGGGTCACGACGCGAGCGCCGCCAAGACCGCGAAGGAAGAGACCGCCGGGCTTTCCGGGCTTGGTATCGACATAGTCAACGCCCGCTTCGGTGGTTCTCCCCAGGTCCTGCAGGTTTACGATATCCCGCTTGCGGATATCTTCCGCCGTGGTCTGGCTCGCAAGCGGCGTGTCTGCGGCTAGGCTGCCCGCCTTCACCCGTTTCCCCTTGAGCACGATCGGCTTCAGCGTCGTGTCCGTCTGGGGCTGTGCGGCCTGCTGGGCGGCCGCGCCGCAGGCGAGGGAAAACACCGCGAGCGCGGTGCAGGTGGCAAGGGTGGATCGCAGACGTCGCGTGACCATGACTGTCCTTTCAACAGGGCACACGAAACCGTCGGCACGCGCGAACGCACCGGAAAGGCGGCGGCCCTTTTTCAATTCTGGCAAGAATGTGGCGGGAGGCAGGAAATGCCTTATTCATGCCATTAGAAAACATGAGTGTTATTGTCAATTATTAAAACATGACTCTAATGATCATATTTATGCGAGGCTGGTCCGATGGCAAAAATACAACAGGACTGAATGCAAAAAAGGCCCGGATCGCTCCGAGCCTTTTGGTTCTGGGTAGTCGCGCCGTCCGCGGGGGGCAAGAGATGGTCTGCCGCATCTGGCTCCAAAACGCCCCCGGCGCTTCGCTTTCGCTCGGCGCGTTCGACGCTCAAAACGCTCCACTGGAGTGTTTTGCCGGCTGCGCCGTCGCGTCTCACCCCTCCCCGATGGCGATCAGGCTGGCGTTGCCGCCGGCGGCAGCGGTGTTGACCGAGATCACCTGCTCTTCGGCAAACCGCATCAGGTAGGCGGGGCCGCCCGCCTTGAAGCCGGTGCCGGAAAGGCCGGAGCCGCCGAAGGGCTGGGTGCCGACCACGGCGCCGATCATGTTGCGGTTGACATAGACATTGCCGGTATCGAGCGCCTCCGTCACCTTGCGGATCGTCGCCTCGATGCGGCTGTGGATGCCGAGCGTCAGGCCGTAGCCTGTCGCGTCGATCGCCGAAAGCACCTTGTCGAACTCCTTCGCCTTCCAGCGCACCACATGCAGGACCGGACCGAACACTTCCTTGGTCAGCACTGAGGCGCTGTCGAGTTCGATGATGTGGGGGGCGAAGAAATTGCCGGTCTGCGGCGCCCCCCCGGCGTAACGTATCTTCTGCTTTCTCGCCAGCATGTCCGCGACGTGATCGGCCAGCATTTGTCTCTGGTTCTCGTCGATGATCGGCCCGACATCGGTATTCTGTTTCGCCGGGTCGGCGAGATTGAGCTCGGCCGCCGCCCCCTCAATCATCTTCAGCATGCCGTCGGCGATATCCTCCTGCAGAAAAAGGATGCGCAGCGCCGAGCAGCGCTGACCGGCGGAGCGGAAGGCAGAAACAACCACGTCGTCCGCCACCTGTTCCGAAAGCGCCGTCGCATCGACGATCATCGCGTTGATGCCGCCGGTCTCGGCGATAAAGGGCACGATCGGCCCGTCCTTGGCGGCCAGCGCCCGGTTGATCGCATGCGCCGTCTTCGTAGAGCCCGTGAAGGCGATGCCGGCGAGCTTGCGATGCGCGGTGATCGCCGAGCCGACATCCGGGCCGCCCGGCACCAGCGCCAGCACCTCGGCCGGAACCCCTGCCTGGTGGAACAGCTTGATCGCCTCATGGGCGATCAGCGGCGTTTGTGGCGCCGGCTTTGCGACGACCGTATTGCCGGCCACCAGCGCCGCCGAAATCTGCCCGAGGAAAATCGCCAGCGGGAAGTTCCACGGCGAAATACAGCCGAACACGCCGCGGCCGCGCCAAAAATGGCGGTTGTCCTCGCCGGTCGGTCCCGGCATCAGGCTCGGCATGGCGAACAGCTCGCGGCCCTTGTCGGCGTAGTAGCGGCAGAAATCCACCGCCTCGCGGATTTCGGCGATCCCGTCATCCAGCGTCTTGCCGGCCTCGGCAGCAAGCAGCGCCAGCAGCCGGTCGCGGTTTTCCTCCATCAGCCCGGCGGCCCGCTCCAGGCAGGCAGCGCGGATTTCCACCGGCTGGCGCGACCAGGCCCGGAAAGCCTTGGCCGCAGCCGTGAAGGCTGCATCCACATCTGCCGGCGTCGCATCGCGCACGGTGCCGACGATCTTCGAACGATCTGCCGGCGAGCGAACCGGCTTTTCCTCCGCCTTGGAGGTGACGCCCGCCGCCAACGGCCCCGCCTTTACCTCGCCCCACGATTTGGAGACGCTCGCCATCAACCGCTCGAGCTCGACCCGGTGGCCGAATTCGAAACCGGCGCTGTTCTTGCGCCGGCCGTAGATGTCGGAGGGAAGCGGGATCTGCTTGTGCCGGGCGCTGATGCCGTCATCGAGGCCAAGCCGCGCGGCCGGCCGTTCGAGCAGCTTTTCGACCGGAACCTGCTTGTCGCCGGCAACCGCCACGAAGGAGGAGTTGGCGCCGTTTTCGAGAAGCCGGCGGACGAGATAGGCGAGCAGGTCGCGATAACCGCCGACCGGCGCATAGATGCGGCAGGCGATGCGGTCATTGCTTTCCAGCAGATCGTCGTAGAGCGCCTCTCCCATTCCGTGCAGCCGCTGGAATTCGAAGCCGGTGCGGTCCGGGCCGGCAAGCTCCAGGATGGTCGAGACGGTCAACGCGTTATGGGTCGCAAATTGCGGAAAGATCCGCGCCCGCTTGGCGAGAAGCTGCTGAGCGCAGGCGAGATAGGCAAGATCTGTCGCCGGCTTGCGGGTCCAGACCGGATAGTCCTCGATCCCCCGCTCCTGCGCCCGCTTCACCTCGGTGTCCCAATAGGCGCCCTTGACGAGCCGCACCATCATCCGCCGGCCATGCGTGGTGCAGAGTTGGTCAATATAGTCGATCACCGCCGGAGCCCGCTTCTGATAGGCCTGGATCGCCAGGCCGAACCCGTCCCAGCCGGCTAGCGACGGATCGGAGAAGGTAGCGGCGATCACATCGAGCGACAGTTCCAGCCGGTCGGCCTCTTCCGCGTCGACAGTGAAGTTGAGCTGGTGTTCCTTGGCCATCCGGGCGAGATCCAGAAGGTCGGGTACCAGTTCAGCCATCACCCGGTCATGGTGGGTGGCGAGGTAGCGCGGATGCAGCGCCGAAAGTTTGACGGAAATGCCCATCCGGTCGGGAAGCTGCCTGCCCTTACCGTGTTTTTTCATATGCGCACCGATCGACTGGATCGCATCGGCATAGGAGCGGAAATAACGCTTGGCGTCTTCTGCCGTGCGGGCGCCCTCGCCCAGCATGTCGAAGGAATGGCGGTAGCCTTTCTCCTCGCTCTTGGCCGCGCGCACTAGTGCATCCTTCATCGTCTCGCCGAGCACGAAATGGTGGCCGAGGAAACGCATCGCCTGCTTGGTGGCGGTGCGCACGGTCGGCAGGCCGACGCGCTTGACGAGGCCGCGCAGGATTCCCTCGGGCGTCTCGCCCGGGCCGATGACGCGCGCCGAAACCGCAAGCGCCCAGGCGGAGGCCGACACGAACCAGCTTTCGCCGGAGGCCTCATGAGTGCTCCAGCCACCTTCGCGCAGCTTGTCCTCGATCAGCCGGTCCTGGGTCAAGGCATCGGGCACGCGGAGCAGCGCCTCGGCAAGCACCATCAGCGCCAGCCCTTCCCGGGTCGAAAGCCCATATTCGCGCAAGAAGTCCTCGACGCCGCCGACCTTGCCGGCCCCGTCGCGGATGGCATTGACCATCCGCCGCGCCCGCTGGTCGATCGCCGCGTCCTGCGCCGACGTGAAGCTGGTGCGGGCGGCGAACTGCCGGATCAGCCGGTCGTCGTCACCGGCATAGGGCGCATTGAAGGGAATGAAGGGCTCGGTCAGAATCTGGCTCATAGGCATCTCCGTTTCATTCTCTCCATAGCGGGAATTTCCTGGTGATTTCGGCGGATTTTTATGACATTAACGGAATATCTCACGGCAACTCTGACAAAATGTAGCGAAACATGAAGGACATCGACCGTCTCGACCGAAAAATCCTCCGGGCGCTCCAGAAAGAGGGGCGCCTGAGCAACCTCGAACTCGCCGATCGCGTCTCGCTTTCACCCACGGCGACCGCCGAACGGGTCAAGCGGCTGACCCGCGAAGGATACATCACCGGTTATAGCGCTTTGCTGTCGCCGGAAAAGCTCGGGCGCAATCTGCTCGTCTTCGTACAGGTCAAGCTCGACCGCACCACGCCCGACGTTTTCGACGCATTCGCCGCCGCGGTGAAGCGCAGCGACGACGTGATGGAATGCCACATGGTGGCAGGCGGTTTCGATTATCTGGTGAAGGCACGCGTCGCCGGAATGGAAGCCTACCGGCAGTTCCTCTCGGAGGTGATTCTCCCGCTTCCGGGGGTCAGGGAAACCCACACTTATGCTGTCATGGAGGAAATTAAGGGAACCGGATATATCCCCGTATAAATCTTGACCCCGTAACTCCATGAATTCATGGAAATAAAGTGAGCCTATATCGGAAAACATAGCGGTTTCTGTTGCAACGCAGGAAATTTCGCTGGCTATTCAAACCGATTTGTATATTTGTTAACGATTACATAAACCATCTGTCAGCTTCGCCCGCATGATCACTTTGGAACGGCAATCGATTCTGAACAGCGAGATTTCCGCCGCGGATTCGCGGCTGGAAATATTTGCTGCCATGAAGCGCGTTGCCCACGAGTTCGGGTTTCGGCATATTACGCTTTTCACCGCCACCAGGGCGGATGAGACGCTTTTGTCGCGGATGATCGTCGAGACGACGCTGCCCGCAAGCTATGTCCAGGAATTTGACCGCCGCCGCCTTTTGAAGCTTTGTCCGGTCGCGCCGATCATCTCGAAATCGGCCCTTCCCTATTGTTGGTCGATCGACGATCCCGAAAGCGTGCGCGGTTTTCCGGTGCCGGTCGAGATGGACGAGTTGCAGCGCCGCTACGACATCATCACCAGCGTCGCGATGGCGGTGCATTCGATCGATGGCGGCCGCTTCATGCTGCGCTTCGACGGCGTCCGGCATCGGCTGAGCCAGGTGGAGCTCAACGAGATCGGCATGATCGTGCTGCATGCCTTCGATGTCTTCGACAAGATCCGCCGCAGTGCCAAGACCGGCACCGCCGGCCCCCTCACCACCCGCGAACTGGAGGTCGTCCGCTGGACGGCACAGGGCAAGACATCCTCCGAAATCGGACGGATTCTCTCGCTCTCGGACCACACCGTTAACGCATATATGACCAATGCCATAAAGAAACTGGATTGCGTCAACCGCACCCAGTTGGTAGCTAAGGCTCTGAGATTGAGACTCATAGTGTGAGGTTGGGGCGTTATCTCCCGGCCTATGGGAGAAAAAGATTGACGTTTTGGGTCGAACACACCGAAAAACGCGTCAATACTCAATACAAGGAAGTGGGGCTCTCGGCTGACGAGGTGGTGGAACTCGCCTCGGCCTTCCGTTTTTACGGTTATTGGCGGATCGACCTGGACACCGGCCACTTTTTCGCGACGGAGGATGTCTGTCGCATCCTGGGCCTGGAGCCCAAGGACGGTCCCATGAACATGGTCGCCATCACCGCGCGAATCCACCCTGACGACATGCCGCAGCTGATGGAGACCTTCGAGCGCGCCAGCGGCGAACGCCTGACCTATCACAACATCTACCGCGTCAAGGCCGATGCCGAGCACTACAAATATGTTCGCAGCGTCGGCAAGTTCCGCGACAAGCCCGGCACGAGCGGCGAGGTCGTCGGCATGACCTACGAGTTCTTTGCCGAACGTCCAGGCGTGACGTTCTTTCTCGACGAACCAAGTCTCCCGAAAACCTGAACCCCTAAAAACCCAACCGGCGCCAGCCGGCTTACCGGTCGAGCACCGAGCGCAATTCCACCAGGTTCGAGCGAACCCTGAGCGTGTAGAAACCCATCACCGCCAGATGGCTCGGCATGATCCAGCCGTCTTCGCGGCCGTTGGAGATGATCGCCGGCTGGATGCGCAGCGCCGACTTGAACTGCGACAGCGTGTCGGTCCACAGCGGCCCGATATTGCGCTCGCGGATCACCTGGGAAAAATCCGCCCCTGCCGCTGCAAGCACCGCATAATAGCCGTAGAGCTGGCCGTAGGCGAACCAGAAGCGGTCGTCGGCACGCGTATCGAACCAGCCGGCATTGTAGTTCTCCGAGCGCTCCCGCAGGATCGCCGACGTGCCGCCGAGATCGTTGGCGATCCGGTCGATGAACTGGATCAGGTTGTCGGCGCGGCCGTCGAAGGTCGCGTTGCAGGAGGTCAGATCGGTATTGAACGCCCTCAGCTTGCTGATCGCCGCGCGATAATAGCTTGGGGTCGGGGTCTTCGGCCCAAAGGGGCTAAGCCCGAAATACCAGGAAAATTCGTCGAACTGCAGGTTGCCGCGGGCGTCCTGGAGGTTGTTGTTGATGCTCGACGTGCCCCGCACGCGCCCAAGCGAATCGACGAGTTCCGTCGAGGTGCGGCGCACCGCCTGGTTGACGCCGCGCTGGAAGGAGGCCTTGTTGTCGAGGAAAGGCGTGTGATCCCAGTCGATGCCGAAGAACCCGAGCCGGTAGAGCAGCATCGAGGAGATCCAGGCATTCTGGTTGACGTTCATGTCGGTGAGATCGGCGGCCGCGTCGACGATCGCCGACGACTGGCATTGTTTCGCGCCGGTCGCCGGAGCGGTCGCGTTGGCGCTTGCAGGGGCCGTTGCGGGCAATTCCTGGCCGGCCGGCACGTTGCGCTCCGACCAGCGGTAGCTGTCGACGAAATTCGGGTTGAAATTGGTCCAGACCTGCGTCTGCCAGAAGAAGTAGCCGTAGAGCCCGATCATCAGCACCAGGAAGGCGAGGATCGGCCCTTTCACCATCCAGTGGCGCTGGCGGTACCAGCCGTGCGCTGCCATGAATGGCCAGACGATCCAGGCGATCAACAGCCCTATGCCTCGCCCGACGGCCTGGCCGATTCCTTGAAAAAAGGCGGTAATCCGGTCGAGCATCGCTGTCTCCTCGTGAGGCGGGGTGCATCCGATTGGGCTTGGCTCACACATATGTGCTCGGCGTCACAAGCACAACGGGGCGCAGCGTTTCGTCGCAACCGCAAGAAACGAATGCCTAGCCGGCTTCTCAAGGGCCCTATCGGGACCGGACGAACTTGAACCCGGCAATCGCCGGCAGTCGAAAGCCGCCTTGCCCGCCACCGGCTTTTGCCGCCTCCCCGGGGACCTCGGCGGGAAATCGCTCGGCAAAGGCCTGGTCGGCGCGATGCCGCCGCCGGTCGAGCCCGTGCAATGTCAGCATGCCGTTTGCGAAACGCCCGACCTCGGGCACCAGATGCGGAAAAAGTTCGGGCTTCAGGCCGGCATCGCCATGCCCCCCGGCATCGGCAACCACCCGGTAGAGGATGAGCAGGTTTTCCGTATCGCCGATCAGCTTGTGCAGGAGGATGTTGCAGGTGCCTATCCGCGCGTTCAATCCTGCGACAAAGTCCTGAAAGACCTGGATCGCCGGCTCCGTGCGGCCGACCAGGTCCGTGCCTGTCGTCGCAACACCGTCCACGCCGCGCAGCTTTTCGGTGATCTCCGGGCGGTGGTCGATGAACGTCACCAGGTCGCCTTCGCTCTCCCTGCGTTGTCCAATCAGGAAGTCCCGCTCCTGCCGCACCAGACCGGCCAGTAGGTCGGCACGCCGCAGGAGCTCGCCCAGCCGGTTGAGCGGTGCGGGGCTGCGCCAGCGCGCTCGTTGCCGGCGGTGTCTGGCAGCCCCGGAAACGTAGCCGATCAGCGTTTCGAAGCGCGTCGGCACCTCCCGATCGTCGAATTCCTGGGCGCAGATGCCGATCTCTGCTGCCAGATCTGCGACCAGCCGGGCTGTTGCCGACTCGATCGCCTGCCGCTCGGGCCGCTCCGCCGTCAGCCGCTCGGCTTCCGCCGCCAGCTTCTCCTCGTCCGGCAGGGCGAGATCCCGCGCGGTTTCGGCAAGCAGCGTTGAGACCGGGGCGAGCGCATCGCGCATTGCGGCCAGCACGCTGCCGATCCGTTCGATCTCGCTGTCGAAATTCCCAGGTGCCGCCACGCCCATTCTCCCGCCGTCTGAGGACCAAGATAACGCCGCTGCAGAATTATGCCACGCCGTCCCGGCTCGATTGCCGGAAAAATCGGAAGGCGGCAAAAAGTCCTGGAAAGATCAGAGCTTCAGCTTGGCGATCTCCGCATCAAGCCGGTCTTTTGCCTTTTTCGGCATCTTGGCAGCCTTCACCGCGTCGAGATTGGCCGGGGCGTCGCCGACGACGATCACCGCGACCATGCCCATGCCGAAATGCGGCGTGCATTTGAAGACGTAGACGCCCGGCTTGTCGGCGGTAAAGGAAACTTCCTGGCTGATCTTGCCTTTGATTTCGGCCACCCCTTCCGGCACTAGGCCGGGCATCGAAACCACGTCATGCCCCTTGTCAACCGGCACGAACTTGATCGTATCGCCCGGCTGCGCCTTCACGGCCGCCGGCTCGAACACCATGGCCTCGCCGTCGCTGCCCTTGTTGAGCATCTTCACCTCGATTTCGGCGCTGAAGGCCGGCAGGGCGAACAGGGCGAGGCTGGTGGCAAGGGTAAAGGTTTTGGTGGTCTTGCGCATGCGGGGAACTCCAGCTGGGAACCACCGCCCCGTCAGGCCGGGACGTTTCGGATGTGATACATAAATATGTTTCCGGCCGCAGACTTTGACCAGCATCAATTTTGCCGCGCCGCCGCCGTCTTCCGTTGCGTACGGTGAACGGAGGTTTAAATTCCGAGCATCAATCGCAATGCATCTGATCTTCCCAATGCCGCCGGCAGAGCGAAACATATTTTTCGCTGCCGCCGACATCGACCTGGGCACCTTCGCGCACCAGCTTGCCGTCCTCGTCGAGCCTCACCACCATGGTCGCCTTGCGCCCGCAATGGCAGATGGTGCGCACCTCGCGCAGCTCGTCGGCGATCGCCAGCAGTTCCAGCGAGCCGGGAAACAGCTTGCCCTGGAAATCGGTCCTCAAGCCATAGGTCATCACCGGGATGCCGACCCGGTCGGAAATCCGGGCGAGCTGCCAGACCTGCTCGGGCGACAGGAACTGCGCTTCGTCGACGAACACGCAGGCGATCGGCTCCTCCCGGTGCATCGCCTCGATGCCCATAAAGAGATCGTCGGACGGCTCGAACGGAATGGCGTCGGAGGAAAGCCCGATCCGCGAGGCCACTCGGCCCCGGCCGGCGCGGTCGTCCAGCGACGCCGTGAAGATCGCCGTGCGCATGCCGCGCTCCCGGTAGTTATAGGAAGCCTGCAGCAGCATGGTCGACTTGCCGGCGTTCATCGTCGCGTAGTGGAAATAAAGCTTGGCCATATCTGCCTTCTGATCGCGATCGGGATTCGAAAAAAGCGGGTTTTGCCGAAAACCACAGGAAACTGTAGACTGCGCAACGCTGGGCGAGAAAGTCACAAATGTCGCAAATGCACCCCATTGTCCGCCGCGAATGCGCGCGCTTGCCTCGTCGCAGCATATATTGATAATGGCGGGAACCAAAAAAACGGGAGCAGCCCATGCGCATGACTACCTCACTGAAGACCACGCTCGTCGCTGCCGCATCGATCCTCGCGATCGTCGGCACGGCATCCGCCGCCGAACCGGAAGCCTGCAAGACCGTCCGAATCTCGGACGTGGGCTGGACCGACCTTGCCTCGACCAACGCATCCTTCATCCAGGTCCTCGAGGCCCTCGGCTACAAGGCCGACGTCAAGACCCTCGGCGTCCCGGTCACCTATTCTTCGATGAAGAACAAGGATATCGACCTCTTCCTCGGCAACTGGATGCCGGCGCAGAAGGACGCGCTGCAGCCTTATCTCGACGACAAGTCGATCGAGAGCATCGCCGTCAATCTTGAAGGCGCCAAGTACACGCTCGGCACCAATGCCGCCGGCGCCAAGCTCGGCATCAAGGACTTCAAGGATATCGCCACCCACAAGAAAGAACTGGACGGCAAGATCTACGGCATCGAGCCGGGCAACGAAGGCAACGGCATGATCGTTTCGCTGATCGATGCCAACACATTCGGCCTCAAGGGTTTCCAGGTCGTCGAATCCTCCGAGCAGGGCATGCTGACCCAGGTCACCCGCGCCGACAAGGACAGCAAGCCGGTCGTCTTCCTCGCCTGGGCGCCGCATCCGATGAACGTCGCCCATGAGATCACCTATCTCGCCGGCGGCGACGCCACCGTCTTCGGTCCGAACTACGGCGGCGCGACGGTCTATACCGTGGCGCGCGGCGGTTTTGTCGCCCAATGCCCGAATCTCGGCAAGCTCCTCAAGAACGTGAAGTTCTCGCTCGACATGGAAAACACCATCATGGGCAAGATCCTCAACGACAGCGAGGATGCCAACGCCGCGGCCAAGACTTGGCTGAAAGCCAATCCGAAGGTCATCGAGCCGTGGGTTGCCGGCGTCACCACCTATGACGGCAAGGACGGCCTTGCCGCTGTCAAGAAGGCGCTCGGCCTCTAACAGTCCCGAAAATGTTTCCGGGGCGGCGCACCGCCTGCCCCGGAGCCCGCCCTTTCTCTCCCTATGGACGGCAGTTTTCTCGTGGATTGGATCGCAGACCATCGAATACCTATAGGTTCCTGGGCGAAGGCGGTCGTTGACTGGTTGACGGCGAATGCCGACTGGTTTTTCGACTGGCTTTCCTCCGTTCTCTTGGCCGTGATCGACGGGCTTTTGTGGTGTCTTGCGACACCGCATCCGCTGTTCGTCATGGCCGCCATGACCGGGCTTTCCTGGTGGCTGCGCCGTTCCCTCGTGCTCGCAGCCTTCACCTTCTTCGGCCTGCTCCTGATCTTTAACCAGGGCTACTGGAAAGAGACGACCGAAACGCTGGCCCTGGTGCTCGCATCGACCGCCGTCAGCATGGTGGTCGGCGTGCCGCTCGGCATTGCCGCTGCCCGACGCCAATGGTTCTACGAAGCCATGCGGCCGGTCCTTGACCTGATGCAGACACTGCCGAGCTTCGTTTACCTGATCCCGGCGCTGATCCTCTTCGGCCTCGGCATGGTTCCGGGCCTGATCGCCACCGTCATCTTCGCGATCCCGGCGCCCATCCGCCTCACCCGCCTCGGCATCGTCTCGACCCCAAGCTCGCTTCGGGAAGCGGCGGTCGCCTTCGGCGCCACTCCGTCGCAGATCCTGCGCAAGGTGGAACTGCCCTACGCGATGCCGCAGATCATGGCCGGCCTCACCCAGACGATCATGCTTTCGCTCTCCATGGTCGTCATCGCCGCCCTGGTCGGCGCCAACGGCCTCGGCGTACCGGTGCTGCGGGCACTGAATACCGTCAACGTCGCGCGCGGCTTCGATTCAGGCCTGTGCATCGTCATCCTGGCGATCATCCTCGACCGCATGTTCCGCACATCGACGGGAGACGGCCAATGACCGCCCAGAAAACCGATTGCGTCGTTTTCGACAATGTCGACATCGTCTTCGGCGACAAGCCGGAACGGGCGCTGGCGATGGTCGACCAGGGCAAGACCCGCGATGAGATCAGTGCCGCGACCGGCATCGTCCTTGGCGTCGCCAATGCGTCGCTCACCATCCACGAGGGCGAAATCCTCGTCCTGATGGGCCTGTCCGGCTCGGGCAAATCAACGCTGCTGCGCGCCGTCAACGGGCTGGCCCCGGTCGTGCGCGGCAATGTCAGCGTCGCCACGTCCTCGGGCCCGGTCGATCCCTACAAGTCGAGCCCCAAAGTGCTGCGGGATCTGCGCATGCACACGGTCTCGATGGTCTTCCAGCAGTTCGGCCTTCTCCCCTGGCGCACGGTCGCTGAAAATGTCGGCTTCGGGCTGGAGCTTGCCGGCGTTGCGGATGCCGAGCGTGCCAAGCAGGTCAACGAACAGCTCGAACTGGTCAATCTGACGAAATGGGCAGGCCGCAAGGTCGGCGAACTGTCCGGCGGTATGCAGCAGCGCGTCGGCCTTGCCCGCGCCTTTGCGACCGGTGCGCCGATCCTGCTCATGGACGAGCCCTTCTCGGCGCTCGATCCGCTGATCCGCACCCGCCTGCAGGACGAGCTTCTCGAATTCCAGCGGCGGCTGAAGAAGACCATCCTCTTCGTCAGCCACGATCTCGACGAAGCCTTTCGGATCGGCAATCGCATCGCCATCATGGAGGGCGGGCACATCATCCAATGCGGCACGCCACAGGAGATCGTCCGGGCGCCGGCCGACCAGTATGTCGCCGATTTCGTGCAGCACCTCAACCCGATCAGCATGCTGACCGCCGGCGACGTGATGCGGGCCGGCGTAAGCACCACGGCAGGTACCACGACTGTCGCTGGCACCGCGCTGTCGACAACGCCGCTCGTCGATATCCTCGATGCACTGTCGCGTCAGCCGGGCGCCATCGGGGTGGTCGACAACGGCACGATCATCGGCACCATTTCGTCCGATGACGTGATTGCCGGCCTGACCCGTCATCGCCGACGCGACGGCTGATAAGCTGAGCCGCAAAATCACCTTTCGTTTAGTGTCGCCGGATGGTATGCCGACGGCTGAGCCGGGTCGCTTTCCCGGCAACTGAACAAGGAGAGGGAAGCGTTGGCGGACGAACAGCAGACCGGGAAGACCGACAGGCCGCAGGTGCTGCGTGACACCGACGACGAGGCCCGCCGGCTTGCCCGCACGCTGGTCCGTGGAGCGCGTCACATGGCGCTGGCGGTCCTCGATCCGGAAACCGGTTTCCCCTCCGCCAGCCGAGCCCTCACCGGCACCGATGTCGACGGTGTGCCGGTCATTCTCGTCTCCGGCCTCTCCGGCCATACGAAAGGCCTCATCGCCGACCCGCGCTGCTCGCTTCTGGCCGGCGAACCGGGCAAGGGCGATCCGCTCGCCCATCCCCGGATCACCGTTCAATCTCTCGCCGAGGGCGTCGCCCGCGATACGCCCGAACATGCACGCATACGCCAGCGTTTTCTGGATCGTCATCCCAAGGCGGCATTGTATGCAGATTTCGGTGATTTCCGCTTTTTCCGAATCACTCCACAGGCAGCATCCCTGAACGGAGGATTCGGCCGTGCATACATGCTGACTGGATCTGACCTCGTGATTCCCGAGCCGGGAATCACGGCGGAGTGGCTGGACCTCCAGGAAAATGTAAAAAATATGACCGAGCAGGCTCAGAAATTTGCTGCCCATATCGGCACGGAAAACGGGAAACTCTGGCGCTTCGGAGGCGTCGATCGAGCGGGAATCGACCTTATTGCGGGGGATTTTCAACTCAGGCACGAATTCGAGGTTCTTGCAAAGACTCCCGAAGCCGTTCTTGATTATGTTTTTGAGATCACTAAAATACGATAACTGGTTACCTGAAATTTAGGGATATACAATCCCTTTTGCTCCTTGCTAATTTTCACCCATAGGACGATGGGCCGGATTTTGAAGCCGGGGGCCGCTTTGGAATACGAGGGGAATTTAAAACGTATGGATACGATGGCACTATCTGAGCATTCCAACGCGGCCGCAGGCCTGCTGTCGGCCATGGCCAACCCGAAACGGTTGATGATCCTGTGCTGCCTGGTAAAGGGCGAAGTCGCCGTGGGTGCGCTCGCGTCGCAAGTTGGCCTCAGCCAATCTGCGCTGTCTCAGCACCTCTCCAAGCTGCGGGCTCAGAAGCTGGTGAAGACCCGCCGCGATGCGCAGACCATTTATTACTCCAGCTCGTCCGAGTCGGTTCTCAAGGTCCTTGAAACGCTGGAAGAAATCTACTGCGCTCCGGTGCAGAAGAAATCCGCAGCCGCGTAGGAATGACAGCGCTGACATAGCATCACGCTGACCCGCCTCAGCGGCCGGCATAACGCCGGCGGCTGGGGCATTTCCATGCCCGCCTGCCGACCGGATATGACGCTCCGGATCCGCGCGACCACGCCTAATGCGAGGCCATGCGACGCAGCGTCGCGGTCACCTTCTGCCAATCGTAGGGTTTGGAAAAGAACACGCTGCGGTCGGGCAAGTCTTCCTCGCTCAAGCGGACCTGTCCCGAAACGATGATGATCTCGATCGGTGGCCAGCGGTCGCGCACGGCAGCCGCCAGCTTCATGCCGTTCATGCTGCCCGGCATGTCGATATCGGTAAAAACGATCCGGATATCCGTGCGCGTTTCCAGGATCGTCACCGCCTCATCGGCGTCGGCTGCCTCGACCGCCTCGAATCCTGCATCCTCCACGAGGTCGATTGCCATCATGCGCAGGATGGGCTCGTCCTCGACAACGAGGACAGCCTGTTTTTTTGGCGGTGCGGATCGTCCCATCCGGTCAGTCTGCCTGTGCTAGCTGAAGGAGCACAGCTGTCATCTCAGCGCTGAACCCCGGTTGATCATAACTAACGAGAACACCGCCGGTTCCGATCAATCCCATGCGAATAAGTTTTGAGCCGAAACCCGTGCGCTCCGGCTGGCGTGGGGGCGGCCCGCCGGTTTCCCGCCAGGAGAGATAGAAGGTCGCGCCGTCTCCCGCGCCTTCAATGCGCCAGTCGATCGCAACCCTCCCCGTATCGTTCGAGAGCGCTCCGTATTTCACCGCGTTGGTCGTCAACTCGTGCAGCAGCAGGGAAAGCGAAAGCGAGCCCTTCGGCCCGAACCGAACGTTCGGACCCTGCGCGTCGATCCGGTCCCGCATGCCGATCCCGTTCATCGTTCGGTCGACGACGGCATAGACCGAGGCGCTCGTCCAGTTCTGCTCGAACAGGATGTCATGGGCAGTGCTCAGCGCATGCAGCCGCTTCTCGAAAGCCTCCACATGGTCGCGCTCGGTCACCGGCCGTAGCGTCTGGGTGGCGATCGCCTGCACCATCGACAGGGTGTTCTTCAGCCGATGGCTCATTTCCCTGCTGAGCATCTGCTGCTCCAGCTCGGCCTGAACCCGCGACATCGCGATCTGGATGCGGTTGCCGAAGCTGCGGACGAAGGAAATCTCTTCCTCCATCCAGGGATAAGGCTGGTCGTGATGGATGAAGGCGACCAGCCTGAAGCGCCCGAGTTCGAAGATCGGCACGTTGACGAGCACGCGGATGCCAAGCGCAAGAAGCGCCGGCGCGTGGTCGCGGGTGCGCGGATCGGTGGCGACGTCGGCGATGACAACGGCCTCCCCGCGCTTCAGGTCGTCGACAAAAGACCCGTAGTCTCGGAAATGGTGCAGTCCCGCAAGGCTTTTCACGCCCGGCGCGCACCATTCGGGCGGCACCGACACCGTCTCGTCCGCCGCGTTGACGATGCCGAAACCGGCGCGCGTCGCGTCAAGTGCCCTGGCCATCAGGTCGCCGGCGGCGATCGCCATCGATTCCATGTCGCTGAGGTCGCGCAGCCGATCGCCAAGATCGAGCAGGGCCTGCACGCGGGCAGCCTCCCGCTTGGCGGCGGTCACATCCCGGACGGTGCCGATCATCTTGACCGGGCGGCCTCTCTCGTCATGGCGGAAGCTGGCATTACGGGCGATCCAGCGCACGCCATAGCCCGGCACGCGAATGCGGTATTCGACGTCGAGCGGGGCACTCCCCTTCCGTCTGGTCGCGTCGCTGGACTGCAGGTCCTTGTCCTGCGGCAGGACCATCTCCTCGACCACTCGGGTGGGATAGATATCGGCGATAGGCAGGTGGAAAATGCGGCAGAACTCCCGTGACACCCGCATCATCGAGGTCCCGATATCAATTTCGAATGTGCCGACCCTTCCTGCCTCCTGGGCCGCCAGGCTCGCATTGACGCTGGAGCGAATATTGGCGCTGATCGACTTCTGGCGCCGGAACAGGTCATCCTTGCGCTGGGAAATACGCCGCATTTCGAGGAGCGCGATGACCTGCCGGGCAAGGGCCTGCAGCGCCGCCTTCTGCCCCTCCTCCAGGCCCTGCGGCCGCGGCTCGATATCGATGACGCAGAGCGTGCCGATCACCACCTCGTCGGGCGTGATTAGCGGCGCGCCGGCATAGAAGCGGATATACGGTTCATCGGTAACCAGCGTATTGGCGCGGGTGCGCCGATCAAGCTGCAGGTCTGGGATGACGAGCACGTCGGAACTGCCGAGCGCATGGGCGCAGACCGACTGCCCGATCGGCGTCTCGCACGCCTCGAAACCGATGCGCGCCTTGAACCACTGTCGGTCTTTCTCGACCAGGCTGACGAGCGCCACGGGCGTGCCGCAGAGCGTGGAAGCGACAAGCACGATATCGTCGAACTCCGGCTCCGGCTCGGTGTCCATGATATTATAGGCATCGAGCGCTTCCAGCCGCTCAAGATGGATTTGTTCGTTCGGATCGGGATCGGCCAATGAGGGTCTCGGAATAGAAGTTTCACGCGATATTGGCAGCTTTCTCCAAAAGACCAGAGAGACGCAATCAAATTTCACGACCGGTGGAAATCGCGTTGAAATCTTGAGCCTTTATCGAAATCCGTACCGATCGCCCCACCCAGCAACGCCAGCCCGAATCGATTTCGCTCCAACGCAGGAATTCGCAGCGGCCCTTTGTTCGAAGGCGGTTGACGCCTCCGATCCCCCTGATAATTTGACCATGCAGTCAAAACTTGGTGCAATGACGCCGACCGGGAAATGGCCACCCGAAGAA
This sequence comes from Neorhizobium sp. SHOUNA12A, assembly GCF_023006505.1. GTDB lineage: Bacteria > Pseudomonadota > Alphaproteobacteria > Rhizobiales > Rhizobiaceae > Neorhizobium. Next base: position 28,483 of record NZ_JALBGV010000042.1, read on the forward strand.
ACCGAATGGCCATGGAGAATGTCATGTCCAACCGCCTGAATACCACGCCCAACGACCTGCGGGCGTTCTGGATGCCGTTTACGGCAAACCGCCAGTTCAAGCAGGAACCCCGCCTTTTCGTCGCTGCCAAGGATATGCATTACACGACCCATGACGGCCGACAGGTGCTCGATGCCACCGCCGGCCTCTGGTGCGTCAATGCCGGCCACTGCCGCCCGAAGATCACCGAGGCGATCCGCGAACAGGCCGGCGAGCTGGATTATGCGCCCGCCTTCCAGCTGGGCCACCCCAAGGCTTTCGAACTCGCCAATCGTCTGGTCGATATCGCGCCAGAAGGCATGAACCACGTTCTCTACACCAATTCCGGCTCGGAATCGGTCGAGACGGCGCTGAAGGTGGCGCTCGCCTATCACCGCGTGAAGGGCAACGGCTCGCGCTTCCGCCTGATCGGCCGCGAGCGCGGTTATCACGGCGTCAATTTCGGCGGCATCTCGGTCGGCGGCATCGTCTCCAACCGAAAGATGTTCGGCACGCTTCTGACCGGCGTCGACCATATGCCGCACACCCACCTGCCGGGCAAGAACGCCTTCACCAAGGGTGAGCCGGAACATGGCGGCGACCTCGCGACCGAACTGGAGCGCATCGTCACCCTGCATGACGCCTCGACCGTCGCCGCGGTCATCGTCGAGCCTGTCGCCGGCTCCACCGGCGTGCTGATCCCGCCGAAGGGTTACCTGCAGAAGCTGCGCGAGATCTGCACCAAGCACGGTATCCTGTTGATCTTCGACGAAGTCATCACCGGCTTCGGCCGCCTGGGCGCCCCGTTCGCGGCCCAGTATTTCGACGTCAAGCCGGACATCATCACCACCGCCAAGGGCCTTACCAACGGCGTGATCCCGATGGGTGCCGTGTTCGTCACCTCCGAGATCCACGACGCCTTCATGACCGGTCCGGAGCACATGATCGAGTTCATGCACGGCTATACCTATTCCGGCAACCCGATCGCCTCGGCTGCCGGCCTGGCGACGCTCGAAACCTACAAGGAAGAAGGCCTGTTCGACCGCGCCCGCGACATCGCCCCCTATTGGGAAGCGGGCCTGCATTCGCTGAAGGATCTGCCGAATGTCATCGATATTAGAAACCTCGGCCTGATCGGCGCCATCGAACTCGATCCGATTGCCGGCGAACCCACAAAGCGGGCCTTCACCGCCTTCCTCAAGGCCTACGAAAACGGCCTGCTGATCCGCACCACCGGCGACACGATTGCCATGTCTCCGCCGCTGATCGTCGAAAAGCACCATATCGACGAGATTTTTGGAAAGCTGCGCGAGATCCTGACGAGCAATATCTGAGGCGAAGTCGAAGCGGACGGAATCTGCCCCTCACCCTAACCCTCTCCCCGCGCGCGGGGCGAGGGGACGTGCCCGTTCCAGGCCGCTGCGATTGGGGCAGACCGGTGCGGCATATCCCTTCTCCCCGTCAGAACGGGGAGAAGGTGGCGACAGCCGGATGAGGGGCAGGCCTCGATTCGACACCCCTACGAAACAACCGAGGCGGCCCTGCGGCCGCCTCTCCATTTTCACATGAGACCTGGTCTGCTCAGCCCTTGAAGAAAGCCAGGAGATCCGCATTGATCACGTCGGCATGCGTGGTCGCCATGCCGTGCGGAAAACCTTCATAGACCTTCAGCGTACCGTTCTTGAGAAGCTTGACCGCAAGCAGGGCCGAGTCGGCGATCGGGACGATCTGGTCGTCGTCGCCATGCATGACGAGAACCGGCACGTCGATCGCCTTCAGGTCCTCGGTGAAGTCGGTTTCCGAAAAAGCCTTGATGCAATCGTAATGGGCCTTGGTGCCGCCCATCATGCCCTGCCGCCACCAATTGGCGATGACCCCTTCCGAAACGGTCGCGCCCGGACGATTGAAGCCGTAGAACGGGCCGGCTGGTACGTCGCGGAAGAACTGAGCACGATTGGCAGCAAGCACTGCGCGAAAACCGTCGAAGACTTCGAGAGGCAGGCCGCCCGGGTTATTTTCCGTCTTCAGCATGATCGGCGGCACGGCGCCCATCAGAACCGCCTTAGCCACCCGGCCACCGCCGCCATATTGGGCAACGTAGCGGGCAACTTCGCCGCCTCCGGTCGAATGGCCGACATGGATGGCGTTTTTCAAATCGAGATGGGCCGCAAGCTCGGCGACATCGGCAGCATAGGTGTCCATTTCATTGCCGGTTTCGGTCTGGCTCGAACGGCCGTGCCCGCGGCGGTCATGGGCGACGACGCGAAAACCCTGATGCAGGAAAAACAGCATCTGGGCGTCCCAGTCGTCGGCCGAAAGCGGCCAGCCGTGATGGAAGACGACCGGCTGGGCGTCCTTCGAACCCCAGTCCTTGTAGAATATCTGCGTGCCGTCCTTGGTGGTGATGAAATTGCTGGTCATGGTTCTCGTGTCCTTTCGAAACTGATTTTTCAATGACTGCGACATGAATGGCGGGCGCGGCAGTAAAAATGGCCGACCAGACATTCATAGTACCGTTGCGTGTCGTTCCTTTGAACCGCACCCTTCGGATTATCGCGATCTCCATACCTCGATATTTGTTATCGCGATAAACATATGGGTAGCGGCATTCTGTGATCCTGTCTACAAAAATATTTATCGCGATATCAAAATTATGCTATACGTCGCGAAGAACCTGGAACAGCACCGGAGCAAGCATGCCCGCCTCCCCCCTTCCGCCGCTCGACGAGCAGCTCTGCTTCTCGCTCTATACGGCCCACATCGCCATCAATCGCGTCTATAAGCCAATGCTCGACGATATGGGCATCACCTATCCGCAATACCTCGTCATGAGCGTGCTCGGCGAACAGGACGGCTCGACGATCGGCACGATCGCGGAAAGGCTGGGCCTGGAATCGAGCACTATCACCCCGCCCGTCAAGCGGCTCGAACAGGCCGGACTGCTGGAGCGCCGCCGCAGCAAGACCGACGAGCGCCAGGTGCATGTCTGGTTGACCGACGCCGGCCGTGCCCTGATCGCGAAGAGCACATGCCTTGGCGAAACGTTGATCGAACGTTCCGGCATGACTCCGAAGGAATTCCAGGCCTTCAACCGTCAGGTCCGCACCTTCCTCGGCGCTCTGGAGCGCAAGGACTAGTTTCATCGGGAATCACGGAAACCGGCAAACATCCGCAATTTCCGGGCAATCCTTGACGAAAACCACAAAATTCGCGGCCGTTTTGTTATCTTCTTGCGGAAATCTGGCGGAATTCATACAGAATTGGTGGCCGGTCGCCGAAAGCCAAACATGGCTCGGCACGGTATCGACCGCATCGCTTTCCGTCCTTGGCACGACCGCGCCCGGCGCGACATCGAAGACGGAAGGCAGGGATGCGGCGTTCACCGCGGGCTTGAGCCCCATCCAAGGAGACCAAAATGAACCTCAAGACGTTTCTGGGAGCGACAGCACTCGCCTCGCTGACCTTCGCACCGCTTGCTCATGCCGATATCGTTATCGGCCTGATCGCCCCGCTCACCGGCCCTGTCGCGGCCTACGGTGACCAGGTCAAGAACGGCGCCGAAACCGCCATTGCGGAAATCAACAAGAAGGGCGGCATTCTCGGCGAAAAGGTTGTCCTGAAGGCGGCCGACGACGCAGCGGAACCCAAGCAGGGCGTTTCCGCCGCCAACCAGCTGGTCGGCGAAGGCATCCGTTTCGTGGTCGGTCCGGTGACGTCAGGCGTCGCCATGCCGGCTTCCGATGCGCTTGCCGAAAACGGCGTGCTGATGGTCACACCCACCGCCACCACACCGGCCCTCACCACGCGCGGCCTCACCAACGTGTTCCGCACCTGCGGCCGCGACGACCAGCAGGCCGTGGTCGCCGCCAATTACGTCTTGAAGACCTTCAAGGATAAAAAGGTCGCGATCATCAACGACAAGGGCGCCTATGGCAAAGGCCTCGCCGATGCCTTCAAGGCGGCGCTGAATGCCGGCGGTGTCAAGGAAGTGCTCGATGACGCCGTCACTCCGGGCGACAAGGATTTCAGCGCGCTGACAACCCGCCTGAAATCGCAGAATGTCGACGTGATCTATTTCGGCGGTTACCACCCGGAAGGCGGCCTGCTCGCCCGCCAGCTCGCCGATCTCGGCGTCAAGGCGACGATCGTCGGCGGTGACGGCCTGTCGAACAGCGAGTTCTGGAACATCGGCACCAAGGCCGCGGCCGGCACGGTGTTCACCAACGCGTCCGACGCCACCAAGAGCCCGGATTCCAAGGCTGCCGCCGAAGCGCTCGCCGCCCGCAAGATCCCCGCAGAAGCCTTCACGTTGAACGCCTATGCCGCCGTCGAAGTGATCAAGGCCGGCATCGAAAAGGCAAAGAGCGCCGAGGATACGGAAGCGGTGGCCGCGGCCATCAAGTCCGGCGAACCGATCGCCACCGCCATCGGCAAGCTCACCTATGGCAAGACAGGCGACCTCACCTCGCAGAGTTTTTCCCTGTTCAAGTGGGAAGACGGCAAGATCGTCGCCGCCGAGTGACATCTTTCAAATCGCATGACCAGCGGGCGCCTTCGGGCGCCCGTTTGTTTTGAGCCTCGTTCTCGGACGCCGGCTGGGCTCACTCGACATGCACCGCCAGCGTCCGCTTCAACGTCTTCAGCACGACGCTCGTCGTGAATTTGCGGATATTCGGGTTCATCTCCATCATCCGGTCCGCCAGCACATCGAAATGCTCGACGGACTGGACCAGGATTACCAGCGTGAAATCGCCCCGGCCGGACGTACCCCAGGCCTCCTGCACCTCCGGCGTATCCGCCACCCAGCGCAGGAAAGGCGGCATGAGCTCCGGCCGGTCGCGCTCCAGTTCCACCTCGACCAGCATGGAAACCGCCATCCCGACCTTTTTCGGATCGACGATCGAAACATCCCGCAGGATCACCTTGTCCTCCCGAAGCTTCTGCAGCCGCCGCTGTGCCGAGGACGGCGACAGACCCACATGCTCGGCCAGTTCGTTCAAGGTGATGGTTGCATCCTTCTGCATGAGCTTGAGGATTTCGTGATCGGCTTTCGTCAGTGCCATGAGAGGACTTCCCGGCTTTAAAGCAAATTCCGGGAAATATTCCTGGTTATGAGCATGACTTCAGGAATTCTACCGGCTTTTCGTTGGCATCTTAACGCCATGACACAGAACCAGCCACACCCTTCCGTCGACGGTATTCTCGCTGCTTCGAAAAGCATCGATCCCGTCTTCACCAACAGCCCGTTGATCGAGCAGCAGACGGCCAATGCGGCTCTCGGCCTTCGCCTCCTTGCGAAGGTGGAGACGCTCAATCCGATCCGATCCTTCAAGGGACGCGGCACCGACTGGTGGATGCAGAACGAACCGGCTGGCGACCACCCCGTCGTCTCCGCCTCCGCGGGCAATTTCGGCCAGGGGCTCGCCTATGCCGGCCGGGCGCGCGGACGCGGGGTGGTGATCTTCTCCGCCACCACGGCCAATCCCGGCAAGGTCGAGGCTATGCGCCGGCTCGGCGCCGACGTGCGGCTGGAAGGCAGTGATTTCGACGCCGCCAAGGCCGCCGCGCGTGCCTATGCGCAAGCGAATGGCTGCCCCTTTGTCGAAGACGGCGCATTGCGGAGTATAGCCGAAGGTGCAGGCACGATCGCACTGGAAATCACCGAGCGTCTCTCCCGGCAAGCCATCGAACTCGACGCCATCCTCGTGCCGCTCGGCAATGGCGCGCTTCTGGCCGGGATCGGCGCCTGGATACGCGCCAAGGCACCGAACTGCCAAGTCATCGGTGTGGTCGCCGCCAATGCGCCAGCCATGAAGCAATCTCATGAAACCGGCCGGCTCATCTCGACGAAAACCGCAGCAACCGCAGCTGATGGCATCGCGGTTCGAGAATGCGTTCCTTACGCATTGGACTGCATGAGAACGACCGTCGACGAGGTCTGGGAAGCGAGCGAAGCGGCCATCCGCCAGGCGCGGGAATTCTGCCGCCTCCATTACGGCCTTGTCGTCGAGGAAGCCGGCGCCGCCGGCATTGCAGGTCTTCTGGAAAACGGCGGGAACCTCAAAGGCCGAACAGTCGCCACCATCCTCTGCGGCGGCAATGTCCGCACGGATATCGCATGACGTCTCGCCTGCATCGATCGCCTCTCCCTGTTTCCCCGTTGAACGGCTAGGTTAGGCGACCGATTCAGCGCGAGGAGCCTGCCATGACCACCCGTCTCGAAACCCTCATCGACCAGGGCACCGGCCGCGAACCCGCCGATATCGTGCTGAAAGGCGGAAAGTTCTTCGATCTCGTCACCGGCGAACTCGTCGCCTCCGACATCGCCATCAGCAGTGACCGTATCGTCGGCACCTGCGGCAACTATACTGGCAAGATTGAAATCGACGTTTCCGGCAGGATCGTCGTACCGGGTTTCATCGACACCCATCTTCACATCGAAAGCTCTCTGGTCACCCCGCACGAATTCGACCGCTGCGTCCTGCCCTACGGCGTCACGACCGCGATCTGCGATCCGCACGAGATCGCCAACGTGCTCGGCACAGAAGGCATTCAGTTCTTCCTGGATTCCTCGCTGGAAACGATCATGGACATCCGCGTCCAGCTCTCCTCCTGCGTGCCCGCGACCCATCTAGAGACGGCCGGCGCCGACCTGCCGATCGAAAAGCTGCTGCCCTTCCGCGATCACCCCAAGGTCATCGGCCTTGCCGAGTTCATGAACTTCCCGGGCGTCATTTATAAGGACCCGATCTGCCTCGCCAAACTCGACGCCTTCTACGGCGACCATATCGACGGTCACGCGCCGCTGCTGCGCGGCAATGATCTGAACGGCTATCTCTCCGCCGGCATCCGCACCGAACACGAATGCACCACCGCCGAGGAGGCGCTCGAAAAGATCCGCAAGGGCATGCATATCCTGGTGCGCGAAGGCTCGGTGTCGAAAGACCTCCACGCGCTGATGCCGCTCCTCACCGAGCGGCTGTCACCCTATCTGGCGCTCTGCACCGACGACCGAAACCCGCTCGACATCGCCGAACAGGGCCATCTCGACTATATGATCCGCACCGCGATCGCCCACGGCGTCGAACCACTCGCCGTCTATCGCGCCGCCTCCATCTCAGCCGCCAAAGCCTTCGCCCTGCGCGACCGCGGCCTCGTCGCACCCGGCTGGCGGGCTGATCTCGTCGTGGTCGACAGCCTCGAAAACTGCAAGGCAGAGATGGTGTTCTCCGCCGGCCGCAAGGTCACCGACGAACTTTTTGCCACCCGCAGACCCGTCGCCCCGGTCGGTCTCGACAGCGTCAAGGCGCGTCCCGTCCAGGCGATGCATTTCGGCGTGCCCTTCACGGAGGGCGAAACGCCGGTCATCGGCGTGATGCCGGGCAAGATCATCACCGAACATCGCCGCTACCGCCTGCCCGCAAACGGCAACCAGACCTGCGTCGATCTCGACCGCGACATCATCAAGGTCGCGGTCATCGAGCGGCATGGCAAGAACGGCAACCATGCCAATGGTTTCGTTCAGGGTTTCGGATTGAAGAAGGGGGCGATCGCCTCGACCGTCGGGCATGACAGCCACAATATCTGCATCGTCGGCGTCAGCGAGGACGACATGGCGATGGCTGCCAACCGGCTCGGCGAAATCCACGGCGGCTTCGTGGTGGTCGAGGACGGCAAGGTCACCGGCGAGATCGCCCTGCCCATCGCGGGCTTGATGAGCCTCGAACCCTATGAAGTGGTGCGCGATACCCTCCACCACCTCCGCCAGGCCGCCTACGCGCTCGGCACCACGCTCCAGGAACCCTTCCTCCAGGTCGCCTTCCTGCCGTTGCCGGTCATTCCCCACCTGAAGATTTCCGACAAGGGCATGGTCGATGTGGATAGGTTTGCGCTGATCGGGTGAGGCACCTCCGACCATGTAGTTCCGGATCGATGGTCACCGACGTAATTTCGATGAAACGTTTCTCGATTCAAAGGCACGTGCCTTTTTCTGAAGAACGCGTTCCCATTTGAGTGCGACCTCAAATTATCACTAGCATGCGAATGGGAGGAGCTTTGTTAGAAAACCCAAATGGTAAGCTGCGCTTGAACGGTGTTGGAACTTAGCGATCCCGCTCATCCCACGTAGAAAATATTGGCTTTCGCACTGAACGCGCCTTAGCATCATCAATAATCGACAGGTCTATTTCGTTCGGAGATTTGAAATGCCTGCCGTCTTCCGCTCTGGAAATCTTAAGTTCTACTTCTACTCCAACGAAGGCGACCCGCGTGAACCTGTGCACGTCCATGTCCGAGGCGGCGGAGCGAATGCGAAGATCTGGTTGGAGCCGACCATAGGAGTGGCGGAAAGCGACGGCTTCAACAGCCGTGACCTGTCTGCTATTATCCGGCTCGTCATCGACAATCGTTCTCTGATCAAGCGGGTATGGCATGAGCATTTCGGCAACTGAGGTGAAATTCGACGACGACACCATGTGGGTCTCGCTTAACGACGGCCGCACACTGGGCGTGCCGCTTGCCTGGTTTCCCCGTCTCCTCCTTGCGAAACCAGCCGATCGCCGAAACTTCGAACTGAGCCCGGGCGGCATCCACTGGGATGATCTCAACGAAGACATCTCCATCGCCGGCCTTCTGGAAGGTCGTGGCGACAGGACGATGAAGCGCCCTGCCGCATAAATCCTACCGAGATCGCCCGTGAGCAAACTCGAGCAAATCAAAAAAGCAATTGCTCATTTGGGCCAGAAAGAATTCGAGGCGTTTTCGCTCTGGTTCGAGGAATTTCAAGCCGAACGCTGGGAACGGCGGATTGAGAGCGACGATGCCGAAGGCAAATTCGATCGCCTCGCGGAGGAAGTCCTGACCGAATTCCGGGCTAGCAAGACAAGGCCGCTTTAAGCAGGCACCGCCTCCCCTCACCGCCGCCGCAACACCATCCCCCCATGATAGAGCACTCCGTCGCGAAAATCGCCGTCGGCGGTGAAACCGGTGTCGTCCTTGTAGTCGATATGGTCGCCGGTCACCCAGTAGCGGCCCTCATAGGCCTTTTCGCGGGTGCCGCGCGCTTCCACATAACGGCCGTTCGGCAGCAGTTCGTGACGGATGTGGTTGTCCTCGGTCACCCACATTCCGGCATAGTGATGTTCGGTCATGGTTTTCTCCTCTTGCCTGATGTCGTGTGCAAGCGCCGTGAGGGTCGCGGCGAAGGTGAAAGCCGCAAATGCCAGGGGCGCGCGAAAATATCGTTCAGCCATTGAGATATTCCCTCCTGAGCATCCGTTCGCGGCGGCGTCTTTCCGTGCCGCGGGAGCGTTTGAGGAAACCGCCGGCAAAATCGGCGGCCCAATGGAAGGGGCTTTCAAGTAAGCGCTGAAAATTGCTCATCACCATCTCCATTTGCATCCGGGCTGGTCGATCGGACGAGCCGAATATGGTCGAAAGCAGCGGGCGAGCGGTAGACCAGTCCTCCGGCATGATTGCACGATCCTCCGAAGCTCAATTGAAATGGCCACCGGCGCCACCATATGATGCCCACACCAAACCGCAGACATCCCGTATTTCTCAGCATTCACACCTCCCCACGAGGCCCAGGATGGAAAAACTCGATCAACTCGCCCGGCTGATTGCACAAAACACCGATGGCGACGGCGTGTTCGAAACGGCGATCCCGCGCCTGTCGGTGATCCGGATGTCGAAGCCGACCGAGCCGCTGCATGCCATCCATCAGCCGGCGGTGTGTATCATCGCGCAAGGGGCGAAACAGGTCATGCTGGCCGACGAGATCTTTCGCTACAGCCCCGGCCAGTATCTGGTCGTCTCGGTCGACATGCCGGTCACCGGCCAGGTCATCGAGGCTAATCAGGACAAGCCCTATCTCTGCCTGCGCCTCAATCTCGACCTGAAGCTGCTGAGCGAGATGCTAGTGGACATGCCGGCTGTGCCAGGTCTGCCGAGCATACGCAAGAAATGCATCGGCCTCAGTCACACAACCCCGGAATTCCTGGATGCCGCACTCCGCCTCGCTCAGCTTCTCGATAAGCCCGATGAGATCGCCTATCTCGCACCGCTGATCGAGCGGGAACTGATGTTCCGGCTGCTGCGTGGCGATCAGGCCGAGATGATCCGCCAGATCCTCGCCCCTGAAAACCGGCTGCAGCAGGTCAACCGGGCGATTTCCTGGATCCGCCAGAACTTCTCCGCTCCCTTTTCGATCGAGCAGGTCGCAGTCGAAGCGCGCATGAGCACGTCTTCGCTGCACCAGCATTTTCGCGAGGTGACGGCGATGAGCCCGCTGCAATACCAGAAGCAGCTGCGCCTGCAGGAGGCCCGCCGCCTCATCCTCGGCAAGGCGATGGATGCAGCCACCGCCGCCCATCAGGTCGGCTATGACAGCCCTTCGCAGTTCAGCCGCGAATACCGCCGCCTGTTCGGCGCCCCGCCGATCCAGGATATCACCAGGCTCAGAAGCGAACCTGCCCGTTACGCCGAGGCCTGATCCGCTCGATTCCCTCGTTTCAAAAATTATTCAACCGATCGGTTGACAATAAAATCGCAGGCGCGCATATTCAACCACATGGTTGAGTTAAGCACATATCCGATCGATACGGTCTTTCACGCCCTGAGCGACGGCACGCGCCGCCGCATGCTCCGCGAGTTGGCGCAGGGCGAGCGCACCGTCAGCCAATTGGCCGAGCCGCACGACATGTCGCTCGCGGCGGCCTCGAAACACATCAAGGTGCTGGAAGGCGCCGGGCTGATCCGCCGCGAGATTCACGGCCGCACCCATCTCTGCCGCCTCGAACCCGGCCCGCTTGCGACCGCCCACGAATGGCTCACCTTCTATGAGCGCTTCTGGACCAACAGGCTCGATATCCTGGAACGCCTTCTCAGGGAGGAGGACGCTCAAAAGAGCGCCCGGGACGAAATCCAGAAGAATCCGTTGAAATCCCCTGCCCCACGGAAATCTGAAACTGAACCTGAAACGGGAGAAGACCAATGAGCGACATGACATCGTTGAACAAATACGGCGCTGTGGCCGAACCTTTCGCCTTCAGCATCCAGCGCCGGTTGCCCGGCCCCATCGAACGGATCTGGGACTACCTCACCGACAGCGATCTTCGCCGCCAATGGCTCGCATCGGGCGTCATACCGGCACAGGCGGGTAGTTCCTTCGAACTCACCTGGCGCAACGACGAACTGGCCGGCTCGGCCGAAGGCAGACCGGAAGGTTTTCCCGCCGAACACAGCATTCAGAGCGAGGTGATCGCCTTCGAGCCTCCGCATCGCCTCGTCTTCTCCTGGCCGCCACGCGGCGAGGTCAGCTTTGAACTTCAGCCGGCCGGCAGCGAAATCCTGCTCACCGTCACGCACCGGCGGATCTCCGATCGCCGCAACATGGTCATGGTCGGCGCCGGCTGGCACATGCACCTCGACATCCTTGTCGCCCGGGCGACCGGCGCCAAGCCTGAACCGTTCTGGGAAGGCTGGAGCCGCCTCAAGGAAGAATACGACCGCCGCATCCCGGCCTGAAGCACCGTTGTCGCCTCCGCCCCATGGTCCAGGGACGCCCCGGAGAGTCGGGGCGGAGGTTTCAGCCAAAGGTCCGCGATGAGGCCATACCCATGGAGATAAGATATGAGCACCCTTTTTACGGGCGGATGCGCCTGTGGCGCAATTCGTTATGAAATCTCCGCCGAACCGGCGGTCATGGTCGATTGCCAGTGCCGCCAGTGCCAGCGCGAAAGCGGCACCGGCCACGCTTCCCACCTCACCTTCCCAAGCGCTGCCGTCAAGGTCGAGGGCAATGCAACCCATTGGGAGGCGACCGGCGACGGTGGAACCGTCAAAAGGCGAGCCTTCTGCCCCACCTGCGGTTCGCCGGTCTACATGACGTTCCCTGCCATGCCGGATTACTTCGTCGTCCGCGCCGGCAGCCTCGACGATCCGAGCCGGTACAAGCCGCAATTCGTGACCTGGCACGCCGCCGGCCACGCATGGGACCACCTCGATCCGGCCCTGCCGAAATTCGAGAATATGCCGACGGCTTGAAGGACCGTCACACCCGCGCGCAGAACACGTCGAGGGCGTCGAGCCTCACCACGCCCTTTTCAAGCCGTGACATGAAGCCCGGCAGGTTCACGGGCAGGATTTCGCCAAGCCGTTTCGGCAGGGTGAAATCCTGGGGCCCGCGGGTCAGGTTAAAGATGAACAGCAGCTTTTCGCCGCCTTTCTCGCGCACGAAGGCGAGCAGGTCCTGATTGGTATCGAGGAAGGTCATGTCGCCGTCGACAAGCGGCGGATGCGCTTTGCGGAAGGTAAGTGCCGCCCGGTAATGGTGCAGCACCGAATCCGGCAGCGCCTCCTGCGCATCGACGGCACGGCGCGCATGTTCGCCCGGAACCGGCAGCCAGGTCTTCGAACCGGTGGTGAAGCCCGCATGCGGTTCGCTTGCCTCCCACGCCATCGGCGTGCGGCATCCGTCACGGCCCTTGAAGGCCGGCCAGAAGCGGATCCCGTAGGGGTCGCGCAAATCTTCGTAGGAAAGCTCCGCCTCGGTCAGCCCCAGCTCCTCGCCCTGATAGAGGCAGATCGAACCGCGAAGGACCGAAAGCAGCGTGATCGACAGTTTTGCGACGCGGTCCTGCTCCGCCGGGGACTCGGCGAAACGAGTCACGTGGCGGATCACGTCATGGTTGGAAAACGCCCAGCAAACCCAGCCATTGCTGACGGTATCGGCAACCGTCGTCATCACCTTGCGGATATAGGCCGCATCGAAGGCAGGCCCTAGGAAATCGAAGGTGTAGCACATGTGCAGCTTGTCATTGCCGGTCGTGTAGAGCGCCAGCGTCGAAAGTGAACGCGGCCCGTCTCCCACCTCGCCCACCGTCGCGCGCCCCTCGTAGCTGTCGAGCAGCGCTCTCAGCCGTTTCAGGAAGTCGATATTTTCTGGCTGCGTCTTGTCGTAGAGGTGGTTCTGCATGGAATAGGGATTGGTATCCGTCTCCATGCCCGCACCGTCCGTGTCGTAGACCATCGGCGGGTTGTTGCGCAGCTGCTTGTCGTGGAAATAGTAGTTGACCGTATCGAGCCGGAACCCGTGCACCCCGCGGTCGAGCCAGAAACGCACCGTGTCCAGCATGGCGTTCTGGACATCGGGATTGTGGAAGTTGAGGTCCGGCTGGGCGATCAGGAAGTTGTGCATGTAATATTGCTTGCGCACCCCGTCCCATTCCCAGCCCGGCCCGCCGAAGATCGACAGCCAGTTGGTAGGCGCCGTGCCGTCCGGCTTCGGATCGGCCCAGACATACCAGTCGGCCTTGGGATTGGTGCGGCTGGAGCGGCTTTCGACGAACCACGGATGCCGGTCGGACGTGTGGGAAATCACCTGGTCGATGATCACCTTCAGCCCCAGGCGCTCCGCCTCCGCCATCATCTCGTCGAAGTCGGCAAGCGTGCCGAACATCGGATCGACATTGCAGTAGTCCGAGACGTCGTAGCCCATGTCGGCCATCGGCGAGGTGAAGAAGGGCGAAAGCCAGATCGCGTCGACACCGAGCGAGGCGACATGCGGTAGGCGGGCGGTGATACCCTTGATGTCGCCGATCCCGTCGCCGGTCGTGTCCTGAAAGGAGCGCGGATAGATCTGGTAGATCACCGCGCCGCGCCACCAGTTTGCATCGACCGCCTTCACCGCTTGTGTCGCCATCTTTGGACTCTCCTTCCGGTAAATGTTCCAGGCCAACCTAGTGCCCCCGGCTTAAAAGACAACGCAAAAGCAAGGCTCTGCGAAGTTCCGGATCCACTCTCTTGCCACGGCTGAAACTTCGGCCTATGCGAGTTTCAAAATACGGGAGGAATGCAATTGGGCGGACGGCTTCTTTCGATCGGCGAATGCATGGTGGAGCTGTCGCAGGCGGGCGAAGGCCTGCTGCGCAAGGGCTTTGCCGGCGACACCTTCAACACTGCCTGGTATGCCCGCGCCTGCCTGCCGGCCGAATGGTCGGTGGATTATTTCACCGCAGTCGGCGACGACCCCCTGTCGACCGAAATGCTGTCGATGATGCGGGACGCCGGTATCGGCACGAGCTTCATCCGCCGCATCGAAGGCAAGACGCCCGGCCTCTACCTGATCACGCTGAAGAACGGCGAACGCACTTTCAGCTATTGGCGCGACACCGCCGCCGCCAAAAAGCTCGCCGACGATGCCGACCATCTGCGCGCGGCAATCGAAGCCGCCGACATCCTCTATTTCTCTGGCATCACACTGGGTATCCTGGCGCCCGAAGCAATCGAGACGCTATTGTCGGAACTGCGCCGAGCCAAAGCTTCCGGCAAGACCGTCGCCTTCGACCCCAACATCCGCCCCCGTCTCTGGCCGAACAGGGACTATATGCTGCAGACGATCGAGGCAGGCGCCCGGGCGGCCTCGCTGGTCCTGCCGAGCTTCGACGACGAGACCACCCATTTCGGCGATGCAACGGTCGCAGATACCATCGCCCGTTATCATGCGCTCGGCGTCGAAAACGTCGTGGTCAAGAACGGCGCGGATGGCGCGACGCTGAGCTTCGCCGGCACCGCATCCATCCACGTCCCTTCGGTCAGGGCAGACCAGCTCGTCGACACCACCAGCGCCGGCGACAGTTTTAACGGCGCCTTCCTCTCCCGCCTCATCCGCGGCATCCCGCCGGCACAGGCCGCCGCCTACGGCGCCTCGGTCGCGTCCGTCGTCATCGGCCACCACGGGGCGCTGATCAGCCCGGCGCTGCTGCCGGGCTGAAACGCCGACGGAGATGACCGGCAGCGACCGACGACGGAGACCGAGATCGGCGCCAGATCTCCGTTGTTTTCCGCGCCCGCGTCATAAATCAATTTTCAGTCATTCTGTGAAAGGCTTGGGGCGATTAAACGATCGCTCCCAATGAGGAAATGAAAATGCGCATCGCCCTTGCCTTCCTGACCGTCCTGGCCCTATCCCCGACGGCACACTCCGCCCCGATCGACGCCCTGACCAAGGCCGAAACGAAGACCTATGAGGCATGGGGAAAGCTCGGCCTGACGGAACGGCTGGTGACTTTCGTCACCGCGCCCTCGACCGGCTACGGCATCTACCAGGAAAAGCAGTCCAGCATTTTCAAGCCGGGTGAAAAGGTCATCACCTATGTCGAACCAATCGGATTTGGGTGGAAAGAGCTTCCTCACGACATGTACGAACTCAATTTCGTATCGGACCTGAAGATCAAGGCCGCGAACGGCGAGGTCATGCTCGACCAGAAGGCGTTCTCCACCAATGTCCTCCAGAGCCACAACGCCAACATGGAATTCTCGATGGATTTCACCCTGACGCTGACGGGGGCGCCGGCAGGCAAATACACGCTGACCTACACGATCCACGACATGAGCGGCGACCAGACCTCGACTTTCGATCAGGAATTCACCATCGCCGCCAACTAACCACCCCGGCGCCGGCTGCCTCGCCCAGAGGTCAGCCGGCGATCCGGAATGACACCGGAAAGCCCTGCATCACCGAATTGGCGACCGTGCAGATGCTTTTGGCGCGTTCGATCAGCGCCCCGGTGTCGGAGCCATCGCCCGAAGTGCAGATGACGTCGAGCTCGGCGCCTACCGCGACAAGCGGCGTGCCGTCGAGCTGCAGGGTGACGCTGACCGCGATATCCTCGATATCGATATTCATCTCGTGCGCCGCGTATCTCAGATCGTTGCAGAAACACCCGCCGATCGCCAGCGCCAGAAGCTGTCCACCATTGAACCCGAGATTGCGCCCGCCAGCCTTGCCCTCCGCCCGGTCGACGACGATCGTATGGCTGCCGGCCCAACCGAGCGCCGCCTCGGTTCCAGCCACGTTGCGAAGCTCGACGGTCGATGAAATCATGAGCAATCCTCCGCTCTCACGCCATGTCGGTGTGAATGAAATCCCCGCCCTTTTTTTGTAGGCGATCCTTTGTCCGATGCTCGCGGTAAATATTAGAGATCGTCCCAGAGCTCGTCCAGGAACGCCTTCTGGTCAAAGTCCGGATTGGAGGGGCCGAGTGTATTGGCCATGGCACATGCTTCCGCCAGCCGGTTCTCGACCGACGCTTTCTCTCCTACCCGTTCAGGAGGGGATGGGAGTGTAAGCGGCCCCTCGGCGCAGTCTTCTTTCTTAATGGAAAAAGGCATGGAGATATCTCCTTAGCGGGAGCCGTATATCACCTCGAGTATTGTCCGGCAATTCAGCCACCAGGTGCCCGCCACGCCCCCTTCATCAGCCTGTAACAAACTTTCCCGATAGAAGGCTGAAAACGTGTCCGTTGGCGCGAGTCGTGGACGGATCGGCAACCGGGTTCGGCCTTCCATGACAAGAATAACCATCGTGACGGATGCCTGGTACCCTCAGGTGAACGGCGTCGTCCGTTCGATCGAGAATACCAATCGGGAACTTGCCCAGATGGGCGTCGACGTGACGATGGTGACGCCGCAGGACTTTACCAGCGTTCCCTGCCCCACCTATCCGGAAATCCGCCTTTCGGTCGCTACCTACTGGCAGATCGCCAGCGCCATTCAGGCCTCGATGCCGACCGCCGTTCACATCGCCACCGAAGGTCCGCTCGGACTGCTCGCCCGCCGCTGGTGCCTCAAGAACAACATCCCCTTCTCGACCAGCTATCACACCCGTTTTCCGGAATATGTGGCTGCGCGCTTCCCCATCCCGGTCCGCTGGCTGCACGGCTTCGTGCGCTGGTTCCACAATGCCGGCAATGGTTGCATGGTGGCGACCGCCAGCCTCGAACGCGAGTTGTCCAAGCTCGGCCTCAAAAACCTGCTGCACTGGAGCCGCGGCATCGACCAGACGATGTTCCACCCGATGGATCTCGACGATCGGCCCTTCGACCTGCCGCGCCCGATCTTCATGACCGTCGGCCGCGTCGCGGTGGAAAAGAACCTGCCGGCCTTCCTCGATCTCGATCTGCCCGGCTCCAAGGTCGTGGTCGGCGACGGCCCGGCGCGCGCCGATCTGCAAAAGCGGTATCCGAACGTGCTGTTCACCGGCATGAAGACCGGCGAGGATCTCGCCCGCGCCTATGCCCAGGCCGACGTCTTCGTCTTCCCGTCGAAGACCGACACGTTCGGCAACACGATCCTTGAGGCGCTGGCCAGCGGCGTGCCGGTCGCCGCCTACCCGGTCACCGGCCCGATCGACATCATCGAGGACGGGTCTGGCGCCGGCGCGCTCAACGAAGATCTCCGCCTGGCCTGCCTTGCGGCACTCGGCTGCTCGCGCGAAAATGCAAGGCAGCTCGCCCGCAAGTTCACCTGGGAAGCGGCATCGAAACAGTTTTTAAACAATGTGCTGATCGCCCAAGGGCGGCCGAAACTGCCGGCCCCACGGGGTGGAATTCGGCCTTCGGCGGTGTAGTCGCAGCCCTCACGCGGCTCTCGCCTTTGGGCTGCCCCTCATCCGCCCTACCGGGCACCTTCTCCCCGTTTTGACGGGGAGAAGGAAACGATGCCGCACCGCTTTCGCCAGCCTCATCGCTGCAAAAAAGTTGGCCGCACTCCAATGGAGCGGTTTGAACTGAGAGCTTGCGGCTTGCATCCTTCTCCCCGTCAAAAACGGGGAGAAGGTGGCGGGCAGCCGGATGAGGGGCAATGAAGCCCCCTCACCGCTTCTTCCTGCGTCCCTCGAAGGGATTCTCACCCGCCTTGAAATGCATGCGGATCGGCACGCCGGGAATATCGAAATCGGCGCGCAAGCCGTTGATCAGGTAGCGGATATAACTTTCCGGCAGCGCGTCCGGCCTGGTGCAGGACACCATGAAGGCCGGCGGGCGGGCCTTGACCTGGGTCATGTACTTGAGCTTCAGGCGGCGGCCGGAGACGGCCGGTGGCGGATGCTGGGTCTGCACGCCGTCGAGCCAGCGGTTCAGCCTGGCGGTCGAGATGCGCTTGTTCCACACCTTGTCGGTGTCGATGATGCTCTGCATCAGCTTGTCGAGCCCGTAGCCCGTCTGGCCGGAAATCGGCACGGCGCGCAAGCCCCGCGCCTGCGGCAGCAGCCGCTCGGTCTTTTCGCGGAGATCCGCAAGCACCGCCTGCGTATCCTCGACCAGGTCCCACTTGTTGAAGGCAAGCACCGCGGCCCGGCCTTCGCGCAGCACCAGGTCGACGAGCTGCAGGTCCTGCTTCTCGAACGGAATGGTCGCGTCGAAGACGATGACCACCGTTTCGGCAAACCGGATCGAGCGCAGCGCGTCGGCAACCGAGAGCTTCTCGAGCTTTTCCTGGACGCGCGCCTTCTTGCGCATGCCGGCGGTGTCGAACATCTTGATTGTGCGGTCGCGCCATTCCCATTCGACTGAGATCGAGTCGCGGGTAATGCCCGCTTCCGGGCCGGTCAACAGCCGGTCCTCGCCGAGGAAACGGTTGATCAGCGTCGACTTGCCGGCATTCGGGCGGCCGATGATGGCGACGCGCAGCGGCTTGGTCTCGTCGTATTCCGGCTCGGCCTCGTCCTCGCCCTCGTCCGCAAAATCGGAATCCCGGACGTCGATATTGGTCTCCGCCTCGTCATCGTCTTCCGGAAACGCCCGCTCCTCGCCGAGCGC
Source organism: Neorhizobium sp. SHOUNA12A (assembly GCF_023006505.1). Lineage (GTDB taxonomy): Bacteria > Pseudomonadota > Alphaproteobacteria > Rhizobiales > Rhizobiaceae > Neorhizobium. Next base: position 47,100 of record NZ_JALBGV010000042.1, read on the forward strand.
CTCGACGATCGCGTCGCGCAGGTCGATCATGCCCTGGCCGTGCTCGGCCGAGATCGGCACCGGCTCGCCGAGACCCAGCGTATAGGCATCGTAGAAACCGGCGTCGGAACCGCGCGCTTCCGACTTGTTGGCGACCAGCACCACCGGCTTGCCACTGCGGCGCAGCAGCTCGCCGAAGGTCTTGTCGAGCGGCGTCAGGCCGAACTTGGCATCGACCACGAACAGCGTCAGGTCGGCGTCGTCGACAGCAGCCTCGGTCTGGGCGCGCATCCGGCCTTCGAGCGTTTCCGGCCCGGCCTCTTCGAGACCGGCGGTATCGATGATCGTGAATTTGAGGTCGATGAGCTTCGCGTCGCCCGGACGGCGATCGCGGGTGACGCCCGGCGTGTCGTCGACAAGCGCCAGCTTCTTTCCAACCAGGCGATTGAAAAGCGTGGACTTGCCGACGTTCGGGCGTCCGACGATGGCGACGGTGAAGCTCATTCTGTATCCTTAAAGCCCTGGGCGAAAACCGTCAGGGCGCCTTGCCTGAAGAGGCGATGTTGTCGAGCATGATCTGCGCGCGGTTGGCAACATTGCGCGGCGCAGAGGCGTCATTGGCGATCTGCTGGAACCATTCCTTGGCCTGCGCGATCTTGCCGCCCTTGTAGGCGGCCAGACCAAGCGCCTCGCGGGCGGAATTGGCAAGCGGATTGGCCGGCACGGCCATGGCCTGCACTTCGGCGGCCACCTGTTCATAGGTGCCGTTGTCGATCAGCAGCCAGGCGGCGCGCATCCGGGCGAGGTCGCGCATGGACTGCGGCGCCTTGGCGTCCTTGCCGACCGCCGAGAAGGTGGCGATCGCCCCGGTGGCGTCGCCCTTGGACTGCTGCACCGAGCCGGCGCGCAGCTTGGCGAGCACGGGATAGGCGCCGCTGCCGTCCTTTTCGAGCGCGCCGAAGGCGGCCAGTGCCTCATCGTTCTTGTTTTCCGAAGCAAGCTTCAGGGCCGCCAGGAAACGGTCGCCCGATTGCGAAGAATTATGCGTGTTCCAGTATTCATAGCCACGATAACCAGCCGTACCGACGACGATCAGCACGGCGACCGCGATCACAATCCTGCCGTAACGCTGCCATGCACCCCTGAACTGATCGGAACGAAGCTCCTCGTTCACTTCGCGAATAAAACTGTCGTCGTCCTGCGCCATCAAAGTCTCCGGCCCAACCGGCCCATCATGCGGAAAAGCGCCTTCTAGCCTATTTTCCCGGAGATGTAAGGCCCCCCTTAACTCCCGTCGCGCAAAAGTGGTCACCGGTTTTGCAAAGTCGGCAAGCGCAACCCCGAAAACATCCGCTCGGAACACTCGTGGGCGACCTTTCGGGCGGAATCCACACTTAAACCTGACCGCTCAAAGCTTCGCCTTATTCTGCGGCCACAAAGCCCGCTGCCCTTCGCCATGATTCAGGTACCTTATGCGTTCGCTTGCCCTTCCCCTCGCCGTCTGTCTTCTCGCAGCGCCCTTCGCAGCCAGCGCCGCCGACAATACCGCTGGCAAGCCGAAACAACTGGTGATGGTCTCGTTCGACGGCGCCGGCGCCAACAACCTCTGGCAGCGCAGCCGTGATCTCGCCAGGCGCGCCAATGCCCATTTCACTTACTTTCTCTCCTGCACACTGGTGATCGAGCGCGCCAATGCCAAAAGCTATCAGGGGCCGAACGAGAAGCCGGGCAAGTCGAATATCGGCTTTGCCCAAACGGCCGCAGAAGCTCACGAACGGCTCGGCCACATCTGGCAGGCGCATCTCGAAGGCCACGACATTTCCAGCCATACCTGCGGCCATTTCGACGGCAAGGACTGGACGGCGGCAGATTGGACCGCCGAGTTCAACACCTTTCACGACGTGCTGACCAATGCCTGGAAGGCGGCCGGCGCCGGATCGGAGGAGCCGGCCGGCTGGAAGGATTTCGTCGCGACCGGGATCAATGGTTTCCGCGCGCCCTATTTTTCCACCAGCCCCGGCCTGGTCGAAGCCGAAAGACGGGCCGGCATCCGCTATGATGCCAGCCTCGTCACCAAGGGACCGGTCATGCCGGAGGAAAAGGGCGGGCTCATCCGTTTCGGCCTGCCGCTCATTCCAGAAGGCCCGTCCAATCGGCCGATCATCGCCATGGACTACAACCTCTTCATCCGCCATTCCGGCGGCATCGACAATCCGAGCAGTACCGTCGAATTCGAGGAACGCGCCTATTCCGCCTTCAAGGCCGCCTTCGACAAGGAATATGACGGCGACCGCATCCCCCTCCAGATTGGCCTGCATTTCGTCGAAATGAACGGCGGCGCCTATTGGCGGGCGATGGAACGGCTGGTGACGGAAGTCTGTGGAAAGCAAGACGTGGCCTGCGTCAGTTATTCGGAGGCGATCAGGCTGATCCACGAGCGGGAGAAGCCACGGGTGGCATCGGGGCTGTAGGGTTCAGGCTGGGTTCGTGAGGCTGGGGCGATACAGGACCCTCCCGGCCTGCACGCATAAAAAACCCCTCCCGCCCTGCCGGGCACCCTCCCCACAAGGGGGAGGGAGATCTGCCGCGATGTCGGCGCCAAATGACGGATGTCAGGGCGTACCGTCTCCCCGCCAGTCATTGCTATGAACACGTCTGTGAATGATAGGCGCTTCGTTTGGAGCGGTGAGCGCACGGCATATGTCCCTCCCCCTTGTGGGGAGGGTGGCCGGCAGGCCGGGAGGGGTCTTTGCCGGGGACGATTTTCCCTGTCCACAAAAATCAGCCCAACCCCGTCAACGCCTTACCCAGATCCACTTCCCCGTCCATCCCCGCCTCCCGAACCCGCGCCATAATCACCCCGTCATCGGATGGGAAACCGGGTTCGCGAACCGGCATTCTCCTCAAGGGTTTTCGGACCCCGGTTTCCGGTGATGGCCGTCGAATGTGGTGGAACGGGAACTGACAACTCCCAAAAAGCTGCAGCAACCGGCCGGGGCAGGCAAAACCACCTACCTCCCACATACTCGATACCGCCTGCCCCAATCCCAGACCAAAACCGCGCCGGAGTGACGTCCGGCGCGGCCCAAAATGCTGTTCTAAAAACCTGCGGACGAAATCAATACGGCCGGTCGGCCGCGATCTCGCCGGCTTCGGCTTCCCGCTCCAGATAGTGCTGGTCGATTTCCGGCAGCGGCTTGTCTTCGATGGCGGCTTCGAAGGCCTTCAGACGTTTGTGGATGGACAGCAACTCGATGATCGTCGTCCAGGAACTGACGAGATACTGGAAAGAGTTGCTTACCTGTCCGAAGGCAGTCAATATCTGCTGAAATATACCATAGGTAATCTTGTGAGCGACAATGGTGGGGATAAGCATAATTATAAGGAAATTCGCATCTGCCTGTATATAAAAGTATCGCGCAATATTGAAATAGAGATAATGCCAATACATCCGGAAATAATTCTTCCGCACATTGGAATAAAGCTCCCTTACAGTGAGGGGCTGAGCACGGTCGGCGTGATCTTCGCCGTAAACCAGTTCCTTTCGATAGGCGGCTTCGACGCGCTGATTGCGGAAGTTCAAGCCCGGAAGCTTAATGCCGACCGTTGCCAGAAGGACGGTACCAAAGGCCGACCAGAAAATCGCCAGCCAGAACAGCGCATGCGGTATCTCACCGATAACTGGCAACTCGGAGACATAACTCGACAGACCGAACAGAATCGGCAGGAAGACGATCAGCGTCATCACCGAATTAATTAGGTTGATGCCCAGTCCCTCCAGGGTGGAGGAAAACCGCATCGTGTCTTCCTGGACACGCTGGGAGGCGCCTTCTATATGGCGCAGCTTTTCCCATTTCGACATGTAGAAGTCGTTCAGCGCCGTACGCCAGCGGAAGATGTAGTGGCTGGTGAAGAAGTCCGTCAGAATTGCAACACCCATGCTCAGGAAAGCGATCTTAGCGAATACGATCTGAAGATCGTAGAAATCCCAGACCGTAATACCTTCCTTACCCGCTAAAGCATTCTGCAGCAGATCGCCGAAGGGGCGGCGGAAATTATTAATGACGACCGAAACCTGAACGCTGAAATAGGTCACCGCGATGATCAGCAGCGAACCCCAGATCGACCAGCGCTTCCAGGAATGATCCCTGGCGACGACGGTCCAGACGCCCCCGAACAGCACCAGGCAGACCGCGAAATACGCATAAAACCAGAGATTAGCAGGCACCAGGAAATAGGAAAGATCGTAAGGTTCCCGCTCCGGCATCACATATCCGAAGGATGCGCCAAGACCGTCGAAGACGAAATACCAGGCCAGGATGGTAACAATGGCCCAAACGACGCCCGAAAGTGCGAACAGTTTCGGCCGGGGAAAGAAGGAGTGGAACACGGAGCTTTGGCTTTCCTGAGTTCGAGTCGGCGGGATGTCGGAAACGACTGTTGAGCCGGAAACTAAGGCAGTTCCAAGGGAGCGGCAATGGCCCCGTCATTTTGTTACGCAATTGTAACCACGGGATTATTAGGAAGCGCTGCGCGCAACCGGGAGTGCGAGGAGAACGCACACGACAAGGGCCGCCGCCGCAAGAAGCGTCGGGGCGACGAAACTGCCGCTCCCTTGAGCGATCCAGCCGGCGACCAGCGGGCCGATGATCTGGCCGGTGCCGAAGGCGGCGGTGGCGGAGGCGAGTGCCCGGCGCGGGCT
>NZ_JALBGV010000043.1 GCF_023006505.1 Neorhizobium sp. SHOUNA12A
GCATGCCGAATTGCTTGACGATGGCTCGATCGAGATCGCATTCGCATACCACAATGGCGACGAGGCCATTCTCAAGGCAAATCCAGAGACTTCTTCAACAGCCTGCTAGTCGTCGGGGGACGCATCGGATTAACCGCGGCCGAGCTGCCGCTTCAGGTAACTGTTGGCGTGTGGATCGGCATAATGGAACAGCGCCGTCGCCCGCACAGCGCCTTCATCGACAGGCTCATTCGTGTGAATGCTGCGGTAACCCCAGAAGAGATAGAGATTGCCGGGAACCAACGACACATGCTTCACGCCCTTTCCGCCGGATGCGCGACTGCGCAGGATCCGCTGGGTGAGCGCATTGTCGAGGATCGCTTTGTCGGCGAGATTGAAGAGGTAATTCGATCGGATTCCACGGGTATTGGGGATAATCAAGAAGTCGCCGCGCTTGCCGAATTTCGGGATTTCGATCGGTAGAAGTGCCGTGATCGCGTAGGAATCGTAGTGAAATATCAAGGAATGTTCCGTGACGCTTTTACCCGTGAGGCAGCGAAGAATCTGATAGAATTTAACGTCAGGCGCTGGCCGGCCTAGACCGATGGAATAGAGGCGGGAAAAGAGGGCCTTGAATTCCGGGGAATTGCCGAGGTCGTCGAGGCCTGATCCAGCGAGCTCATCGCTTTTCAGCGAAATCGTCTGGCGACCCTCGCGCGTGATCGTGGTGGAGACAAAATTTTGCATCTGGCTGAGATCTTCGGCTGCCAGGAAGTCGGGAGCGCAAAAAATTCCGTCTTTGTTGATTTCATGAGCGATGCCACGAACATCCCCATCCGATAGCGCAGACAGCCACTGTTTGGCATTGCTGAGATAAGACATGGCAGGCTCCGTAGCAGCACGCGATTCTGTCTTGGAACACATCAGGAAACACCAGGGTCAGGCGATCAACAGGATCACTCGGAAAACGAGCTGACTTGGCTGAAATTGCCCTGCTCCCGCTATTGACGCCATCCGGCGACAACGGAGCGGGCCGACGGTCGAGGCTCAATCGACCCTTCCGATGCGCAGACGCCGTCTGGGCAAAGCCGGCATGTGATCGTCCTGGTTTCCTTCCAACAGCAGCGGAGAGGTCATCCGCTCCGGATCAAGCAACCGCCACTCTCTTTCAAGCCGCAGCCTGATGGATATCCAGATGTCGCTCGTCATAACTCACCCTTCGATCAAGATAAAATCCGTCATTCCCAAAGAATCGACCTACGGTGATTTCCGCTTAAACTCGGACCACACCATGTAGAAGATACCTGCGAAATAGCCAGCTTGCATCAAAAGAAAGCACAGCGAAGTATAAACCAACGAATTCAGGAAATCCCCTTGGTAATCATATGTAATTATACCAAAGACAATCGAAGCAATGGTCATCTGCGCCAACGCTGCTGGCGCCATCGATTTCACCGATTTTCTCAAGAGCAAGCTCATGCGCGCCACTCGCTTCGCTGGCCTTCCTAATGTGCATCAACACCCCATTCAGGCCATTGATGGTTCAAGGCCTCACCGCGTCCGCCCTTCGAAGAGACAAAACGAGAATGCGGTTCCGCTTCGGAATTGGAAGCGAACAGCAAATCGCACCGGGAAGGAAGAAACTCTTTGTGATGATGCGCTACGCCCAATGACGTAAACTCGCGCCGAAGTCTGGACCGTGCCGGACAACCCAGACGCCGACAGGAGCCTGTTTTTCATGGCCAATGATTTGCCTGCTTTGCCGGATTAATGGAGATCGTCACGGATGCAGGCCTTGAAGTGTCCTTTCCCCCCTTCCCTGAGTGGCGGCACGACGCTCGCACAGGCTTCAATCGCAACCGGGCAACGAGTCCGGAAGACGCAGCCGCTTGGGGGATTGGCGGGACTTGGGATATCCCCTTTGAGTATCTGCCGGTTCGCATGCCGTGAAGGGTCGGGCGACGGAACAGCCGAAAGCAGGGCGCGCGTATAAGGATGCTGCGGACTGGCATAAAGCTCGCGGCTCGGCGCCATCTCCATGATCCGCCCGAGATAGAGCACGATCACCGTATCGGCGACATATTCGACCACCGCGAGATCGTGGGCGATGAACAGCATGGTCAGGCCGAGCCGCGTCTGCAGGTCGCGCAGCAGGTTGACGATCTGCGCCTGGATCGACACGTCGAGCGCCGACACCGGTTCATCGGCGACGATCAGCTCGGGCGCAAGCGTCAACGCCCGGGCGATGCCGATGCGCTGACGCTGGCCGCCGGAAAACTCGTGCGGGTAGCGGGAAATCGCATCTGGCGGCAGATCTACCGAGGCGAGGGCCTGGGCAGCTTTTGCGGCCCGCTCCGATCTGCTGCCGATCCGCTGGATATCCAGCCCTTCCGTGAGGATTTCGCCGATCGTCATCCGCGGCGAGAGGCTGGCGAAGGGATCCTGGAAAATATACTGGACCCGCGCATGCAGGCCGCGGAGCTCGCGGCGCGTCAGGCTCGTCGTTTCCGAGCCTTCAAAACGGATACTGCCGGAGGTGGGTTCGATCAGTTGCGCGACCATGCGGCCGATGGTGGTCTTGCCGCTGCCGGATTCTCCAACCAGGCCGACGACTTCGCCGCGCTTGATGTTGAAGGAGACATCCTGGACGGCGCGGACGACCGGTCCGCGGGCAAATGCCACCGGGGCAAAATCCTTGCCCAGCCGGCTTACTTCGAGGAGAAATTCCTGTGACATCGTTCAGATCTCCTGCCATCGGATGCAGCGGCTGAACTGTCCCTCGCCGGCGTCTGCCAGCGCCGGGTAGGCTTCCGAACAGGCCTCTATGCGGTAGGGACAGCGGGGAGCGAAAGGACAGCCTGACGGCAGGTCCATGAGGCTCGGAACCGACCCTGCGATGGTCGGCAGCGGGGTGCCCGCCTCCCTGAGAAGCGTCGCGGTTCCAAGCTGCGGCACCGAGCGCATCAGCCCCTTGGTATAGGGATGACGCGGATGGGAGAAGACCCGCGCCACGCTACCGGTCTCGACAAGCGAACCGGCATACATGACGGCCACGCGGTCGGCGATCTCGGCAACGACCCCAAGATTGTGGGTGACGAACAACATGCCCATGCCGCGTTCCTTCTGCAGCCGACCGAGCAGGTCGAGGATCTGCGCCTGGATGGTGACATCGAGGGCCGTCGTGGGCTCGTCGGCAATCAGCAGCGTCGGGTTGCATGCGAGTGCCATGGCAATGGTCGCTCGCTGCCGCATGCCGCCGGAGAGTTCGTGCGGATATTGCCCGGCACGTCGGCGCGGATCGGGAATGCCGACATCCTCCAGCCGCTGGATGGCGTCCGACAAGGCCTCCCGATGGGATTTGCCCATATGGATGCGGATCGGCTCGGCAATCTGTTCACCGATCGTAAAAACCGGATTGAGGCTGGTCAGCGGCTCTTGAAAGACGATACCGATATCATTGCCGCGCACCCGGCGCAGGGTGTCGCCGCCAATAGTCTGCAGTTCGACGACTTCGCCCGTCTTGCGCTTCAACCGGAGCGTACCCGCAGCGATCCGGCCCACGCCACGCGGCAGAAGACCCATGATCGACAAACTCGTCACCGACTTCCCCGAGCCGGATTCGCCCACCAGCGCCACGGTTTCTCCCGTCGCCACGGCAAGGCTGAGGTCCCGCACGGCGACGATTTCCCGATCGCCGATGCGGAACACCGTCTTGAGCCCGGAAATTTCGAGGATCGGCTCAGCGCTCATCGTCAATCCAGAAGCCCGGTTTGCCGCAGGATGCCGTCGATGACGGCCGCCTCTTCGTCGTTCAGGGATCGCTGCGGACGCGCCATGACATTGGTGTCGATAACCCCAAGCCTGCGCATGGCGGTCTTGAAGGCCCCCACTCCGGCCGAGCCCGCACTGGTCCGGCCCAAGCTGACCCAGACCATTTCGAAAAGCCGGCACAGCCGTTCCTGCTCCAGCCGCGCACCGGCAAAATCGCCCGCCTGGCAGAGGTTCCACAAGCGGACATAACCGTGCGGATCGACATTCCCGAGGCCCGGCACGATGCCGTGCGCACCCATGTTCACCACGCTGTCGGCGACGATCTCGGATCCTGTCATGACGAAGAAATCGGGAAGATCGGCCGTGTCTGCCATGACATAACGAAGATTGCCGTCATCGCCGCTCGAATCCTTGACGCCCGCGATCGTGCCTTCGCGGGCAAGCGTCACGGTGGTCCGGCGTTCGAGCTTGGTGTGGACGCAGACAGGGATGTCGTAGGCGATGACCGGTATGTCGATCGCCTCCCGGATATAGCGGAAGTGATCGATGGTTTCGGCCTGGTTTGTCCGGGCATAGAACGGCGCCGTGACGACAACCGCGTCGGCGCCCGCCGACTGCGCCACCTTTGCATGGGCGATCACGCGCTCGGTTGTCGGGTCGATCACGCCGACCAGGACGGGCACGCGGCCGCGCACCTGCTCGACCGCATGTTCGATGATGCGGCGGCGCGTGGCTTCGTCATGGAACACCACTTCGCTGGTCGAGCCGAGAACGAACAGCCCATGCACACCGCCATCGAGCAGGTGGTCTATGACGCGCGTGAAGGAAGGATAATCCACCTCGAAAGTCATGGTGAGCGGAGTGACGACGGGCGGAATGACGCCGGTAAAGTGGGGCATGTGCAACCTTTCACTTGAGTTCGGAGCGCGGATCGAAGGCATCGCGAAGCCCATCGCCCACGAAGTTGATGGCAAGAACGGTCACGACGAGCGCGCCGCCCGGAAACATCCATTGCCAGGGATAATTTTCGAGCACATGCGTGGCGCGGGCAGCGTTCAGCATATTGCCCCAGCTCGCTTCCGGGGGCGTGACCCCAAGACCCAGGAATGAGAGACCGGCCTCCAGCAGGATCCCATTTGCCACCTGCAGGGTGGCGTAGACCACGAGAATATCGATCGTATTGGGCAAACCATGCCGGATCAGCAGGTGCCAGAGCCCTGCGCCCATGCCCCGGGACGCCACGACGAAGTCACGTTCGCGCAGCTCCAGCAGCCGGGCCCGGACCATGCGGGAGAGAACCGGCCACGACAGCAGAGAAATCACGAAGATCGTGGGGACTATGCCGCTGCCGACGATGGAGGCGAGGACCAGAAGGAAAATGACCGGCGGCAAGGTCATTGCGAGATCGACGAACCGCATCGTGGCACCATCCACGAAACGTCCGGCAAAGCCGGCGATGGCTCCGATGAAGAAACCGAGGAACGTGGAGATCGCCATCGATACCGTCGCCACCAGCAGCGAGATCCGTCCGCCCTGCAGCAGCCGCGCCATGATATCCCGCCCCACCCCGTCGCTGCCGAGCCAATGGGCCGACGACGGCCCCTGGTTCATCGCCAAAAGGTCGATGTCGTTGGGCTTGTGGAGCCACCAGAGATCGTAAGTGAGGGTCAGGACAAGGATCGGGATGAGGATGGCCAAGCCGACCACAGCCGCACCGTTCTCGAAAAAGCGGGAAAGTGCGCGTCGGATGGGACCGGCGGAGCTGGCATGTGTCAAGCTCGCCATCTTATGCCACCTTGATGCGCGGATCGACAGCGGCATAGGCGATGTCGGTCAGCAGGTTGACCAGGATGACGCAGGCGCCAGTCAGCAGCGTAGCGCACATGATGACCGGGTAATCGCGCCGGACGACGGCATTGACCATCAGCAGACCCATGCCGGGCCAGTCGAACACGCTCTCGATGAAGATCGCGCCCCCGATGGCGATGCCGATCGTGGAGCCGATCAGGGTGATCACCGGCAGCAGGGCGTTGCGGACGGCATGTTTAACGATGACCCAGAATTCCCGGACGCCCTTGGCGCGCGCCGTGCGCACATAGTCCTGCGACAGCACTTCGAGCAGCGACGAGCGCATGTAGCGCATGATCAGGGCGCCATGACCGATTGAAAGCAGGGTGGCGGGCAGGATGAGGTGGGCCAGCAGGTCACCGACGGAGAAAGGCGCCCCCGGCGTCAGCATGCCGCCGGCCGGCACCCAGCGCAGATTGACCGCAAATACGTAGAGGCCCAGCAGGGCGGTGAGGAAAGCCGGACTTGAAATTCCCACGAACGCCGCCGTCGAAAGTGAAAGATCGGCCAGCTTGTTGCGGCGGACGGCCGCAAAGATGCCGGTTGAGATGCCGACGACCGCGGCGATGACAAGCCCACTGAACATCAGCAGGATCGTCGGGCCAATGCGGCTGAGGACAAGCGGCAGCACTCCCTCGCCATTATACTGGATGGAATAGCCGAAATCCCCCATCAGCGCCGCGCCCAGCCAGGCGAAATATTGCACCGGCAGCGGCCGCTCGAGACCGAGCCGGGTGCGAAGCATCTCGAGATCGGACGCGGAAATGGGGACAGACGGATTGACATAGGCGTCGATCGGATCGCCGGGCGTCAGCCGCAGCAACGTGAAGATGAGAACCGTCAGGGCCAGCAGCATCAGCAGGCCGACAGCCGTACGGCGAAGGATGTATTGCAGCATGTTTTCACCAACAGGGTCCGCAGGGGATGCGGTCGGGCTTGTTCACCAGACCGCATCCCGGCTCACGGGCACATCAAGGAGCGAGATCCCATTTTTCCGGATGGGAGACGTAGGGGCCACCGCCTGGAGCGGGCGTCCAGAAGAAGTCCTTGAGCTTGCTGGACACGACCCCGTAGCGGCTCGCCACCCACATCGGTGCCCAGGGAAGCGCAGCGTTCATTTCCTTGCAGACCTTCTGCCATCTGCCGTCGGCCTTGGCCGGGTCGGTTTCCGCCATCGCCGCATTCAACGCATCGGTCAGCGAAGGCATTTCGACGCGCATGATGTTGTTGCCGGACGGAGGTGTCTGTGCGGCATTCAGCCCGACATTGAGCGATCCCGGATTGGGGCCGTTCTGTAGCCCCGCATAGACCAGCGGAAAATCCTGCCATTTTTCGCTTCGCACGATGCCGTTGTAGCTCGGAACGTCGAGCGCGCGCGGAACCACGTTGACGCCGACCTGCGCCAGCATGGCCTGCACCGCCGCCATGACGTTGGCGACCTGCGGCGTATTGTAGTAGGTCAGCCACGGGATCGGCTTGCTGCCGTTGATCTTCTCCCAGCCCGCCTCCGCCAGCAGGGCTTTTGCCTTTTGCGGATTGTAGGCATAGTCGGCCAAATCCTTCGTAAGAAGCTGCGGCGCGACATAGCCGCAGTTGGCGAGTTTGGCGGCACCGCCGAAAAGGCTGGAGACGATGGCGTTTCGGTCGATGGCATACATGACCGCCTGACGGACGCGAAGGTCGTCCCAAATTCCGGCGCGGTGATTGAAGCCGATATAGTTCACCACGTAGGAATCGCCCTCGATGACCCGGAAACCGCCATCGCCCTTGAAGGTCTTGGCATCGTCGGGTTCGGCGAAGGTGAACTGGATCTCTCCCGCCCTGAGGGCCGCGACGGCCGCAGCCGGATTTGCGAAATAGCGGTTGATCAGGCGATCCGCCTTCGGCTTTCCGCCCCGATAGCCCTCATAGGCAGCCAATTCGACATACTGGTCGCTGACATGCTTCACGAACTTGAATGGACCGGTTCCGACCGGCTTGGTGGACCACCACGGGCTCTTGGCAATCTCCTTGACGTTCACCGACGACAATGCCTGCTGCGGCAGCATCATCACCTGCGACAGAACGGAGAGGAATGCCGAGTTCGGCTTGCTGAGCTTGACGACTGCCGTGTGCGCATCCGGCGTCTCGACCGATGCGATATCGGCAAGCCGCGCGGCAAAAATGCTGCCGCTCTCGGCATTCTTGGCAAGCTCCAGGGTGAACTTGACGTCCGCCGAGGTAAAAGGCGTGCCGTCATGCCAGTTCGTCTGGGCGAGCTTGAACGTATATGTCAGGTTGTCCTGGCCGAGGGTGAACTCTGAAGCCAGCGCGCCGGTAAGCTTCGACAAATCGGATGTGTAGATGACCAGCGGCTCGAAATAGGTGTTGAGCCAGGTAAAGCCGGCTGTGGCAGTCAGTGGGTTGAAGTTGCCCTGGAAACCACCTGGGCCCACGTCGAACCCGCCGACAATGGTCTTGCCCGTCTGCGCCTGGGCCGTCGCGGGCACCATTGCGGCAGTCGTGGCAAAAAGCAAAGCTCCCGCCGCCAGAAGGCGACCGAAATTCCGTCGATGCATGCTCTCCTCCTCTTTTATATTTCGACTATCGCTAAACCGGATCGACCTCCTCGGGCCGGTTGATCGCGATGACTTTCCGGATGCCGGAATAGTGTGCGCTCAGGCGTTTGCGGCCCGCTTCGACATCTCTCGCCGCCACGGCCTCTGCAATCTCGTGGTGATCCTGCCAGGTCGCCAGGGGCGTGGGACTTGCCAGGTTTGCGAAGCCCGAGGCTTTGTAGAAGGCGGACCAGAAGATATCGATCAGCGCGCTCAGCATCTTGTTGTTCTGGCAACGGAACAGAAGCTGATGAAATTGCTGGTCCTCCTCGGCGAAGCTTTCACCGCGCTCAGCGCGCTGGCGCATGCGATCGGTAAGGCGTCGAAGCTCGGCCACGTCATCGTCACTGATCATCTCGATGGTCTTGTCGATGAGGCCCGTCTCCAGTACGCGACGAATCTCCAGCAATTCCTCCACATCACGCAGCGACGCCTGCAGCCCATAGGCGAGATTGTCCAGAAGCGGCGCGAACGAGAATTCCTTGACGAAAACGCCAATGCCGCGCCGCGTTTCGAGGATGCCAACGGATTCCAGCGCCTTGATCGCTTCACGAACCGAATTGCGCCCCACGCCCAATTGGTGCGCCAGGAAAGTCTCCGGCGGCAGAGCCGCGCCGGCCGTCAGGTCATTGTCCTCGATATAGCTGCGCAGGCTTTCCTGCACGCTGACATGCAGAAGCGGCGGACGCTCCAGAGGTTTTATGGGCTTGGCCAATGCTGCTCCATGCACATTTCGACAATCAACATGATTGAGGTATATCGACTTGTAGGATATCTAGCAAGTCGATAAATGCAGAAAGCAGCTGAACAAGTCCGGGATCCGGCTGGGGTAAACGGGAGGTGGGTGTGGCAATCACAAAGTTCGAACGGCGGAATGACCGCTGGGGCCGCATTCGCGGAAATTGGGCAACGCTCCTGCTGCCGATCAATGAAGACGATTCAATCGATTTCCCGCGTCTGGCCGACGCGATCGACCGACTGATTGCCGCCAAGGTGGACGGCATCTACTCGAACGGCACCGCCGGCGAATTCCACAATCAGACAGAAGCGGAGTTCGACCAGATTCAACAATTGTTGGCAGACCGCTGCAGCCCCGCGGCGATGCCATTCGTCATCGGTGCGTGTCAGCCCGATCCCCGCATATCTCTGGACCGGGTGCGCCGGGCGGCGGCGCTCGAACCGGAGGCAATCCAGGTGATCCTTCCCGACTGGTGGCCGGTGACGGCCTCGGAGGCGACCGATTTTCTGCAGATGGCCGCTGACGCTGCCGGCCCGGTTCCGCTGGTGCTCTACCAGCCGCCGCATGCCAAGCGCGTCTTTACCCCGGAGGAACTGGCGGCAATCCTTGCGGGCGTGCCGCAGGTCGTGGGCATCAAGCTTGGGGATGGAGATGCATCCTGGTACGATCAGGCCCGCAAGCATCTCGATGCGTGGGGAATTTATGTCCCGGGGCATCATCTTGCGACAGGCGTCCAGCAGGACGTTGCAGTCGGGGCATTCTCCAACGTTGCCTGCCTGAGCCCGTCCGGTGCACAGCGGTGGACCGCGTCGATGGCCGACGATATCGACCGGTCGCTTGATATCGAGCAGCGGCTGCGCACCTTCCTGGATGACCACATAGCGCCCTTTGCCAGGGTGCACGGATATTCCAACGCCGCGTTGGACAAGCTCCTGGCCGCGATCGGGGGATGGGCGGAGATCGGCACCCGGCTGCGTCGGCCTTATCGCTGGATTGATCCATCGGTCGTTTCCACACTGCGTGAGAAGGCCAGGATCGCCCTTCCCGAGATCATGCTCTAAAACGTCGAGGTGGCATCGTGACACGACCCAACATCCTGATGATCATGACGGACCAGCAGCGTCGGGATACGCTCGGCATCTATGGCTGCGACTGGATTCCGACACCTCACCTCGACCGTCTAGGTGAAGCCGGAGCAGTATTCGAGCACTGCACGGTCGACAACCCGATCTGCACCCCTTCCCGGGCGAGCATCTTCACCGGCAAACCCGTGCCGGATCATGCGGTCCAGCGGGTGCATGACAACCTGCCGCCGGACGAAGTGCTGTTCACCGAACGGCTGCGGCAGGAGGCTAGTTATCGGACCGCACTTTTCGGCAAGCTGCATGTCAGCAGCCGCATTCAGGAAGAACGGCAACGTCATCCACATGACGGTTTCGATATCTACGAATGGTGCCTCGAGCCATCGGTTTCGATCGGCAGCCCCTTCAACGGTTATGCGGCCTGGCTTCGCGAGACGGCGCCGGATTTCCTCGCTGCCCTCCAGCGCAACGGCCGAAAGGAACTTCATCACCCCGAGGCGCAACACATGAGCAAGTGGGCGGCAGACCGGACTATTGCCTTCATCCAGTCGATGAAAGCAGAGAGGCAGCCCTTCTTTTGCCTGATGAGCCTGTTCGACCCTCACGACCCCTATGAGGATTACCCCCTCGCCTTCGTAAATTGCATAGATGCGGCGAAGATTCCGGAGCCGGTGGTTTCGCGCACGATACAACCCGGATGCGTCCGCCGGGAGCAGCAGGGTTCCTATCTCGGACGTTTCTCAGACTTCTCTGCGGAGGAGATCCGCAGGATTCGTCTCGGTTATGCCGCTTCCATAACCTTTCTCGATAAGCAGGTCGGCCGCGTTCTGGCGGCGCTGGACGAAGCGGGGATGACCGACGACACGCTGGTCTTATTCCTATCCGACCATGGCGATCAGCTTGGCGATCACGGGCTCTTCGTCAAGGGAGTTGCACTCTACGAACCTACCGTCGGAGTGCCGCTGCTGCTGCGTTGGCCGGGCCACGTCAACGCCGGCACCCGATGCACCGCGCTTGCGCAAGGTCGCGACGTGGCGGCCACGTGCCTCGCAGCAGCAGGCCTCGATACGCAATCCTGCCCGGAAAGCGAGGATCTGGTGGCCATGGCATCGCGGAACGCGACGCGGCGCAGCAGCGCGATCTGCGCCTACCGCAATTCCGGTGTCAACGACAGCGGTAGTTTCTGGGACCCGCCGATGCGGGCAACCATGGCCCGG
Organism: Neorhizobium sp. SHOUNA12A; assembly: GCF_023006505.1. Classification (GTDB taxonomy): domain Bacteria; phylum Pseudomonadota; class Alphaproteobacteria; order Rhizobiales; family Rhizobiaceae; genus Neorhizobium. Next base: position 11,234 of record NZ_JALBGV010000043.1, read on the forward strand.
GACCAGCGCTTCAAGCTGACACTCTATACGAGTGGAGGATCGAGCGAGCGGGAGCTGTTCGACCTTCAGACCGACCCGCAGGAGACCATCAATCTTTCCGGGGATCCTGCCTACGCCCCGACCGAACTCATGCTGCTTGGCGAAATCGCCGCGTTCCTGCAGGCGGAAGCCGCCGGCGCAGCACCGCGCGCGACATCGTCCCTTCCCAATGCGGCTCAGCGGATGCAGAACAGGATTAAGTAGGTCACCACACAATTCGGCTCCTCACCAACCAGACAAGACCACAGACCAGGATCAGGATCATCACCGCGTGTATGACGTAATCGAGCGTCGTCTGTGGGCCGACGCCGACCGCGATGGTGAATGCGCCGACGAGCGTGCCCAGCAGAGCCAGGGACTGCGCGGAAATTGCCGCCACGCGGCTCCAGGGCCGGCGGAGTCTGACGGATAACAACCCGAGCAGCAGGATCGCTGCGATCACGGCTTCGGCGATCATTGCTTGCCTGTGCTCATGACCCTCGACGAGGAGGCCCGCGTGAGTCAGCGATGCAATCGCGTAGAGACACGTTTCGGCGAGAAAAAGCATTGCGGCGGTGGCAACCATGGAACCATCCTCACTGGCTCCGCCCACGAGCGAGCGAAGCGTAACCACGAACCGTTGCTTTACGTTCTTCGAACGAGGCCACGGTATCGATGTCGTCGAAACCGTCGGGTGCACGGGCCTCGATCATGTCGATGACCCCTTCGGGACCGCCCAGGCGGTTGGAGAGAACGATTTGCGACGTGACCGGCCGCCGTTCGGCATCGTAGCGGGAAAGGGCCGCCTCGATACCGTCCCCGGATTGGAGATGCCGTGCCAGGCAGCGTGCATCGAGGATTGCCTGGCTCGCTCCGTTGGAACCGACCGGATACATGGCATGGGCGGCATCGCCGAGCAGCGTGACCCGCTCGAACGACCAGCGGGGCAAGGGATCCCGATCGCAATTCGGGTATTCGTAGAAATTTTCGGTGGCCTGGATGATGGAGGCAGGATCAACGAAATCGAGGTGAAAACGGTCACGCACGAAGGGCAACACCTCGTCCGACAGGCCGGACCGGCTCCAGTCCTCGCGGCGTAGCGGCGATGTGCCGGGCTCGCCCACCTTGGCCATCACGGCCCAGTTCGTCAGCCGCATTTCAGGCTCCGCAGGATCCGCTCCGATCGGATAATAGACGAATTTTGCGAAATTGCCGCCTGATATCACCATCGTCCGGCCATCGCGCCAGATCGGCCAGCGTGTGGCGCCGCGCCATAACATGATCCCGCTCCAGATCGGCGGCCCTTCATCGGGATAGAGCTGCGCCCGGATCGCGGAATGGATGCCGTCGGCGCCGATCAGCAGATCCCCGCGGGCCGTGCCGCGCCATCCATCCGTTCCGCTGAAATGAACCGCGACCCCATCTTCGGTCTGCTCGAAGCCCTCCACCCGGCAACCCATTCTGATGACGTCGGGTCCGAGACGAGCGATCACCGCCCTATGGATCACGCCGAGCAGCTTGCCGCGATGGATGCTGACCTGCGGCGCCTCTTGACCGGCGTCCAGGCCGCGCAATTCCTGCCACACGACCTGACCGAAACGGTTGGTATAAATCAGTTCCCGCACACGGATCCCTGCAGCGTCGAGGCCGGCCTGCAGTCCGAGATCGGCCAGCACCGCCACGGCATGCGACAGCATGTTGATGCCGACCCCGAGTTCACGAACCTCGCCGACGCGTTCGAAGATCTCGACCTCGATCCCGGCTTCGTGGAGTTGAAGCGCGGTCGTCAATCCGCCGATGCCGGCGCCTGCGATGAGAGCTTTCATGACTGGTCCTTTCTCGTTTGCGGGACGAGCGGCAGGATGTAAGCCGCGACGATCTATTGCGGCGTCACTCGTCTCCTGTATTCGAGCTGCATGGCCACGAAATCGGCCGTGTTTTCCCGATAGCGGTCGGCGATGGCCTTCAGCGTATCGTCCAGCGCCTCCGCCGGCTTGCTGCCCAGCGGCGCTGCCGGCACGCGCGTTGTCGACGCGCTCACCTTGTCGGGGATGATGCGGATGCCGTTGCGGCTCTCCACCGCATCCGCGCTGGCTGCGAAGGTCATCACGCGCGAGCGGTAGGTCCGCGACCAGGCGTCCGCGACAAGCGCAAGCGACACCTCGTCCACGCCTTTCGACAGTTCGATGCCGAGCGTTTCGCGGCGCCAGAAGGCGAGCGAATTGCCGATCGCCGTCAATGCGAAAGGACGCGTGAACGTGAAGGCGCCGCTGTCGTGTCGCGCATCCCAATTCGCGAGGCCCAGATCGGCGGCGACAGCCTCGGCTTTCTCCCGCCCGGCGATCGCCTCAATCAGCGTCAGCGACATCGGCATGGAGGCACTGATCCCCGTCGTCGTCGCAACGCGACCGTCAACGAGGAAGCGGCGGTCGGCGACATGGCGGATGCTCGGATGTTCCTTCAGCATGGCGTCCAGCGAATACCAGTGGGTCGTCGCTTTCCGGCCGTCGAGAAGGCCGGTGGCAGCAACCACTTTGGCACCGACGCAGACGCCGACGATCAGCGCGCCTTTTTCCGCCTGGCTCCTGATCCAGCGCAATGCCGCCGGATCGTCCTCGCGGATCATCGCCGGGACGATGATGTAATCGGCGCCTTCCGGATGCTGGGCATCGAAATCCGCGATCGTCGCCTGCGGCTCGACCTTCAACGCCGGATAGAGAACCATCGGCCCGGGCTGTGTCGCCAGCGCCACGACATCAGCGACATCAGCGCGGTGCAGGATACCGTAGGGCATCAGGTAATCGGTGATCTCCGTCCCGTCGTTGATGCCGACGATCGCGATCACCGGGCGGACGCGTTTGGACGGCTTCAAAGCCTCGATTGTGGCGCGTGTCTCCTCGCCGGGAATAGGCTTGACGGTCCCGGCCGAGGACGCAGACGGCAGAGAGACTATCCAGCCCCCGGCGACCACCAGGAAGACCGCAGCAAGCCCAAACCCGCCTGTAAGAACAAACCGCCACGTCATGATAGTTTCGCCCGATCGATCGGTTGCCCTGTTTGCAGGGAAAGTTACCGCTGCTATCGTCTGACTGAAATGACATTAATCGGGCAAAAACTGCCATGGCTCGCACAGTTGCTCTTGTCGTGCATCCGGGTTTCCAGCTTCTCGATACGGCGGGGCCGACGTCGGCTTTCGAGATGGCGGAGCGATTCCGGCCGGGCAGTTACGACCTGATCCTGATGGCGCCGGGTGGCGGCGAGATCGAGAGTTCGTCGGGCCTCAAGCTGTCGGCTGCCCCGCTCCGGGATGGGCCTTTCGACACGGTGATGATCTCGGGCGGCGAGATCATCCGCTCCATGGAGGCCGTGCGCGAAATTCTCGAATGGCTGAAACGCACGAGCGCAAGGCGCGTGACGAGTGTGTGTTCCGGGGCCTATCTGCTCGCCGAAGCCGGGCTCCTCGATGGACGTCGGGCCACGACGCATTGGGGCAGTTCGCACGACTTTTCTCGCCGCTACCCGAAGATAGAGCTCGATGCGGAGCGTATCTATATCCAGGACGGTCATGTCTGGACGTCAGCCGGAATATCTGCCGGCATCGACCTGGCGCTTGCCCTTATCGAAGACGATCTGGGCGCGGATATCGCGCGCAGAACCGCCCAACAGCTCGTCGTTCATCAACGCCGGCCCGGTGGCCAGTCCCAGTTTTCAGCGCTTGTCGATCTTGGAGGGCACACGGGCAGGTTCTCGACCTTGATCGGCTGGATGCGCGAGCATCTGGCCGACCAGCTGACCGTCGAGCGCCTCGCCGACCAGGCCGCAATGAGCCCGCGCAACTTTGCACGGGCGTTTGCAGCCGAAACCGGCACAACGCCGGCCAAGGCCGTCGAGCGCCTGCGTCTCGAAACGGCGCGGATGGCGGTCGAGACCGGCCACCTGCCGCTCGAACACATTGCCGAGGCTTCCGGTTTTGGCGACGCCGGCCGAATGCGGCGGGCGTTCCTGAGAAGCCTGGGGCAGCCTCCGCAAGCGCTCAGGCGCGGCTACAGATAGTCGGTCAAGTGCGCGCCTAGAACTCCTGCCAGTCGTTGTTGACCGCAGCGGCCGAGGAGCCGCCGGAGAAGGCGGTGGCAACCCTGCGGGCCAGATTGCGGGCCGGCGAGGCAGCCGGCGTGTCGCGGCGATCGGCCTGACGCGGAACGTGGCGCTGACCGGGCAGCTTGAACTGGGCCAGCAGTTCGTTGAGCGATGCAGCATCCCGGGCGAGACCATGGCTTGCGGCGGTCGATTCCTCGACCATCGCGGCATTCTTCTGGGTATCCTGGTCCATCTGGTTGACGGCCGTGTTGATCTGCTGAAGGCCCGAAGACTGTTCCTGGGCTGACTCCACGATCGCGTTGACGTGCCGGTTGATCTCCTGCACTTCCGAAACGATCGTTACCAGCGCCTGTCCGGTCTGGCCCACCAGCTGCACCCCGGCGTTGACCTGCTCGTTCGACGTCGTGATCAGCGCCTTGATCTCCTTGGCGGCCTTGGCGGAACGCTGGGCGAGTTCGCGCACTTCCTGGGCAACGACTGCAAAACCCTTGCCTGCATCGCCCGCACGGGCCGCTTCGACGCCGGCGTTGAGTGCCAGAAGATTGGTCTGGAAGGCGATATCGTCGATGACGCCAATGATGTTGGAAATCTCGCCTGAGGACTTCTCGATCTGTTCCATCGCCTTGACGGCACGCTGGACGACCTCGCCGGAGTTTTCGGCGCCGCTGCGGGTGCGGGCAACCAGCGCGCCGGCCTCCTGAGCGCGCTTGGTGGCGTCCTTCACGGTAGTGGTGATTTCTTCGAGAGCTGCGGCGGTTTCCTCGACGGAAGCTGCCTGCTGCTCGGTGCGCTTGGCCAGATCGTCGGCGGCCGCCTTGATCTCCGCCGAACCGGCCTGGATGCTGCGGGCATTCTCCGCCACCTGCTCCAGGGCCGTCTGCAGCTTTGTGGCCGAGACGTTGAAATCGTTGCGGACACCGTCCAACGTCGCGGTGAACTGCTTTTCGATGCGATAGGAGACGTTACCATCGGACAGATGGCTCAGGCCCTCTGCCAGGTTGTCGACGGCAAACTTGATCTCGGCGGCTTCGCGCGTCTTCTGGGCTTCGCGCTCCATGCGGTCGCGCTCCGACAGGCCACGATTGTCTTCAGCTTCCCGTTCCAGGCGAGCACGCTCCAGAGCGTTGTCGCGGAAGATGGCGACGGCCTTGGCCATCTCGCCGATTTCGTCCTTGCGGTCGAGGCCGTCGATGGCAGCTTCCGTCTGGCTGGCGGCCAGCGAAGCCATGCGCTCACGCAGGCGGGCCATCGGCGCGGTGATGCCCTTATGAGCGATGGTCATGGACAGAACGGTGGCGATCGCGATGCCTAAAAGCATGCCGCAGATCGCATAGGTGATTGTGCTGGAGACCGATTGGCTCAACGTCTTGGCGCCATTGTTGAGGATTTCGGCCATGGCGCCGTTATTGGCGCCGAATTTCGGCGAGAGATCGACGATGGCCTGGTCGAGCTTGGCGGAAAGGGTACGGACCTTTTCCTGGTCGCCTGCGGTATGGGCCTTGAGAAGATCGTCACCGACTGCCTTCAGCGCATCCGCACCGGCAAGCAGTTCGTCGATCGCAGCCTTGCGACTCGGCACCAGCGCCGGGATCTGGGTCAACCGGTCACGGGCGCCGGCAAATTCCTTGGAAAACCGGCCGGAAAGATCCTGGAACGCCGCGCTTGCCGGGTCCTGGGCCAGCGCGCGGCTCAGCCATGTCGTCGCGGTCCACATGCCGGCAGCGCCGCGGGGTCCGAAGGTCGCCGCGTTACTTTCCTTCTGCAGGAAGCCGGAATAAGCCTCGTTGGCGGCGCTGAACCTGCTGGTGACATACATCAGGCCTGCAAGGGAAATGACCGCGAGGATGGCAATCGCCATCAGAAATTTTGTTTTAATCTTTAAGTTCTTGAGCATCAGATACCTCAAAAAACGCTGAAACAGCGACAGTGCATCGAAACGTGAAAAATGCCGGAGCCGTGCCGGACGGTGCACATCATGCGCATGGTGATCGAACTTGATCCTCCGTTTTTCATAAGCGCTTTTTCATAATAAAATCTTACTCTTGCCGCAGCGCATCAAAGGCACATTCGAACTTTCAGGTGGTTTTCACCACTGCTTAACCAAAGGCTGCAGAAGGCAATCTTGTTTGTTGCGACGCACAATGGACTGCCTTTAATTGGAGGCGGACCATCGTCTCGGTTCCCCGTCAAACCCGGCAAATTGATATGAAATCAACTATCCATAATCAAAGGACTTCAACGTGAATTTTTCACGCCGCAACATCATGACGCTTTCAGCGGCCGCCCTGGCAACCACCTTCCCGAAAATGGCATCCGCGCAAGCGATCGGCTTTACGCCGAGCCCGATCTACCCCGATCCGGCTATCCAAATCCTCGATCCGAGCTTTGCGAAATATCGCATCGCCAGCAGCTCGCTCGAACAGGTCGCCACCGGCGCTCGCTGGCTGGAAGGCCCGGTCTGGTTCGGCGACGGGCGCTATCTGCTCGTCAGCGACATTCCGAACAATCGGGTCATGCGCTATGACGAAGCCAATGAGAGCTGGAGCGTCTACAACGCCAACTCCAACTATGCCAACGGCCACGCCCGCGACCGCCAGGGCCGTTTGCTTTCCTGCGAACATCTGACGCGCCGGGTCACCCGCACCGAATATGACGGATCGATCACCGTGCTCGCGGACAACTACAACGGCAAGAAGCTCAACTCCCCGAACGATATCGTCTGCAAATCGGACGGCTCCATCTGGTTCACTGATCCGCCCTTCGGCATTGCCGGCGAGTGGGAAGGAGACAAGGCAACAGCGGAACTGCCGCATTCGGTCTATCGCATCTCGCCGGACGGCAAGCTTGGCCTCGTCACCGATGAGCTGAAAGGCCCGAACGGCCTTGCATTTTCGCCGGATGAAAAGAAGCTCTACATCGTTGAAGGCCGCGCATCGCCATTCCGCATAATCTGGAGCTACGATGTCGGCGCGAACGGCGTGAAGCTTTCGAACAAGACGGCGCTGGTGACGGCCGACGACAACGGGGGTCTCGATGGCTTCAAGATCGATGTCGATGGCAATCTCTGGTGCGGCTGGGGATCGAACGGCGCTGCAGGCGCCAGGCCCGAAGATCTGAACGGCGTCAAGATATTCAACCCGGCCGGCAAGGCGATCGGCTTCATCAAGCTTCCGGAGCGGTGCCCGAACCTTGTCTTCGGCGGCCCGAAGAAGAACCGCCTCTATATGGCGAGCAGCCATTCGGTCTACGCGATCTACGTCGAAACCCGCGGCGCCGTTTAATCACCGCGACGAAATCCGAAGCGGCCGGTCGTCAGATCCGGCCGTTTTCGTGGCCGTCGATGCGCCGCGATTTCTACTCCGTCTTTCCGGCGGAAAGCCCAAAAAACTCTTTTCTGTATCCCGCCGACAGCGGTCGGAGCTTCGTCAAATTCTTGAGAATCCGGACAGGCTGTTTGAGAACGTTCCTGTTCAGGAAATACATATGGATCAGGCTGGGCGCCTTGCTGTGCGATCCCTTATGGGCGACACGATAAACTGCACCTCGGAATGGCAGGGCATTCAAGGGCGTTCCGCGTTCGGCCAAAACCGATTCTATGCGGACATGGCTGCCGAGCATGTCCTTGATCCATTGGAGTGAAACGTCTTCCGCCTTGGATGGCAGTCCGTAGAGGTCCGAACGGATGATCAGCGACGTTCCGCAATAGTGGTTGAACTGGTCGCGGCACAACAGAATGCTGCCGCCGTCGTCCCAGATATAGCCCTTGTCAATCGTCCAGCCGTTCTCGTTCTGGTGCCGGGCGGCGTATTCGGTAATTCGGGCGCTGACAAAATCGTCGTCGTCGACGATCATGAAGAAGCGACAATCGCGGGCCGTGAGCATGCCCGCAAGCACGCGGCGGCCTTTGTCGGCGCGGAATGAATCGAGAAAATCCTCTTCCGTGGCATCGCCGCGCTCGTGGATGTCGTTCGGCGGAAAGTCCACCCATGCCACCGAGAACTTGTCCGGCAGGACCGGAAGATCGGCGCCCCTGTTGGCGACAATCACGCCCCGCCAGTCAGGATTGGTCTGGTTGGCGATGGACGCCACCGTCTGCGTCAGATTTCGCTTCAGAATGCTCCAGTCACGTGCGTTGTCCTGGTGCCTGACGGGAATGATAAAGGTGATAACACTCATGACAGCCTCCGGTCGTTGATCTCAGGCGCGATCATGCCGCGACACCCGCCTGTTCTCTTGCCCATCTGATGCCGTCGTCGAGCGAAGTCGCCTTGTAGGAAAGATCGGTGCCTCCTGAAAAAGCATTCATGAAACGCCGGATTTTGCCGTAATTGTTGTCGAGCACCGCATGGCGGCGGCCGATGAGAAGCGAGCAGATATGCACATGCAGGCGGTCTGTCACGATGGCCCCGCCTCGGGAAATCTGCCGTATGCCGCGCTGGAAGCGGTTGTTGGCCGCGGCGTCCAGCTTACGCAGCCGCATTTCGGAAGGGGTGAAATGCAGCAGTGCCGAGGCTGCTCCGAGCGCTTTCGCAACTCGTACCTTCGACCGGCTCTCGGTAATCCAATCCTCCTTCGGGATGTCCGGATAGGCGGAAAAGTCAACGGTCCCGACCTGCTCCTTGTCCTGGCGGAGCATCGCAAGCACGGGAAATTCCGGCGCAGCGGGCTCTATGCTGCCGATGCAGAAGGCCATGTCCGGGCACAGATAGACCTGGCAATCAAAATTTTCCTTGGCAAACTGAAACGATTCCTCGTCGCGCACCAGCAGCACGAAATTCCTGTGCTTGCCGATCGCGCGCTTGCTTTGCTCCAGCCGCTCCGGAGACTTGTAGTGAATCGACTGCGGAAACTGGACGATCTGGCGATCGGGAAACAGCTCCATCACGCGCTCCCGGAAATCTTGGTGAAACACCCATATATCACCGAAATTGCCGCCCCCATGGATGAAGATCGGACCGTTCGGGGCAGAGCTTTTGAGTTCATCCGGTGAAAAATCGTCGGTCGTGCAGACGTAGGAAGGCCGCTTTGCGTAGCGCTGCTGCAAATAGGCCATTTCTCCCAGCCAGATCGCGGAATCTCCGCAATTCCTGATATCGGGAAAGTCCAGTATCGCTATCGGTTCATCAGGGCGGATGAACTCCTTAAGGCAATCGTGGGTCCTGTCCTGAAGCTTGGCGATAAGCTCGGATTGCTGAACGGGTGACATTACGCCTCTCTTTCAAAAGTTAGAACAACAAGTCCCGCGATCAGGCGTGACTGACTTTGGACAACACCTTGGAAGCGATCTTTCTGACTTCAGTCTCCGGGCCATTTGGACGATCCATAACCAGCCAGAGAAAGAGGCTGGAACCGCAATAGAGAACGCCTCCAAGGCAAATAAGGGCGGCAAGTTGTAGAACAAGTCCGGTATGCGTGGTCTCAATTCCCATGTAGCGATCAGCGAGCGACACGCCGGCAGCCATGACCGCCGAGCTGGCAAGCGCTCTGAAATTTGCCCATAGCTGGGCGGTGACCGAGACATTTATGAAGCGCTTCACGATCACCATGTTCACAAACGCGCTGAAGAGGCCGGTGAGCACCCGGCTGAATATCAGCCCCGGAAGCCCCCAGAACACCAGGCCGATCGTGATCACCGGGATCCGGACAAGAAGCATCTGCGCGTCGCGGATGAACAGGTTCCGGGTTTGCCCCAGCGCCATGCCGAGAGGCTGATTGAGAGATCCCAGTGTCTGCAGCGCATAAACAGAGGCCAGCGCCTGGATGATGAAAATCACCGGAAGCCATTTTTCACCAAGCACCAGCCTGACCAGGGGATCTGCGATGACCGCCATCCCTATGCCGGCGGGTAACGCGACCGCCGTCAGCAAGGCCTGCGTTCGCTGATAGGCTGCGGCGAGACGCGCAGGATCATGGCGGACATTGGCAAACGCCGGGTAGATGGTGGCGGTCAGAGGCGCCGTCGCTTCGCGCGTGGGCGTCATCGCGAGCTGCCCGCCAAGCGAATAATATCCAAGGGCCGAGCCCGTCAGCAGCTTACCGATCAGCAGGTAATCGAAACGCCAATTGAGGGTGTTGACGATCTGCCCGGCGGTAATCCAGATCGAGAACGAAAAGAATTCGCGCATATGGGAAAAGGTGACCCGGGGGCGGAACGGCAGGATAAAATAGGATGCCACAACGTTGGTGACCTGCATCACCAGCGTGCCGACCACCAGCGCCCAATAGGTTTGATAGATGACGGCGATGGCGACGGTCGCCACAAATCCGGCAATCTTCTGGGCAACGTTCAGCACGAATTCCTGCCAGAAAATCAGCTCCCGCTGGAGCATGATCCGTCGCGGATTGGCGAACCCGTTTATGAGGAGGCTAAGGCTCAAAACAAGAAGGACGCCGAAAAGGCGCGGCTCGTCATAGATGAGGGAAGCCGGATAGGCGAAGGCGGCGAATAGGACGCACAATATCAGACCGCGCGTTGCAGCCAGTGTCCATGCGGCGCTGAAATGGGATTCCCCGGGAGCCTCGTGGCGGATGAGGGCCTCGTTCAAGGAAAGCTCGGTTATCGTCGTCACGATGGCGAGCATCGTCGTCGCAAGCGCAACCAAGCCAAAATCCGACGGCAAGAGATACCACGCCAGAACGATGGTGCTGAGGGTCGACAACCCGTTGACGATGATCCTCGAGAGGGAGACCCAGAGACTTCCCGTTACCAGGCGATCAGCAATGCTCATGGCCGACCTCTTCGCAACAAATACCGATCGTATGTGAGCGACATCATTCCATAGCTACCCTTTTTCGTGGAGTTTCGGCCCCTTTTCAAGCCGCGAGAAGGCTGTGCCGTCTTGCCGCAAGCGCGGGTTTCGCGCACATGATGCGTGAGATCTCCTTGCCGCATTCGAAGGGCGGGCTATCTGCTGGACACTTCGGTCATCGAGTTCTCCATGCAATTTTTCCCTTGTCGTTTACCTCGTTCAGCAGCGCGATCCGGAAGCCATGGCCAAGGCTTAAGACCGCTGACGATCTAGTTGGCGGGAAATGATGTTGGTTTTGTGGTGCCCTTCGCAAGTGCGAAAGAACCTGCGCGCACGGCCGCCATCCAAGGCGGCATCACCTGCGATTTGTGCGCATCCGGCTTTGATCCAAGCTCGGAATATATTGGCTCCGCCGCTTTCATAACGAAGCGGCGGAGCAGAAAAAACAGTTTTCGATTACGTCAGCTGACGACGACGGCGATGACGACGACACAGTCGCCGGCCTTGACCAATCCCGGGAAATGCCGGGCGCACAGGATGCCGCCCATCTTCGCGCGGATTTCACGGGGAGCTGCGCCGGTCCGTCCGATTGGGTAGATGCGGGCCACAACGGCGCCTTCGCCAACCTCATCTCCAAGATCGAAGACGGGCTCGATCAGTCCGTCCTCCTCGGCGAAGGAAAAGCAATTGCCGTCCGGCATGTCGAGCCAGGTCGTCGGCGTGACATCGGCGCTGCCCGCGACGATGCCCGCACGGCGCAGCACGTTGATCACGCCGCGCTTGGCGATCTCTGCGCTTTTCGCCGTCGCCGTGCCGCCGCCGCCAAGCTCCGTGGTGATGAAGACCTTGCCCATCTCCTCGGCGGCCGTGTCGTACATGCCGACCGCGTCGATCTCGAGCATCTTCATCGAATAGGGCGCCGAAAACGCCTTCACCAGCTCGAAGGCGCGGGCCTCCTGTTCCTTGTCGGGCAGGATATGGGCAGCGCAGAAGGGCAGGAAATCGAGTGTCCTGCCGCCGGAGTGAAAGTCGAGGACGACGTCGGCGCGGGGCAGCAGATCGCGCTGGAAATAGTCGGCTATCTTCTGCGTTACCGTGCCGTCCGGACGACCGGGAAAGCTGCGGTTTAGGTTGCCCTTGTCGATCGGCGACGTTCGCGTTCCGGCTAGGAATGCCGGGTAGTTCATCGCCGGAACGATAATCACCGTGCCGCTGACATCCTCCGGTTTGAGGCTGCGGGCCAGATCGAAGAGTGCAATCGGCCCTTCGTATTCGTCGCCGTGATTGCCGCCGGTCAAGAGCGCCACGGGCCCTTTGCCGTTGCGGATAACCGTAAGCGGGATCATCACCGATCCCCAGGCGGAATCGTCGCGGCTATAGGGCAGCCGCAGGAAACCGTGCTGCACGCCGTCGGCGTCGAAGTCCACCGTCGGGCTGATCGGCGACGGTCGCAAGGCGTTCTCGCTCATCGCAGTCTCAATCCTTGACCATCAGCTTGCGCGGTACGTTGGCGAAGCATTCGACCCCGGTATCGGTGATGAGGATGCTCTCGGTGGTCTCGAACCCCATGTCCTCGAGCCAGAGGCCGGTCATGAAATGGAAGGTCATGCCAGGCTTCAGCTCGGTGCGGTCGCCTGGGCGCAGGCTCATGGTGCGCTCGCCCCAGTCCGGCGGATAGGACAGGCCGATCGGGTAGCCGGTGCGGTTGTCCTTGACGATCCCGTATTTCTTGAGCACGACGAAGAAGGCATTGGCGATGTCCTCGCAGGTATTGCCGGGCTTGGCCACCGCAAGGCCGGCCTCCATGCCTTCCAGCGTCGCCTTTTCCGCGTCGAGGAAGGCCTGCGTCGGCTTACCGAGGAAGACCGTGCGCGACAGCGGCACGTGATAGCGGTTATAGCAGCCCGCGATCTCGAAGAAGGTGCCCTCGCCCCTCTTCATCGGCCGGTCGTCCCAGGTCAGGTGCGGCGCGGAGGCTTCGACACCTGACGGCAAGAGCGGCACGATCGCCGGATAGTCGCCGCCAATGCCGTCGACGCCGCGGGTGCCGGCGTCGTAGATTTCGGCGACCAGATCGCATTTGCGCATGCCGACCTCGATTTTGTCGAAGATACGGGCATGCATTGCCTCGACGATCCGCGCGGCGTTGCGCATGTATCTGATCTCGGTTTCGCTTTTCACCGCACGCTGCCAGTTCACCAGCGCGGTCGCATCCACGAAACGGGCGTTCGGCAGATGTTTCTGCAGCGAGGCGAAGGCGGCCGCGGAGAACCAGTAATTGTCCATCTCGACGCCGATCGTCAGCTTGCCGAAGCCACGGTCCGTCAAGATACCGGAGAGATAATCCATCGGGTGGCGCTCGGTCGACTGCACGTAATGATCAGGATAACCGACGATGTTTTCCTGGCTGAGGTAAGAAGTCAGCTTGGCACCGTTGGCGTCCTGGCCGCGGCCGAACCAGACCGGTTCGCCGGACGGCGGCACGATGACGGCCTGATGCACATAAAACGACCAGCCGTCATAACCCGTCAGCCAGGCCATGTTTGATGGGTCGCTGACGATCAGGAGGTCGATCCCTTTCGCCTCCATGGCATGCCGGGTCTTTTCCAGCCGCGCGGCATATTCCCCACGCGAGAACTTGAGATTGGGCTGGGTCATGTCTCTTCCCTTCTTATCCGGCGCAAGGCCGGTTCAGCTTTCGAATGCGGTACCAGCGCCGGCGGCATCCGCCCGCGCGAAGGCGAGCGTGGCGATGGCGGTATCCTGGATACCGGTCCCGGTGAGGTCGGTGAGTGTGATCTGTCCTGCGTTCTCGCGTCCGGGGCGGATGCCGGCGATGACTTGCCCAAGCTCGGAAAATTCGGTGTCCGGTGAAATGAGCCCGGCCTTGACGGCATGATGCAGTTCCCCGAGCCAGCGCGTCTGTTTCAGGCTGTCGGCGACGTAGACATCGGCCTTGGCGATTGCTGCCGGGTCGATCTCGTTCTTGTGTTCGGCATCCGAACCCATGGCGGTCACATGCTGGCCGGGCTGGAGCCATTCCGCCTTCAGGATCGGGATTGCCGATGGGGTCGTCGTGACAACGATATCGGCACCGGCGACGGCGATCTCCGGATCGGCCTCGGCCGTTACTGGGATGCCGAGCCTGATCGTCAATTCGGCGACAACGGTTTTGGCTTTCCCGAGGTCGCGCGCCCAGATGCACGCCTCACGGATCGGCCGGACTAGCATCAGAGCCTCCAATTGCAACCGCGCCTGCATGCCTGCTCCGAAAATCGCCACAACGGTCGAGTCCGGACGCGAGAGATGTTTTGCCGCAACCGCGCCCGCCGCAGCCGTCCGGACATCGGTCAGGTAACCGTTGTCGAGCAACAGCGCCTGCACGAGGCCGGTGCGGCTGGACAGCAGGACCATCATGCCGTTCGTGCTCGGCAGGCCGATCTTCGGATTGTCGAAGAAGCCGGGGCTGATCTTGATGGCGAACCCTTCGATGCCCGGCACATAGGCCGTCTTTACATCCACTTCGCCGCGATGCTCGGGAATATCGAGGCGCAGGATCGGCGGCATGGCGACCGGCTTGGTGGCTAGCGCATGGAAAGCGTCCTCGACGCAAGCGACCGCTTCCCCGTCGAGTGGAACAAGCTTGCGCAGGTCCTTTTCGGTGAGAATGATTATCCGGCTCATGCGGCGTCCTTTCCATGGATGGCGTCACCGTTGATCACCCGCCGGTGCTGTTCCATGTCGATATTGCGGCCGGAGAGGATAGTGACGATGGCCCCAAGGCTTTTGACCTTCCCGGCAAGCAGCGCCCCGATGCCGACGGCGGCGGCGCCTTCCACCACCTCGCGCTCGACCGAATAGGCATGTGCGATGCCGGCTGCAATTTCCGCTTCGGAAAGCAGGACGACGTCATCGAGGAGATGCCGGCACATCGGGAAAGTCACGCGGTTATCAAGCCCGATGCCGCCGCCGAGCGAATCCGCAAGGCTCGGCACTTCCTCGACCAGAACCGGCTTGCCCGCATCCAGGCTCGCCTTCATCGCCGCGCCGCGCTCCATCGTCAGGCCGATGACCCGCGCCTGCGGCCTCAGTCCCTTCACCGCGGCAGCGATGCCGGCGGCAAGCCCGCCGCCGGACAGCGGCACCAGAACGGTCCCGATCTCCGGCACCTGTTCGACGATCTCGAGACCGAGAGTACCCTGCCCCGCCACGATGGCCGGATGATCGAAAGGCGGCACCATGACCAGCCCCTCCTCTGCCACCAGCCTGTCCACCTCTTCCTGCGCTTCGTCCTGCGAACGTCCGATGATGCGCACGCGCGCACCGAGGCGGCGGATTTCCGCGACCTTGTTTTCCGGCACCAGCGACGACATGCAGATGGTTGCGACGGCACCTTCCGTTCTCGCCGCAAAGGCGAGCGCCCGCCCATGATTGCCTGTGGAGGCCGCCACCACACCGCGCGTCCGCTCCTCGTGCGTCAGCGAAAGGATGGCGTTCGTCGCACCACGCAGCTTGAAGCTGCCGGTGGTCTGATGGTGTTCGAGCTTCAGATGGACCGGTATGCCCATCCGCTCGCTCAGAACGACCGACGCCACCATCGGCGTCCGGCACACGCGGCCATCGATGCGAGTTGCGGCGGCACGGATATCGTCAAGTTGAACCGGCAAGGTCTTCCCGCTCATGGTCTCAGCCTTCCGGATAGGGCTTGGTCATCAGCGTGCCCAGTTCAGGACGCGATGTCATTTCCCCGCAAAGCCGCAGGCAGGCCCAACCGGTGGCAAGGTTGCTGCTGACGACGGGCCTGCCAATCTCGGCTTCGATAGGGGCGACGACCTGGGCGGCGCGCACCGCCGTACAGGAGATGAAAAGCGCCTGCGATTCCGGTGCGATTGCATCGCGGGCAAGCGAGACGATCTCGTCCGGCGCAATGCGCGCCATTTCGCGGTCGTCGTCGAAACCCAGGCAGGTAAACCTGTCGATCGTGAAGCCGAGGCCGGCGAAATAATCGGCCATCGGCCGGCTCGTCTCCACAGTATAGGGCGTCAGGATCGAGATTCGGCTTGCACCGATAGCCCGCAGGCCTTTTACGGCCGCAGCCGTCGGCGTCACCACGGGAACGCCCGGCTTGGCGGAGCGGATCGCCTCCTCGATACGGGCATCGCCGATGATCACGGAGGCGGACGTGCAGGAATACATGACCGCATCCAGCGTCTCGCCCGGCAAGATCAACGAGGCGCCTTCGGTCAGCACCGGCTGCATCCTGAGGAGATTTTCAGGCGTCGTCGGATTGGCATACGGGATGCGGTTGACATAAACGCCAATGCGATCGCTCGCGACCATGCACTGGAAGTCGACCTCGGTCGTATGGTCGGTGGCCAGGATCACCAGACCGATGCGTTTCTGAAGCGGGCGATCGTCCAGTCGCGGTTTCCGGCCGGCGAGGCTTATCTCAACGGAAGTCATCTCAGTCGTCCATCCTGGCATAACGTTCCTCCAGCCAGCGCAGCCCCAGGACCGAGATCAGGCTGACCACGAGGAAGAAAACGCCGACGAGCGTCATCGGCTCGATATAGCGATAGTTGCTGTTGGCGATGCTCTTTGCCTGGTTCATCAGCTCCAGCACGGTGATCGCCGAGAGAAGCGGCGTTTCCTTGAACATCGCGATGAAATAGTTGGCGAGCGCCGGGATCATCGGCGGCACGGCCTGCGGCAGGATGACGTGGATCCACGCCTGCCTTGTCGTGAGATTGGCCGCCTTTGCCGCTTCCCACTGGCCACGCGGCACGTTCTCGATACCGGCGCGATAGACCTCGGCGGTATAGGTGGCGTAGTGGACGCCGATGCCGATGACGCCGGCGACCAGCGGCGACAGGCGGATACCGATATCCGGCAGCACGTAGAAAATGAAATAGAGCTGCACGAGAAGCGGCGTGCCGCGGATGAATTCCGAAACGAAGCCGACCGTGCGCGAGACCGCGGTGATCGGCGAGCGGCGCACGATGGCGAGACCGAGACCGATCACCGCCGCGACGGCCGCACCGAGGACGGTCGCCAGGAGAGTAATCTTGAACCCTTCGAGAAGGGTCGGCATGATCTGCCAGACGAAATCCCAATCCCACTCCATGGTCAGGTCCTCACGCCATCGAGGCTGCGCGTCACCCGCCGCTCCAGCCAGCGCATCACGGTGGAAATCGCCCAGGCCATGGCGAAGTAGAGAAAGAGGATGGTCGCGAAGGGAATGAGCGTATTGCCGGTCTGGGCACGGACGACTTGCGCCTGGAAGGTGAGGTCCGTCAGCGAGATCAGCGAGACGACGGCCGTGCCCTTCAAAAGCTCGATGGCGTTGTTGCAGAAGGTGGGCAGCATCAGCGGCAGCGCCTGCGGCAGGATCACATGGCGCATCCGCTGAAAGCGGGAGAGATTGAGGGCGATGCAGGCCTCGGTCTGTTCTCGCCCGACCGCCTTGACGGCACCGCGCACAACTTCTGCCCCGTAGGCCCCGACATTCAGCCCCAAAGCCAGAACGCCCGCCTGAAGCGGCGTGAGGGTGAGGCCCGCGAAAGGAAGGACGAAATAGACCCAGAAGAGCTGGACGAAGATCGAGGTGCCCCGGAAGAATTCGATATAGGTCGTCGCAAGCGCCCGCACGGCAAAGAAGCGCGAAAGCCGCCCGAGGCCGGCCAGGAAAGCCATCACCAGCGCCAGAGCCGAACCCATGACGGTCAGCTGCAGCGTTACCAGCGCCCCCTCGAGGATCAGCGTCAAATAGCCGGACCAGACCGACATCAGCGGAAACTTCCCATCATCCGAGACAGTGCAGAAACGGCCCAAGGCCATCGCGATCGGTGGCGGAACGGCACATGAGCCGCTCCGTCCACCTCAGTTCGGCCGTTTACTGGGCGGCAGTGCATTGCTTGTCGCGAGTGGTCGACATGGCTGCCTTGGCGGAGAAACCATAGGGTTCGATAAGCTTGGCAAACTCACCCGATTCCTTCAGCTTCTTGAGCTCCCCATCAAACGCATCGCGGAGGGCGACGTCCTGCTTTCGGAAGGCCGCGCCATCGCAATAGACCGGTGCGCCGACCACCGGTGCGACGACTTCGAGGTTTGGATCCTTCGCCTTGTCGAGAAGGTCGTGAATTGACAGGACCGGAAGAGAATAGACGTCGATGCGGCCATCCTGGAGCATCTTGATGCCGCTCTGCCCATCCGGCACGACGATGACGCGCTCACGCGGCACGCCAGCCTGCAGGGCCAGCTTCTCCTCGGTGCCGCCACCCGGGGCGCCGATCTTGGCATTCGTATTGTTGGCAATGTCCTTGTAGCTCGTCAGCTTCAGCGGGTTGCCTTTCCTGAGGGCGAAAGCTTCCGCATCGCAAAGGATCGGCTCGGAATAGGCCACCGCGTTGCAGCGTTCCTGCTTCATGAACAGGCCTGCGGTAATCGCATCGTGGCGGCCGGCCTGCAGGCCCGGGATCATCGCACCATATTCGGAGATCGAAGCCACGACCTCCTTGATGCCGAGACGCTCGAAGATGACGCGGGCAACGTCGGGAGCGGCACCCGAAACCTTGCCATCGGCGCCGACCGCCGTATAGGGCGGCTCGTTGGCGATGGCGATGCGGGCAAAGCCCTGTTCCTTCAACTGCTTCAGGTCCGCTGCGGATGCAGAAATACCGCCCGCGATAGCGGCGAGGACCGAAATGCTGACGGCCGATGCTAAAATTCTCGTTTTCATTGTTCCCTACTCCTCTGGTTTTTTCCCGATGTCTTCGGGCTGTATCGCTGCCTTTGGCGGTCAGACGCGGTGGCCTGCCGCTATGATCTTGCGCAGGAAGGTCTGGGTGCGCTCCTGCTTCGGGTTCCGGAAAATCTCATCCGGTCCGCCCTCCTCGACGATCTTGCCGCGATCGAAAAACAACACGCGGTCTGCGAAATCATGGGCAAAACCCATCTCGTGCGTCACCAGCAGCATGGTCATGTCGGTCTCGGCCGCGAGCCGCCGCATGACATTCAGCACCTCCTCGACGAGTTCCGGATCGAGTGCGGATGTCACTTCGTCGAACAGCATGATCTTCGGAGAGAGCGCGAGCGCCCGGGCGATCGCGACACGCTGTTTCTGGCCGCCGGAAAGCTGTGCCGGCACCGCCTTCGCCTTGTCCGCCATGCCGACCATGTCCAGCAGATCCATGGCCCGCTTTTCGGCATCGGCACGTGTCGCACCCTGGGTGAGCATCGGCGCGAGCGTGACATTGTCGAGGACGCATTTATGCGGAAACAGATTGAAGTGCTGGAAGACCATGCCGATCTTCTTGCGCATGCGGTGCAGATGGCGCTCGTCTGCGGCAACCAGATCGGCGCCCTTTTTCATGTGATAAAGCTGCTCGCCGTCGACCTCGATATGGCCGCCGCTGATCGATTCCAGCGTCATCAGAATACGCAGGATCGTGGTCTTGCCCGAACCGGAAGGGCCGATCAGCGCCAGCTTCTCGCCCGGCATCACATTCATCGACAAACCATCGAGAACGGTCAGCGGGCCGTATCTCTTGACGATGCTGTCGATGCGGATGATGGGCGATGGCATTCATGTCTCTCCCTGTTGAGACAAGCAATGCATCAACGATGACGGCCTCAAGAAATCATGTCAATTCGGAAAATAATATCATGACAATATTTATCCGCCTGCACAAACGGCAGGCGCTTGCATCAAATCGCAAGCAGCAGCTCTTCGGGGTTTCCCTGCGCCAGCGAAGCGACGATTGCGAGCCCGGTGCGCAACTCGCTTTCCGTTGTCGATCCCAGCGAGATGCGCAGGGCCGGCGTCCATCCGTGATCCGTCGTATGGAACGACTTGCCCGGTGCAATGCCCACGCCGCGTAGCCGCGCCTGGGCCACGAAGGCATCTTCGGTGTGACTGCCGGAAAGCGGCAGCCAAACGTGCAGGCTCTGTGGATGCGCCCGGTAGGACAGACCCGCCAGCGTCTCGGCGGCGATGGCATGACGGCTGACGAGGGCGCGACGCTGCCAGTTGACGAGTTCCATGGCGGTGCCGTCGCTGACCCAGCGGGTGGCGATCTCGGCCATTGCGGGCGTTGCCATCCAGTTGGAGACCAGATGCCGGTTGGCAACCGCCGCCACATAACGGTCCGGCGCGACGAGATAACCGATGCGCAGGCCCGGAACGGTGATTTTCGTGAAGCTTGTCACGTAGAGCGTCCGTTCCGGAGCGAAGGCGGCCATCGGCGGCGCACGGCCCTCCACCATGGGCCCGAGGACGTCGTTCTCGATGATCGCTATGTCATGCTTGGCGGCCACGGCTGCAAGTGCCTCGCGGCGAGCGGCACTCATCAGAGCCGCCATGGGATTGATCACGGATGGCTGCAGGAAGATCGCCCGGATCGGACCCTTGCGGCAGGCTTCGTCGAGTGCCTCAGGGATCATGCCCTCCTCGTCGATCGCCAGCCCTTCCAGATGCAGGCCGAGATAGGTGGAAAGCGGAACGAGCGTATGATGGCTGACCACTTCCGTGGCGATGGTCGAGCCGGGCGGTGCGACGCTCATCAGGGCCACCGTCATTCCCGATGTTGCGCCGTTGGTCACGCTGACATTCAGCGGCGAAACATCCAGGCCGCAGCGTGCCAGCCATTCGGTCGCGATGGCCCGGTGGCGGGGGAACACCATATTCGGCCGGAACGACAGGGCCGAACTCGCCGGCAGGTTTTCAGAAAGCCAGGCGAAGGCTTGCCGGAATTTTTCGACATGGATCTGCTCGCAGACCGGCTTCAGGATCGACAGGTCGATGACCTCACCCAGCCGTTCGGGCAGGTAAGGCGGTTCGGGCTCCCGCGCCTGCGTCTGCACGAAGCTGCCCCGCCCGATTTCGCCGGAAATCAGCCCTCGGCGGATAAGATCGTCATAGGCCCGGCTGACCGTCTGGACCGACAGGCCGAGATCGTCCGCCATGCGGCGGTGGGTCGGCAGCTTGGTCCCGTTGACGAGCTTTCCTTCCTGGACGGCGCGGGCAATCTGCTCGGCGAGCGAAAGATAGGCCGGTCGGCGGAGCTGGGAGGGATCGGGGCGCCAATTTGTCATGATTTTACTGTGCTTAAAATCAGTTCAATTGACAATGGCAAAACGAATTTTCATTGTCTTCCTCAACAACCGCACGACAGGAAACCATATGAAACTCGACGCCATCGATCTGCGCATTCTCGAGGCGGTCCAAGGTGATGGCCGGATCACCAAGCTAGCGCTCGCCGAAAAGGTCGGCCTTTCCCCGACGCCCTGCTGGATGCGTCTTCGGAAGCTGGAAAAGGCAGGCATCATCGCCGGCTATCATGCCCGGCTCGTGCCAAGGAAGATCGCGCCGATCGCCAGCGTCATGGTGGAGATCACGCTCGCCAACCATCGCCAGAGCGATTTCGATCGTTTCGAACGGGTAGTCGCTGCTATCCCTGAGATCACCGCCTGCTGGTCGGTCGGCGGCGGCGTCGATTATATCGCCAAGATCGTGGCCCTCGACATCGACGCCTATCAACGCCTGATCGACGATCTGCTCGACCGCGAACTCGGTATCGAACGTTATTTCACCTATATCGTCACCAAGACGGTGAAGGAGGAAACGGGCGTGCCCGTTACCGCCCTGTTCGAGCCGGATGCCGGCCAGCGGCCATAGACGATCTCTCCTCATAGCCCGGCCAGTTTAGACCATCTCTCTCTTTTTCCTCTGCGGAATGGACAATCTCTCGCATGAGAGAGGCGATACTGGCGCCACGACCGAACGAGGATCTGGCCATGACTGCAATTTTTGCACGCCCCGCCTATCACGAGGCCCTGACACGGCTTGCCGACCGCCACCTGCTGCGCGATCTTGCCTATGTGGATGGGCGCTGGGTTGCCGGCGCCGACGGCCAAAGCTTCCAGGTCGCCGACCCCGCTTCCTCCGCAACCCTCGCGTGGGTCGCGAGTCTTAGCGCCGAGGAAACCGATGCAGCGATCGATGCTGCCGCGACCGCCTTTCCCGTCTGGCGGGCGAAGCTGCCGCAGGAGCGGGCGGCAATCCTGAAGGAATGGCATCGGCTGATACTCCAAGCCAGGGAGGATCTGGCTCTCTTGATGACGCTGGAGCAGGGCAAGCCACTTGCCGAGTCCCGCGGAGAGATCGACTACGCTGCCTCCTTCATCGAGTGGTATGCCGAGGAAGGAAAGCGGGTAAACGCCGAGAGCGTCCCCAGCCATCTTCCGGGCGCCGAAATGATCGTCCGGCGGGAGGCGCTCGGCGTTGCCGGCATCGTCACGCCTTGGAACTTTCCCTCCGCCATGGTCACCCGCAAGGCGGCTGCGGCACTCGCCGCCGGCTGTACGGTCGTCGCGCACCCCTCTTGCGAAACGCCGCTTTCGGCGCTGGCGCTGGCCGAGCTCGCCGAACGGGCGGGAATGCCGGCAGGCGTCTTCAACGTCGTGACCGGCAATGCCGCCAGCATCGTCGGCCGGCTCTGCCAAGATGCACGGGTGCGGGCGATGAGCTTTACCGGTTCCACAGAGATCGGCCGCCTGATCGCAGCACAATGTGCGCCGACGATGAAGCGGCTGGTGATGGAGCTCGGCGGCCATGCGCCGCTGATCGTGTTCGACGACGCCGACATCGATCGCGCCGCCGAGATCGCGGTCGCCGCAAAATTCGCGACCTCCGGCCAAGACTGCCTCGCAGCCAACCGGATTTTCGTTCAGCGATCCATATTCGAAGCCTTCAACGCGGCCTTTGCCAAACGGATTGCCGCCCTGACGGTCGGCAGCGGATTGGCGGAGGGCGTCGACATCGGTCCGCTGATGCACGAACGAGCCGTAATGAAGGTCGAGGCACAGGTGAAGGATGCGCTCGACAAGGGCGCCAGGCTGCTTGCCGGCGGCAAACGCCACAAGGCCGGTCCGCTTTTCTTCGAGCCGACACTCATCACCAACGTACCGGACGATGCGGTCATCATGCGCGAGGAGACTTTCGGGCCGGTTGCCGCCGTCGCCGTCTTCGACACGGAAGACGAGGTCGTCGCCCGCGCTAACGACACCGAATACGGGCTTGTCGCCTATGTGGTCACCGAAAACGGCGCACGGCAGATGCGCCTCGGGCGGGCGCTCGAATATGGAATGGTGGCGATCAACCGCGTGAAGATCACCGGCGGGCCTGTTCCTTTCGGCGGCTGGAAACAATCCGGTCTCGGACGCGAGGGCTCCCGCCACGGCATCGAGGCCTTCACGGAGCTCAAATATCTCTGCATCGACACCGCCTGCTGACCGATCCCATAATCTTGAAGGAAAAGCCAATGCTCGAAAGAAACAACGAACTCACCGCCTGGGACCGTGATCATTTCTTCCATCCGTCGACCCATATGGGCATGCATGCGCGCGGCGAAACGCCGACGCGGGTGATCGGCAGCGGCGAAGGCGTCTACATCACCGACCGCGACGGCCGCACCAGCCTCGATGCCTTTGCCGGTCTCTACTGCGTCAATGTCGGCTACGGCCGACAGAAAATCGCCGATGCAATCGCCGAACAGGCCCGGAACCTGGCCTATTATCATGCCTATGTCGGGCACGGCACGGAAGCGTCGATCACGCTTTCGAAGATGATCATCGACCGCGCGCCGGAAGGCATGTCGAGGGTCTATTTCGGTCTTTCCGGCTCCGATGCCAACGAGACCAACATCAAGCTGATCTGGTACTACAACAACGTCCTCGGGCGGCCGGAAAAGAAGAAGATCATCTCGCGCTGGCGCGGCTATCACGGCTCCGGCGTCATGACCGGCAGTCTCACCGGCCTCGAACTCTTCCACAAGGCCTTCGACCTGCCGCGCGTGCCGATCCTGCATACCGAAGCGCCCTATTATTTCCGCCGTCCGGACCGCTCGATGAGCGAGGAACAGTTCTCGCAATATTGTGCCGACAAGCTGGAGGAGATGATCCTTTCGGAGGGCCCGGAGACGATCGCGGCCTTCATCGGCGAGCCCATCCTCGGCACCGGCGGCATCGTACCGCCGCCCAGGGGCTATTGGGAAAAGATCCAGGCGGTACTTCAGAAATACGACATCCTGCTCGTCGCCGACGAGGTGGTGACCGGTTTCGGCCGCCTCGGCACGATGTTCGGCTCCGACCATTACGGCATGAAGCCGGATCTCATCACCATCGCCAAAGGCCTGACCTCCGCCTATGCGCCGCTGTCCGGCACGATCGTCTCCGACCGGTTCTGGCAGGTCCTGGTGCAGGGCTCGGACCAGCTCGGCGCGATCGGGCATGGTTGGACCTATTCCTCGCACCCGATCTGCGCGGCGGCCGGCATCGCCAACCTCGAACTGATCGACGAGATGGGATTGGTGCAGAATGCTGCCGAGACCGGAGCCTATTTCCGCTCCGAACTGGCCAAGGCCGTTGCCGGCCACAAGCATGTCGGCGACGTCCGGGGCGATGGGCTCATGGCCGCGGTGGAATTCGTGGAGGACAAGGACGATCGCAGGTTCTTCGATCCTTCCCAGAAGATCGGCCCACAAATCGCAGCAACCCTTCTGGAGCGCGGCGTCATCGGCCGCGCCATGCCCCAGGGCGACATTCTCGGTTTTGCGCCACCGCTTTGCCTCACCCGCGAGGAAGCGGATATCGTCGTCAAGGCGACGGCCGAGGCGATCGACAGTGTCTTCGCCAACCTCTGACGGGAGAAGACACATGGCCTCTATCCCCGAAACGATGGCAGCCGTCCTCCTGACCGGCCATGGCGGGCTCGACAAGCTCGTCTACAGCCGAGACGTCCCCGTGCCCAGACCTGCCGCCGGCGAGGTCCTTATCCGCGTGACGGCCTGCGGCATGAACAATACCGATGTCTGGGTGCGCCAGGGCGCCTACGGTACAGAGGAGGATCCCGGTGCCGTTTCCACATGGAGACGGCAGGGCAACACGCTCACCTTTCCGCGCATCCAGGGCGCCGATACCATCGGTCACGTGGTTGCCGTCGGAGAGGGTGTTGATCCGACGCGGATCGGCGAGCGGGTGATGGTCGATTTCTCCATCTACAACCGTGAGGACGATAGCCTTGCCGACATCGACTACATGGGCCACGGACGCGACGGCGGTTATGCCGAATACATGGCGCTGCCGGCAGAAAACGCCCATGTGATCAACACCACCATGACCGACATCGAGCTTGCGACTTTCTGCTGCGCCTATCTGACCGGCGAGAGAATGCTGGAAAGAGCCAGGCTTTTGGTCGGGGAATGGGTACTCGTCACCGGCGCCTCGGGCGGCGTCGGATCAGCAATCATTCAGCTCGCGCGGGCGCGCGGCGCTATCCCGATCGCCGTCGCGGGCCCTGGCAAGGAAACCGCCATACTCGAGATCGGCGCCGAGGCCGTGGTGACGCGCGGGAAAGGCGACCTCGCCGAGGCGGTGACCGAAGCAACGGGCGGGGCGCCGATCGACGTGGTCGCGGATCTCGTGGCCGGCCCGATGTTCAACGATCTTCTGAAAATCCTGCGCCCCGAGGGCCGTTACACGACCGCGGGGGCCATTGCAGGCCCGGTCGTCCAGCTCGATCTCAGGACGATGTATCTGAAGCAGCTGGAGCTGCACGGTTCCAGCCAGGGAAGCCGCGCCGATTTTCGCCGCCTCGTCGGTTATATCGAAAGCGGAAAGGTCCGACCGCTCGTCGGCGGCGTCTATCCGTTGTCGAAATTCCACAACGCCCAAACGGACTTCATGGCCAAGAATTTCGTCGGCAAACTGGTCGTGGTTCCCGATTAACGGTAGTTCGGAACCTGTGTTGGCGATGTCCGGTTGGCTGGGTCCGACTTCTCAAGCCGACTATAAGCTGCCGAGCCGCTGAAGCATGTTCGTCAGGCGAGCATTCTCGGTCCGAAGTTTGTCGGCCAGCAGCTTTTTGAGCCGCCTGTTCTCGGCATCGAGCGCCGCCAGATCGTCATCCGAAACCACGTCCGGCAGATGGACACTCCGTCGCTGAGGATGGTCCTTTTCGGACGGCGTGACAATTTCGATGGTCTGAACGTTTACGTGCGGCTTCTCGGCGCTCGACAACGGTACGTGATTTCTCACGACCGCTACCATTTCGGGGGATGGCTGAGCATTAATTGCCGCCGGCAATTCGATTTGAGGCGGCGGCGATGAACCCGCTTCGCCGTCCAATGAAAGGATTGTTCCTGGATCGTCGGCGCGATGGCCGTTTTCAATGCTCGGCTCCAGCTTCACTCGTTCGGACGTGACCGCGGCATTGGCGGAGGTTCGCGGGCGCTCCTCAATCGGCTGGATGCGATGTGGCAGCGACGTGTCGCTTTCCACCGCCCGGGCCAGGGCCCTCAGATCCGTATCACCCCAAATCGAGTTTGCTTGGGTCTTCGGCTGTCGTCGATTGGTTTTATACTCGACAACAAAGTTGCGCCGCGTGGTCTTCATCTGTCTCTCAGCGTGGATATGTCGATTGCCGAGTCCTGCGCTATCGAGCAGGTCCCACAAGCCTTTTGTCTTTATCGGCTAGCCCATGAATCCTGTAGTCAAATCGGGCACATGACGCGAGATTCCGGTGTCGGCTTCACTCAAGACCGAGTCGTCTGCGCAGTTCTGCATTCTCGGTGCGCAACTTTTCCGCCAACAGCTTGCGAAGCCGTTGGTTCTCCTCTTCGAGCTGGGTGAACTCGGCAAGATCGTCGGTAACGGGAACAGAAACAGGCGCTTTCCGAACGGCGCCCTCGGACTTTACGGCCTTCTTCCATTGGTAATATGTTTGGTCCGAAATACCGACGGTCTTGACTGCGTCCTTGAGCGTTACCCCGTTTGCCAGCTGGGCGTCGATCTGTCCCAGCTTTTCAAGCTTGTCTTCGTCGGTATGCCTTTTAGACCTCGTTGATGAAGCCGCTTTCGATGTGGCGCGAACAGGCTCGACCGAAGCCTTTTTTCGTCGAGAGGCCGCCTTCTTGGCAACGGACGGCGCCGGCGCGGATTCAGCCGTCGCAGACACGGTAGAAAGCTCGATGTTTTCTTCGTCGGCCATGAATGTTCCCTCTCTTTATCGCCGCCTTTGTCAGCCGAGTTGATCAATTAGTCAACAGAGCTCCCTCAAGGAACAATGACCCGCTGAAAGGACGAAAGTCCGTCTATCATTCGATCACCCAAATGCTTTTGGCATTCCCGCGATCGAACGTTTATATGTCTGCCAAAGCGAAGTCGTGGACCACCGAAGATCAGAAGGTTGGCGGCCTGAAAAATCCGCAAGACGAAATAAGTTACATCAGGAAGACGCAATGAGTGGATGCTGTTCAGGATCAAGGCGGGAGACGGAGCAGGCAATATCTGCCGCACCGGCAAACACGGTCTCTGCCGGCATCCGAGGGGAAGCGATTGCCATCAAGGGGGGCGAGACATTCGTTGGAACCCATGACCCGGTAATCTCCGCCGATGGCGAGGGGCCGGAGCGCAGGATTTCGTTGCAGGATTTTCACCTCGAGGTCGAGACGGTCACCATCCGTCGGTTTGCCCAGTTCGCCGAGGCGACCGGCCATGTGACGGAATCGGAGCGGTTCGGCTCGTCGGCCGTGTTCGCATCGCTGCTCGGTGACAGCAGTCTTGCGACGGGTGGCGTTATCGGAACCCCTTGGTGGACGCGCGTCGACGGCGCAACATGGCGGCAGCCGGAAGGCCGCGGCAGTTCCATCGACGATCGGCTTGACCATCCGGTCACCCACGTCTCCTGGAACGATGCGCTCGCGTTCGCGCGATGGGTCGGCGGCCGTCTGCCGACAGAAGCGGAGTGGGAGCATGCCGCACGCGGCGGCAACCGCCGCCGGCGGTATCCCTGGGGCGAGGAGGAGCCGACCGACGAGGCGATCTTCTGCAATATCTGGCAGGGCCGCTTTCCCGACACCAACACGCTGCAGGACGGATATTTCGGCACCGCGCCGGCGCGCAGCTTCGCCCCCAACGAGGCTGGTTTCTACAATCTCGCCGGCAATGTCTGGGAATGGACCGCCGATCCTTTCAAGGTGCGCTCACTGTCGAAACAGGCAAAGGCGCGAAACGAGCATGCCAAGCGCTTTTCCGACAAGGTGCTGAAGGGCGGCTCATTCCTCTGCCACAAGAGCTACTGCTATCGGTACCGCATCGCGGCGCGAATGGGCCTTTCCCCCGACAGCGCCTCGAGCAATACAGGCTTTCGGGTCGCCTATGACGCTGGCGTCGGAAATGGCCATGGCCTTTGATCCGCAGACGGGACCGCGACGAATACCCTGTTACGGTCGACGGGATGCCGTATGCCTTTCATCCGGCATCCGTCCCAGAATCTAATCAATATTGAGCGTCAAACGCTCCAGCGAAGGGATCGACGGGGCTCCTCCGGTTCCACAGCCTGCGCCCCATCAGCGCCTCCACCACAGCGGTCTGCATCGCCTCATGGGTGGAATAGGCATTGATATAGGTCGGCACCCGCGGGGCATCGTAGAGATAATAGGGAAAGCCGAAGGAGATCATCACCGTCGGCAGGCTCGTCCACGGCCGTTTCATGGCGGCCCTGAAATCCCCGTGAAGCGCCCGCCAATCGAGAAAAATGCGTCCGCGTGTCAGAAGCGTCTCTTCGCCGAACAGATAGAGGACGAGGTCGTGCCCGTCCGTATCGAGCGGGGTGCCATAGGGATTAAGGGTCACCTCGAAGCCCTCGGCAGCCAGCATTTCCGGCAGCTTGAAATCCAGCCTCGCATTCTGCATCGGCTCGACGATCCCGCCGGAAACGACAAGGATGCGGCGATGCTTTTCAGGGTCGAGCGGCAGCGTACCGTTCCTGTCCTTCACCAGTGTGGGCGCGCGAGCGAAAGCTTCGTTGGACAATTTTTGGGAGGACGCCTCACCTACATGGACCGGCATTTCGACGTTGCGATGCAGGCCGAGCGACGCCTTGAGGGCGAGGACGCGTGTGACGGCATCGTAGAAACGCTCCGCCGGAATGCGCCCGGAATGGGCGGCGTCACGCACGGCAGCGATTTCCGCCTCCGGTTTGGAGGAGAAAAGGACCATGTCGCAGCCACTCGCGATAATCTCGATCTTCGCGTCATGCGCCGGCATCACGCCCGAAAGGCCTGCCATCTCGCTGGCGTCCGAGACGATCAGGCCGTTGAAGCCGAGCTCGCCCCGCAGGAGCGCGGTATTGAGCGGCACAGAGACTGAAGCCGGCAGATAGGCTTCTTCGCCTGCATCGGGATCGCGCTCCAAGACATAAGCCGGCAGCGCGATATGCGCCGACATGACCGACTTGACCCCCTGATCGATGGCCGCCCTGTAGAGCACACCGAAAGTGGCTCGCCATTCTTCCATCGATAGCGGATTGATCGTTGTGACCAGGTGCTGGTCGCGCTCGTCATAGCCTTCGCCCGGCCAATGTTTCACGGTCGCGGCAAGGCCGAGGCGCTGGAAGACGCGCATCTGCGCCAGTGCGTGACGTTCGATCAGCGCCGGATCCGAGCCATATCCGCGGGTTGCGACGATCGGGCTGCGAAAGGCCGCGTTGATATCCAGTACCGGCGTGAAGGACCAGTTGATCCCGACGGAACGGGCTTCGCGCGCCATCAGGTCGGAGATCACCTCGGTCAGCTCGACATCATCGACGGCGGCCAGGGCCAGCGGATTGGGAACGGCCGTGCCGAAGGAGAGGCTCATGCGTGAGCCTTCGAGATCGGCGGAAACGAGCAGAGGGACCGTGGCCCCGGCCTGAACCGCTGCCATATGCGCGCGTTCCCTCGTGCCATCCGCGCCGAAATAACGGGTGATGCCGCCAGGCTGCAGCTCGCCGAGGCGGACGATCTCCGCCTCGCGGTCGTCACCGCGCGAATTGAGATTAAAAAGCTGGGCTGCGCGGGCGGTGTCGTCCAGGGCCTGGAACGTCCGGGTTACCCAGTCGAGGGCTTCACGATCGAGGTTGAAGGGCGATTTCGTCAGATGATCCAGTGTCGATGGCATCGATCTCTCCGTTCAAACCTGCTCGGTGAGCGCGCGCTCAAGCGCCTCGAGCTTTTCCAGGTCCAGTTCCGGCCAAACGGTTGCTGCCTGCACCAGCGTCTTTGCGGCGAGTGGCGCGGGCGGCGGCTTGGACGCAAGACGAGGAACCTCCGCAATCAAGATGCGGCGCGTCGTTTCGTCGGCCATAAGCTTCGCGATGGGAATATTCGCCACCCGAGCCCCTTGTGGGAAATCGCTTGCCCGCGCCACGCTGCGCTGGCCGGAAACGACCTGCTCCCATTGTTTTTCGATGAGCAGGTGTTCGCCGCGCACCGGTCCCGTCTCGGGAAGGCCGAGCCGTTCGAACTGATCGGAGGGTGCATCGGAGGCACGCATCAGATCGACGAGCAGCTCGGCCATCCGCATTTCAATTCTATCATCTCTGAGCGGATTTTTCTGCTCGGGATCCGTCTCAAGATCGTAGAGCAGGGTCCCGAAAACCCAGGGGCCCCGGATCGTCCATCCCGGCATGCGCAGGACGGGGGCTCCCTTGGTGAAAGAGAAAGGCGGCGCGAGCTCCGCCTTCGACAGTTCGTCCGGGGAGAAGCGGGCGCGCATGTGGGTCGGCATCAGCGTATATTCATGGAGCGGCGAATTGTCCTCGGTGGCGCAGCATCGCATGTAGACGTAACGGCCGTCGGTGACACACACGTGCCCCCCGAAATTCCCGAACAGTCCCGCCTTGCGAACCGGAGCATCGTTTCTGACGGTCTCGAGAAGCGGTTTTCCCTGCATATCAGGCGTCGGCCGGATGCCGAAGAGGTCGAGGAGCGTCGGCGCTATGTCTATGGTCTGAACGAGTGCGGAACGTCGTTCGCCGGCAACCCTTGCCCGCGGATCCCAGACGAAGAAGGGCGTGTGGATCGTCTCGTCGTACCACGGCATGACGGATTTACCCCACCAGCCCCTTTCGCCGAGCATATAACCATGGTCCGTGCAGACGATCAGCATCGTATCGTCCCACATGTTCTTCTCGTCCATCATGTCAAGCAGCCGGCCGAGATTGCGGTCGCACATCGAAAGCAGCGCCAGATAACGATACCGCGCCTGGAGGACCCGTTCTTCCGCCTCGGTGACGCGATCATAGGGCGGCCAGTCGAAATCCTCGCCGGTATCGGGGTAGAGCGCCTGATATTCGGCATAGCTGAAAAACGGCTCGTGCGGATCGAAAGTCTCGAGCTGCAGCATCCAATCGTCCTGGCCGGCATTGGTTTCGATGAATTGCAGCCCGGCATCGAATGTCCGCGTTTGCGGGTGGTCACGCTCGTCCCTGAGATAAGTCCGGTTGATCGGGTCCTGCCGCTTCATCTGGTAGAGGAAGTCGACGAGACGTGTGCGATCCACACCTTCGACAATGCCTTTCCAGAGGTCGCCTTCCTGGCCGCGAAAGAACTCGTGCGAAGAAAAGCGCGTGTGATAGGTCGCCCCCCCATCCTCCCAATAATGCTGATGGTCGGTGACCAAGTGGGTGTAGATACCGGCGTTTCTCAGCAATTCCGGCACGCTATCGTCGAACGGCTCGATCGGTGACCAGGACCGGTGAAGAAAGTTGTACCTGCCGGTATGCATTTCGCGCCGGGCCGGCATGCAGGGCATGGAACCGGCATAACAGCGGTCGAACGTGGCCGTCTTTTCCGCAAGCCGCCCGAAATTCGGGGCATGGGCCGTCTTGTCGCCATAGGGCGGCAGAAGGCGGCGGTTGAGGCTGTCGAACATCAGGACGATGGCGCGCATGGTTCAAGCCGTCATTGCGAGGGCGCGGAACGCGGCGCGCCGTTCCGCCTGCCTTGCGGGATCGGCGACGGGGGCGGCGAGAAGCAGGCGCTTGGTGTAGTCGTGAGCGGGGCGAGCCGTTACCTGATCGCATTCTCCGAATTCGACGATCTCGCCGAAGCGCATGACCGCAACGCGATGCGAGATGTGACGCACCGCAGCCAGATCGTGGGAAACGAAAAGATAGGCGACGCCCGTCCGCTCCTGGATCTCGATGAACAGGTCCATGACCCGCGACTGGGTGGAAAGATCGAGTGCGGAGACCGGTTCGTCACAGACGATGAGGCGCGGAGAGAGCGCCAGCGCCCGGGCAATGGCGATGCGTTGACGCTGGCCGCCGGAAAACTCGCGGGCAAACCGTTCCGCCGCGTCGCTTGGCAGCGCGACCTGATCGAGCAGCTTGCGGACCTGCCGGGAAGCATCGGCACGCGAGGCGAGCCGGCGCGCGACAATCGGTTCCGTCAGGATGTCTTCTATCGTCATCGACGGGTTGAGCGAGCTATAGGGATCCTGGAAGACCGCCTGGATGGCCGCCTGGCCCTTGCGGGCGCGGGGCGGCATTCCGGCGATATTCTCGCCGTCGAACCATAGCTCGCCGGAGCTGACCGGGCCGATGCCGAGAATGGCGCGCCCGAGCGTCGTCTTGCCCGACCCGCTCTCGCCCACCAAGCCTACGGTTTCACCAGGGCGGATGGTGAGGTTGACGTGTTTCAGGACATGGTGGGCGCCGAAATGGACGTTGACGTTGCGGCAATCGACAAGGATCTGATCGTTCATGCCCGCATCTCCTCCGTCATCGGTAGTCGATATGTGCGCGTCCTGCCATCTTCGAGAACGGATCCGAGAAGCATGCGGGTGTAGTCGTGCGCCGGCGCGGCAAAGAGGTCTGCCACGGTATTGATTTCCACGATCCTGCCGTCCTTCATGACGGCCACCCGGCCGCAGCTATCCGCCACGACGCCGAAATTGTGGGTCACCAGCATGACCGCCATGTTGAACTCCTTTTGCAGGTCGCGCAGAAGATCGAGCACTTCCGCCTGCACGGTTACATCGAGCGCGGTGGTCGGTTCGTCGGCGATCAGAAGGTCGGGACTGCAGGCGACAGCACCGGCAATGAGCACGCGCTGGGCCATGCCGCCGGAGATCTCGTGCGGGTAGGCGCGAAACACCCGTTCCGGGTCCGGCAGCTTCACGCGGGCAAGCAGTTTCAGCGCCCGCCGCGTCGCTTCCGCCCGAGAGATTCCGAGCACCGTCATCATCGGCTCGACGAGCTGGAACCCGATCCGGAACGCCGGATCGAGATTGGCCATCGGCTCCTGGGGGACATAGGCGATGCGCTTGCCGCGAAGGGCACGGAGCTCATCTTCGGAAGATCTCCCCAGATCGATACCGTCGAACTGGATGGAACCGGAAAGCACACGACCCCCGGACGACAAAAGTCCGAGGATGGAAAATGCCGTCTGGCTCTTGCCCGATCCGCTTTCGCCGACGAGCCCCAGAACCTCGCCACGCCTGAGGCTGAGGCTCACGCCCTTGACGACTTCCCGCCAGCCGTCGCTTGCAGGATAGGCAACAACCAGATCGCGCACGTCGAGGAGCACGTCGGGTGCGGCGCGTGGCAGCGGTTCGCTCATCGTCCGGGGAAGGACTTTCGGCGCCCTGACCTGAACGCCGCCCTGCTGCATGCGGTCGCGGATGGCGTTCGCAAGCAGCACCAGCGAAGCGACCGTTGCGGTGATTGCCAGCCCCGGCCAGAGGATCGCCTGCGGCGAGACATAGATGTTGGAGAAGGCATCCTGCAGCATGCCGCCCCAGGTCGGCGTGCTGGGGTCGCCCAGCCCGAGGAATTCGAGACCGGACTGGACCACGATGGCGATGCCAGCGACGATGGAGGTCTGGATGACCACCGGCGCTCGCACCGAGAGCAGGATATGCCTGGTGATGATCCTGAGGTCGCTGAGACCCGAGACACGTGCGGCGTCGATATAGAGCTCGTGTTTGACGCCGTTGACGAGATTGCGCGTAAGCCGGAAGAAGCCCGGTGACAGCATCACTCCGAAAACCGCCATCGACAGGTAGATCGAGGCCCCAAGCGCCTGATAGAAGGCGAGCAATACGATCAGCGCCGGCAGCGCCATGATGCCGTCGGAGATCCAGCGGGCCACGAGGTCGAGTTTCCTGCCGTAAAAACCGGCGAAGAGCCCCGCTGTCACCCCTATGGATGCGGCGATGGCCACCGTGATCAGCGCACCGAGGAATGTGTTGCGGCCGCCATGAAGGAGACGGCTCCATATGTCACGTCCCGAACCGTCGCCGCCGAGGAGATAGCCGTCGCCGGCGACGGCATTGACCTTGAATATCTGGACGGCGGACGGATCGTTGGGGGCAAGCAGAGGCGCGAAGATCGCCGATGCGATGACGACCAGAAGCGCCAGCAAGGCCACAAGGCCTGTCGGATTGGTGAGCACCGAAAGGACGAAATGACGGCGCTGCGAAGCCGCGGGGATTGGCGGCTGGGCGGTGTTGATATCGCTCATGACATCCTCACCTTCGGATTTGCCCATGCGTTGAGGAAGTCGACCAGTATGTTCACCAGAACGACCACGATGATGAGGGTCACCACCACTCCCATGAGCACGGGAACATCGCCGATCAGCGCAGCCGAAACCGTCAACGAGCCCATACCGGGAATAGCGAATACGCGCTCGATGACGGCGGCACCACCGAGAAGGGCGATGAACTGAACCGATAGGACGGTCAGCGCCGCCGGCATCGCATTGCGCAGCGCATGGCGGTAGAGCACCGAACGGGGGCTGACGCCGCGGGAGCGGAGTGTGCGCACGTAATCCTGCTTGAGCGCATCGATGACCGCGCCCCGGATCTGCTGGGAGGCCGAGGCTATCCCCGAAAGCACCAGCGCCGTTACGGGAAGCACCAGGGAAGCCGCCCACGCGGACGGCGAGGCACTGAACGAAACATAACCCGTCGCCGGCAGCCAGCCGAACTTGACCGAGAAGGTGAGGACCAGCAGCAGGCCGAGCCAGAAATTCGGCATGGCGAAACCTGCGACGCTGACGATCTGGATTGCGCGGTCCGCCCAGCCGCCCCGGACAGCCGCGGCGATGCCGAGCATAGCCGAAAGGAGCGCCATCAGCGCCACGGCGATGGTCACCATTGACAGGGTGACGGGCAGCCGGCTCGCAAGTGCCGACGCCACGCTCTCGCTCATCGTCCATGACGGGCCGAGGTCGCCGCGAACGGCATGGCTCACCCAATCCCCGAACTGGACCATCAGCGGTCGGTCGAGCCCCAGCCGGCTGTTCAGCGCCTTCAGCTGGTCGACCGTCGCGTTCTCACCGAGGATGTTGCGGGCGACGTTGCCCGTGGCGCCGAAAACCATCATGAAGGTTACGGTCGAGACCAGGCAAAGCAGCGCGATGCCGGAAGCCACCCGTCTCAGAAGATAACGTACCATCGGCGTCCGAGCTCACTTTGCGGGCGCATAATTGCGCGGCCAAGGCACGATGTTCTGCGCCTGCATCTGGACCTTCACCTCAGCGTTGGAAATGTAGATGCTGTCGATCCGGAACCACGGCGCAAAGAAGGCATTCTCGACCATGTATCGATTGGCGGCCTGCATCGCGGCATTCTGCTCCTTGCCTGGAGGCGTATACTGGGCTGTCTTCAGGAGAGCCTCCAGTTTTTCGTCCTTTGCCTTGGAGGTGTTCCAGGGCGAGTTTGCGAAGGCGAATTTGTTGAAGTCGGCCCAGGGCGACTGGCTCCCCAGACGAAAGAGGAACATCGGGTATTTGCCCGACAGCAACTCGGCGATCGTGACATTCGGCGGAACTTTCACCCAGCTGACGGTGACGCCGATATCCTTGAGCTGCTGGGTGATGATCGGCGTATAGGCCGCAAGCGTGCCGATATCCGGCATCGTGACGCTGAAGCCGTTGGGATAACCCGCTTCGGCAAGCAGTGCACGGGCTGCCTTCGGGTCATAGTGATAGGTCCCGTCGAGCGATGGATCGAAGGCTTCGCTTGGCGGAACGAAAGGTTGATCCGTGACTTCGCCATAACCTCGGGCGACGAACTTCAGGATCGCTTTTTCATCGAATGCCATATTGAGCGCGCGCCGGACGCGGACGTCGGACAGCGCCTTTACCATTTTGCCGTCACGGTCGGAGAGAAACAGACCCAGCCAGTCCACGGGCAATCTGGAGACCGTCAGCTTGCTCGCCTCGGCCTCGGGGACGACCTGTCCTTCGCCCGCGGCGGCATCCACCTGGCCGGATTTCAGCGCATTCATCCGCGCGCTGAGATCGTTGATCGGCGTGATCGTCATGGTTTCGAACGGAAAGGCGCCGGTATTCCAATAATCCGGATTGCGCTTGTAGACGTATTGCCGTCCGGTCACCGAGCGCGCCGTGTCGTAGACGTAAGGTCCGGAACCGATCGGGAGCATCTTGGAATCAGCCTTGCCGAGCGTCGCGGGGCTCGCCATCGCGCCGCCGACGGTCGCCAGGTTGAAGAGCATGCCCGGATCTGGTTCCTTGAGGTGCAGCTTCAGCTCGGCCGGGCCTACGATCTCGACATTCTTGACGGCGCCAGCCATCCAGGTGTTCTGCCCGACGCCATCGCGCAGATATTCGAGGTTTGCCTTCACCGCCTCGGCGTTGAAGGGTGTTCCGTCGGTGAATTTGACGCCTTCTCGCAGCTTGAGCGTCAGCTCCGTGCCATCGCCGTTGAAGTGCCATTCGGTGGCCAGGTTTGGCATCGTCTTGCCGTCCGGTGCCGTGTAGAGCAGCGTGTCGAAGACCGGCATCCAGTACTGGGCGCGATGGCCGATGGAAAGGCCGGCACGGTCGAAGGTGTCGTTATCCAGAATGCCGGCGAGCGCAAGCGTCTCGGGGTTGTTCCCGACCTCTGCTTTGGCGACTGGCGGCACGGATAAAAAAGCCGCCGTCAAGGCGGACAAAATCAATCGGTTTCGCATGCTCTCCTCCCCGAGAGCCTGACTTGCCCGCTCCCCGGCCAGACAGGCTGCATGTAGCGAATAAGATCCTGCCAAATACGCATTCTTGGCATTCCAAATGCCATAGCAGTTGAGGCAATGCAGGAAAAATGCAATTAACGGCGTGACCGATAAACGAAGCTTATCACTGCCATGCTGGATCAGATCACCCACCTCTTCCGTCTCCAGGCGATCGTGGAGGAAGGCAGTCTCCGTCGTGCCGCCGAACGGCTGAACCTCACGCAGCCCGCTTTATCTCGATCTCTCGCCCAGTTGGAGGCCCATTTCGGACGGCCGCTTCTGGAGCGGCACGCACGCGGTGTCCGTCCGACGCTGTTCGGCGAGAAGGTCTTGTCGGAATCGCTGCGGATGATGCGTCACTGGGAAGTGGCCGAGCAGGAACTCATGTCCGACAGGGCAATAGGCAAGGCCTATCTGCGGATCGGCGCCGGACCGATGTGGCGCCCGGCAATCCTGCCGGAGCTGCTCGTCGACATGCAGCAGCGGTTCCCCAAGATCGTGTTCGAGCTCAGGAACAGCCGTTATGCGACCTCGATCACCGATCTCCTGGAGGGGCGCCTCGACATGCTGTTCACGGGAATGACGGTCGATGATCCGCAAGACTTCCGCCTCGTTGCGCTTCCGCTGACGAAGGTGATCAACAATGTCATGGCGCGCGAGGATCATCCGATCTTCGCCGCCCGTGATGCGGCAGGAGCGGTTCCGCCGGAGCGCCTGCTCGATTATCCCTGGCTCGTTCATTCCGAGCTTCCGATCTATCAGGCCACCACCCAGCACGGTCTTTTCGAGCGGCTGGGGCGGGAGCCCGACATCCGGTTGAGTTGCGAGAGCCTGCATTCGACATTGTCCATCCTTCAGCGGAGCGATTGCCTCTGCCTGCTGCCCAATGCGGCCGTTCTTGCGACCTCCTGCCCACGCATCGTCCCGGTGCCGGTCAACCTCAATTACAGGCATACGCGGACGGGGGTGATCTATCGCGAAGAACTCGGTGACTGGGCTCCGGTGCGCCAGCTGATCGCACTCTGTAAGGAGCGGTTTCATCTCGATAACCCACCGGAGACCGGGCGAAGCGGTCAGCAGTGATCAGTTTTTCGCATCGCTTGCTTCTGAAATTGCATTATTTGCGCATGACCTGACGCTGTATCCTTGACCAAGGCGGACGGGTTCGATGGTTGCGATCATACGTATTCCTGCCGCGTGCGAGGGAGGAATACTTGCGACCGAATATCCTTTTCATCATGTCGGATGACCATGCCGCGCGGGCAATCTCGGCCTATGGCGCAGGTCTCAACCACACCCCAAATATCGATCGGCTGGCGAAGGAGGGCGTGAGACATGACGCGACCTATGTCACGAACTCGATCTGCACGCCGTCGAGGGCCGCGATCCTGACCGGCACGCATAACCACGTCAATGGCGTCACGACGCTCGTGACGCACATGAACAATCGTATCCCCAACGTGGCCAAGCTTCTGAAAGCGGCAGGCTATCGCACCGGCATCTTCGGCAAATGGCATCTCGGCGAAGGCCCTCTCCACGAGCCGAAGGGGTTCGATGACTGGGCAGTCGTTCCAGGGCAGGGCGATTATTGGGACCCGGCCTTCATCGATCGTGATGGCCGGCGCCGAATTCCGGGCTATGTCACCGATATCATTACCGACAAATCGATCGATTTCATCGAACAAGGCGACGACCGGCCCTTCTTTCTGATGTGCCACCACAAGGCGCCCCATCGTAATTTCGTGCCCGACCACAAACACAATCATCTCTGGGCGGAAGAGGATCTTCCGCTGCCGTCGACGTTCAACGACGATTATTCCGGTCGGGCAGCGGCGGCCGCCGCCGCACGCATGCGCGTCCGGTCCGACCTCAACTGGGAGGATCTCGGGCTCGTGCAGCCGGAGGGGCCTGCCACCGTCACGGGAGAACTGATGCTGGATCAGATCCCGATTCGCCGCGTGCCGGAACTCAAAGGTGGCGAAAGCATCACCGTGGTGTGCGCTTCGACCGGCCGGAACTACACCTTCACCGATCCACAGGCTTTCGCAGAATTCAAATATCAGCGTTATATGAAGCGCTATCTCCGGACGGTTCAATCGATCGACGACAATGTCGGCCGCCTGCTCGACTACCTCGATGAAAAAGGCCTGACCGAGAACACGCTGGTGATCTACACATCGGACCAGGGCTTCTTCCTTGGTGAGCACGGCTGGTTCGACAAGCGTTTCATGTACGAGGAAAGTCTGCAGATGCCGTTTTTGGCACGTTACCCGGCAGCGGTCCCGGCCGGCACGACCAGTCGCGACCTCGCCTGCAACGTCGACTTTGCGCCCACCTTCCTGGACTATGCCGGGGTGCGGACGCCTTCCTTCATGCAAGGGCGGTCGATGCGCGCCGTGCTGGAGGGGCGGACTCCAGACGACTGGCAGCAATTGGTGTACCATCGCTATTGGATGC
Source organism: Neorhizobium sp. SHOUNA12A (assembly GCF_023006505.1). GTDB lineage: Bacteria > Pseudomonadota > Alphaproteobacteria > Rhizobiales > Rhizobiaceae > Neorhizobium. Next base: position 50,399 of record NZ_JALBGV010000043.1, read on the forward strand.
ACAACGATGCCATCCATGGCGCCTGGGCGCATTACGGCGTGCGCGACGCCCGCTACAAGCTCATCTACTGGTACAATGACGATTTGGGACAGCCAGGCGCTCGACCGAATGGTGCCCCCCCGGAATGGGAATTATTCGACTGCGTGGAAGATCCGCACGAATTGAGAAACGTCGTGGACGATCCGAGCTATGCGGGAATTTTCCGCGAGATGCTCGACAAGCTCGACACCCATATGGCCGAGATCGGCGACATCGCCGAGCATCCCAGAGAACGGATTTAGGCAGCCGGCTTAGCACTACTTTGGCAGAATTGATTTTGAGGTCATTTGGAACCTGATACGGCAGTGTGGACATCGTTGTGGTGGATGGTGGTTTGAGAGCGCGGCTATGACGGCGCGTCGG
>NZ_JALBGV010000044.1 GCF_023006505.1 Neorhizobium sp. SHOUNA12A
CCTCGGCGGCATCACGATCGGCGATGGGGCGATCGTCGGCGCCGGCTCGGTGGTGACGCGGGACGTGCCGCCCGGCGCCACGGTTGCGGGAAATCCAGCCCGGCTGATCACGCCGCGCGTCTGATTTCAGAACATCGCCGCGCGTAAAGATTGGATTCAGCATTTTTTGGTAATTTTCCGTTAGCAATTCCTGTCAGGGGTTCTCGACGGCAAGGGGCGGCCGTCTTCGTTGTTTTGCGTACGGGTTATCAAATGCGTTTATCGGCTGTGCCAGCACTCCTCGTCACCTGCTTCGCCTTGGTGGGCTGCGCCTCGACATCCGGCCCGGAAGAGCTGGTGGCCGGCGTCGCGACGCAGGAGAAGACGGGCTCCGTCGACCTGCCCGCCGCCCCCGTTCCATCGGTCGGTGTAGGCAAGACCTCCCGGATCAGCCCACCGCAAACACCCCAGCGGCAGGCACCGCCACAGCAGGATATCGCCTGGACCGGTCCGATGCCGGAGCCGCAAGCCTTCGTGCGGGAAACGACGGTCGGCATGCCGCTTCCCGCCGAGCGACCGGTCGCCATGCTGATGCCCGACAGTCCGGAGGCGGAACCCGCCCCCCGCCGCGGGCGAATGCAGATCTACAGCCGCCAGTTCCGCGATGCCAAGCCGATCAACTTCGGCAGGATCTCGCCGAGAAGTTATGCCGTCCACGGCGTCGACGTGTCGCGCTGGCAGGGTGATATCGACTGGGCGAAGCTGAGGACGCAAGGGGCCAACTTCGCCTATATCAAGGCGACCGACGGCGGCGACCATCTCGATCCGATGTTCAAGACCAATTGGCGCCGGGCCAAGGAAGCCGGCATCAAGCGCGGCGCCTACCACTTCTTCTACTGGTGCCGCACCGCCGGCGAACAGGCCGACTGGTTCATTCGAAACGTGCCGCGCGATCCGGACGCACTGCCGCCGGTCATCGACGTCGAATGGAACGGCGAGTCGAACTGCAGGGCAAAACTTTCGCGCGCCCGGGTGCTCGACAAGATGCAGGTCTTCATGGACAAGCTGGAGCGCTATTACGGCCAGCGGCCGATCATCTACACGGCGCCGGATTTCTACGAGGACAACCTGTCGGGCGAGCTTCTCAACTATCCCTTCTGGCTGCGTGCCGTTGCGCAGCATCCCTCCAAGGTCTATCCGGGCCGCAAATGGCTGTTCTGGCAATATTCCGGCTCCGGCCTGTCGCACGGCGTCGCCGGCAAGATCGACCTCAACGTCTTCCATGGCTCGGAAGAGCAGTGGCACAGCTGGATCGGGCCGCGCACGACGCTGGCGCAGAACTGAGCACGACGGCAGGCGACCCCCTGAGCCCGGTTGACAGCTGTCAACTCATTGTTAACCACAACGGCCGAGCGCCCGTTCGAGGCTCCGGAATATCCTCGCGTCCTCCGACTGCGCCACGTTGAAGCGCAGGAAACTTCCGGCATTCTGGGAGAGGCTGAACGCGTTGCCGGGAGCGAGCACGATATTGTCGGCAAGGCAGGCGCGCGCCACATCCGCCGCCTCTATCCCGTTCGGAAGCCGGCACCAGAGAAACAGGCCTGCGCGCGGCTGAAGCCAGGGGGTGATGCCGAGCGTTGCGAGCCGGCCCGTCGTCGCGTCCATTGCCCGCGACAGCCGGACGCGCAGTTCTTCCAGATGTTTCCGGTAGCTGCCGTCGGTCAGCAGCAGCAAGACGAGCTCCGAGGACAACCGGCCCGCCGCGAAGCTGGTGGCGATCTTCAGGTCGACCAGACCTTCGATCCATTCCGGCCTGGCGGCGATAAAGCCGCAGCGGACCGAAGCCGACAGGGTCTTCGAAAAGCTGCCGATATGCACCACGCGGTCAAGGCCATCGAAGGCGGCAAGTCGCGGCGCCGGATCGTGTTCCAGGTCGGCGAAGATATCATCCTCGATGATCGTCAGGCCGGCGCGGTCGGCGAGTTTCAGCAGCCGGTGCGCCACGACCGGCGAAAGCGTGGCGCCGGTCGGATTGTGGATTGCCGAATTGGTGATGTAGAGCCGCGGCTTGTGCGCCTCGATCGCGTTTCCGAAAGCCTCGACATCCGGCCCGGCCGGCGTCATCGGCACGCCGACGACCTTTGCGCGATGCGCACGCAGCAGGGCATGGAAATTGAAATAACAGGGATCGTCGACCAGAACCGCATCGCCCGGCTCGATCAGGAAACGGCAGAGAAGGTCGATCGCCTGGGTGCCGGATTCAGTGAGGATGATCTGGTCCGGAGCGGCCGGTATGCCGTGTTCGCCCATTCGCCGGGAGAGGAGCTGCCGCAATTGCGGCGAGCCGAGCGGCGTGCCGTAGTCGGACAGGACCCGGTCCTCGCTGCGCGACAGGCTGCGCAAAGCCCTCCGGATCGCCGCCTCCGGCATCCAGGAGGACGGCAGCCAGCCACAGCCGGGCTTCAGCAGGTCACCCTCCTCCAGCGCCTGGCGTGACACCCAGAACGGATCGACAGCCCTGTCGAGCTTCGGGCCGATCTCGGACAGCGACAGCGGCGCCAGCGGGGTCGACACGTAGAAACCCGATCCGGGTCGCGAGCGGATCAGCCCCTCGGCGGCCAGCCGCTCATAGGCCTCCACCACCGTCGAGGCGGAGACATGCATCGCCTTGGCGAAAGCCCGCACCGAGGGAAGCCGCGCGCCGGGCACCAGTCCGCGCCCGGCGATGCGACTGCGGATCTCCGCCATGACGGCGCCGATACGCTGGCCACCGCCCTTCTGATCCGCCCTTGCATCCACCGTACTGCTCCGCAAACCATAACAGTTTCTGGAAATTGTATCGCATTGTCTCTGGCGCCGCCATGGCTTCCGGCCGATAGCGGGAAAATACCCAAGGAATGTCTGCGAGGAACGTCCAAGGGAGACGTTCAAGGGCGATGCTTCGCCAATACAGGAGACTTTCGATGAGCAACACGACAAGCGGCTGGATCAGCGGTTTTGTTGGCGTTCTGATCTTCAGCGGGTCGCTTCCCGCGACCCGCATTGCCGTTGCGGATTTCGATCCGCTGTTCCTGACCGTGGCCCGCGCCACGATCGCCGGGCTGCTCGCCATATGCCTGCTGCTGGCCTTTCGCGAAAGACGCCCGGCACGCTCCGATCTCCTGCCGCTCGCCATCGTCTCGCTCGGCGTCGTCATCGGCTTTCCGCTGTTGACGGCGCTGGCGCTGAAGCACATCACCTCGGCCCATTCCATCGTGTTCGTCGGCCTGCTGCCGCTGTCGACGGCGATCTTCGGGGTGCTCCGGGGCGGCGAGCGCCCGAAGGCCGTCTTCTGGCTGTTCTCCTGCCTCGGCAGCGCCATCGTCGCCGGTTTTGCGCTGTTTCAGGAAGAAGCCGCCTCGTCGGTCGGCGATCTCCTGATGCTCGGAGCGATCCTCGCCTGCGGGCTCGGTTATGCGGAAGGCGCCAGCCTGTCGCGCAAGCTCGGCGGCTGGCAGGTCATCTCCTGGGCGCTGGCGCTTTCCCTGCCTGTGATGCTGGCCCTGTCGATTGCCGTCATGCCGGTCTCCTTGCCCGATCTCGAGAGCACGTCCTGGTTCGGTCTTGCCTATGTGTCGCTGTTCAGCATGCTGATCGGCTTCATCTTCTGGTATCGCGGCCTGGCGCTCGGCGGCATTACCGGAGTGAGCCAGCTGCAGCTTCTGCAACCCTTTTTCGGCCTGGTCCTGGCCGCCGCCCTCCTCGGCGAAAAGGTCAATCTCGGCATGTTCGCAGCGACGCTTGCGGTGGTTGCCTGCGTGGCGGGCGCCAAGAGATTTGCGCGTTAATTCGGCACAGCCTGGATTTCCCGGTTCACGAAATCGGGAACCAAAGGCGTATCGAGGCATTATCCGGCTGCAGAAGGAGGAAGCAAGCATGACTTATGATCCCAATGACAGAAAGTTCGAGACCCGTGATCCGGACCTCCGGACCACTGAAGTTCGGAGCAGCAGTTCTTCGTGGGTACCGTGGGTGGCGGTGATCGCCGTCATTCTGGTCGGCGCATTCGTATGGTCGCAGATGGGCGGCTCCTCGACCGACCAGCAGACCACGTCTTCGACCAACCCGCCGGTAACCGACAACTCCAAGTCGTCTCCCGCACCGGCTCCGATGACCCCGGCAGCCCCGCCGGCTAACAATGCCACTCCGGCAACTCCGCCGGCTGGCGGCGCAACGGGCGGCACCGGCACACGGCCTTAAGCCTCCCGCACGAGAGATTATCAAAGCCGCCCGCGTTCGAAGCGGGCGGCTTTTCCGTTGGTGCAATTAAAATTCGACGTCGCCAGGCACCGCCTGCGGCCACCGCTGCAGCGCCTGCCGCCCGACCTCCGTCAGTCCGTAGACGCCCTTGTCGATCCGTTCGAACCAGCCATAATAATTGGCGCGCAGGATCGCGCCGGCAGTGGATGCCGCTTGCTTCAGGTCGCGCGGCCGAAGCGGGCCACCGCTCAGCGCCGAAGCACAGGCGAGCGCCTGCTGGCGATAGGCGGTCATCACCGGTACCTTCGTGCTGCCGCCGACGGCCGGATCGCCGCGGCGCTTGCGATGTTCCTTGACGAGCCGCGTGCGCCGTTTCGGATTGGTGCGCGGCATCGGCGACACCGAACTGACCAGTACGCTGACCTCGCCCTGATCGGAGACACCAAGCATGCCGATGCCCAGCCGGCGGCAGAGATCGCGATACCGCTTGTCCGCCTCCCGGCCCCGGCCCTTGGCGGAAATCCGCGCAGCGATCCAGACCTCGTCCGAAACACCTGCCCGGTCGACCGCCTGCAGGATCAGTTCGAGATTGAAGGTGAGCTTCAGCTCGCAGATCACCACAACCGGCGGATCCGCCTCGCTCAACCCCACCAGATCGCAGCCGCCCACTTCCCCCTTCACCTCGTATCCGAAGCTTTCGAGAAAGGTTTTGACGGGGAGATAAAGCGAAGTTTCCATGCGGTCCGGCGGCGGTGAATCAGTCTGTATACGATAGCACTACTCAGTGCGCCCAACCTGGCCGAAACGACGGCGCCGGTGAGCTTCCAGAATCTTGTCGCGGAGATGTGCAAAGAAGCGCGGTGGCAAAATTCCGAATTCGTAGCGAGCAGGTTTTGAACCGGGCACCGGCCTCAAGTCCGGGCCTGGCCAGATAAAATCGTTCGCTTCCGTCACCACGATCCAAGATGGGATATCGTCCAACCCCAGATGCGCCTTGAGTGCCACCGGGATTTCGACTGCATCGGCCGGATCGTGCGGAGGAGCGTGAGTGACCGGTACTACCGTCACCACTTCCCGACCTTCGATGACTTGGCGCGCCGCGACGATGGCACAGGGCCGGTTCTTGGCGCCCTCCTCAAGTCCGCGTCGACTTTCAACTGCCCAAAGATAAGAGTAACAAATAACGAGGCCTGGTCGCGGGACAGGAAGGCTCACGCTTTCCAGTCTTTCAGCAGATCATCGAGGTCTGCATGGTCGACGGACACGCTGCTGTTTGCGATGGCCTTCAGCGTATCTTCATCCAGATCTTCCACATTGCGAGCAATGCGGCCCTTGATCGCCAGATCGAAGAATTCTGCGGATACCAGGACCGTATGGGTCCGGCCGTTCTTGGTTATAGCAACGGGCGAGCGCTGGGCCGCATCCTGATAGCGGCCGACATTTTGCTGAAATTCGGTGGACGTAACTTTCATTTTATGGCTCCGTTTTATCCATTATAGATAAAACGGATATTCCTGCAATGCGGTTGAAAGGACCGACTATCAGTCCTGCGCGTTACATCATCCCCACCTGCGCCGCATGCAGCCGGGTATAAGCGCCGCTTTTGGCGATCAAGTCCTGGTGGGTGCCCTGTTCGAGGATGCCGTTGCCATCGATGACGACGATGCGGTCGGCGCCCTGGATCGTGGCGAGGCGGTGGGCGATGATCAGCGTCGTGCGGCCTTGCGAGAGCTCCGCAAGGGAACGCTGGATGGCGCGTTCCGTCTCGGTATCGAGCGCCGAGGTCGCCTCGTCGAGGATCAGGATCGGCGGGTTTTTGAGGAACATGCGGGCGATCGCGACGCGCTGCTTCTGGCCGCCCGAGAGTTTCACGCCGCGCTCGCCGATCACCGTGTCGAGCCCCTGCGGCAGACCGGCGAGCATTTCTTCCAGCCGCGCCTGCCGCGCCGCCTCGATAATATCCGTTTCGCTGGCGCCGAGGCGGCCATAGGCAATGTTCTCGCGGATCGTCCCGCCGAACAGAAAGACGTCCTGTTGGACGATGCCGATCTGCTGGCGCAACGATACTTTCGTCATCCTGCGGATGTCCATGCCGTCGATGGTGATGCTGCCGCCGCCGATCTCGTAGAATCGCGGCAGCAGCGAGCAGATCGTCGTCTTGCCCGCACCCGATGGCCCCACAAAGGCGATCGTTTCGCCCGCGCGGATCGCCAGGTTGACGTTTTCGAGCACCGGCTTGTCCGGGCTGTAACCGAAAGAGACGTTCTGATAGGCGATCTCGCCCTTCAGGTAATCGACGTCGACCGCGTCGGGCGCATCGGCGATATCCGGTTCGGTATCGATCAGTTCGGTGAAGCGGCGGAAACCGGCAATGCCCTTCGGATAGGTCTCGATCACCGAATTGATCTTCTCGACCGGCCGGAAGAACACGCCGACCAGCAGCAGGAAACCGATGAAGCCGCCGGCGGTCAGTTCGCCCGACAGCACGAAATAGGCGCCGGCGATCATCACCACCATCTGGGTCAGCCGCATGCTCATGTAGCTGAGCGAGCTGCTCGCCGCCATCAGCTTATAGGCATCGAGCTTGACGCGCCGATAGTTCTGATTGTCCTGTTCGAACAGTTTCCGTTCGTGTTGCTCGTTGGCGAAGGCCTGGACCACGCGGATGCCGCCGACATTCTCCTCGATGCGAGCATTGAAATCACCCACGCGCTGAAACAGCCTACGAAAATTATGGGTCATGCGGCCGCCGAAATGGCTGGTGACCCAGGCGGTCAGCGGCACCACGACGGCGGTGATCATCGCCAGCTGCGGGTTGACCGAGAACATCAGCGCGAGAGCGCCGGCAAAGGTCATGATGGCGATGAACAGGTCTTCCGGCCCGTGATGGGCGACCTCGCCGATCTCTTCGAGGTCCTTGGTGAGGCGCCCGACGATATGGCCCGTCTTCTGGTTGTCGAAATAGCTGAACGAGAGTTTCTGCAGGTGGTTGAAGGCGGCGCGGCGCATGTCCGTCTCGATATTGATGCCGAGCATGTGGCCCCAATAGGTAACGATCGCCATCAGGCCGGTATTGATCGCATAGATCACCAGCAGCGCCGCCGAGGCGAGCAGGATCAGCAGCCATTCCTGGCTTAGCAGAAGCCGGTCGACGAACAGCTTCACCGCCATCGGAAAACCCAGTTCCAGCACGCCGGAGATGATCGCGCAGCCGAAATCGAGGATGAAAAGGCCGCGATAGGGCCGGTAATATGAGAAAAAACGGCGGAACATCGGACACTCTGAAATCGATAGATGAGCAACAGGGGCAAGTTTTAGACCCGCTTAGCCGGGTTTGCCGGCAAGGTAAACCTCCGCTCTCCTGATCGCCCGGACAATGGATGCGGGATAGATATCAGGCGCGGCGGCTGCGCAACAACGTGCGGGCCGAGGTATGCGGTTCGGCGAGCTGATCTGCCTCCAGTGAAGCGAACAGCCAGTCGATGAAGACCCGCACGATCGGTGCCGAACGCATGGCCGGCCGGCAGGCGACGTAAAAGGCGTCGTTGGCCGGAACGCTGAGGTCGAAAGGCACGACCAGTTCGCCGCGGGCGATCAGCTTGCTGGCGGTGATCGTGTCGCCGAGCGCGATCCCCTGGCCGTGCAGCGCCGCTTCCGTCGAAAACCGGGCGTCGCCCATGAAATACTGCTGCCGGCGCGGCAGGTCGACGGCGTCGGCAGCGGAAAGCCAGGTGTTCCACTCACGCCCGTCCGCATCGCCATGCAGTAGGACGTGGTCTTCCAGATCGCGCATCGAACGCAGCGGCCGACTGTTGAGCAGGGTCGGGCTCGCAACCGGAAAGAGCTGCAGGTTGCTCCACAGCCGGGTCCAGGCATCCGGCCAGTTGCCGTCGCCGTAAAGGACGGCGACGTCGACATCCGAGGAATGCAGCACCGCCGGATCGTTGGAGGCGGCAAGCTTCAGCCTGACGCCCGGAAACTGCTCGGTGAAGGAATTGAGGCGCGGGACGATCCAGAAGGACAGCAGCGCCGGCACGCAGGTGATCGACAGCTCGCCTGATGTCGCCGGCCGCTTCATCAGCGCGGTGGCGGCGGCGATCTCGCCGAACGCCTGGCTGACGGCGGGCAGCAGCAGCGCACCCTCCGAGGTGAGCTTCAGGCGCTTGGCGCCGCGTTCGAACAGCGAGACCTGCAGCGAGCTTTCCAGCGCCTTGATCTGATGGCTGACCGCGCCGTGGGTGACGTTGAGCTCGCGGGCCGCTGCAGAAACCGAGCCGCGGCGGGCCGTGGCCTCGAAGGCGCGCAGCGGATTGAGGGGCGGCAGGCGGTTGCTCATCTTGATCCCGGACTGATCCTCGAATTGATCTTAAGTGTTAGTTTTTCTCACAGCTACTGCTAGAACAATCTCAATTGCTTTTCCACCCGCACCTGACGGATAATGATGAAAACAAGGGCGGTAAGCCCAGTGGAACAAAAATTAGGCTGCTCACAAGCGGCTGGCAGACAGGCGAGGCGATCATGACATTCGACGCGAAGAAGCTCGACGAATTGCGCGCAAAATATCTCGACAGCCGAGGTGGCGAGATTTTTGACCCGAAATTCAAAAAAGTCGGAGAGAAGATCTTCGACAAGGCCGGCACCCGCGTCGCGCCCTATGCGGGCATTCCCACGCTTCTCGATGCGCCCTACAGGCCGCTCGATGCGGAGAACCCCGATTTCGGCGACCTGCAGGTGGCGATGCTCGGCATGCCGATGGATCTTGGCGTCACCAACCGGCCGGGCTCGCGTTTCGGGCCTCGGGCATTGCGCACGATCGAGCGCGTCGGACCCTATAACCACGTGCTGGAATGCGCGCCGATCTATGAACTGAACGTCGCCGATATCGGCGACGTGGCCTTCCGCAGCCGCTATCGGCTGGAAATGAGCCATGACGATATCGAGAAGCGCGTGGGCCAGATCGTCGATGCCGGCGTGCTGCCGCTCTCGGTCGGCGGCGATCATTCGATCACCCATCCGATCCTGAAGGCGGTCGGCAAAAACGCGCCGGTCGGCATGATCCATATCGATGCCCATTGCGATACGAGCGGCTTTTTCGACGAGACCAAGTTCCACCACGGCGGCCCGTTCCGCAACGCGGTGCTCGACGGCGTGCTTGATCCGACCCGAACGATCCAGATCGGCATCCGGGGTGCGGCCGAATATCTCTGGGAGTTCTCCTACGAATCCGGCATGACGGTGATCCACGCGGAGGAAGTGACCGGCATGGGGCTGCCGGCGATCATCGAAAAGGCCAAGACAATCGTCGGCGATGGCCCGACCTATGTCTCCTTCGATATCGACAGCCTCGACCCGAGCTTTGCGCCCGGCACCGGCACGCCGGAGATCGGCGGGCTCACCACCCGTGAGGTGCTGGAACTCGTCCGCGGCCTCAAGGGCATCAACATCGTCGGCGGCGATGTGGTCGAGGTGGCACCGCAATATGACGCGACCAACAACACCGCCCATGCGGGCGCTCAGATATTGTTCGAAATCCTGAGCCTGATGGTCTTCAGCCCTTCCGTGAAGGGCCGCGCCTGACATAAACTGCTGACAACAAGGGAACTCGCCAGCCGGCAAAGCACCGGCAGGCCTAAAAAACAAAGGAGAACATCATGCGTGACATTCTGAACGCCAAACTCGGACGCCGTAGCGTGCTCGGTGCCGGTCTCGCCGGCGCCTCCATGCTGGCCATGCCCTCGGTGCTGCGCGCCCAGGACAAGTCGCTGAAGGTCGGCGTCTATGGCGGCTTCTTCAAGGATTCGTTCGACAAGAACATCTTCCCCGACTTCACCAAGGCGACCGGCATCGCGATCGAATCCGTCGCCGAGCCGACAGGCGAAGCCTGGCTGGTTCAGCTCGAACAGGCCGCCAAGGCGGGTGCGGCTCCGGCCGACGTCTCGATGATGTCGCAGGTGGCGATGCTGAAGGGCCAGACGACCAAACTCTGGGCGCCGCTCGACGCCGCCAAGCTGCCGAACTCCAAGAACCTCATTGAGAACTTCGTCAACAAATATCCGGACGGCAAGATCGCCGGCATCGGCGCCGTCTCCTGGTACATCACGCTGGTGACCAATACGCAGGCCTACAAGGAAGCCCCGACTTCCTGGGCTGCCCTGTGGGACAAGGCGAATGCCGACAAGCTCGGCCTCCTGGCACTCGTCTCCAACTCCTTCCTGCTTGAAGTGACCGCAAAAACCTTCATGGGCGGCACCAAGGCGCTCGATACCGACGAAGGCATCCTCAAGGCGCTCGAAAAGCTCTCGGAAGTGAAGCCGAACGTCCGCCTCTGGTATCGCGACGAGGCGCAGTTCGAACAGGCGCTGAAGTCGGGCGAAATCCCGATGGGCCAGTATTACCACGACGTCACCGGTCTTGCCGCCTCGCAAGGCAGCCCGGTCCGCTCGACCTTCCCCAAGGAAGGCGGCATCCAGGACAGTGGCTGCTGGGCGCTGTCGCGTGCCTCGAAGAAGACCGAGGAAGCCCACACGTTCATCAACTACATGTGCCAGCCGGCCATCCAGGCGACCCTGTCGCGCAAAGTCGGCACCTCGCCGACCGTCAAGCGCGACCTGCTCGACCTGACCGCCGCCGAATTCGCCTCGGTTTCCTCCGATATCGAGCCGATCATCCCGCGTTACGATCTCTACCAGACCAAGTCTGACTTCCTGAACCAGAAGTGGACGGAGATGATCGCAGGGTGATCACAGCCTCGCGTTCCAAGGCAGCCCCTCACCCTAGCCCTCTCCCCGCTTGCGGGGAGAGGGGACGTGCCCAACGCCCAAGTTTGCGATAGCCGAGACGGTGCGGCATATTCCTTCTCCCCGCGAGCGGGGAGAAGGTGGCGGCAGCCGGATGAGGGCACTAGCCCGTTAAGACACACGGAGACCGAATGTCCGGATTGAACCTCAGCCATGTGACGAAGCAGTTCGGCAACTTCACGGCCGTCAACGACGTGAGCCTTTCGGTTCCGGACGGCACGTTCGTCTGCCTGCTCGGGCCGTCCGGCTGCGGCAAGACCACGCTGATGCGGATGATCGCCGGCCTGGATCTTCCGACCAATGGCTCGATCGAGCTCGGCGGCGCCGATATCACCGCCGTGCCGACCCACAAGCGCGACCTCGGCATGGTCTTCCAGTCGCTGGCGCTTTTCCCGCACCTGACGGTCGGCGAGAACATCGCCTATTCTCTACGCATCCGCGGCACGCCCAAGGACGTGCAGAAGAAACGCGTCGACGAACTGCTCGCGATGATCCATCTGCCGGGCTTCGCCGACCGTTCCGTGGCAAAACTCTCCGGCGGCCAAAGGCAGCGCGTGGCGATCGCCAGAGCGCTCGCCATCTCGCCAAAGCTTTTCCTGCTCGATGAGCCGCTGTCGGCGCTCGACGCAAAACTGCGAGAGGCGATGCAGGTGGAACTGCGCCAGCTGCAGCAGCGCCTAGGCATCACCACCATCGTCGTCACCCATGACCAGCGCGAGGCGATGACCATGGCCGATACCGTCGTCGTCATGAACGGCGGCGAGATTCGCCAGGCGGCCGCTCCGGTCGATATCTACCGCCGCCCGGCCGACAGTTTCGTCGCCGACTTCATCGGCCAGACCAACCTCCTGCCCGTCGCCGCCGACAGTACAGGCCGCGCCAGCGTGCTCGGCGAAGTGATCGAGGGCATCACGCTCCCCGCCGGCGCGGCAAAAGGCATGCTGTCGGTGCGGCCGGAAGACGTGCAGCTCACCGCCCCCGGCCACGGCGCGATTGCCGGCACCGTCACCTTCATCCGCGATCTCGGCGGCGCCATCGAAACCTTCGTGGAGGCGGGCAGCACCCAGGTGATCGCGGTGTCTTCGCCGCGCAACCGGCCGGACGTCTCGGTCGGGCAGAGCGTCGGCATCAGGCTCGATCCGGCCACCAGCGTGGTGCTTGCCAGATGAGACGCGAACCGCCCCAGCGTCTTGCCGATTACGGGCCGCTCTTTTTCCCGGCGGGCATGCTGACCGTGTTCTTCGTGGTGCCGTTCGCCACGATGATCGCCGTGTCCTTTTTCCAGCGCGAACAGGGCGGGTTCTATACGCCCGCCTTCGTGTTCGACAACTACGCCCGTTTCCTCAGCATGTTCTTCGGCAAGGTTCTGGGTTTCTCGCTGTTTCTCGCCGTCGCGGTGGCGATAACCTGCGTGGTGATCGGCATTCCCTTCACCTATCTGCTCTCCCGGTCGGCGCGAAAAATCCAGGTTGTCTGGCTGGTGGCGCTCTTGTCCATCCTGTCGCTCTCCGAAGTGATGATCGGCTTTGCCTGGTCGACGCTGTTTTCGCGCACCGCCGGCGTCACCAACCTGTTCGTCTGGCTGGGGTTGATGGCGCAACCGCAGGCGCTGACCCCGAGTTTCGGCGCCGTCATGACCGCCATGACCTATCAAGCCTTCCCCTATACGGTCCTGGTCCTCTATCCGGCGCTGGTCCGCCTCGACCCGACACTGACCGAAGCCGCGCGCACGCTCGGCGCCTCACCGGTCAAGGCCTTCTTCACCGTCGTGGTGCCGGCGCTGCGCAACACCATTCTGGCGACGCTGATCATGGTCTTCATCTTCGCGCTCGGTTCGTACCTGCTGCCGCAGCTGCTCGGAAGGCCGCAGCACTGGACGCTGTCGGTGCTGATCACCGATCAGGCGATCTACCAGTCGAACATGCCGTTTGCCGCCGCCATGGCCGTTTTCCTCGTGCTCGTGTCGCTGGCGCTGGTTGGCCTGGCCCTTTACGCCGGACAGCAGAGGCAAGCGAAATGACAGCTCTCCGCCGCCTGTTCTTCTTCGTCGTCGGCCTGTTCCTGGCCCTGCCGCTGATCGTCGTCGCAGGCGTCTCGATCAATGCCCGCCAGACACTGGCCTTTCCGCCACAGGGCTTTTCGCTCTCCTGGTACGGCCAGATCTTCACCAATCCCGAATGGCGTAATGCGCTGGTCGCCTCACTGACCCTGGCTGCCTCCTCCGCGCTTCTGGCCCTGCTGATCGCCCTGCCGCTCGCCTGGTTCCTGTGGCGGCGGATCGCCCCCTGGGCCAACATCTTCCAGCTTCTCGGCGTGGCACCCTTCACCCTGCCGCCGGTCATCACCGCGCTCGGGCTCCTCACCTTCTGGGCGACCACCGGCTTCTACGGCCAGGCCTGGACGGCGGTGATCAGCCACGGCATCTTTTTCGTCACCCTGCCGCTGGTGACCTTGTCGCTCGGTTTTTCGGCGATCGATCGTTCGCTGGTGGAAGCGGCCGCCACCATGGGCGCCGACGACGGCAAGATCTTTCGCACCGTAGTGCTGCCGCTGATCCTGCCCTATCTCGTCTCCGGTTACGCCTTCGCCTTCGTTCTGTCGCTGAACGAATATATCGTCGCCTACATGACCGTCGGTTTCACCATGGAAACCCTGCCGATCAAGATCTTCAATGCGCTGCGCTACGGCTATACGCCGACCATGGCCGCCGTGACGGTGCTGTTCCTGGTCATCGCCGCAGTCGTCTTCGGTCTGGTGGCGCGCTTCGGCGACCTGCCCAAACTGCTCGGCGCCATGTCGGACGAGCGCTAAAGGAACAAGCCCATGAAGATCGCCGGCTTCCAGATGCAGCCCGTCGTCGGTGACGTCGAGGCGAACCTCGCCAAGATCGAGGCGGCGGCCGAAGAGGCGGCCGCAAAGGGCGCCGCGCTGCTGATCGCGCCGGAGCTGGCGCTGACCGGTTATGGCGCGGGGGAGAAATTTCCCGATCTCGCCACGCCCGCCCATGGCCCGGTGACCGGCCGGCTGTCGGAGATCGCCTCGAAACACGGGCTGGCGATCGTCGCGGGTTTTGCCGAAAAGACCTTCGAAAACACCTTCAACAGCGCCTTCTTCACCGACGGCAAGGGCCAGACGGCGGTCTATCGCAAATGCAATCTCTACGGCCTCTATGAGCGCAAATGGTTCGCCCAGGAGGACCGCCGCCAGGTTCTGGTTACGCTCGGCGGTATCAGGCTGGGGTTCCTGATCTGCTACGATGTCGAGTTTCCGGAAAACGTCCGGCAGCTCGCGAAAGGCGGCGCCGATCTCGTCGTGGTGCCGACGGCGCTGCCGACCGGCTGGTCCGGTCAGTTCATCGCCGAACACATGATCCAGGTCCGCGCCTTCGAGAACCAGGTTTTTGTCGCCTATATCAACCACAGTGGTTCGGACGACTTGTTCGCCTATGCCGGCCTTTCGCGGATCGCGGCACCGGACGGCAAGCTGATTGCCGAGGCGCCCGCCGAGGGCGAAGCCCTGATCATCGCCGAGGTCGATCCGGCGGCCTACACCCGGTCGCGGGCGGAAAACACCTACCTCGCCGATCTCGTGTGAACTCCAAGCCGACCGGAGTACTCGACCCCAGGTCAATACGACCTTAGACAAGCTCCCATCTCCTTTGATAATGTTGTATAGCATTCAGCGTTACAGCATTCCGGGGGGAGGCATGACACGCATATTCCGGGCGCCGGCCTTTTATATTCAAGGCCCGGGAGCCCTGAGTCAGCTCGGCGAAAAGGCCGCGACGCTCGGCCGGTCGGTCGTGGCGATCTGCGACGCCGTGGTGCTTCCGCATATCGAGGCGGATCTCACCGAGACCCTGAACCGGCAGGACATCACGCCAACCGTGATCCCCTTCGACGCGGACGTCACCCACAGGGAAATGGACCGCCTGGCCGAAATGGTGCGCGCTAGGGGCGGCGAAGTGGTTGTCGGCATCGGCGGCGGGCGCACGCTCGACGTCGCCAAGGGTGTTTCTCGCCGCACCGGCCTGCCCTTCGTCAGCGTACCGACGGTCGCGTCCACCGATGCGCCCTCGACCCGCGGCATCGTCATCTATGACGACCACCACCGGATGATTGCCGTCGAACAGATGGACCAGAACCCGGCCGTCGTGATCGTCGATACGGCGATCATCGCCAAGGCCCCTGCCCGGCTGCTGCTCGGCGGCATCGGCGATGCGCTGACCGCAAAGTTCGAGACGGAAGGCGCCTGGAAGGGCACCGGCCTTTCCAAGCAGGGAACGCGGCCTTTGAAGACCGGCGTGATGCTCGGCGATATCTGTTACCGGATGCTGCTCGAACACGGGCCGGGTGCCATGCGGGTGGCCGGCACCGGAGAGGTGACGCCGGATCTCGAAGCGGTCATCGAGGCGATCCTCTGGCTCAGCGCCGTCGCCTTCGAAAATACCGGTCTCTCCATTGCCCATGCGGTCGCGACCGAACTCGGGGCGATCGAGCCGGTGCGAAAACAGTCGCTGCATGGCGAACATGCAGCCTACGGCACGCTGGTGCAGGCAATGGCGGAAGGCCGCCCCGAGGACGAACTGACGACGCTGTTCGGCTTCTATGACGAGATCGGCATGCCGCGCCGGCTTGTCGACCTCGGCATGCCCGATATCGGCGATACGGCGATCGAAAATCTTGGCGCAGCCTGCGCAAAAAGCCCGTTCCTGGTCAACCAGGAACGGATGCTCGATGCGAATGATCTGGCCGCCGCCTTCCGGGCTGTGGAAAACTACGCTTAAAGCGGGCTCGACCTGCTACAGATATAAATATAATCAACTGGGAACACAGGGGATTTAGGATGCCGTCAGATAAGACCAAGGCGCCGGTGGAATGGACCCAGCGCCGCATTCAATCGATCGAGGTCGGCTTCCAGGTTATTCGCGCCATGGAGGCGGCGAACGGCCCGCTGCCGCTGCGCGATATCGCCGCCGCCGCCGGCATGCCGCCAAGCAAGGCGCATCTCTACCTCGTCAGCTTCGTCAAGGAGGGCGTCGCCTTCCAGGATCCGGTCACCGGGCATTACGGGCTCGGCCGTTTCGCGATCCAGCTCGGCCTGTCGGCCATCCGCCAGCTCGACGTGGTGGAATTCGCCCGCGAAGAACTCGCAGCGCTGCAGCGCACCGCCGGTTTCGCCACCTATCTTTCGCTCTGGGGCGATCGCGGCCCGGGCATCGTTTCCAAGGTGGACGGCGAGCGGCAGGGATCGCTTGCCGTGCGCCTCGGCTACGTGCTGCCGCTCCTGACCTCGGCGACCGGCCAGGTCTTCCTCACCTATCTCGACGAGAGCGAGACCATGGCGGTGCGGCAGGACGAAATTGCCGCGGCCAAGCGGGATTCGTCGGATGACGCGGCCTCGCTCTCGCCGCGCGTTACCAGCACCAAGGAAATCCAGAAGATCATCGAGACCGTGCGCCACCAAGGTTATGCGATGACGGTCAACAGCATCAATTCGAGCTTCGCCGCTATCGCTGCGCCGGTCTTCGATTATAGCGGCCGGATCGTCGCGACCATGACCGTGCTCGGTTCCGACAAACAGCTCGCCGGCCCCCGCAAGAAACCGACGATCGACGCCCTGATGGCAGCCGCCCACCGGCTTTCCGAACGGCTCGGCGCACCCGGCCGCGGGGCAAAGGGCGAGGACAAGGTCAAGCCTCCCGCGCCGCCGAAGCCGACCCGGGCGAAGAGCACGGCGGGACGGTAAGCGGATCTTCCCCTTATTCGGAGATCAGGTACTGCCAGCGGCAATCCCAATGCGATTGACCTCCCCAAATTAATTAGTATACCTTACGATCTTGGCTGGAGGAGCCGAGGAGGAGGATTTCATGCAGGAGATTGCTGCCACCACCGTTGCGAAACGGGAAGAATTTTATGCGCGGCTCAAGCCGCACAACATGGCGCCCCTTTGGGAAGTGATGAAGGGCATGCTGCCGCCCGAGCCGACTTCGAAGGCGCAGGCGCATCGCTGGCGTTACGACGACATCCGCCCGCTGATCCTCGAATCCGGCAATCTGCTGACCGCCGAAGAGGCGGAGCGCCGGGTGCTGATCCTCGAGAACCCCGCCTTCCCGGCCCAGTCGCGGGCCACCTCGACGCTTTATGCCGGCATCCAGATCATCATGCCGGGCGAAGTGGCGCCGGCTCACCGCCACACGCCGTCGGCGCTGCGCTTCATGCTGGAAGGTTCGGGCGCCTATACGACCGTCGGCGGCGAGCGCACCCGCATGGCGTTTGGCGATTTCGTCATCACGCCCGTCTGGGCCTGGCACGACCACGGCAATGACGGTTCCGACCCGGCCGCCTGGCTCGACGGTCTCGACGTGCCGATGATCGCCTTTTTCGAGGCGGTGTTCCGCGAGGATTCCGACGACACCGAACAGGAACTGCTTCGGCCGGAAGGCGACTCGCTTGCCCGGTTCGGTTCCGGCATGCTGCCGATCGGCGGCGCCAGCCCCTACGGCCAGACGACGCCGATCTTCAACTATCCCTACGAGCGCAGCCGCGAAGCCCTCTACCGCGCCTCGCGTGGCGAAGAAATCGACGCCCATATCGGCACGACGCTGCGCTATGCCAACCCGATCGACGGCGGCTGGACGATGCCGACCATGTCCGCATGGCTCAGCCATTTCCCGAAGGGCATGGAAACGGCGAAAATCCGCTCCACGGACCACATCGTCATGTGCATCGCCGAAGGCACCGGCTCGATCACGATAGGCGCCAAAACCTTCGACTTCGGCCCCAAGGACGTGATCGTCGTGCCCGGCTGGTCGTGGCGCTCGTTCAAGGCGAACGACGACGTCGTCGTATTCTGCTTCTCCGACCGCGTGGCGCAGGAGAAGCTCGGCTATTTCCGCGAAGACCGCACCCGCGTCTGAGCGAACGACATCAGGGAGAGAAATCATGCGTTTTTGCCGCTACGACGATAATCGTCTCGGCGTGGTCGTCGGCGATCAGGTGAAGGATGTCACCAGCGTCCTCGATCGCCTGCCGAACTACCGTTACCCCTTCCCCCACGGCGACCAGTTCATGGCCCATTTCGCCGAGCTGCGGCCAGTCATGGAGGAGATGGCGAAGACCGCGGCTTCGAAGCCGCTGTCCGAAGTCGCGCTTCTCAGCCCGATCGCCAATCCGGGCAAGATCGTCGGCGCCCCGGTCAACTACCGGCTCCATCTCGACGAAGTGCTGGACAGCGACCAGCTCCATCACGGCATGAAGATCAAGCCGATCGCCGAGGCCGGCGTGTTCCTGAAGGCGGTGAGCTCGCTGGTCGGCCCCTCGGAAGGCGTCGTCGTCGACTGGGCGGACCGGCGCACCGACCACGAGATCGAACTTGCCGTGATCATCGGCAAAAAAGGTTTTCGCGTGTCGGAAGCCGATGCGCTGGACTACGTTGCCGGTTACGCGATCTGTTACGACATCACCATCCGCGGCCCGGAAGAGCGCAGCTACCGCAAGTCGCTCGACACGTTCAGCGTGCTCGGCCCTTATGTGGTCACCGCGGACGAGATCCCGAACCCGAACAATCTCGACTTCGAACTGACGATCGGCGGCGAGAGCCGCCAGAAATCGAACACCAGCATGCTGATCTTCAATGTCCAGAAGCTGATCGAGTTCGCCAGCAAGGCCTACACGCTTTATCCGGGCGACATCATCATGACCGGCACGCCGGAAGGCGTCGCCCCGATCGCTCCCGGCGACGTGCTGCACGGCAGGTTCGAAGGCATCGGCGCGATGGACGTGAAAGTCTACGGCAACTGGAACAAGACATGAGTTTGGAACCGAATGCACCGGCAGAGAGGGACGGCCATGCCGTCCTTCTCGACGGTGTCGTCGGCATCCGCATCCGCCGCCTGCAGGCGCTGTTCGGCATCCACTGGCAGAACTGGTTTCGCGCCCGCTCGCTCGCCGTCACGCCGGTCCAGGGTGGCGTGCTGCTCCTGATCCGCCGTTATCCCGGCATCAGCCAGATCGCGCTCGCAAGGCGGCTGCGCATCGAACCGCCGACGCTGGTCCAGACGCTTAGTCCCCTCATCAAATACAAACTCGTCGAACGCGACCGCGCCGCCGATGACGGCCGCGTCTCCGAACTGCGGCTCACCAAGGCCGGGCTGGACGCCGCCGCACTGGTGGAAACCTCGCTGCCGCAGCACGAGGCCGACCTGCTGCGGTTTTTGTCCGTCGAGGAGCGGCAAGCGTTTCTGGAACTGCTCGACAAGGCGATTGCCGGCGCTGAGGCGGCGATCGAGGGGCAGGAGAAGGCGGAGTAGCGGGACTCGATACGGCGGCCCTAAGCTGCCCTCGTTCTCCTTTCCTTTATGGAGAGCCATCCCAACCTCTCCGCAGCTATCCAACCTCTCCGTCGTCATCCTCGAGCTCGACCCGAGGATCCATCCACGCGAAGTCCTTCACGTGAAAAGAGCCCTTCGCCGCAGACGCGGCGCTGAATCCTCGGGTCGAGCCCTAGGATGACGGCGTGGTTGGGCAGCCGCCACCGATTTTGAACCAGCGCATAACCCAACTCCAATTCCCAATTGCCATATAACAGGCAGCCTGATACGCTCCATACATCTGGGAGGAGCTGGATCATGCGGTCATGGCAGGTATTTGAAGCATCGGAAGTGCTCCGGGAGATCGAGGAGGCGAACCCGCAGCCGGCGGGCTCGGAGGTCGTCGTTTCGGTGTCTCATTGCGGGCTTTGCCATTCGGACCTGACCCTGTGGAAGGGCATTTTCGACATGGGCGACAGGCAGGTGTCGATCGACAGCATCGGCATGAAATACCCGCTCACCCTCGGTCACGAAATCCTCGGCACCGTCACCGCCGTTGGCCCCGATGCGACGGGCGTGAAAGTTGGCGAAATAAGGCTCGTCTATCCGTGGCTCGGCTGCGGCGAATGCGAAACCTGCCGTGCAGGACAAGAGAACCTCTGCATGCAGGGCCGGCCGCTCGGCATGCGCAGGCCCGGCGGTTTCGGCAGCCATGTGGTGGTGCCACACAGCCGCTATCTAATCGATACCGGAGACCTCGACCCGGCGCTTGCGGCCACCTATGCCTGCTCCGGCCTCACAGCCTATTCCGCCATCCGCAAGGCCGTGCCGGTTCGCCCAGACGAGGCGATCGTCGTGGTCGGCGCGGGCGGGCTCGGCCTCAGCGGCATCGTCATCCTCAAGGCGCTCGGGCACGAAAACATCGTCGTGGTCGATGTTTCCGAAGAGAAATTGAAGATCGCTGCGGATGCCGGCGCCCACAAAACCGTGCTTTCGACCGGCGACGACGTGACGGCGAGGATCGTCGATACGGTCGGCCGGCCGGTGCGCACCATCATCGATTTCGTCAACAACAGCCAGACGGCGGCCTTTTGTTTCCCGGCGCTGGCGCGCGGCGGCCGCATCATCATGGTCGGCATGTTCGGCGGCCAGTTGACCATCCCGACCATGCGCATGGCGCAAGGGGGCCTGAGCCTGATCGGCAGCATCACCGGGTCTCTGCAGGAATTGCAGGATCTGGTGGATCTCGCCAAAAGCGGAAGGCTCGACGCCATCCCCTACGAGGCCGTCCCGAAATCATCGATCAACGGCGCGATGAGCCGGCTCTCCAAGGGCGCCGTCAGGGGGCGTATCGTTCTGGAGGAGGAGCTGGCGTGAGTGCGCAGCAAGGCGAAATGACCGAAGCCCCGATGATCGAGGCCCCGATGATCGAGGTTTGGCGCGGCAGCGTGCGCCAATGGGAAGTGGACGAAAATGCGCACTGGAACACCCAGTATTACGTCGCCCGTGCCAATGAGGGCGTGGCGGTTCTGTTCGGCCTCAACGGCCTGACAGGCCTGTTTTCGCCGAGGTCGGCCACGACGATCGCCTATAACGAACATCATATCCGTTTCCATCGCGAAGCGCATGCCGGCACGTCGCTGCATATGACAGGCGGTTTCCTCGAGATCGGCGAGACAACGGCGTTTGCGGTGCTGATGCTTTACAACAGCCATTCCGGCCAGCTTGCCGCGAGCTTCAGGGTGCGGCTGACCCATGTGGATACGGCCGACCTCACGACGCCCCTTCCCTGGCCAGCGGCCTTCCGCGAAAAGGCTTCCGCCTCGCTGGTCGACGCTCCCAGGGAGGCAGTCGCCCGCGGCACCGGCAATGAACCGGTGACGATCAGCGCCTCACGCGACCGGGCAATCACGCTCGGCCTGAAACGCACCGCGATGAGCCTGATCGAACCGGAGGCCTGCGACGCATTCCACCGCCTCGGCCCCCAGAAATTCATCGGCGCGGTCGGCGGCGGGGTGAAGCAGCTCACCGGCCCGATCCGCGAAATCGTCAGCAAACATGCCGAAACGCCGCCCGGCAAGGTGGGCGGCGCGGTGCTGGAATTCCGCATCCTTTATGGCGAAACGCCGCGTCTCGGCGACTGTTTCGAGATCTGGGGCGGGTTGCAGAAGACCGACCAGCGCGTCATGTCGCTGATCTTCTGGATGGTCGATCCCTTCACCGGCCGGGTATTCGGCACGATGCAATCGGTCGCTGTCGTGTTCGATCTCGATGCACGGGCCATCGTGCAGATCTCGCCGGCGGCCACGGAGGCGCTGGCTCCGCTGGTGACCGAAGGTCTGGCGCTTTAGGCGGCCGCTCTTGGGAACCGCGTAGACCCGAAGCAGTTCAGGCTCTCACCTCGAAGATCATGTTGAACGGAGTTTCGCTCGCCCGTCGGAAGTGCGAGTAGCCGGCGTCGAGCACCACCTTGCGAAGCTTCATCTCTCCAGCCTGCGCTCCAAGGCCAAGACCTACCTCCTGCGCCATGGAGGCGGGGGTGCAGATCATCGTCGAGGCGCCGTAATAAACGCGCCCGACCGGGTTGAGGTTGTCCTTCAGGCCGTCATGCGCGAAAGGTTCGACGATCATCCAGGTGCCACCCTTCGCCATCGTCTCGCGGATATGACGGCCCGCTCCGACCGGATCGCCCATATCGTGCAGGCAGTCGAACATGGCGACGAGATCGTAGTTGCCGCCGGGGAACTCCTTCGCCGTTGCCTGGCGGAACGTCACCCGGTCGTCGACGCCAGCCTCCTGCGCTGCACGCTTTGCGCGTTCAATGGAGGGGGCATGGTAGTCGAACCCGTGGAAATGCGACTTCGGAAAGGCCTTGGCCATGAGGATCGTCGAGGCGCCATGGCCACAGCCGACGTCGGCGACCTCCGCCCCTCGCTCCAGCTTTTCCCTGACGCCTTGAAGCGCCGGAATCCATTCGTCGACCAGATGGCTGTTGTAGCCGGGCCGGAAGAAGCGCTCGGTGCCCCGGAAGAGGCAGGTGCTGTGTTCGTGCCAGCCGAGCCCGCGGCCGGTGCGAAAGGCTTCCTCCACCTTCGGTTCGTCCATCCACATCGACTGGACGATTTCGAAAGCGCCCCCGAAAAAGGCCGGGCTGTCCTCATTGGAAAAAACCATCGCCTGCTCAGGCGTCATACCGAACTTGTTCGACTTTTCATCGAACATGACGTAGTCGGCCGCAGCCATGGCGGCGAGCCATTCGCGCACATTGCGCTCGGTCAGCCCCGTCGTTTCCGCTATTTCCATCGAGGATCGCAGCCGTCCGTCCATCATTGCCCGGAACAGGCCGAGATGGTCGCCGAGCACGACGAGAACACCGGACACGCCAGCGCCGAGATCGCCCACCAGCCGACCGACAAGTGCATCGAGTTTCTGCATATCAGGTTCCTGCATGGCACCCTCCATAGATACCGTCAGCCCCCAGCCCAATGGGTTTTACCCAAAGCGATCCTACGCCGGGTCCGCACCCGGTCAATGAAGCATTCGGACTAGGTGGCCGATCAGAAGGCTTAACTCCCCGAGGCATGACAGCATTATTCCGCATCCCTTCTCCCCAACGGGAGAAGGTGCAGGTATGTGGATGAAAGGGATTCTGGCTACGGATCTATGTCAGCGGAACTTTTCCGCCGTCGCAACGCAGTTGATCAGTGCGGCCAGTTCCTTGCGGGAGGCGAAAGAAGTTTCCGGGCTCATCGAGAGAAATGCCTTGATGCCGCGCACGGTCGGCACCGAGTTCTTCTCGAGCTGGCCGACCACGCGTTCGACTTCGGCGTCGATACCGGCATCGGCGACCGTGATGCCGACGATGCCGAGCACCTTGGCTTCCGTCGCGGGGATCACGTCGCGGGTGAGCACCATGCGGGAAAGCGTAGCGCGGGAAACCCGGTCGGCGAGCGCGTTGAGTACCAGCGTCGGGGCGATGTCGTGGTTCATTTCCGGCACCTGGAAAGTGGCGCTTTCGGCAGCGATCGCCACGTCCGCGAGAGCCGCGATGGCGCAACCGACGCCGGCGGCCCTGCCGCGGATGGCGGTGATGAACGGAACCGGGATTTCGCGCAGCACTTCGTAAAAATCGAGGACCGGATCGGAGATCGCGGTGCGCAGGTCGAGCGCCGTGGCGCGAGAACCGGCAGCCGGCATGGCGGCGCTGCGGCCGGTGCAGAAATCGCCGCCCTTGGCGTTCATCAGCACGACGCGGGTTTCCGGCGACAGGGATTTCAGCGCAGCGGTGATGGCCTGCGCCATCTCGGGCGTCAGCGCATTGCCCTTGTCGGGACGGTTGAGAGTGATCTCGAGGACGTTCCCCCGGGTATTGATCAGGACGTCGGACAATGCTTTCTCCTCACGCTTCTTGTTTGGCTTTCGCCGCCCGGATCGCTTCCCATATACGGGAGGGCGTTGCCGGCATTTCGATATGGGTGACGCCGAGATCGGCGAGCGCATCGGTGATGGAGTTGATCGTCACGCCGAGCGACGGTGTCGTACCACCCTCGCCGCCCGGACGGAAACCGAGCGGATGGCTTTTGGCCGGCACTTCGCTGATATGGGTGTCGAAGCTCGGGAAATCGGAAGCACGTGCCACCTGATAGTCCATGAAGGTGGCCGACAGGTTCTGGCCGGTCTCCTGGTCGTAATGCGACCATTCGAAAAGTGCCTGGCCGACACCCTGGACGATGCCGCCATGGGTCTGGCCATCGACGATCATCGGGTTCAGCGCCTTGCCGACGTCATCGACGGTCGAATAACGCGGAATATGGAAGAACCCGGTTTCCGGATCGATCTCGATTTCGCAGACCGCAGCGCCATAGGGATAGGCGAGCCCATGGGTGGTCTCGTCGGAAATCGCCGCAAGCGTGCCCCGCAGCTCGTCCGGCAGGCCGAGATCGTTTTCCGCAGCCTGGGCCGCCTCGAACAGGCTGACGACGCCGTTCGATCCGCGGGCGCGAAAATGGCCGTCGGTGAAGTCGATCTCTTCCGGCGCGACGTTCAGCATGAAGGCGGCGATCCTGCGGCCGCGTTCGATGATCTCGGCAGTCGCCTTGTGCATGACGATGCTCGCGAAACGCAGCGAGCGTCCGGAATGCGAACCGCCGCCGGCCGAGACGAAATCCGTATCGCTGGCGCGGATCTGCACGACCTCGTGGGAAACGCCGAGGAAGGACCCGACGAGCTGGGCAAACGCCGTCTCGTGCCCCTGCCCCGTATTCTGGGTGCCGATGACGACATCGACGATGCCGGCGGTCGGATCGACCGTGATCTCGGCGCGCTCGCGCGGCACGCCGCTGGTGCCCTCGATATAATTGGAAAGGCCGATGCCACGATACATGCCGCGCTTGCGGGCTTCTGCGCGGCGCGCCTCGAAACCCTTCCAGTCGGCCATCTCGAGCACCTTGTCCATGCAGCCGATATAGTCGCCATTGTCGTAAATGACGCCCATCGGGTTGGAATAGGGAGAGGCCTCTTCCGGGATCATGTTGATGCGCCGTAGCTCCACCCGGTCGAAACCGAACTTGCGGGCGGCAAGGTCGATCATCCGCTCGATGATGTACATGGCTTCGGGGCGGCCGGCGCTGCGATAGGGGATGGTCGGTACGGTATTCGACATCGCCGCGCGGAATTCCACATGCGCGACCGGCACCCGATAAAGGCTGGTCATCAGCTGGATGCCCTTGTTGAGGGGCGTGTAGGACACCGTATGGGCGCCGATATTGCTGGTATTGATAGAGTGGAACGCGAGGAACCTGCCGTATTCATCGAGCGCCAGCCTGGCCTTCACATGCAGGTCGCGGCCCTGAAAATCCGACAGGAACGCTTCGATGCGTTCCGCCTGGTGTTTGACCGGCCGGCCGGTGAGCTTGGCGGCGTATGGCAACAGCACGAATTCCGGATAGGTGGCGTTGCGGGTGCCGAAATTGCCGCCGACATCGCGGGGCGCAACGACGCGGACGAAGGCCATGTCGACGCCGAGAGACGCAGCGATCTGCTCGCGCATCATCACGACGCCATGGCCGCCGGAAGCGTGGATGGTGAATTTGCCGGTCTCCGGGTCGTATTCGGCGGCGGAGGAACGCGGCTCCATGTGCACGCCGGTGACGCGTTGCGCCCAGCTGGTAAATTCGAGGACGTGGGCGGCCTTGGCGAATGCCTCTGCGGTGCCCGCCCTGTCGCCGATTTCGCCGTCCATCGCCTTGTTGCCCGGAACATGGTCCCAGAGCTGCGGCGCGCCTTCTTCCAGCGCGTCGACGCCGCGCACGACCGCGGGCAGTTCCTCCCAGTCGACTTCGATGGCTTCGGCGGCATCCTTGGCGAGATTGGTGCTCTCGGCGATCACCATGGCCACCGCCTCGCCGACGAAGCGGGCACGGTCGGTCGGCAGCGCCTGGTGATGGGTGCGAGCACGCTCGGTGCCGTCGTAGTTCTTGATGCGGATGTCGGAGCCGAACTGCGAACTGCCGATTGCGTGCGGGATCGGCGCAATGCCAGCCGCAACGATATCCTCGCCGGTCAGGACGGCGAGCACGCCCGGCATGTCGCGGGCAGCCGACGTGTCGATGCCGCGGATGATCGCATGGGCATGCGGCGAGCGCACGAAGGCGGCATAGGCCGTGTTCTCGAATTTGAGGTCGTCGGCATACTGGCCCTTGCCGGTGATCAACCGGTTGTCTTCCTTGCGCCTGACGTCTTCACCGATCATGCCATTCCTCCCATTCACATCGTCCCACATATCCCGGACGATGGCATTCCGCATGCGGCTCTTGGGCCTTCCTGAAGCGAAACGCAAATCAATTCATAATAGACACATTATATCCGTCAATGTTGAAAATTACAGCTTGCGAAAATTGCCTGTAAAGCCTTTCTCTTTCGACGACAGCCGAGCGCCCACCGGAATGAGGGAGAACGCAATGTCCCTACAAGAAAAAAGGCCCAGACCGAGGTCTGGGCCAAGCTTCCCCTGGGAAGGGTATCGCCTCAGGCGGCATCAGGCCCCCTGGTTGAGCACGTAGCCGGGGCCGCGCTTCAGGAAGTCGGTCCAGAGCCGCAGCGTACGTTCCGGCTGGTCGACCTCGATCGAATGGGCAGCGTCGAAGATGAAGGCGCGCTGCGAGGTCGGGATGTTGCGCTTCAGGTGCGCACCGGCCTCCGCCGGCACGACCTTGTCTTCGGTGCCGAGCAGAATCAGCGTGACCGCCTCGATCGAGGGCAGGCGCGCACTCAGTGCCTCGTCAACCTGAATGTCGTTCGCGAGGCGCTCGTAGGTTTTGCCGTTGGCGGCCATCACTTCAGGCGATTTCGGCGTCGACTTGATCTTCTGCGGATGGGCGTAGAGCGCCTTGAAGCGCGCGTCCGGATCGGCGGGGAGCCCGCCCTTGCCCCCGAAGCGGAACCCGGCCGGGACGCCGAGGATCAGGTGGTCGACCATTTTCGGATGCTCGGCGGCAAGCCACAAAGCCGACCAGCTGCCGAAGGACGAGCCGATCACATCGAACCGCGGGCCGACCAGCTTTTCGGCGAACTCAGCGACCATGGCCACCCAGTCCCGCACCGTCTTCAGGTTTTCGTTGCCCTCGGTGCCGTCGAAGCCCGGGCAGACCGGCGCATAGACCGTGTGGTTCGCGATAAGCGCCTTCAGCGGCTCGGTCAGCATCACGCCGCCGGCGGCATGCAGGTAGACAACCGGCTGCCCCGTGCCGCCGACATGGTAGGAGAGCCTGCCGCGGGAAAGCTCGATCGTCTTCAGTTCAAAGCTCATGGATCAAACTCCTCTTACAGGCCAGCGACTTCGGGGGCGACGCGGTCGCGGAACAGTTCCATGCCGCGGCGAACGACGCTGCCCGGCATGTTGCCGACTTTGATCGTCAGGTTCAGCAGGCCGCAATCGAGTTCCTGGCGCAGGCGCTTGATCTGCCGGATGACCGATTGGGGGCTGCCGCAGATGATCGAACCGGCTTCGATCTGTTCTTCCACCGTGCGGCCGCGCAGCGTTGCGAGGCGCTTCTGGAAATTCTCGCCGGCATCGGCCTCGGTGTAGTAGCGGCTCTGCCCGAGCACGAGCTGCTGGGCGGAGCGCTGCGGGCGCATCAGCGTCTGGTGGAAATAGGTTTGGGCGGCGGCCATGTGGTGCCTGGCCTCCTCGTCCGTATCGGCAATGCAGATCTGCTGGCCGACCAGGATATCGTCCGGCGTCGGTTCCCAGCCATAGGAACGGGCGGTCTTCTTGAAATTCTCGACAGCAGCCTTGGCGATCGACAGATCCTGGATCAGCGTGATGCCCATGATGGCGCGCATCTTGGCGACGAATTCGGCCGATTCCGCGTTGCTGGCGGACATCAGGATGCGCGGATGCGGCTTCTGGATCGGCTTCGGCCAGATCGAGATAGCCGGGAACTGATAGTGCTCGCCTTCCCAGCCGAAGGGCTCGTCCTCCGTCCAGCACTTGATGATCAGCTCGGTCGCCTCGCGCAGCCGGCTGCGGGATTCGCTCGGGGGGATGTTGTAGGCGATGTATTCGTGCGGGATGCCGCGCAGGAAGCCGGCGACGAGGCGGCCGCCCGACATCACGTCGATCATCGCATATTCTTCGGCGACGCGGACCGGGTTCAGCAGCGGCAGCAGGTTACCGACGATGGCGATCTTCGCCTTGGACGTCTGGCGGGCGAGCGCGCCGGCGATCAGGTTCGGGTTGGACATCAGGCCGTAGGGGCTGAAATGGTGCTCGTTGCAGCCCACCCAGTCGAAACCGTAATTCTCGGCATCGACCATCTCGTCGATATATTCGTTGTAGAGCGCCTGGATGCGGGCGCTGTCGATCCCGTGGGTGCTGACCGGCCATTCGTGCGGCAGCTTGTCGTAATCGGGATAAGGCATCAGGTGGAAGAAATTGAACTTCATGGAAAGCTCCGCTGGGACCGCGGCCGGATGAAGGCAACGGATCCGACGATGGTGATTGAAATTGGATCAGTTGCTGGCGACGAGGCGCGGCGCGGCATCTCCGACGCGGCTTGCCATCATCATTTCGGCGAAGCTGACAACCTGCGAGGCGACGATTTCGAGCGGCTGTGCGACTTCCCGGCGGGCCGGACGGCCGTCGACGAAAGGTTTCTCGTTGGACTTGATGGTCGCCGCATAAGGGGTCGGCCAACCGCGCAGCGCATGCACGATCGAGCGCAGCCCGATCAGCGTCGAGCCGAGCGCCTGGTCGCCGGCGGCGCAGATAATGCAGCCGACGGCGCGGCCCTCGAAATAGGAGCGGGCGTCCTCGCGCATGTCTTCCGTATAGTCGATGACGTTCTTGATCATGCCGGACATGCCGCCGTGATAGCTCGGCGTTGCGATGACGATGCCGTCGGCGCGACGAAGGGACTGAAGAAGATTAAGGGCGGCCGGCGTGCGGTCCGTCACGCCCGGATCGAAGAGCGGCAGTTCGAGCGCCGTGCCGCAGATGAGGTCGGTTTCCGCGCCGGCCTTTTCGGCCGCGGCGAGGCAATGGCGCAGGGCGAGCTCGGAGCTCGAGCCAGGGCGCTGGGTTCCGCCGATACCGACGATAAAAGGTTTGCGGGCTTGAGTCATGGTGGTCTCCTCCCTCGGCCGTAGCCGATTGCCTTGTCAGGCCTCCTGAAGAAATATTTGTATACCTTTTATGCGGAAGTCAAGGCATAACCATCGTATAAGAGCTTGCCACGCTAGTCTGGTATACACTTTTTGACGATAGACGATTGTCATATTTTCCCGCATCATCATCACGACAAGGAAAAGGTGGCCGCTTGACCAAGGAGACAACCAGAGACGATGCCAAGGACGGGGCAACGCAGAGCGCTGTCGAAACTGCCTATCACCGTATCCGGCATCTGATCCTCACCGGCGAAATGCGCTCCGGCGACAAGCTGCTCGAAAACCAGCTTGCCGCCGCGATCGGGGTGTCCCGCACGCCGATCCGCGAGGCGTTGAACCGGCTGAGCGCTGAGGGCCTGGTGGTGCTGGAACGTTACCGGCGGGGGATCGTCGCGGATTTCTCGCTCGACGACGCGATCGAGATCTTTCGGTTACGTGCCATTCTCGAAGGCCATGCGACCAGCCGCGCCGCCACCCGCATTTCGGAAGCCGACCTGCAGCGGCTGCAGGAGCTGGAACGGGTGATGGAGACCCAGTTCGAGGAACTCGGCTGGAACGAGCACCTCGAAGGTTTCGACAGACTCAACGCCGAATTCCATGCGGTGATCGCCGCCGCCGCCGAAAGCCCGCGGCTCGAAAAGATCCTGGCCTCTTCGCTGGAACTGCCGGCCTCGATCTTCAACCGTTACTCGGAGCCGGTCGAGGTGCGCACCCGCCGCACCCATGCCCAGCACCGGGAAATCCTCGCGGCGCTCAAGGCCCGCAACCCCGA
The DNA here is from genome assembly GCF_023006505.1 of Neorhizobium sp. SHOUNA12A. Lineage (GTDB taxonomy): Bacteria > Pseudomonadota > Alphaproteobacteria > Rhizobiales > Rhizobiaceae > Neorhizobium. The sequence goes on from NZ_JALBGV010000044.1 coordinate 29,765, forward strand.
ATGGGCGCAGGCGGCAATGAACGCCCATCTCTTTTCGCTTTTGCCGTCCGCCTCCGGCTCGCTTGAGCATGAAGACGGGGCAAAATGAGTGCGGTAGTGCCGCTCTCTTCGAAGCTCCCGCCGACGGGCCGTTGCCGACCTGCTACCGGTTGGTCGCCATCCACAGGACGTGGCGGCCACCGCGCTTGCCGTTGGCGCGCACAAAGATTTCCTCGGCGGCAAACCCCGCATCCCGCAGCCGGCGGGTAAAGGCGGCATCCGGCGCCGACGACCAGACGGCCAGGACGCCATTTTCGCGCAGTGCAGCCTTGGCGGCCCGGAGCCCGGCGCGATTATAAAGGCTGTCGTTGGAGGCCCGCGTCAGCCCGTCGGGGCCGTTGTCGACATCGAGCAGGATCGCATCGTAGGCGCCGTTGCGCGACCGGATCAGCGCCCCGACATCACCGACATGAATATCGACACGCGGATCATCGAGCGTGCCCTTGTGAAATTCCGCCATCGGCCCCCGCGCCCAGTCGACCACGGCCGGCACCAGTTCCGCGACGGTGACCCTGGTGTCGCCTGGCAAAGCGCCCAAAGCCGCCCGCAGGGTAAATCCCATGCCGAGGCCGCCGATCAGCATCCGGGCATTCTTCCGCCCGGCGATCCGCTCGCAGGAGAGCGTCGCCAGCGCCTCTTCCGAACCGCTCAGCCGGCTGTTCATCAACTCCGTCGAGCCGAGCATGATCGAAAATTCGGCGCCGCGCTGCTTAAGGCGCAATTCGCCGCCCTCACCGGGAATGGTTGCACGGTCGAGCTGGATCCAGGGAAGCATCGGCATGTCTCATTGTCTTGCGTGAGGCCTCCTAACACAGACCTCATGCGAAAAACACAGCTATGCATTCGGTCATCGTCGAATGGACAGCCAAAGGGAAATCGAGCCTATGGACACGTTGAAGGGAGGTCGTTCAGCCTCCGTCGCCCGGCTTCCAGCCGATCGGCGGAGGTGGAAATGTAAGTGCCTCGATCAGCACGGGGACGAACTTTTCAAGTTCGTCATCGGTAAGCTCCGGATAACCGTCTCCGTTCGGAAAATCATCCGAGCACGCGTCGTCGTTTTTTGGAATCATGTCTCGCCCCAGCCCGCGGCGAACATGCATGGAATTTGGCAAATAGCATCATCTTTTCGATGTCGTACTGCAAAAATAAAAAGGCCCGCGCCTTTTTCCCCCTGCGCGGGCCTCTCCTAAGCCGGTACCTCTTCTACGTTCGGCTTAGGATGCAGTCATTGTACTCCCGACTGCGAAGTCCTCAACTCGTCCAAAGGACCTAGCGCAAGGGGTATAGCCCCGAGGGGGTAGCGGCCGGCTTTTTTGGGGCGCCGGCCGCTGAGACCGCATCGACTGGGGGGTGACAATTGCGCGGTCCTACGCCTCAAATGACGGCATTCACAACCGCACATCAAGCTGAACCTTGGGTGATATGGCTACGCCCAAAGGCTTCATAGCGTTACCAAACTCATCAAATCGGCGCCCCCTCAAGCCGCCGTCCTGGATGTCGCGTTGCGCAGATACGGCATGACCTCCCTGGAATAGATCTCCATGTTCTTACGCGTTAGCTCGGCCGGTAGGGTGCCGAACTGCAGGAGCGTCAAAAGATGACCGAAGCCGATCTGGGCCTGGTACTCTTCCAGCTTCTCCCGCACCGTCGCCGGGCTGCCGCAGATGAACTTGCCCTCTTCGATGACGCTGTCGATCGTCTGCTTCATCGCATGGCCGGCCTTGGCCGACATCGCCCCGACCATCGACTTTACCGAGGTGTAGCCCGGCGGCAGCAGCATCTCCATCGGCATGCGCAGGAACTTCTGCAGGAAGGCCTCGATATGCTCCTTGGCTTCGCGGCGGGCGATCTCGTCGGTCTCGGCGACATAAAGCGGCAGCGACCAGCCGAGCTGATCTTCGGTCGCCTCGTAGCCGTAGCCGGCCGCAACGTCCTTATACATCTTCATGTAGCGGGCGACGGTGGAGACCGAGGCGAAGGTCTGGAGATAGGTGTATTTGCGGTCCGGATGGGCCGCCCATTCGATCGTCTCGCTGGAACCCTGGCTCGGGATCCAGATCGGCGGGTGCGGATTGTCCTGGTAGACCCGCGGCCAGACGTTCACGTATTCGAAATTGTAGTGCTTGCCTTCGAAGACGCTCGGGCCGGGTTGCGTCCAGGCCTGCAGGATCAGGTCATGGGCTTCCTGGAACCGCTCATGTGAAAAGGCAGGGTTGACGCCCCAGGAATGGTATTCGGCGCCGATGCCGCGCACCATGCCGGCGATCAGGCGGCCACCGGTAATGTTGTCGACCATCGCGAATTCTTCCGCCACGGTCAGTGGGTTGTTCAAGAGCGGCAGCGCCCGGCCGAGAATGGCGATCTTGACGTTCTTGGTGCGGCGGGCGAGCGCGCCGGCCATGACGCCGGGGATCGGCATCAGGCCATAGGCGTTCGAATGGTGCTCGTTGACGCAGATGCCGTCGAAGCCGAGCTGGTCGGCATATTCGAGCTCGTCCAGGTAACGATTGTAGAGCTGGTGGCCCTTCTTCGGATCGTAATAGGTGTTCGGCAGGGTGACCCAGGCGGAATTGTGCTTCTCGTCATAGGACAGATCGAGATCCGCATAGGGCATCAGGTGCATGAAGTAGAATTTCATCGCGTAACCTCCGCGATGAAGCCATTGACCAGTTCGACGAAACGGTCGGCCTTTTCGATCTGCGGCACATGTCCGCAATTCTCGATGATCTCAAGCCGCGAGTTGGGAATGAGGTCGCGCCAGGCCGGGGCGTAACCGACCGGCATCGCCTTGTCGTCGTCGCCCCAGACGATCAGCGTCGGCACCGGAATCCGATGCAGCCACTTGTGCAGGTGCGGATTGAGGAAACGCGGCTCCCAGGCGAGCTTGGCCGACGTGAGCTTGTTCCTGAGAAGAATTTCCATCCCCTCCTTCGACGGCGGCGGGGCGGCCAGCATCGCTTCCGCAAACGCCTGGTCGTGGAAGAGGTTGCGGGCGGTCTCCTCCGGGTTCCACATGAAGACGTCGCCCTTGCGCACGCCCTTCACCCGGATACCGGCCGGCGCCACGACAGTCAGGGAGCCGAGTTTCGTCGCATTGCGGACGGCGATCTCCGCCGCCAGCCATCCGCCGATCGACTGGCCGACCAGATTGACTTTATCGAAGCCGAGATGGTCGAGGACGTCCAGATAAAAGAAGGCGAGGTCGGAAATATTGTCCAGCCATTCCGGATTGTCGGAGCCGCCGAAACCCGGATGTTCCGGCACGATCACCTCGTGGGTTTCGGAGAGCTTCTCCATGAAGGGCAGCCAGCGCGAGGCGCCGCTCGCACCGTGCAGGAAAAGCAGCGGAGCGCCCTTGCCTCCCCGCATGAGCCGGATCTTCGTGCCGGTGACGGTTTCAAAGCTTTCGGTAAAGCTCATCGGTGTTTCATCCTCCCCGGGACCTGACGACCGTTAAGGCAGGCGCTCCTCGGCACCCGCGAATGGCGGCAATCTGTATAACCTTTCGGGGAGGGTCAATATGACTCTGTCAAATTTTGATTGATAATAGCAAATTTCTAACTTGCATCTTCGACAATTGCATACAAGGTTGGAGCCGCTTGGGTGGGTGATTTCGCTTGATCAGGCGTGGGCGTCCACCGTCCGCCCCTCATCCGGCTACCGCCACCTTCTCCCCGTTCTTGACGGGGAGAAGGGATATGCCGCACCGTCGCCGCTCCCCCTCGCCCCGCGTGCGGGGAGAGGGTCGCCGAGCGCAGCGGAGGCGGGGTGAGGGGCTGTCACGGCGCCCAGGAGACTAAGGGAGGAGGAAAAATGCAGGCCGAAAAACTATTCGATCTCAAAGGCCAAATCGCCGTCGTCACCGGTGCGGCGAGCGGCCTTGGCCTTGCCATCACCAAGACGCTGGCGGCCAATGGCGCGCATGTGGCGCTGCTCGATCTCGACGCCGAGACGCTTGCCGCCGCTTACCAATGGCTGAACGGCCAGGGCTTTTCCGCCGAAAGCCATCAGGTCGATGTCTCCGACAGCGCGAGCCTGCGCAACACCATCGATGGCATTGCCGAAAAACACGGGCATCTCGATATCCTCGTCGCCAATGCCGGCATCAGCGGGGGCCCGAATTCCCGCACGGAAGCGGGCGCGATCGAAAATGTCAGCGACGAGCTGTGGAACCGGGTGGTGGATGTGAACCTCACCGCCACTTTCGTCGCCATCCAGTCCGCCGCCAGGCATATGAAGAAACAGAGACAAGGCCGCATCGTCGCAATCGCCTCGATCGCCGGCTTGCGCGCCGACCCGATGACCGGTTACGCCTATGCATCCAGCAAGGGCGCCGTCGTCAATCTCGTCAAGCAGGCCTCGTGGGAGCTGGCGCCCTATAACGTGCTCGTCAACGGCATCGCCCCCGGCCCGTTCCGCACCAATATCGCCGGCGGCCGCATTCGCGAACCGGAGGTGGAAAAGGCCTTTGCCGACACGGTGCCACTCGGCCGCATTGCCGAGACGGACGAGATCATGGGCCTCGCCCTGCTTTTGGCATCGAAGGCCTCGAGCTTCATGACCGGCGCGGTAATCCCGATCGACGGTGGTACGATCGCTATTTGAGCCGACGTGAACGTCGGAATTGACAATATCAGGCTCCCTGCTTTATCCCCTTGAAGTGGACGAGGAAGCCGGGCTCACGAAAAGCCCGAAATTGACGAATGCCAGACGCATTCGTCTGATGAAAAACGGAGGAGACGACATGAACATCGCAACCAATCCAGACCGCTCGTCCGACGCTTACCAGTCCGCGCGTCTCCTGATCGATGGGGTCTGGCTGGAGAATGGCGACCGCAAGACGCAGCCGCTGATCAATCCAGCCACCGAAAAAGCGATCGGCGTTGTGCCGCATGCGACGGCGCAGGATCTCGACCAGGCGCTCGAAGCCGCAAGCCGAGCCTTTCCGCTATGGCGCGCGACGAGCCCGCGCGAGCGCGGCCGCATCCTGAAGCGCGCAGCCCAGTTGATGCACGACCGGCAGGAAGAGATCGCCACCCTTGCCACGCTCGAAATGGGCAAGCCGATCGCCGAAGCGCGGCTCGAAACCCATTTCGCCACGGAAGAAATGGAGTGGTTCGCCGAGGAAGGCCGCCGCACCTATGGCCGCGTCATTCCGGGCCGCATCGGCGAAACCCGCTTTCAGGTCGTCAAGGAACCGGTCGGCCCGACCGCCGGTTTTTCGGCGTGGAACTTCCCGGTCGGCAATGCCGCCCGCAAGATGGGCTCGGCGCTCGCCGCCGGCTGCACGATGATCTACAAGCCCGGCGAAGAGGCCCCGGCGTCTGCCGCGGCCGTCGCCCAGTGCCTTATCGATGCCGGTGTTCCGGCCGGTGTCATCGCCGTCGTCTACGGCGTGCCGGACTTCATCTCGCGCCACCTGCTCGCCTCGCCGATCATCCGAAAGATCTCGTTTACGGGCTCGGTCCCGGTCGGCCAGCACCTCATCCGGCTTGCCTCGGAAACCCTGAAGCGCACCACGATGGAGCTCGGCGGCCATGCGCCCGTGCTGGTCTTCGACGATGCCGACCAGACCGCCGCACTCGACATGTCGGTGCAGCGCAAATACCGCAACGGTGGCCAGGTCTGCGTTTCGCCGACCCGCTTCTACGTGCAGGACAAGTCGTACGACGCCTTCTGCGCCGGTTTCGCCGAGCGCGCTTCCAAGATCAAACTCGGCGACGGCCTCGATCCGGCGACCGGCATGGGACCGCTGGTCCACGGCCGCCGCCGTGACGCAATCGAGGCGCTGGTGCAGGACGCCACCTCCAAGGGCGCCAAACTGCTCGCCGGCGGCCATCGCATCAACAACGAAGGCTTTTTCTACGCCCCGACTGTTCTCGCCGACGTGCCAGGCGATGCGCGGATCATGAGCGAGGAGCCGTTCGGCCCGGTCGCGGTGCTCAACCGCTTCTCGGATTTCGACGATGCGGTCACCAAAGCAAATGAACTGCCCTACGGCCTTGCGGCCTATGCCTTCTCCAATTCGCACAAGACCATCGCAAAACTTTCCGACGCGCTGGAAGCGGGCATGGTCGGCATCAATTCCTTCAACATCTCGATGCCAGAAACGCCGTTCGGCGGGGTGAAAGCGAGCGGCCACGGTTCCGAAGTCGGGATCGAGGGCGTCGATGCCTACATGGTTACCAAAACGGTCAGCGTAAGCTGATCCGTCTGGTCAGCATCACCTGAGAGCTTCGGGTCGAAAGAGCTTCCAAGAGGACAAGAGCATGAAACACGAAAAACCGACCGGCACATTCGCCGCCGAAGCTGTGCTGACCCACATGAAGGCCGCAGGCATCGACGTCCTGTTCGCCAATGGCGGCACCGACTTCCCGTCGATCATCGAGGCGTTCGCCCGCCAGCCGGAAACCGGTCTGAAAATGCCGGAAGCGCTGGTCATCCCGCATGAGGGTGTCGCGGTCGGCATGGCGCACGGCTACTATCTGATGACGTCAAAACCGGCCGGCGTCATCGTCCACGTCAATGTCGGTCTTGCCAACTCGGTCATGGGCCTGATCAACGCCCGGTCGGAAAACGTGCCTGTCATGATGTTCTCCGGCCGCACGCCGATCACCGAACACGGCCGCTTCGGCTCGCGCTCCTCGCCAATCCATTGGGGCCAGGAAATGTTCGACCAGGGCGGCATGGTCCGCGAAGTGGTCAAGTGGGACTATGAACTGCGCTACCCTGAACAGGCGGGCATCGTCATAGACCGCGCCATGAGCATCGCCATGAGCGAGCCCCGCGGTCCCGTCTATCTGAGCCTGCCGCGCGAGGCGCTGGCCGAAGGTGCCGAGATCGAGATCAATCACCGTTCGACGGTCACTCCGACGACCTTCGGCCCGGCCGATCCCGATCTGATCGCAGAGGCCGCTGACCTACTCGCCAAGGCAAAGAACCCGCTGATCATTACCCAGAGCCCGGAGCTCGCTGCGGATTTCGAGCCGCTCGCCGGCTTCGTCGAAAAGTTCGCGCTGCCGACAATCGAGATGTGGGCAACCCGCCTGGCACTGCCGAGCGACCACCCAATGATGATCGGCCGCGACTCGACCCAGGTCCTGAAGGAAGCCGATGTCGTGGTCGTGATCAATGCCGCGGTTCCGTGGATTTCAGACCATACGGAGCTTTCAGCCGGCGCCAAGGTCATCGCCATCGGGCCGGACCCGCAGCATAGCCGCGTACCGATCCGCAGTTTTCCGATCGACATCGCGCTTGCGGGCGGCATCAACAAGACGATCGCAGCGCTTGCCGCTGCGGTGGCCGAGCGCGTGCCGGCTTCGGAAACCTTCTCCGAGCGTCGCGAAAAGTGGGCGAAGATCAAGGCGGCCCAGGCAGAGGCCGCCGACAAGCGCGCCGCCATGGGCAACGGTTCGCCGATGACACCGGCCTATGTCAGCCGCTGCATCTCCGATATTCTGGACGACAGGACGACTGTGGTGAACGAACTCGGCATTGATCCGTCGGTGATGAGCTTCAAATATCCGAAATCCTACTTCTCGACCCCGCTGTCCGGCGGTCTCGGCTTCGGCCTGACGGCAGCGCTCGGCGCCCAGCTCGGCGACCGCAGCCGCCAGGTGATCGCCACGATCGGTGACGGTTCCTACATGTTCGCCAACCCGGTCGCTTGCCACCAGACCGCGACCGCGCTGAAACTGCCGCTGCTGACGGTCGTTTTCAACAACGGCATCTGGAATGCGGTGCGCCGCTCGACGCTCTACATGTATCCGGATGGAAGTGCGGCGACCGCCAACACCATGCCGATCACCGCGCTCGATCCGGCTCCGGACTATGCCGCCGTCGCCCGCGCCCATGGCGCCCATGCCGAACGCGTCGAGACCGGCGCCGATCTGCCGGCGGCGCTGCAGCGGGCATTGGCCGCGACCAGGAGCGGGCAGCAGGCCATGCTCGAAGTCATGGTTTCGTACTAAGAGGCGTCGGTCATGGGGGGAGCCGGGAACGACGCAAGGACGATCGAGACGCTGGCGGAGCTCCGCCGGCGTTATCCGATGGTCGGCGATCTCGAAAAACGGGCGAAATGGCGCATTCCGCGTTTTGCCTACGAGTTTCTCCAGGGCGGCGCCGGCGACGAGACCGGCCTCAACCGCAACCGGACCGCACTGCAGGCGGTCGAAGTCGTACCGCGTTATGGTATCGACGTTTCCAAGGTCGACACCTCGGTCGAGCTCTTCGGCCATCGTTACGCCGCCCCGATCGGCATCTCGCCGATAGGTTTCGACGGCATGATGTGGCCGGGCGCCACCGAACAGTTCGCCAAGGCCGCCCAGGCCCACAATATTCCCTATCTGGTCGGCACGCTTGCCTGCGCGACGATCGAGAAAGTCGTGGAATGGGCGCCCGATGTCACCTGGTTCCAGCTCTACCCGATGGCGCCGAACAACCACCAATACAGCCTGGAAATGACTGATCGCGCCCGCATCGCCGGCGCGAAGGTTCTGGTCGCGACACTCGACGTGCCGGTGCGCGCCAAGCGCCCGCGCGATCTTCGCAACGGCCTCACCATGCCCTTCAAGCTGACGCCGAAGACGATGATCGCGGCGGCGATGGCACCCTTCTGGCTGGATGCGATCCGCCGCAAGGGCATGCCGACCTTCGCCAACATGGCAGGCTTTGCCGGCGCGCCAGACCGCGTCACCACCTCCGCCTTCGTGCAAAAGCATATCGGTGGCGGCTTCCCCTGGGAGCAAATCGCCCGGCTGCGCGACAGATGGCCGGGGCCGATGATGGTCAAAGGCGTCATGCACCCGGCGGATGCGGAAAAGGCGCTCGAACTTGGCCTCGACGGCGTGATCGTCTCCAACCATGGCGGCCGCCAGTTCGATGCGGCACCGGCAACGATCGACGTCCTGCCCGAAATCGCCCGCACGGTCGGCACCCGTGGTACGGTCCTGTTCGACAGCGGCGTCGTCTCCGGCGTCGACATGGTGCGCGCAGTCGCCTGCGGCGCCCATTCCTCCTTTGCCGGCCGCGCCTTCATGCTCGGTCTTGCCGCACTCGGAGACCATGGCGCCACCCATATGGCGCAGGCCTTCATCGAGGAATACCGCATCACGCTCGGCCAGAGCGGACTGCTGAATACGGACCAGGCCCGTCGCGCATCCGTACGCCATCCCGGCGCCTGGACCGCACAAGACTTCCAACCGCACCTCTAATCGACCATGTCTCCGGGGAGGAGAAACCCATGAAAGTTGCCGACGCCATCGTGGAAATTCTGAAACGCGAGGGGATCGAGGTCATTTGCGGTTACCCCGTGAACCACGTTCTCGAACACGCGGCCATGGGCGATATCCGCCCGATCATCGTGCGCCAGGAGCGCCACGGCCTGCATATGGCCGACGCCATGTCGCGCTTAAGCTCCGGCAAGACGATCGGCGTCTTTGCCATGCAGCTCGGACCGGGCACCGAAAACGCCTATGGCGGCATCGCCCAGGCCTATTCGGAATCCGTGCCGATCCTCGTGCTGCCAATGGGCTACGAGCGCCGCGTCGCGCATGTCGATCCGAACTACAATGCCACCCGCTCGATGCGCGACATCACCAAGTCAGCCGAGCCGATCACCTCGGCCGCCGAGATCCCGAACATTTTTCGACGCGCTTTCTCCAAATTGCGCAATGGCCGCGGCGGGCCGGTTCTGGTCGAGATCCCGAACGACATGTGGCAGGACGAGGTGCCGGAACCGCTGAACTATCGCCCGGTTCTTTCCACCCGCTACGGGCCGGACCCGATTGCCGTGCGCGACGCCGTCGATCTGCTGCTCGCCGCCAAGCGGCCGATCCTCTATGCCGGCCAGGGCGTCCATTACGCGCAGGCCTGGCCGCAGCTGAAACAGCTCGCCGAACTGCTGGCGATCCCGGTTTCGACCAGTCTCGAAGGCAAGAGCGCGTTTCCGGAAACCCACCCGCTGTCGGTCGGCGCCGGCGGTGCGGCGATCTCCAAGACCCTGCGCCATTTCCTCGACAGTTCCGACCTGATCTTCGGCATCGGCTGCTCGTTTACCGAAACCGCCTTCGGCGTGCAGATGCCGCTCGACAAGACCGTCATCCACGCGACGCTCGACCCCGACCACGTCAACAAGGATATCGAGGCCAAGGTGGCGCTGGTCGGCGATGCGGCGCTGACGCTCGACGCGGTGCTTGCCGAGCTCGAAGCCCGCAAGGTTTCTCCCCGCGACCACACGGAAGTCGCCGCCGAGATCGCCAAGGTCCAGGCCGAGTGGCTGGCGGAATGGATGCCGAAGCTCACCTCCGACAGCAAGCCGCTATCGCCCTATCGCGTGCTCTGGGACCTGCAGCACACGGTCGATATCGAAAACACCATCATCACCCACGATGCCGGCAGCCCGCGCGACCAGCTTTCACCGTTCTGGAAGTCGGTAAAGCCGCTCACCTATATCGGCTGGGGCAAGACGACCCAGCTCGGTTATGGCCTGGGCCTCGCCATGGGCGCCAAGCTGATGCATCCGGACAAGCTCTGCATCAACGTCTGGGGCGATGCGGCGATCGGCTTTACTGGCATGGATTTCGAGACCGCAGTGCGCGAGCGCCTGCCGATCCTGTCGATCCTCCTCAACAATTTCTCGATGGCGATGGAACTGCCGATCATGAAGGTGTCGACCGAGAAATACCGCTCGACCGACATTTCCGGCGACTATGCCGCCTTTGCCCGCGCGCTCGGCGGTTACGGCGAACGGGTCACCGACCCGGCCGAAATCATCCCGGCGATCAAGCGCGGCATCGAACAGACACAAAAGGGCGTGCCGGTCCTCCTCGAATTCATCACAACACAGGAAATCGCCCGTTCCCGCTACCACCGCATGCTGACGGGTGAGAAAAAATGACCTCCCTGAAATCCACCCTCGACGCCCTGAAGCTCCACTTCGGCGACCGGCTTTCCACCACGGAAGCGGTGCGCGAACATCACGGCCACGACATGTCCCGACAGCCCACAAGGCTGCCGGACGCAGTGGTCTATGCCGAAAACGAGGACGAGGTGGCGCGCGTCGTCTCGGCCTGTTTCGGGGCCGGCATACCAGTAACGCCGTTCGCGGCAGGCTCGTCGATGGAAGGCCACACGATCCCGCTGAAGGGCGGGATTTCGCTCGATCTCACCCGCATGAACAGAATAGTCCGGGTCAACCACGAGGATTTCGACGTGCAGGTCGAGGCGGGCGTCACCCGCAAGCAGCTCAACGCCCATATCCGCGATACCGGCCTGTTCTTCCCCATCGATCCCGGCGCCGACGCCTCGCTCGGCGGCATGGCCTCGACGCGCGCCTCCGGCACCACGGCCGTGCGCTACGGCACGATGCGCGAAAACGTGCTGGCGCTGCGCGTCGTCACCCCCCAGGGCAAGATCATCACCACCGGCCGCCGCACCAAGAAGTCCTCCACCGGCTACGACCTGACCAAGCTTTATGTCGGCGCCGAAGGCACGCTCGGCGTCATCACCGAGGTCACCGTCAGGCTGCACCCGATCCCGGAAACAATCGCCTCCGCCGTCTGCGCCTTCGAGACGATGCGTGGCGCGGTCGAAGCCGTCGTCGCCACTATCCAGAGCGGCATCCCGGTCGCCCGCATCGAATTCCTGGATGAAGTGGCGGTCGAAGCCGCCAACCGGCATGCCGGCCTGACCCTGAAGCTCGCGCCGACCCTGTTTCTCGAATTCCACGGCAGCCCGCGCTGGGTGGAGGAACAGTCGAACACCGCGCGCGAGATCGCCAACGAATTCGGCGGCTCGGACTTCGAATGGTCGACCCGCACCGAGGACCGCGAGCGGCTGTGGAAGGCCCGCCACGAGACGATCTATTCCAACCAGACGCTGCGCCCCGGCTGCAAGGCGTTTACGACGGACGTCTGCGTACCGATCTCGCGGCTTGCCGAAGCCGTCCTCGCCGCCCGCGAGGACATCGACAATTCCTTCGTGATGGGCAAGATCATCGGCCATGTCGGCGACGGCAATTTCCATGTCGGCTACCTGATCAAGCCGGAAATCCCGGAAGAACTGGCCGAAGCGGAACGCCTCGCCGAACGGCTCTATCAGCGCGCCATGGACATGGGCGGCACCTTCAGCGGCGAACACGGCATCGGCATCTCGAAGCTGAAATATCTCCGCCGCGAACATGGCGACGCCGTCGACATGATGAACGCCATCAAGGCCGCGATCGACCCGAAAGGCATCATGAACCCCGGCAAGCTGGGTCAGGTGGAGTAAGGGCGGACAAGGCCCTTAGATGATCACCGGCTGAGATCGATGCGGCTGGTCACCACCGATTTGCCGCTCGAAAGATCCTTGTCGACCGTTTGAAGCCGGAGGCGGTCATTGCCGATCTTCTCGATCGTCATGTTGGCGACGCGATCCCCGTTGATCACCCTCGCCCAGCGGACGCCAAGATTGATCGCATTGCCGCGGCGGTTGCCGGAAAGCATCGAAGGCTGCCCGGAGGGCCCGACATAGGTGCCGCTATAGCCGCGATCCGAAGCCTGGAGATCGGCCGATATACTGCGCCGGACGACCAGCAGGCCGCGGCAGGTTCCCTGCATCGACAGGGTGGTCGCTCCTGCGGTGGACGTGAAGCTGCAGGTGACATTGATGGGCGTTGCCCCGATGCGGATCAGAACCGTGCCCTCGCCGCTCCAGTTACCGGAAAGCGTTTTCAGGAAATCGCTTTCGGCGGCCAAAATGAGGCCCGGCAAAAAACCGGAGGCGATAAACGCAGCAGCGGCGAGAAATGAGCGCATGGCGACGATCCATCTGAACGCTCGCATCGAACGCCGGTTGAGCCATTCCGTTCCATCCGGCATCCAGAGCTGCCATCAAGTGGCCCAGCGGCGCGCGTTACACGCGTTTCGACTTGTTGCCGCGTGAGAACATGCTACATATGTAGCACTTTCAGGAGCTAACCATGCCGGTCACCACCAAAATCCGACGCCAGGGCGGTGCCGCGGTGATTACCATCCCGCCGGCCCTGTTGAAGTTGATGCATACCGAAATCGGCGATCAACTCACACTCGACGTCGCCAACGGTGAATTGATCGCCCGTCCCGTCGAGAACGGCCGCAAGCGCTACACCCTTAGCGAATTGCTGAAGGGAAGCGATGCTATGGCGATGCTGAACGCCGCTGTCGCCGATGCGCAGGAAGGCGATCCGATAGGACACGAGATCTGATGATCCGCAGCAACGTGCCGAGGCGCGGCGATGTCTACTGGATCGACCCAAACCCCGTCGCCGGCCGGGAAATGAAGAACCGGCATCGTTTCGTTGTCATCACACCGATCGAGATCAACAGGCTGGGCGTCAGCATGACGGTGCCCATCGCCACCGGTGGGGCTTTTATCCGCGATGTCGGTCTTGCGGTGGCGATTTCCGGCCATGACACGACCGGCGTCGCCGTTTGCAACCAGGTCCGCAGCTTCGACATTCCCGCCCGCATCCAGCAGAAAACCGCGCAATATATCGAGACGCTGGACGAGGCGACCATGAACGAAATCGTCTCGCGGGTGGTCAGCGCCATCGACCCTGCACCTGAACCCGCCTGATCTCTTTCCTTCATCCTCCCCTGCCCTAACTGAATTTTCCGGGCGAGGAAGAAGGAGAGAAAGGATGATCATCCGGTCTGGAAGCTGCCTTTGCGGCAACGTTCGGTATTCGGTGAAGGATGCGCCGGTCAGGATCGGGCTTTGCCATTGCGCCGATTGTCGCAAGGAAAGCGGATCGAGCTTCGTCACGTTCGGCATCTGGCCGCGGCACGGCTTTGAAAGCACAGGCGAGGTCAAGTATTTCCATGGCCGCGGTTTCTGCCCCGAATGCGGCTCTCGCGTCTTCAACGAGAGCGACAGCGACGAGATCGAGATCCGGGTCGGATCGCTCGACATGGCGCCGACCGACTTGGAACCGGTCTACGAAATATGGGTGAAGCGGCGGGAGAACTGGCTGAGCCCGCTTGCCGTCCCTCAATTCGAAGAAGATCGCAATTGACGCATTGTCGTCACGCGAGGACCCTATAAAGTGCCGCCGAGCGGACGGGAGACAGACAGATGTCGGAACTGATCGACAAGGCAATTGTCATCGCGACCGAAGCGCATCAAGGACAGTCGTCGAAAACCGGCGGTCCATTCATCGACCATGTCCGGCGCGTCGCCGAAAACGTCGCCGGCGAGGACGAAAAACAGGTCGCCTGGCTGCATGACGTGGTCGAGAAAGGCCCCGGCTGGACGTTCGAGCGGCTGCGCGAAGAAGGCTTTTCCAAAGCGGTCGTCGATGCCGTCGACGCGATGAGCAAACGCGACGGCGAGGAATATTTCGCCTTCGTCCGCCGCTCGATCGAAAATCCGCTCGCCCGACCGGTCAAGCGCGCCGACCTCACCGACAATCTTGCCCAGATGCGCCAGATGGGCGGCGACGGTTCGAAATTCGCCGAAGGCCTGCGTATCCTCAACGAGCGATATCCATCCTGAGATATCCAACCTGACGGGCGGAACCTTGCGCCATCCCTTGCCGTTCGTTTTCGCACGGCAGAAGCCGCGATCCAGCGACAGGATGGACTCATGGAACTCAAGAATCAGGTGGCTCTGGTAACCGGGTCAGGCTCGGGCATCGGCAAGGCGGCGGCGATGAAACTCGCGGCGGAGGGCGCAAAGATCGGCCTGCTCGGTCATACGAGAACGGAGATCGAAAAGGCTGCCCGGGAAATAGAGAAGGCCGGCGGAGAAGCGCTGGTGCTCGAAGCCGACGTTTCCGACGAAAACCGGATGCGCGAAGCGATCGACCGGCTTGCCGAAAAATTCGGGCGGCTCGACATTGTCGTCGCCAATGCCGGCATCAACGGCGTGTGGGCGCCGATCGACGACCTGAAGCCGGAAGAATTCGACAGGACGATCGCCGTCAACCTGCGCGGCACCTATCTGACGCTTCACCTCACCGTGCCGCATCTGAAGGCGCAGGGCGCAGGCTCGATTATCGTCGTCTCCTCGATCAACGGCAACCGCACCTTCACGACACCCGGCGCCACCGCCTATACCGCCACCAAGGCCGCGCAGGTGGCGATGGTGCAGCAGCTGGCGCTGGAACTCGGCAAGCACCACATCCGCGTCAACGCCGTCTGCCCCGGCGAGATCGAGACCAATATCCACGACAACACCAGGCTCCGTCACGAGCAGGAAACCGCGATCCCGGTGGAATGGCCCGACGGCCAGGTCCCGATCAGCGACGGCCGACCGGGAAAAAGCGCGGACGTCGCCGAAGTCATCGCCTTCCTCGCCTCCGACCGCTCCCGGCACGTGACGGGCACGCCGATCTACGTGGACGGCGGCCAGGGGCTGCTGAGGTAGGATTGTTTTCCGGTTTGATAGGGGCCGCTCGTGTCGTGCTAACGAACGAGAATGAGCCGAATGGAAGCGCTACGACAGGCTCATCATTCCGTTGGCCAAATTCCTCAGTTATAGTGCCACTTCGCTCTGAAAAATTCAGATGCGAAGTGCGCCTAAAACTTGCCTCGCACGATCTTCGAGAGTGATTTACTGTGCCGAACTGACGAAGTAGCTCGAACGTAAGCAGAAAGCACAAAATTTCTTCTGGAAGAGGAAAGAGATGCTCTAGACTCAACGTCCCGGAGCGGGAGAAGCTTTCCCTGGTTGTTTATGATTCGCATCACACCTGCCCGGTCATGTCTTACAGGCGGACCACTGTCCGGGAAAGGAGGTGAATGTGATGAGCAAGACGACCAAAATCGGCCGTAGCGCGATTACGGGGCGCTTCACCACGGTGAAAACCGCGGATTCGAAACCCCGTACTCACATCGTTACGACTCTCAAGAAAAAGTGACGTGACTTAGTCATCGACCTTCCGGGCGGCTGTTCTTAGCGGGATTGTCGCCCGGTTTTCTTTTAGCCTGAATTCATTGCGCGAGGCTTGATGTCTGCGCAATGGCGCCGCCCTTCTCCTCGTTTACTTTCTTAACGGAGTTTGAGATGCACGATAATTTCCGTAACTTGGATTTTGATCCCCGCAATTTGCCTGCAAAGTACCTAGAGGCAATCGGGCTTGCTGTCGCATGTTCCGCACAGACGGAAGACCATATGCAACTGGCTATCACCGGTTGTCTTGGACTAGATGGCGAGCTCGGATGGGCGATAACATCCCACATGACGGTCCCGCTACGGGAGAACGTTCTTAAGTCAGTTGCGGAAATAAAAATAGATAGCTTAGACGATTTAGACCAGCTCGATGAGCTAATAGACAAGGTCAAACTCGCCGCCGAGA
The DNA here is from genome assembly GCF_023006505.1 of Neorhizobium sp. SHOUNA12A. Taxonomy (GTDB): domain Bacteria; phylum Pseudomonadota; class Alphaproteobacteria; order Rhizobiales; family Rhizobiaceae; genus Neorhizobium. Next base: position 46,122 of record NZ_JALBGV010000044.1, read on the forward strand.
GGCGTAATGCCATTGTTCATAATTTGTGGTGCCGCGACGAAAAAACTAACGATGTTTTCTTACTTAGAACGACTGCTCGTAATACAGTTAAAGTTGATCTCGTCCCTATGCCGCTCGACACCATAATCGATGACGCTAAATTTATCTACGGCGCTGGAATAGAGCTCCTTAATTTTCTACTTTCCAAGGGCCTCATGCCTTCACTTCCGCCTCGCGACCGCCCCCGCTTCCACAAGACGAAGGCTGCACGAAAGAAACGCGCTAAAGACTGACTAAGCGTGAGTCTATTAAGATTGAGCATTCAACCTGGATACGTTACACGCTTAGTTTAGGACTTCAGTCGCAATCCCTTTCGTGGAACCTGGGCCCTCAATCCGCGTTCATGTCGCGCAAAAGATTGAGGAAACACCCAATGAAGAACCTGCTTATCGCATCGGCCCTGGCCATTTCTTCCATTCTCTCGGTCGCCGGCCCGTCCGACGCCGCGAGTGTCACCGTCACCACCCATGAGCGGGTCGCTCCGCGTCATACCGTGCGCGAAGTCTACCGTCCGTATCGTCCCCGCCACCGTGACTGCATGGTCAAGAAGGTGAAGACCCGCTACCACGGCCGGATCGTCGTCAGGACCACCCGCGTCTGCCGCTGATCGCCGGATCGCAAATGAGAGAGGGCGGCGGCGATCGGGCCGGCGCCCTCTCTTTCGGGAAACCATTCGGGCGAGTACCGGAGGTTCAGGATCGCCTTTTTCCGGGCGACAGGCGCCGTCGGAAGATCTCAATATGCCTGCGATCGATCGTGCGCATAACCGCAAAATTCGGTTGCAATGCCACAAAAATCCGGCAATTTCCCTCTCCTGAAATGGAGGCAAGCCCATGTCCAGCACATCAGCGGAAAAAGCGCCAGTCATCGTCATCGACCTGCAGACCAACATGTTCGACGGTCTTGTCGAGCCGCCTCTCCATGATGCGGATCTCCTCACCGACCGCGCCCGCAAGGTGATCGACTGGGCGCGGCGCGAAGGCCGGGCGATTGCCTTCGTGCGCCATGACGGGCCGGAGGGCGATCCGCTGGCGCCGGGAGAGCCGGGCTGGCCCGTCTGGCCGGCACTTGGCCAGCGGGACGACGAGCCGACCTTCTCGAAGACCGTCCGCGACTCGTTCAGCAACCCGGAACTCGGCCAATGGATCGAGAACCAGGGTGCGCCCGAAGTGGTGATCCTCGGCGCCCAGACGGATTTCTGCGTCGCCGGCACGGTGCAGGGGGCGATCGCGGCCGGGCTGAAGGTGACGGTTGTTGCCGATGCCCACAGCACGCTCGATCAGCCGCAGGAGAGCGCCGCCGCCATCATCCGCCGTTACAATGCCCAGTTCGCCGAGGCCGGCGTCAATCTGGTGACCACCGAGGCGCTGATCGGTTCCCCGGCCGCCTGACCGGTTCTAACCCAGCTCCAGCCGGCGGGTGATGCCGACTGCCTCGAGAAATACCTCGTCGTGGCTGACCACCAGCAGCGCGCCGTCATAGGCGCGCAATCCGGCCTCGACCGCGGCGATGGAATCGATATCCAGATGGTTGGTCGGCTCGTCGAGGATGAGCAGCGACGGCGGCGACCGCCCGCCGAGCACGCAGGCGAGCCCCGCCCGCAGCATCTGCCCGCCCGACAG
>NZ_JALBGV010000045.1 GCF_023006505.1 Neorhizobium sp. SHOUNA12A
ATGCTCTATGGGATGCCGTCGGCGCCTTGATCCCCCGCTTCACACCGGCAGAATGCGCAAACTACTTCAGGGCTGCTGGATATGACCCGGATTGAACAGGATGTGCTCTAGTATCGGTGAAGTTGCCCGACGTTACCAAAATCGAGGCGTTCTTCGATTCCTCGGCAAATCATCTGATTTCATTGATCGATGCCAATTCTGAATAAAGTTGGTTGCGTCAGAGAGCCACCCCATGCAAGCACGATCATCGCCACCGTAGCATAAAAAGCCAGAAGGATTTTCAGCGCATTCATTTCATCCCTTTGCGGCCCGCGGCTTTCCCTGCGCCACGATGGCGCACGTTGAAGGGCAGCTCCATCGCGAGCGTTGTGTGCTCCACCACCAACGCGGCATTCTCCGGCGACGGGTCTTTCCGGTAGTTTTCATGGAAATCCCATCGGATGCCGGCAGAAGCTTCTAGTCGTGCCTGTCGTCAGGCTAGGGCTCGGACGAGTTCCAGAAGCGGATCTGAACCATCATCGGCAACCATGAGAGGCCTCCTCCTCGCGTGTGGATGGTGAGGGGAGCGTAGCCGGTTACACAATAGAATCAATGGCCGCCGTGAGGGGGTAGGTGAGGGAATTTCGGACAGCCAAAACGAAAAAAGCCCAGCGTTTGCAGGGCTTATTGGGCTGTTTTCATGTGAAAATTTGGTGGGCGATAACGGCAGACCTCACACGTGGTCGTACTACATTGACGAAGGTATTCACGCGCTCCGCCAACCAGAGAATGGCTCAGTCTTATCTTCGGATGTGGTCCGGAAAGGGTCTGCTGTTTGCGACGGTTTTTCGACTGCTTCGCGATCAGGATCATCGCCGTTTTTCGAGTTGGCATGGTCGCCGTCGACGACGCGATGTCCATCTGGCACGGAAATCACGGTCCTCTCAATTGAAGCCGTCCTGGCCAAAACGCGCGGGATAATAAGCAAACCGCCGCCCGGCAGAGTGAAGAGCGGCATCTCCACTAGGCCCATTGAGAAGTGGAGACCGGCGTGGCGTGGGAGGTACTCAGCGATAACCTCAACTCCTTCGCGAATCCCATCACTGACAATCAATAGCAGAAAGCGCCCTCGACGGAGATGAAGACTTAACGCGTCATTGAACGTAACCGCCCGATTGCTACCGCGGAGATTTTGCTTTGATGCGAGCGACGAGCAGCTCGTCGTCAACAAAGCTGTCGAGGAAGTCGTCCCATTCTTGGGGTGAGCGGCGGGCGTCTTTGAGCATCTGCTCCAATTCGTCCATGCCGTCGTCTGTCAGTGCGGTCACGGATTCGTCGTCTCCGGTGTACACGGAGATGATGCTGCCGTAGCTCAGATTATCATCGTTGGAGACGATTGCCTGAAGAAGCTCCGGGTCCTCTTCGAGAATTTCGGCAACAAATTTGATCGTACGGACGTAGGTGACTGTTGCCATCAGGCTGCCTTTGCGTCGATTGTGGTGATCGCCGACCAGTTCCACGGAAGCAATTCGTCTATCCTCATTGAGTGTTTTGTGCCCGCAGCCGGAAATTCAAACAGAAGCAGCGACTGTGCCGGTTGATAGCTCCTGCTGTTCCTTCAATCACTCAGGACAGGACAAGATGTTTGCGATATCCGCGACGCAGGAAAAGGGGGATCCAAGCCTTGCTATTGTAAATGCCAGGGCACCAGAGTGCTGTGATGACATGCGATGGGACGTTATTCTGTGTGATGACCAGGGAAGCTGCCCCCGAATAGCCAAGCGCGTCTCGCTGGCAACTCTCAAGGTCAACCGTGCCATCGCGGGTGCGCACCTGCTTGAGGACTTGTACCCCACATTTTCAAGAAAAGTCCTCATCCCAGTTGAGACTGAAAACGTGTGGCTATCCAGCTTCTCGTTGAAGCGCACCGAGAAGTGTTCGAAACCCAATTCAGCAGCAGCTTCCTCAACCCTCTTCTTGCCGGCGTTGGTTCCATACGTAAATCCAAGGGCGATATGGCTGGTCTTCATCATGGCGTTTTTAAGATCCGGCAGGATCTCGGTCGTATCGATGTTCTGCTCGTCACGTATCAACGGTGGCCATTCGGAACGTGTCTGTCCCGCCCAATGCCGTACCTGTGCAACGAACGCGGCGCAAAGATCGTCATCTCCCAGCATCCAAGACCGGCATCGCGCTGCCGCTCGACGCCGAACTCTACAAATGGCGGGACCTCATCGAGAATTTCTAACACAAATTCAAAGTTCAAGCGCATCGCGATGAGATCCGACAAAACCGACCAAAGCTTCTCAGCCATCATCCATCTCTGCTCAACGGACATCAATTCACGATGAATATCAATGAAGCTTAGATTGCGCGCGCAAAATAAGCACCCCACGGGGGGAGAGCGACAATGTCATCCTCAGCCATCGCCTCGAAGCCGTGGCCGGTCAGCACTTCCCAATCGCCGGTCGGCAGCTCGGTTGTCGTTTCCGCCGCGCTCATGTTGAACAGGCAGAGCAGCGTCTCGTTTCCGTATTGGCGCTTATAGCCGAGAACGGCACCGTCCTCGGCCAGGAATTCGATCTCGCCCTTGGCAAAGGCCGGGTGCTGCTTGCGGAAGGCGAGGAACCGTCGGTACTGTTCCAGAACAGATGCTGGATCGCCGTATTGAGCGCCGACGGCCCGAAGCTGATGCTCTACCGGGATAGGCAGCCAGGTTTTCTCCGCCGTCGAGAAGCCAGCCTGCAGTGCCTGGCTGTCCCAGACCATCGGCGTGCGGCAGCCGTCGCGGCCCTTGAATTCCGGCCAGAACTGAATGCCGTAGGGATCCTGAAGGTCGGCATAGGCGATGTCGGCCTCGGTCAATCCAAGTTCCTCGCCCTGATAGATGCAGACCGAGCCGCGCTGGGACATCAGGATGGCGGACGCCATCTTGGCGTAACTGTCGCGATCGAGAACGTCGTGGCCCCATCTGCTGACATGGCGCACTACATCGTGGTTGGAGAATGCCCAGCAGGCCCAGCCGTCCGGTGCAGCGATAGAGAACGCTTTCTGCACCTCTGAGACCCGCGCCGGCGTCAGCGGATCGGGCGCCAGGAATTCGAAGGCGTAGCACATCTGCATCTTGTCGTTGCCGGACGTATATTCGCCGACGATCTCCAGGCCCCGTTGGCTGTCGCCGACCTCGCCGACGGCGGCAATCGCCGGGAATTCGTCGAGCACGGCGCGGAAACGCCGCAGGAATTCCAGGTTCTCCGGCCGGTTCTTGTCGTAGAGATGTTCTTGGAAATTATAGGGGTTCACGGCCGGCGCGGTGGAGGCGTTACGGCGCGAGGGATCGAGCGCCGGGTTGTCGCGCAAGTCCTTGTCGTGGAAATAGAAGTTGATCGTGTCGAGCCGGAACCCGTCGACGCCGCGCTTCAGCCAGAAGCGGGTCATGTCGAGCAGCGCATCCTGCACTTCCGCATTGTGCAGATTGAGATCCGGCTGCGATGTCAGGAAGTTGTGCATGTAGTATTGCATGCGGGTCGGATCCCAATGCCAGGCCGACCCGCCGAAGATCGACAGCCAGTTGTTGGGCGGCGTGCCGTCCGGCTTGGCATCGGCCCAGACATACCAGTCCGCCTTGGGATTGAAGCGGCTCGACCGGCTCTCGATGAACCAGTGGTGCTGGTCCGAGCTGTGCGACATCACGAGATCGATCATCACCTTGATGCCGAGCCGGTGCGCCTCGGAAATCAGACCGTCGAAATCCGACAGCGAGCCGAACATCGGATCGACATCCGTATAGTTCGAGACGTCATAGCCGAAATCCCGCATCGGCGACGGAAAGAAGGGCGAGATCCAGATGGCGTCTGCGCCAAGCGCTGCGACATGTGGCAGGCGGGCGGTGATGCCCTTCAGATCGCCGATGCCATCGCCGTTCGAGTCCCGGAAGGAGCGCGGGTAAATCTGATAAATAACGGCCCCACGCCACCAGTCCTGGTCACCTTGCAAATCCAGATGACTTCCATCCCGAGCTATATAACCACCGGTATCCATAAAATAATTCCCGCTGAAGAAATTTTGAAAAATGGAAATCTATATGGGCCTCGGAAATCGAACGAGGCAACGCGTTTACGTTTACATATGAAATATATTCAAGTGTCGGCTTCCAAAAATACTGCAGCATTTTCTGTTTTGTGGGGGCGGTTGGCCAACGTCATGCGATGTCATCAACGTCATAAAAAATGTCGGTTTGACTTCAAGCGGCCACTCACGCGATGTCTTGAACTTACATCTAGCAAAGAGGGAAATTTTTGCTGACCCTTTCGCGGAATATTCATCGCCCGATGATGGCGCGTTCGCTTATGCTTCCAAAGAGGAGGTGATTGGAGACCTCGAGTTACCGCTGAATTGGTGATTGGCGGCACGCCCTGATGGCTGTTGGTGGCTTTTGCCTCCGATTTCAGGTTGGATTCGTGGTGTCACTGCCCCTTTCGGGGCGGCGTGCATCATGCGGTGACTTGACGGAGCGCCATTCCTCACAATAGCTTAGCGCCATTCACCAGGGGGGTCCCGTCAAGGGGCTGAGATACTGCTGGTCGGACCGGCTTTGGCCGCCCGAGGCGCAGTGACCCGTTGAACCTGATCCAGTTCATACTGGCGTAGGGACGGTGCGGGCGCTGCGGTAACAAGGGCGGGAAACCGTCCTTCGGATTCCGAGGTGTTTTTCCATCATTCCAACTCTGGAACTGGGTCTCCAAACGTCAAACCTTGGAGCCTCGAGCCATGAATATCGCAATCACCAAACTCACCCCGGTCGTCACCACCGGCCCGCTTCCCGCCTCCACGAAAGTCCTGAAGGCGGGAGCGATCCATCCGGACATCCGCGTGCCGATGCGCCAGATCGCATTGCATCCGAACTCCGGCGAACCGCCGGTGACCGTCTACGATTCCTCCGGTCCCTATACCGCGGAAGGTGCGGCGATCAGCATCGATGCCGGCCTGCCGCACCTGCGCGAAAGCTGGATTGTCGCCCGCGGCGACGTCGAGGTGGGCGTCATCACCTACAAGATCGCCGCGCATGCCGCCGGTCTCGCCAAAGGCCATCCGGCGGAGCAGGCCCGCGACGGCGCGCTGTCGCGCGCCCGTTTCGAGTTCCGCTGGGAGGACCAGTTCAACCTCTCGCTCGATCCGGAAACGGCCCGTTCGATGCATGACGAGACGCTGCCCAAGGAGGCGCACAAGGTGGCGCATTTCTGCTCCATGTGCGGCCCGAAATTCTGTTCGATGTGGATTTCCCACGATATCCGCGCCGAAGCGCAGAAGGAGGGCCTCGAAGCGATGGCCGCGAAATATCGCGACGGCGGCGATCTCTATATGCCGGTCGAAAACCTTCGGAGCGACGCATAATGCCCGCGGTTCTCGTCAAGGGGGCCGGCGTTGCCGGCCTCGCGGTTACCTATGAACTCGTCAAACGCGGCTTCTCCGTCGAGGTGGCCGAGAAAGGAGACGCGGTAGGGCTTGGCGCCTCGCATTTCGCAGGAGGAATGCTCGCCCCTTTTTGCGAACGGGAAGCGGCCGAGGATATTGTCACGACACTCGGTCTGGCTGCGGCCGGCTGGTGGGAAGCGGCCGTGCCCGGCGAGGTTCATCGCCGCGGCACGCTGGTCGTGGCGCAACCGCGTGACCTGCCGGATCTCGTTCGGTTTGCCGCGCGTACCAGCGGCCATGTCTGGCTCGACCGCGGGGGCGTCGGCGATCTGGAGCCTGCGCTTTCCGGTCGTTTTGAAAAGGCCCTGTTCTTCGAGCAGGAAGCACATCTCGATCCGCGCCGGACACTGGCCGGGCTCGCCGAAGGCCTCCGCGAACGTGGCGTCGTCTTCCATCTTGCCGGACAGCAGCCGGCGGACCGGCGATTTGCGGCCATGCTTGATTGTACGGGGGCGGCTGCGATACGGCTTTTCCCAGAGCTGCGCGGCGTTCGGGGCGAAATGCTCTATCTGGAAACCCCGGATGTGACGCTGTCCCGGCCGATCCGGATGCTGCACCCCCGCCATCCGATCTACATCGTGCCTCGTGACAATCACCGTTTCATGGTGGGTGCGACGATGATCGAGGCGGAGGATGACGGGCCGATCACCGCGCGTTCGCTGACGGAGTTCCTGAATGCCGCCTATGCGGTGCATCCTGCGTTCGGCGAGGCGCGTCTCTTGGAAACAGGAACAGGGATACGCCCGGCCTTTGCCGACAACATCCCGCAAGTCATCGAAACGGAAGAGGGCCTCGCTGTCACCGGCATGCACCGGCACGGCTTCCTGCTGGCGCCGGCCATGGCGGTCCGAGCCGCCGATATACTCACTCGAAAGCGTCTTTGAAAGGTTGAACCCATGACACTGATCATCAATGGCGAAACGCAAGTCTGCGCGGTCGTAACGCTCGCCGAGCTTCTTCACATTCTGGAATACGACGGTGACTGGTTGGCGACCGCCGTCAACGGGGCCCTCGTGCATCGCGAGGATCGCTCCGATCAACGGCTCGAAGAAGGTGACCGGATCGAAATCCTCGCGCCCATGCAGGGAGGTTGAGCCATGCTCTCGCTTTATGACGCCAAGCTCTCGTCGCGGCTCCTGCTCGGTACCGCGCGCTATCCGTCACCGGCCGTGCTTGCCGATGCGGTAACCCGGTCCGGAGCGGCGATCGTCACGGTCTCGCTTCGCCGGGAAACGTCCGGCGGAAAGACAGGCGGAGCCTTCTTCGAACTCATCCGCCAACTCGGCGTTCGCATCCTGCCGAATACAGCAGGATGTCACAGCGCATCCGAGGCGATCCTGACCGCCAGAATGGCGCGCGAAGTATTTAGTACAGACTGGATCAAGCTCGAGGTCATCGGCCATCATGACAGCCTCCAGCCGGATGTGTTCGAACTGGTCGAGGCCGCACGCATTCTTTGCGCGGACGGTTTTTCTGTGTTTCCCTATACCACCGATGATCTGGTTGTTGGTGAAAAGCTGCTTTCGGTCGGATGCCGGATACTGATGCCCTGGTGTGCCCCGATCGGCTCTGCCGCCGGTCCGCGCAATCCTTCTGCGCTGACCGCGATGCGGGCCGCCTTTCCCGATGTGCCGCTGATTGTCGATGCCGGCATTGGCAGACCCTCACATGCGACAATGGTGATGGAGCTCGGCTACGACGCTGTGCTCCTCAATACGGCGGTCGCGGGCGCCGGCGATCCGCCGGCCATGGCTGAGGCGTTCGGCCAGGCGATCGAGGCCGGAAGGCTGGCCTATCGTTCCGGCATGCTCGAGCCGCGCGACATGGCGGTACCCTCCACGCCGGTTTTCGGAAAGGGCGTCTTCGCATGAAGCTTGATCCCTTCTATCTCATCGTCGACAGTTCCGAATGGATCGAGCGGCTGGTGCCGCTTGGCGTCAAGCTGGTGCAGTTGCGTGTAAAGGATCGCCCGGACGAGATCCTGCGCAAGGAAATCCGCCGGTCGAAAGCTGTTTGCACGGCGGCGGAGTGCCAGTTGGTCGTCAACGACTACTGGAAGCTGGCGATCGACGAGGGATGCGAATTTATTCATCTCGGGCAGGAGGATCTCGCCGCGGCCGATCTCGATGTCATCCACAGAGCCGGGCTGAAACTCGGCCTCTCCACCCATGATGAGGCGGAGCTCGAAACGGCTTTGGCTACGAAACCTGACTATGTGGCGCTCGGCCCGATCTATCCCACCATTCTCAAGCAGATGAAATGGGCGCCGCAAGGTCTGGAGCGGATCACAGACTGGAAGAGGCGCGTCGTACCGCTGCCGTTGGTGGCGATCGGAGGGTTGCATATCGACAGGCTACAAGGCGTGTTTGACGCGGGCGCCGACGCGGCGGCCGTTGTCACGGACATCACCTTGAACGCCGATCCCGAGGCGCGGACACGCGAATGGATCGAACGCACGACACCGTGGCGTCAGGGAGGGTGCCACCACGCTTCGTGGCGTTCTCCAGGACGGTCCAGTCCGATATCGAGCGTCGACGCGCCGTGCGTGCACCCGCCGGGCATCGAGCCAGCGCCTCGGGCGCGGCCTTGCCGGCTCGATGCCCGAGAAATGACCAAGAAATGACCGAGAAAATTGAACCCCGTGCGTTCCGCCATCAGCAGTCCACGCGATGATCCCGAAATCGTCGTGATGATATAGCAGGCTAACGAGCCTCGTGATCCGGGTACTCGACGATAATCGCATTGCGCCCCTTTCACAGGATGATGCTGATGGTCGGCTTATCATCCAGATGGGGCAGTTGATCATCAACGGCGCGACAACGATCGACATATACGGCGGGCGATTTCATCGCACTCTATCTTCCTATTCATCGAACATCGTGAGGGCGTTCGTTTCACGCTGTTCTCGCCAATACCGCTCCGACTGCCTCTGCGGCGAGGATCCAGCGGCGGTGGGCACTTGATCGCGCGTTTCTTTCGATGCAGCACGACGCGGTTTGCTATGCGGCCCTCCGTCGCGGTCACCAAGTCCAAGAACCGGATTCGTCGCGGGAGCAGACAGGTGGCTCAGGAAAGTGGTTTCGCTCAAAAGAAGCCTGCCGCTGAGTTGACGACCCCTAACACGCCTGATTTCTACAGCGGGGGCATCGGATGATGGAAGCAAGGCGGGTTGGGATGCTATCGCTCTTGTCATGGCTGACTCAGCGCTTGTGCCAACCGGCGCACGTGGTAGCTGCACCACCGTATGACCATATCGGCCACGGATGGATGTGGGACGAGAATAAACGAGCTGGCCGCGAGGAGTGCTGCCGTCTGCCTCCAAACCGAACCCAGGATTGTCTTGCGGGCCAAAAACCGACACCCAAGTAGGCTCTGCAGGGCTGAACCCTTCGAATGCGAAGTACGGTCCTACGGGAACCGCGGCCCTGACATAGGCCTGGAGCGCGAGATAGCTTTGATGAAATCCTTTCTTCTCATCGTCACCTCCATGAACCGCGGCCATCGTCTGGAGCAGCATATCCGCGCCGATGGAAAAGATCGGCAGACCGCGATCCAATGCGGTTTTGATGTAGTCACGGATCGTCTTTTCCGCTGTTCCATCCAGTCGCGCGGTTAGTGCGGCTGCAATTATTGCCCCGTCCGCCAACGCCGGGAACCAATCCATTAGGTTCCGTACCCATGCCTGGCGCTCGGTAAGTTTATTGTTCCGCAGCAGGACGTACCCGGCCGCTGCTGCGGAAATCGGATCCTCGATCTTATCCTTTAAGAGCTGATTGGCGATATCCAACGTTTCAGCAAGTGTGTTCGCCTCACTGATCGCGCCCTCCCTGAGATACGAGAGAATGATTTCGTTGTCCGCCTGTTTACGCGCGATGGTGATGTCGATCGAATCGCCGCCACGCCGTGGGCTTCGTGTCAGTGCGACACGCACTGTCTGGTCGGGAGGTAGGGTCACAAGGCGCCAACCGACCTCATCGCCACCGACCTGCAGAAGGTGCGGATTGTTCGGGACGTCGATGGTAACTTGCTGCATGCCATTGGGATCGGCGTCTCGAGATGCGACCTCCAGAGGTTTGCTTTGCCAGCGGCCATCATTTAGGGACCAAAGCGTCATCCATACCCTGCCGATGCGGCGGCGGGAAAAAGGATCAGTTTCGCTGCCGTCGCGCAAGTGATCTAAAGATTGGAACGGCGCGACCCATTGCAGCCATTCATGTGGAGAGCGCAAATCGAATCGCACGCTTCGTTTGTCATCGTTGGTGTCGACGCTTTCTTGAAGCGTTCGGCCGTTCGGCAGTCTTACAACGACATACACCCTGTCCGACCTCCTGCGGTCGTCGGTAAGGTTGAAGGTCGCCGGTCGGTTAGGGGAGGCCGCGCCAGATGCGAGGAGATCGCCCTTTGACGAAAAGATGTCGAGCGGAAGCGTAAGAAGCCTATCGTCTTGGCCGGAGCCGGAAATATACACGGTTAGATTCACCGGACTATCCTCCCTCAGGTCTCAACGTTGATCAATCGGCGCATGGCTGCGCCTGTCAGCAGTTTTCTTGCAAGGAGCTTTTCCGGAAACGATGTCGAATCCGAGGAGTTCGCTCCGTATGTCCATTCGCCATGTTCACGGATGAATTGGACCGGACCCCCGGCCAGTGGTTGGGTATCTCGGGGGAAAGCAGCGCTTTCCATGAAAGCCTGCCCGATTGCCCGAAATCCTTGCGGCTCTATGTCCAGTTCGAGGAGAACCGATGGTCGCTTCGTCAAAACGTGCATCGGCACATTCCCGTTGCCTTCACCTTCGGTGCTTCCGAGTTTCTGCCGGTCGTCAGTGTCACCGGGCTGTGTGAAATCGAGGAATTCAGCGACAGCCGGACGAAGCCTGTTCACGTCGATGCCGTACCCGGTTCCGCTGGGATGTTCAATGCCACAGCGACCACGAAGAGAGGAAAGCAAAGCCGCTGTAAAGTAGGCAACCTGGCCAGCCGGCGCATAGGCGAGGCGATTTGTCGTCGTGGCCCGCAGGATCGCCCATTCGGTCGTCGTTGCTTTTCCAGTTCTCGTCATATCGAAGAGTGGCTGTGGCGATGCGACTTGATTGATGATCTCCTGACTCAACTCCATGCAGGCGTCGATAAAGTAGAACAGGCTAGCTTTGGCTTTCCGGATCGTGCCCTGTACTGTGTTCGACAGATGGAAAACCGCATCGAACGGTCGGATTTTGTTTTCGCCGAAGTCGTCCGCGACCAACTGCTGCGTCAGCCCGTCGCTCACGCCGTGGCCGCAATAATAAAATATTCCGCGACTTTTTGAATTTAAGGCAAGCCGCTGAACCCATTCGAAATAGGCTGTTCTGATGTTGTCGATCGATGGTCTTTCCGGCGTAATCGTGGCCCCGAATGGTGTTTTGAACGGCGCGCTTGGAGACGTTAGCATGACGACTGAACCGAGTGGTGCTTCGTCATTGAAGAAGGCCTCCTCTGATCCCTTTCCCTGCCCCTCAGGCATTGCATCGACGCCGGTGAGAAACCAATTGGCCACCGCCTCGACAGACACCCTTGGTGAGGTTAAAGAGGAAAGACTACCGAATGCGGTTTTCGATAGGCTGGGATATTCGGCGCATCCGATAAGAAGGACATGGGTAACCGCCGAGGACGGGTCGGCCTTGATGGCATCCGATTCAAATATCAGCGTCATGATAATGCCTATGCAAGCAGCCGCGTCTGGAGACGCTTGTAAAAACTCGGACGCGCGAAGTATCCCCCATGCGCGCCAAGCCCACCATACCCAGTGTCGTATCTGAAATCCTTGACGTTTTGGTAGATTCCTTCGGCGCTGAACGAAAAGACGTCATTTGTGTCGAAGACGTTCAGCCATTTGCCAATGTTCGGGTTGGCCGCGATGCGATCCTTCAGCGCATCGTTCGGCATTCCAGCTGGCAAAGCTCGGCTATAAAGTGACATTTCCTCGAAGAGGCCGACTTGTGATCCGATGGTCGCGAGATAGTCGACCTTTAGATCAGGCGCGAAATAGGAAAGGATATCGTAGGTGATGACGCCGCCAAGGCTGTGCCCCACGATGACAAGTTTGTCGTCGTCCGGATTCCTGGCAATATCCGCCTCGCGAAAAGCCCTGAGAACGGTGCTGACGATCGGGCCGGGGGCTCCCACCGTTCCGCGGTTTTTCAGGTAAACGAACACATCCCCCAGGAAACGGGATGCCTTTTGGTGTGTCGATTTTCGACCGAGTGCCAGCACGCCACTGGTGGCCAGGTCGGCGGGTGCTGAACCTAGCCGATCCAGCGCCTCCTTCGTCGAGGTCAACCAATCGCTCAGGCCGAATGTCTCGGGTTTCTTTTCGTCCGCAGGGAGCTCATTAATCCCTTTCAGGAGGGCGTCGACGAATTCCTTGTTTGAAAGCGGTTCAGCCTTCAACGCCCAGGCTGGCGCCGGGTGCTTTGCGATATAGCGTTGGGAAGCCTGATATGCCGTTGCGATCTTTTGGATGTTCTCCGGGCTGTTTGCCGTCGCGGCAGCGGAGGTGTCCCAGATAAGGTCGACGGCCTCCGCAAACGACTTGTCGCGGCTGATCTTACCGAGAATCACCGAGTTCGCTCCGAACGTCTTCTGGACGTCCGACAGCCAAAAGTCGATTTCATTGGTTTGGTTACCCAGCCCCAGGCTTTCGAAGCTGCCGCCCGGGAGCGACACCTGATTCCACAGGAATTTGACGCCATCGCCACCCCAGTAGGGAAAGCTGACAGCAACCTTTGTTGGATCAAGCCCGAGCGGTGGCGCAACAAGAGTTTTCAGGAACTCCTTTTTGCGCGCGAGATCATCGTTAAAACCGGCGTCTTCCTTGCGGTTGTTCACGCCGTGAACAAAAACTATTGGCATTTTTTCCCCCGAGCCGGCCGATACATTAACGTAGTTGTAGTCGAGGAATCGCTCGCCTTCAAAGGGAAAAACATTTTCCACCACATCGGAGGCTAAGCCACTTAAGACCGCGCCGGGTCAGTTTACGCAGGAATTCCGTCCAGATCGGCTCGGCTTCGGATGTGCCGATCTCCATGCCGAAAACTTCCCGCCGGCCGTCGGTGTTGACGCCGGTCTATACGGGACGCCCTCAGCGCGCAGTTGCTTTCTAAACTCACGCGCGCGATCGCCCGCAAGGGTGCCAACGCGGAAGCACGAACCTCAGCGGGCTTTGCCTTGAGCAAAAGGGTTCCGAACCTCCCCTTGCAAGGACGTTCTGTCATCACAGTCCTCAGTGTTTGGCGATTGCGTTGCGGTAACAAGCAATGTCCTCGTGACTGGGTCAGCAACGTCCACGTCGTAATGATCTTGAGATAGCGTCATAGCAAACAGGAAAATATCGAGCAGATCGCCGAGACCTGATGATTTGCGAATTTAGAACACTTAAACTATAGTAAATTGTGCTTAAATCAACCGCAATCGTCTGGAAAGGGTCCACGTATCGGCAAGATGCGCAAAGTGCTCTTGTCTTTCAACTGTAATGTTATTTCAATTTTATTCGCATCGGAAATGCTGCACACTTAAATAAATTTAAGTTATTCCAGTCTGGACCATTTTCATGAATGTATATGTAGGAGAAATTCTCAAATACGGCGATCAAGGCGAGGTCGTCGAAAATCAATACGCAGTAGAAGCGGATAACGTTCAAATGGCACGCTCAATTATTGAAGAGCATCTCCTCAATAATTATCCTGAAAGCCAAAAGAATACATGGTTGCGTATCACTCGGGAGGGTGTCGAAGTTGAAGCGCGCCAACTCCAGATCCTGCCTGGTACCGAGCCCCCTTGTACCGAGTCGTAATAAAAGAGTACTTTCTCTGACGACCTACACAGACTTCCGATGCACACTTTCGCCAACGCAACGGCGACATATGGCTTTCGGATTGCGCCATATTGCACGGCATCACGACGGCTAGCCGGCAACTGACTGCATCTTATCTATGTAAAGTGGCCGGAATGGCTTCGAAGCGCAACCATGAGGAGCGTGACTTGAAACTCTCCAAGCACTTGCGCGCCTGACAGCAGCTCTGGCTTGACAAGCGGGCCGTCCGTTGGAAGGCTGCAAACCGACGCGGATGTCTTCGGAAGCGTATTTGAGACTGTGTTGTGGTTGGGATTTGCGCCGCTACGGCAGTCGACCTGAAGGGTGAGGATTAGGTCACCCAATAGTCCAAGCGGGCATGTATTTCCAACAGGGCGAGATACCCCAAAGCACGATATAGAAGTCCGCTCGAAAGGGTCCCCAGCCCCGGAACCCCTGCGAGCGCTTGTATCGCCGCCGGCTATCGCCTAGGCGAGGCCAGTTCCGATACCGGTTTCAAAGAGAATGTCTGCTCTGGCCTATCGGGTCGCCTTTTTGGCTCTATAGGCCTATCTTGCTCGTTATTTTCAAGGATTGCCAAATCGATCAGGTAAGCGAGCAGCGAACTCCCCTCCTGTTTGCGAGAGAGCAGCAAAGCAGCTTCAAGATGTTGAGCGATATGCTCGTGATAGTTCATGGTCACCCTCCAGTCGGTATGGAAGGGCAGGCTTAATTCCCGATCGTGATTCCACCGTGAATCTGGTTCGGTTGCTCCTGAGAATTCCCGCAACTAGCGGGCTACGGCCTCTATCAGGCGAATACGACGCATGGTCGTGACCGGATAATCCTCTCTCAGAAACCAACTTGGGTGGAATTCAGGCTCGACGCGTTTCAGACGCTGAACGGCTCGGGCCAACTCGTTGCTCATTCTCATCTGCGTGTAGAGAGCGACGAGGTATCGCAGTGGGGCTACGAAGGACGGGCGAAAAATGAGCGATGCCTCGGCATGGTCGATCGCGGTTTGGTAATCGCCCAATGCCGCAGCCGACATGCAGCCGAAGAACTCGATAAACGCGCGTTGCTCGCCAGATCCCGCTAAGCTGAGGGCCATAAGCGCCGATCTGCGGCTATCTTCGCGCTTATCCAGTGCCAGCTCCGTATTCGACAGGATGGCGTAAGTGACCGCGTTCAAGGGATCGATCCCGACGGCCCGTTCGGCCAGGCGGAGCGACGTACGCGGCGATCCCGCACAAAGATACTCGATATGGGCGCCGATCGCCAAGGCGCTGGCACTGCCGGAGGCTTGCCGGAGCGCTTCCTGCGCCAAGGTCTCAAGATCGACCCGGTCGTCCAGGAAGCGGCAGGAACGGTGCTGAAAATTCGCCATGTTCCGCAAGAACGCCCGCCACGCGAGATATTGCGGTCGGGGTTCGAGCTCGTAGGCGAGCTGCAGATAGCGGTCACCCTCCCGAAGGCTCGCCTTGTCGAACCGGAACAGCAGGTTCCGGCCATGGCTTGCGAGCAGGGCGGCGGAGTTTTTCAGGCCAAGCTCATCCTCCCGTTCCCGGAACGTCGACAGCACAGCCTGGACGATTTCCCCACATACCAGGAGAACCCGATCCTCCTCGAAGGCATTTTCCCCGGTGGCCAGCATAAAGCTGCGCGACCAATACCGTTTGCCGGTCGCCGGGTGGGTGACAGTCACATAGACTTGGGTTTGCTTCGCCAATGTAGCCGTTACCACAGTGACGGAAAGACCCGAGCACAGGTCGCGCCCCTGAACGGTCGGCCATGCCGGAGATTGCGAAAAAATTTGGAAGTTGTCGAAATCGAGCAGCGCCATGGTCGTCAACGCCTCCAGGCTTCTGGTGATGACCTCGCTGCGCGGGTGGGCATCGCTGCTGCAATGAAAGAAGATGGCCGGATCGGCGGGACGGTGACTTATCGGTTTTGGAGGAGTTTTTACTGCGGGATCGTCGGCAAGAGCCATCCGCTGGTTCCGGATCCAGTCCTCGAACTCGGGATCGGGTATATTCAGATCGTGGAAAACCTCGTTCTCGTCGTTCCAGTCATGCTGTTGGGCGGGGCGGTTGTAAACCACGGCAAAGCGCTGTGGGTCGAGCGCAACGTTCTCACGGTCCGCCTTCAAGACCGCCGCATAGGGGCCGAGCGACCGCCGTATCTCCACAAGGGTCTGCCGGAGGCTGCAGGAGCCTTTCTTGGTATCCCGGTCGCTCCAAAGCTTGTCCTGCAACCAGGCCCGGTTGCGGCAATGGTGCTGCGACAAGGCCAGCAAGGCCAGGATGCCCCTCGCTTTCAGGCTTTTCGGACTTCGGTCGATGCCCAAGGCATCGATCAGGAGAAAACGCCCGAAGATCTTCAGCGAAAGCATTCCCGGCAGCCCTCACGAAATAGAGCGTCATGAACATCAGGCTTTACGGTCACCTGTCAAAAAGCTTTCCGGTGGTGTCGCGCGCATCATCGGTCACCGGGTCCGTCAGGGTCTGCGACAACGGCGCCATGAGTGCTGCCGCTGCCGTTGGCTTGAACGGGTACGGTGTGACGTCGGTGGTGGCGGATGCCTCGCCCGGAAATTTGTCCTGAACCCAAATGCGGAAAGCTGCTATCCCCTTGGAGACCTGCAGCACATAGTCAAGTGACTGGGTGTTGGGGACAGGCGAAGCACTGCCGATGTTGCGGAAATAAGCCTTGACCGCAGTGTCGTCATAGGGATCGTAGGGCACATCGGGCAGCAGGGCCTCCGCCTGGCGCGCTTCCGGGCTGTTCGGCAGCACCGCTCGGCCCCAGTCCATCGCCCGCTGGTGGCAGGTGATGCAGGCGGATTTGGGATTGTCCACCGGGCCGTTGGCGCGGCCGAACAATCCCAGATGTTGGCGCGGCAGGGAGAAAAATTTCACAGCGACAGCCGGATTGACCCAGCTTTCCGTAGCGGTGGCGGCCGCCTCAAGATAGGTTTTCGCAATAAGGCCGGGGTCGCTGCCCCAGATCAGCCCCACCGGAACAAGGCGCTGATACGGATTGTCGCCCGGTTCCATCGCGTCATACATGAAGGTCCCGAAGAACCACCCGTTGGGCGACCGCTTGTCCTTGACGGAGATGTCGAGTTGCAGGAGGCGCATGGTGATCGTGCTGCCGTCCTTGTTGGCAGCGACGGTCCATTCCTTGGAACCGGTCAGATAAGGCACTTGCGAGGCGGTCGCGGACGAAAACAACATCTTGGCTGACAGCGCGCCCTCGGCGAGGGCGAACCCACGCGTCTTCGGGAATGCCGGATCGCCCCAAATCTGGCCGAAGCCGTAGCATGCGACGTCATTGTAGATGCCGACCGCGAAATTCTGCTCCCAGTCGGTCTGCAACGCGTGCAGTTCCTTCGGGCGCGACCACCGCTCGCTGGTCATGCCATGCAAGGGCTCGCGCAGCATATAAAACCATGGAGCGTCGCACCACCGCTCTTCCTTGTTGTCCTCGATCCGCCAGTCGATGTCCGGCCGGGCGTTTACCTTGATCACGTAGTTGAGGATGGATTTCATATAGCCGGAGGGGTCGGCCATGGGATCGACCGCCAACCACGGCAAGTGGGTATTGTCCGGCAGGGTCTGCGGAAAGTCGTAGTGGATCTGGAATTTTCGTTCCCCTTCCGCGCCCTTGAGCGGCAGGCTGCTCGAACAATCAAAAAGAGCTTTCGCCGAGGATTTGAAACTGCTGTCGGCGGGTGGGGGACATTCCGCCGCGGCCCCGACGGCGCTGAACAAAAAGAGAAGCATGCAAGAAACCAAGGTCTTCATTTCGGCACCCCCGCCTGATTGATGACCCGATGTAGAACCAATTACCTCAAATTGTAAATATGCAGATCTCAACCCTAGGCCTGCTACCAGAAATTGCTGACGACGACGGAGGTCGGATCGACAGGGCGCATGTAGATAAGGTATGTGTTGAATTTGCTGCACCTTAGAATTGCGAGACCAAATGCCCTCCAGAGATGACGTGATAAGGAAACTGCTGGGCGCTCGAACCCAGGCGGAGTTTGCCAAACGGACACCGCCAAGGACAACGCTGGCAATCCTTCGGGATATCCATACAAGGCAAAAGCTGGCAAATTCGGCTGTTTCTGCGCAACAGGAGCTTACATTGTCCGAGCCGCCTTCATCCCCGCGTAGAACACCAAAATGCTGAGCTAAAAGTAATTTTCAGTTGCATCAGGTTGCGTGGCGGTATCTTTCCCTGGGGCACGGTCATTTCCCGCCTTCTCTTTAAATAGTTTCCTTGCAGTGCGTTTCCGCTCTTGAGGCGGACCCGGATCAGGTCCATTTCATGCCTGGGCGTGGCGATGCCGTCTTCGATGTCTTCTGAAGGCCTCGTGGCACATAGATCACCCGATAAAGCGGACGGTATAGACCGCGCGGTATGTGTCGCCGTCACAGTCATCGACGAGTTCCGGCGTGCCACGCCCACCAAGGCACAATGACGGTCACTTTTTCCACCAGTCCAAGTAATCGTCCGGCTCCAGATCCTCGCGCGGCATGTCTGTCAGCATCCGCTCTTCGTCTTCATGGTGCATGGTGCGGATGCCGTTCGTCCTGAACCCGCTCTGCTGCCGGGTCCGGTGCATCAAGCACCGGCCGAAGCCAATCCAGGTGGTCCTCGTGAGCCCGGCACCTCCGTTTGCCATTCCTGCGCGGCGGCCACCAATCCGGCTGTTCTTCCCGTTTGGCGGGTAATTGCCGGGTTTGCACTTGCTCGTCACCATCGCGGGTCGACAGGCGTTCGGCCTGGCCAAGTTCGGTCCCTCATCGGCGACACCCAGAGCTGGTCAAAGCCAGTCGGTCTTCGACGGAGGCAGGAGCTTACAGAACCCACCCGTTCAGGCCCATCTGGAACCACCGAAAAATGACGTAAGCTACTGTGTGCGGTCCTGCTCGGGCTCCGACCACCGTTCGCCGGCCGGAGAGGGTGACGTTTGGGGCGCTCCGCTCTCCAGCCAGTCTAAGTGATTTTCCCACCGTTCCAGCGTCTTCAGATCCGCCAGTTCCTCGGATGAGACAGGCCTATCCTCGGCGCCAAAGAATTGACCAACGAGACCGAAGGCTCCGGCACAGGAGCGGAGGTAGTTTCACGGAGCGCAGCGCTTCAAAAATGGGACTAGCCATCAAAACGTGTGGGTTGAAATGAACGCAGTCCCTGGTAGCTTTTGAATAGGGGGACGGATCAGCCATGGATGATTTGAAAAAGGTTGTTGAGCACCTGCGCGGGCTCCTAGAGCTGGTCAAGCGCCATCCGAATCTGACCATGCTCGGGTATTTCCTCGAAATGGCTCTTGTCGAAGCCGAGGAAGAATTCGCCCGTAACGGCTATAGAACGCCTAATCCATCGCCCCCAAAGTAATGACTACGGGTGGGCTGGTCCCGCTCCCGAATATCGAACTGGGAAGCATCACCGAACGACTCGACAGTAGGGATGCCTCACGCGGCTTGCGTAAGTCAAATACTAATACTATAATGTTAGATATAGCCAATATTGGGATGTTTCTAATATCATGATGTTACTTACAAGCCCATCTCATGCCCAGCAAAAGCTCGCGGATCATGTCCGTGCCCGGCGGCTGGCCATCGAATTGACGCAGGAGGGATTGTCCAACCGCTCCGGCGTGCCGCTGCCGAGCCTGCGCAAATTCGAGCAGAAGGGCGTGATCTCGCTGGAGGCCTTTTTGAAGCTTCTCATGGTAGTCGGCGGGATGGAAGGTGTTGTGGAGGCTATCGCGCCGAAGGAGACGCCCTTTGCCTCGATCGATGACGTCCTCAAGGCCGACAGCAGTAAGGTCACCCGCAAGCGGGGGCGCCGCTCATGAATAATTATCTGTCCGCCACAGAGCTCAAGGTAAGCTTGGACTTTGGGGGCGAAATCGTTCCTGTCGGAAGGCTCGCCACCCGCGAGCGTCGGGTCTATTTTGAATACAACGTGGCATTCCTTCGCAAGGACATGGAGATTTCCCCGCTCCGGTTGCCGCTGAAACCGGGACTGACGACATTCGACAGCTCGCTGTTTGAAGGCTTGCCGGGTGTGTTCAGCGACAGCCTTCCGGATGGCTGGGGCCGCCTTCTGTTCGACCGCTTTACGCGGTCCCAGGGGATCGCATTGGAGACGCTGACCCCCTTGGACAGGCTGGCGCATGTCGGCCGCAGCGGCATGGGTGCCCTGGTCTTTGAGCCGGATTACAGCGTCGAGGATGCGGAGAGCGCCATCAACCTGGATGAGCTGGCCAGGCAGGCGCAGGAGGTGCTGGACGGGGCATCGGAGGATGTCCTGAAGGAGCTGTTGCTTTTGAGCGGCTCTGCCGCCGGGGCGCGTCCCAAGGCAATGATCGGACTGGATGGCGCGCGGCAGCATATTGCCCATGGCGTGGCCAAGTTGCCGCAGGGGCATGAACATTGGCTTGTGAAATTCGCCAACACCCAGGACGGAAATGACGCCGGGGCGGTCGAATATGTCTATGCCCTGATGGCGCAAGAAGCCGGTGTTGAGATGCCGGATGTCCACCTTTTCCCGGCCCAGAAGGGTGCGGGTTATTTCGCGACCAAACGATTTGATCGGAACGGGGAGAAACGGCTGCACATGCATACCGCCTGTGGCGCGCTGCATTCCGATTTCCGCGTCCCGGCCCTTGATTACGAGGATATGATTGCCCTGACCGGCTTCCTTACTAAGGACGTCCGTGAAGTCGAAAAGATGTTCCGCCTGGCCGTCTTCAACGTGCTGGCCCATAACCGTGACGACCACAGCAAGAACTTCTCGTTCCTGATGGACGAAACGGGCCGATGGGCGTTGTCCCCGGCCTATGACCTGACGTTCTCCCATGGACCGCGCGGGGAGCAAAGCACAATGGTCATGGGGGAGGGACGTAATCCCGCCACCAACCATCTGCAGAAACTTGGCGAAGCCGCCAAACTAACCAAGAAGACGGTCGCCGATGCGATTGACCGGACGCGTGAGGCTTTGTCCCGCTGGCCTGAACTCGCGGGCGAGCATGAGGTCAGCAAGGCGACGATCGACCGGGTTCGCAAGGCAATAGCTTAGGCCGTTGCGGTACGCCGGACGCTATTCCAGGACCAGCGTGGGTGAGAGTTTTGCCCGTCGCCGCATGTTGTTGATGGCCTTGGCATCGCAGGGCCGTGATGTAGAGGCCGACGCCTGCGACCCGGAAACATCACCAGAATGCGCCGTGCTGTCAGGCGGCGCAACGTTCGCCTCGGCGTCGTTTTTCGGTACAGACGCCCTGTGCGCTTATATGGATGATTAGCCGTAAAAACGCACGCTGATAATGTCAGCCCAACCAGGGATCGACAATGATGGCGCCGGTCCTCTCGAAGTCCTTGACGTTGCGCGTGACCACTGTGAGCCCATGAATGAGCGCTGTTGCAGCAATCAGCGCATCGCATCGACTTCATTGCGCCGATCGGGGATCTGCAAGTGCGCAGAGCGTGTGGCGACGGCATCGTCGATCGATAAAATCCGGCCGGCAAATTCAGGCCGGACATGGTTGTCGAGCCAGGTCCGTAGCCGCGCCCCCTGCCGGGCATCGCGTCGTTGCAGGCCAAGGATACCGCGCTCCAGTTCCAGGATGGTAATCGCCGACAGGAAGAAGGATGCTGAATCTTCCCGTCCGACCCAGGCGACGACATTGGCGTCGGCCTTGCCGTCGCCGATCTTGCGCAGTTCGGAGACGACATTGGTATCCAGCAGATAGGTCAAGACAGATCCACCGCACGCGGCGTGATGTCGACACGCTCGGGGGAAAAAATGATCTCCGAAAGTCCAGGCATGGACAGAGTTTCGATCAGGCTGCGGCGCTTGCCGGACCGACGCTTGAACTCGTCATAGGTCATCAGCACATGCGACGGCTTGCCCCGGTCGGTGATGATCACCGGTCCATCTTGCGCAGCCTTCTTGGCGCTGCTGACGTCATGATTGAATTCACGGCTTGTAAGCGTGGACATGGCACGGCGCTCCGATGTAGGTATGTACCTACACATCGCATCGATCGGTGTTGATGCAAGGGCGACGTCAATCGCGAGCAGGGGTGTCTCGAAGGCGAGAAATCCGCTGCTGCGAGCGACAATGGTCGAACTTGCCTGGCTATGGTTGCGGCTCCAACCGAAATCGGCATTAACGTTATGGTTCAAGGAGCGCATTGCACGTAATGCCGGCCGCCTTAAAACGCCTATGATCGTGGCGCTGGCGCGTAAATTACTGGTCTCACTTTTGAAGTACGTGAACTCCGGTGTCGTAATCGCAGGTGCGATCATGAAAACTGCCTGAAGTGATGCCATTCCTTTCAATCGACAAGGAAGAGCCCGATCAGTCGGCCCATGGGTCGATGATGTCTATTCCGAAGCCTTCGAAATCCTTGGTGTTGCGCGTCGCAAGGGTCAATTGGTGAGCGACGGCGGTAGCGGCAATCAAGCCGTCCATGGAGGCGAGCCCGCGACCACTTCGCTTGGCAAGAGCCATAAGATCACCCCAGGCCAAGGCGACAGGCGCTTCGACCGGAACAATCCTGTTTTCGAAGCGCTGAGGCAGATCGTGCGTGAGCCATTCATCTAGGGCGTCGCGCTTTCGCCCACCATCCATCAGCGCGACACCGCGGCGGATTTCTGCAATCGAGATGATACTGATGAACGTGCGGTCTTCGTCCAGCCCGTGGAGCCAGTTTAAAACACCTTCAGCGGCGCGGGGTTTTGTAACTTCCGACAGGACGCTCGTATCGAGAAGGAGCCTCATAGCGACAAGTCACGCGGCTCGTCGTTTTGTCTCTCAGTATCCAGATCGGTGCCACGCAGAGGAGATGCTAGCAGAAACTCCGCGAGCGATCCCCTGCGCGCAGTCTTCTTCTGCCACTCTTCTGCAGAAACGACTACCACGCTCGGCTTTCCATTGCGGGTAATGGTTTGAGGCGCCAACTGCGCGCGCTCCATGACCTCCGAAAGCTTTGCCTTTGCCCCGGCGACCGTCCAGCTCATATCATCGTGTGTTGATGCTTGCATCGTCTCACCTATAACCAGAATGACTATAGTGACTATAATGCGCTAACGGCCTTTCTGCAAGCACTTGGCCGGAAGGGGAGGGGACAGCTAAAGCCCGGATGCCTGGGTGAGATTGACCCGGAAGCGGTCGCGGCGGCGCTGATACTTGCGGGTCATGTCGGCGCTGGCATGGCCGAGTTGCTTTTGCACATAGCGCTCGTCGACCTCGGCCGAAGAGGCGAGGCCGGCGCGCAGGGAGCCTGGCGCTATCCGCCGACGCCTGCGACCCGGAAACATCGCCAGAATGCGCCGTGCTGTCAGGCGGCGCAACGTTCGCCACGGCGTGATTTTCGGTGTTCTGATCGATGATTTGGGCCATTCCCTATATCCTATATAAGGGGCAAAACATCCGATAATGCGCCGTTCCATCATTGACCTCGGAGGCCCACCTTCTTCCTGAAGTCGATCAGCGACGGGCGGATTGGATCAAGAAGGTCAAACCGTGCGTCTTCCATTTTTGATCCTCGCCAGCGGCCTTCAGGAAATCCATGCGTCTGGGCCACGATCGACGCCTCGTACCACACCTGATCATGGATATTTTCAAACCAGTTTCGCTCAGCCGGATGACGGTCGCAGAAGCTGATCACCATTGTCTCTGAATATATCAGCGCGCGACGAACCGGTGCGGGGTGGGTCCGAATGTCATAGTCGATGACGGGTTCATGCGTCTGGTCGAGGATCTCGCGGACCAATAGCATGGCAAGCATCTGCAGGAAAAACATATCCTCGATCTCAGCGTCAGGCCAGGCGGCAATTTCAGCAAATTTGCCCATCTCGCTCATCTGCAAGTCGAGGGCTTCGATGTCGGCGTCAAATTCGATGAAACGATAAAGGTCATCCCCTTCCTCGGCTGCATGGAGGGAAAGTATCTCACCAAGCTCCGCCACTCCGCGTTCCTCGTCCAGCAGCCCTAGGTGATCGCGGATATCATGTGCGATCTCGTGATGAACGACGAAGTCGAGCATATTGAGAGCAAGATGCGTTCCAAAACTCCCTCCTCTCTTCCGAGAGTTTGTTGGTTTGCGGCTGTGGCAGATAGGTGACGAGAAATTCCGGGTTCATCAGAGCGCGCTGTACAAAGGCCTCGATTGTCTCAAGCAGGCCGATCGTGATGGCGATGGCATTGCCGTCGGGATGGCCAAGCAACATCGCGTCTGGCTCGGAGGACGCGATGATCAGCAAGAGTACCGATAGCAGCCCCTCAACCGTTCCGCTCCGATCGAGCTCACCGACAATCTGTTCGAAGCAGTCCACGACCAGGCCGCAAAGACGATGCCCGTCGGGAATGGCAATCAGTCCGCCGGCCTCCAGAATCCGAGGGTCGGAGGTCCAGTCGTTCATTGCCCACGCCCCTTGCTTGCTAATCGCGCATATGTAGAAGTTCCACTTTTAATGCAATCAGATTTCCGAACAGGGTTCCAGGAATATTGGGAGATCCACATGAACGAGCAAGACGACAAAAATCCCAATACCTTGCCCGACAATTCGGTTTCCGATGCTGGCCAGGATACGAGCACAACCCTAACCTTCGCGGAAATGTTTTCAAAGGAAAAGGCGACGGTTGGCGCCGTCAGGAAGCGCGGCAAACCTGATCGTCTTTCGCTTGGCAAGGAAAAAGAGACAGCCAGCGCGAAGCCGCAGGTCGGTTTGGCCCTTTCGGGAGGAGGGGTTAGATCCGCCGCCTTCAGCCTCGGCGTGCTCCAAGCGCTTTCGGCGAACAAAGTGTTTGAAAGCGTCGCCTTTCTATCAACAGTTTCAGGCGGAGGTTACACGGGAGCCGCACTTGTGGCGGCAATGGAACGCGACGACGGCAAGTTCCCCTTCGAAACGGTGCCGGAAAGAAAAGACGGCTTTGAGCCCGCGGATATAGCGGACAGTAAGCTTGTCCGCGCGTTGCGAGACCGCAGTCGCTATCTCATGCCCAACGGAAAATTCGACCTCGTCGTTTCCTTTGGGATCATTTTGCGCGGGTTGATGGTGAACGCGACAATGGTTGCCGCCACACTGTTTTTTCTTTCAGCACTCACGCTGTTTTTTAATCCGATCGAGGACTCGCTCTCGCACGCCTGGCCATCCTATCTTGTATCGAATTCGTCCTGGCTCACGCCTTATCTCGACGTCGAATTCCTCTTCTCCAGAATTGCCGGCGTACTTTTCCTTGTTTGGCTTGTCTTTTGGGCTCTGAGGCGATCGTTCAATACGGCCGCTTCCTCGGACCCCGGGTCCAAATCGGCACGCGCCACTGGCTGGGCGATGCTCGGCATCGCAATCATCTTCCTTGCCGAATTGCAGGTGCCGATCTTGAGGCAAGCACTTTTTCTCCGCACGGATCCCAAAGGTTTTCACGTCAGTTGGGCTTGGCTGCCGCAGATCATGGGAACGTTGGCGACAGGAACAGGTATTCTTGCTCTTTCTTGGCGCTGGCTGACGTCGCAAATCCAGGCTGCGGCGAAGGATCCGGCTTGGACGGGCTTTTTCCGCAAGGTGCTTAGCCAACTGACCTTGTTTGCTCTGGCCTTGGCCTTGCCTACCCTGATCTACATTGCCTATCTCTGGCTGACAGTCACAGGCATACGCGTCAACGACGGGTTTCCGAATGCCGGCTTTGCCTTGATGGCGTTGCGTGGCCTCGGCGCCATCCTTTGGTTCGTCATTCTAAGCCTATCTGCTCTGATGATTTGGCTTAGCGTCTGGGCTAGCAACATTGGGCCTATCGGAGAGACGCTTCCACTCAGCACCTGGAAGCGACGCGACGCTGGGCGCCGCAAGCCGTCGATCAAAGCGGCTATCGGACTCGTGGCTGTTCCAGTTGCTCTCGCCATAGCCTTGTGGTTTTTCCCCACGCTTTATCGAAAGGAGTTCTTCGAGATTTTCGCCATGGGCGCGGCGTATTTGACGATTGCCGTGGTCCTGACTTTCGTCGCGGGATTCTTCACCGAGAACGCCAATTCGCTGCATCAACTCTATCGGGACAGGCTGAACGAGGCTTTTTCGCTCGGGCTTGAGAATAACAAGGCGTTCCCGCTCTCGCAGTTAGGCGCGCCGTTCAAGTCGGGTGCGCTCCGACGTCCCTACCCGATCATCAACACGGCCGTTAATTTGCAGGGATCGAAGCAGAACCGGCGTGGGCGTAACGCCGATTTTTTTGTGTTTACGCCCGAGCATGCCGGAAGTGACGCAACAGGATACGTGCCAATTGCAGAATTCCAGATCGCCGAGCCCCATATCGACCTCGCGTCTGCTGCGGCGATATCAGGGGCGGCTGTCTCATCGGCGATGGGTCGTGTCGGCGTTCCGATACTGGCGCCGACATTGGCTCTTCTCAACATCCGTCTCGGGTATTGGGTTCGGAATCCGAAGTTCTTGACATCGGCGGCGCTCGCAAAAACCGCAAAGCTCAAAGACTGGAAACTCTCATATCTCTTCTACGAAATGTTCGGCCTGCTTCATGAAGAACGATCGAAGGTCCTTTTGTCCGACGGAGGGCACATTGATAATCTCGGCCTGTATCAACTCCTCAAGCGTCGGTGTGACGTCATCATCGTGTCTGACGCAGAGGCCGATCCGGCGATGAATTTTGGCGCCTTGGTCGATGTCGAACGCTTTGCCAGGATCGATTTGGGAGTTCGGTTCGATCTGCCATGGCAAGCGATCCGGGATAGCGCGATTAAACGTCAAAACGAGCTCCAGAAAGGAGAGGCGGCCACAGTGAAGGCGTCTCCTCATGGCCACGCTGCAATCGGGAAGATCAATTATCCGAAGACGGCCGGAGGGCCGGGGGCGCCGGCATTGGAGGAGAAGGAAGGCATCCTACTCTACGTCAAATCATCGATGACTGGGGATGAGCGCAGCTATGTCCTGGACTATGAACGCAGATTTCCGCGTTTTCCTCACGAGGCTACCAGCGATCAGTTCTTTTCGGAAGAGCAATTCGAAGCCTATCGGGCGCTCGGGTTTCACGCGATGGATCGCGCGCTAACGAGCACAGACGAGACCGTCCCATGGAGAACTCTTCTTGATCGACTGCTAGCCGACCTTGCAAAGAAATGAACGTTGGGAAGCCGTGCCGCGAGAACATAATTACCCCTGCGGGCGAAATGGTAGGCATGCCGAGGGCGATGTCATGCGACTGCAGATTTCGGCTCTTGAGGAGCCGCCAAATGGTTCTGCCCTAACGCAAACTTTGAAATCAGCTGAAGGAGTCGAGCCGCTTCCGCTTCCATAGACTGACAAGCGGCCTTGGATTCTTCTGCGATTACCGCCGTCTGTTGCGTCGATATGTCGATTTCTTTGATAGTGGTTTTGAAATCATCCAGATGCCTCGCCTGGCTTTTGGCAGTCGAGGCAATATTCGAGACGACTGTTCGGATGAGATTGACATGCTCTGCTATGTGTTTCAGCTGAGCGCCGGTCGAACCGACAAGCTGAATGCCCCGCTTAACGCGCAGGGAGGAAATGTCAATGAGATCCTTGATCTCCTTGGCCGCATCGCCTGAGCGTTGAGCGAGAGCTCGCACCTCCGAAGCAACGACGGCAAAGCCTTTTCCGGATTCGCCGGCACGCGAGGCTTCGACGCCGGCATTCAGAGCTAGTAAGTTGGTCTGGAAAGCGATCTCTTCGATGACGTTGACGATATACGCGATCTGCAACGACGATCTCTCAATATCCCCCATTCCATCGATGGCCTGTGAGACAATCACTTCGGATGAGGCAGCCACCGCGTGCGCTTCGGACACCAACGTGTCGGCCCTGCTGGCGCTTTCCGCAGTCAGATTCACATCGGCAGAAATAGCGGTCAGTGTCGTTACGACGCCGTCCAGAACAATGGCCTGATGTTCTGTGCGATGGGCCAAGGTGTCGGACGCGTGGCTCATTTCCGTAACAATCGACAAGATAGAGGTGGCCTGCCATGCAACCGATCGAATGGTATGGTTTAATTGCGTGACTGCATTGTTGAAGTCGTCTTTGATTTGCCGATATCCCTCCGGAAACTCTACTTCGATCCAACGCGATAAGACGCCATTGGCCAAGGCCGTGAGGCTGTCCCCGATTTGTGAAACGATCGCTGCTTGGGTGCTGAGCCGGTCCTGGCGATCTGCCTCCATCGCAATCCGGTCCAGCTCAACCTTTTCCTCCGCCCGTCGCATGTCGGCCTCGGCCTCGGCTCTCGCGATCGCATTGTCCCGGAAGACAAGAACAGCTCGCGACATGTCACCGATCTCATCAAGTCGGCTTGTGCCATCGACTACGATTCCGGTATCGCCTGCCGCAAGATTTTTCATGGCAGCGACCAAACGTTCGATGGGTTGCGAGATGGATTTCGAAGCTATGACCGCGACGACAAGTGTGATGGCGGCTGTGATCGCCGCGATGAGCATGATGTTCCAGATTAGCGAAATGGCCGGAGCAAACACCTCTCGCGTCGGCTCCAAGGCGATAATTGACTAAGTCTGACCTCCCCTGTTCAGCGTTTCCGTTACCGCCAGAACGTTGTGATCACGATACTGCCCAAACGAGACCCCAGGGGAGAGGAGAGAGCTGTCCACTGAACGAACTGCCTCGTCTGAAAAGCGCGATGTTGAACGAAGGATACCGTCCTTGCCTGTAACAAGCGTCTCACCCGATGGACCAAGCCCAGAACCGTCCTGCATGATCTCGTCGATCATCTTTGTGCTGGCCGTGATCAGTAATGTTCCCGCGCGCTGGCTACCATGGATTGGGTCATCGACGCCGATCACGAAAAATGCCTGGCCGGGTCTGGCGCCGGAGGGAGGAGAGAAGTCCGTCATGACGACATTCGCTGCCCCTTTGGACTGATCGATCGCAGTCGCTGTCGCGCTCGTCGATGAAAGCATGCCGAGAGCATCGTGCGCGGAGCTATAGATCAGCTCACCTCGCGAGTTGACGAGCATGATTGCGGAATAGCCATGGTCAGCCCCAAGAGGCTTCAGCCATGTATCAACTTCCTGATACGACTTCAGATAGTATTTAAGCCCCTCCGTGGCCGCGTTCTCGATGTTCGCACCGCCAGCGATTGCCGCTGAGAAAGCGGTAATTTCCTCTTTTGGTGCCACTTTGAAGCCTACGCTCAGTCGATCAAAAAGTTGGACGAAAGCGCGGGTCGATGCGAGGCCTTTCGTCTCCGACTCTACCGAGCTCAACTTGGCTTCAAGCTTCTCGCGCTTTGTCGTGGCGATGTACGAAAGGTGCTGTCCGATCAGATTCTTTGTTGTCGAAAATGACGTCATCCCGGAGAACGTGGCAACGGCACCGCATGAAAAGGCCGCGAGGCAGACCATCAAAACCGGAATCTTCCGGCCAATACTCCATCGGATCTTGTGAACACCAAAAGCTCGCACCTAGTCCCCTCCTATTGAAATCTCGATGCTCGCCGCGAATATCATCGCGGCAACTGGCACGCTCAGCGAGCACTGGTTGCCGCTTCACGTCGAAGCAGCATGCCGAAGAGGTCTCGCGGCTCATCCGGATCGGCGACGAGATCGAGCTGGTTCGTGTAGTTGGAACCGCTGACCTTATCGCGTACATAACGAAGTGCAGAAAAATCCTCGATCGCGAAGCCGACGCTGTCGAACAGGGTGATCTGCTTTTCCGATGAGCGCCCCGTCTTTTCGCCAGTGATGACCTGCCAGAGTTCCGTCACCGGATGGTCGAATGAAAGCTGCTGGATTTCGCCCTCAACCCGTGTCTGCGGCGGAAACTCCACAAAGATGTCCGAGCGAAGCAGGACGTCGCGGTGCATCTCCGTTTTCCCGGGGCAGTCGCCGCCGACACCGTTGATATGCACACCGTGGCCGATCATATTGTCGGTCAGGATCGTGGCATTGTGCTTGTCGGCGGTCGCGGTGGTGATGATGTCGGCAGTCTCGACGGCCTGCTCGGCAGAGGTACAGGTTTCGATGTCGAAGCCAAATCGCTCAAGATTGCGGCGGCATCGGGCGGTCGCACCGGGATCGATGTCGTAAAGCCGCAGTTTGTCGATGCCGAGCAAAGCCTTGAAGGCGATGGCCTGGAACTCGCTCTGCGCGCCGTTGCCGATCAAGGCCATGGTGCGCGCCTCCTTGCGCGCCAGGTACTTTGCCGCAATCGCCGAGGTGGCGGCGGTGCGCAGCGCCGTCAGGATGGTCATTTCCGATAAAAGCAGGGGATAACCGCTGTCGACATCGGAGAGAACCCCGAAAGCCGTGACCGTCTGGAGGCCGGAATTGGTGTTCTTCGGGTGGCCGTTGACGTATTTGAAGCCGTAGAGCGTTCCGTCGCTGGTCGGCATCAGCTCGATCACGCCGTCCCTCGAATGGGAGGCGACGCGCGGGATCTTGTCAAAACTTTCCCAGCGGCGAAAATCATCCTCGATGTAATCCGCCAACTCGACCAGAAACCTTTCGACGCCGGTGGCGACGACAAGGTCCATCATGTTCTCGACACTGATGAACGGCACGATGTTGAGACTGGAAGGCGCACCCATTGTAGTTCCTTTCAAATCGAAATATCTCCTCAGGCAAATACAATCGAGGATTGTCTATCAAATGGAGGAATGCCGCGTCCCAAGCTCAGACTCCGGTTCTTCCCAGCGTTCGATCTCAGTCGCGTCCAGCTGGAGTCGGCCGCGGGCTCGGGTCTGAACGTCGGTAGCCTTGCGTCATCAGAGCCGCCATCTTAGCTCGGTCGAACGGACCGAGCTGAGGAAGGAGATCATTCTCCGCCTCGAAATCGCGGCCATAGCAGGCGCTGATGAGTTCAAGACCGCTCTGGTGGAGGGGAGCAGGAATCCCGGCGAGTTTCGCCAGCTGGAGCGTTGGCACGATCCCGAATGGGACGTCCTCAAGAATGTAACGGGTGTTCAAGTCCGTTGGACCAAGTGGATCGCTTCCGCCTTCGGCGAGGACCGCGGAGATCTCGGAAACGGTATCTCCAGTGACATTGTAGGAGAGCTTGAAGTGGTCGAAGGTCGTTATGACGGACTTGCCCAAAGCCTTGGCAATCGCAACACGCTCTCGGTCCATCGCCTCGAGAAGGCGTCCTATCGCCGGCGTAACCATGGTGTTCTGGCCCCAGTTCTCCGCCTTCTCGATCCGCGACAGATTGCAGAGCGCCATCCCAAGATGGTCTTGCGGATTGATATTGCTAAGGGCGATCGAAAGCAGATCGTCCTGCCGGTTGAAACGATCGCCAAACAGAGAGACGCACACGTCGAGCGCTCGATCAAAATAATCGATCGGAACCGTCGCCATGCCAACTTTCGCGCGAATGGCACCGACGTTGAAGCGATTGGGGCCCCGCGGCTTACAGGTAAGGACCGTCGTGTTCCAGGCGACGATCGGAATGTCGATCTGCCGCTCCGCGAGCTTTTTGGAAAGATAGAGTGCCGCGAAAGACAGATGACCGCTGATGATCACAATGTGGCGTGGTTCGAGGAACGGCACCAGGCTATCCAGAACGGACCGATGACCGTAAGCCGGAAGCGCCAGGACAATCACATCTGCTTGGGCAAGGTCTTCCGGTGACGCTGATACAGCCGGTCGGAAGACCCCCTCGATGGCACCCGTAATGGTAAGAGGCTCGCCGGCGACAAGCGCTTCAGTCCTCAATCCCGAAGGCGACCAGATCGTCGGGCGATGCCCGCTCTTCTCCAGGAAGGCCGCATAGCCCATCCCAATGTTACCAGCTCCGGCGATGCCAACGTTCATATCCGCTATCCTCACACTTGTCGGCTGGCTGCCTCGATGATGTTTACGCATACTGCACCGAAGTGGGCAGGTCGATTGCAGCCGATGACGTAGTCTGCTCAGTTTTTGTAGAGTCTATCGATCTTGAATGAGCTGATCTGCCTGCTCGTGCTTCCTTGCATGATGAGGTCGGCAACAATTGCTCCACAAACAGGCACGAGTTGAAAGCCATGGCCGGAGTAACCGAACGAATGCACAACGCCGCTTGCGTTAGGAGAAAGGCACAAGACCGGAAGTTCGTCCTTGGGACTGGACTCCATTCCCGCCCAAGTTCGCACGATCCGTACTTTATCAACGGCCGGAAATAGATCGGTGGCTGCTCTCGCCCCTCTCGCCAACTGTGTGAAATCCACAAAGGTCCGCTGTGCTTCGAGATCGGCTTTGCCTTTTAGGCCACCTCCAATCAAAAGAGTGCCTTGATGGGTCTGCTTGAACGAGAGCGGTCGCCCGACCACACCGACAACCGGCTTCAGCAGCGGCGCGATTCTTTCGGTTACGATCATCATTGATGCCTTGTGGCCCACCTCGACATTGTCGCCCACCATTGCGGCGATCTTGTCGGCCCAGGCGCCCGCCGCATTGACGATTGTGGGCGCAACGAAATTCCCCTGCTCGGTACGAACACGCCAGTCTATGCCGACTTGCTCGATAGCAATAACGCCAGCCCCCTCGTAGATTGTTACGCCTGCCGCTTCAGTGGCCCGTCTGAATGCCTGCAACGTCCGGTGCGGGTCGGCGGCGCCATCCTGCCGGGCGATGATTGCACCGACGCAATGCGGTGCAAGGGCCGGCACCAGCCGCCGCAGTTCATCGCGGCCGATCAGTTCCTCGTTTTCAAAGCCCATCGCTCGGGTCATGGCGTACCGCTCTTCAAGCTCAGGGAAATGGTGTTCGAACTCGGCTACCTCGAACTGGCCGTGAGCATGGAAACCGCAATCATCGCCGACGATCGTCTCGATCCGGTGCCACATATCCATAGCCTCCAGCGAGATCGGAATCTCGGCAGGGTCGCGATTGAGGGTTCGAACGCCTGCTGCTGTGCCGCCCGATGAATGCCGTCCAACCCAGGAGCGCTCCAAAATGGCCACCTTGCGTCCCGCTCGCGCCAGATAAAGCGCAGCCGAAAGACCATGAAGACCGCCTCCAATGACGATCGTGTCCAGTTCTTTGGTCATGGCGTTTGGTCCGCGTCGATGAGCGCGGCAAGTTCGCCGAGTGTTACGGGCTTGAGAGGCGGTCGAACACGCTGCAAACCGACATCCGGCACAGCGCGCCCTTCGGCGGCCGCAAGGATTCGGGCGATGGTGTAGCCGCACTGGCGTCCCTGGCAGGGTCCCATACCCGCCCGCGTGAAGGCCTTGATCTGATTTGGCCCTGGACGGCCGCTGGCTATCTCAGCGCGTACGGAGGCCACGCTCACCTCCTCGCATCGGCAGGCGATAGTGTGATCGTCTGGCACGAAAACCTTCTGTCGCGGGCGATAGAGCCTGTCGAGAAAGGGACGCGCCGCGAGGGCGCGTTTCAATCTGGCCCGGATGGGTTTTGCAGCGGTCTGCGCCTCAGCAGCCGAAATACGCCCTGCTTTTCGAGCAACGCCAAGACCGGCAAGTTCGCCACGCAGGCAGGCGGCGGTTGCTCCGCCGATTCCGGCATTGTCGCCGGCAACAAAGACACCGGCTTCGGACGTCTCGCCCCAAGCGTCGAGCCCGGGAGCGAAGCTGTCTTGATCGATGTTCCAGACATGCTTGCAGCCGAGCGCAAGGGTCGGATGTATCGTCGGAACCACACCTTCGTGAACAAGCAGCAGTCGCGCAGCAACCGTGGCAGTACGACCCTTGGCGGTTACGTAACGGATCTGCTCGAGCCGGTCGGTTCCAAATGCCTCGATCTCGGTGACATGTGCGATGAACCGCACATGCCGCTTCAGCGACAACAGCCAGCCAAGTCCTTTAAACAGATCGGCTGGCGCGTTCATCGCTGCACCGGTGAATTTCGATAGGGCCTCCACAACGCGCCCTGCCGGTGTCGTGTCGAGAAAGCCGGCGATCTGCCCTCCGGCCTTCAGGAGTTGAGCGGCATAGAGAAGAGACAAGGGCCCGCTGCCCGCGATCCAGACCGGTTCGGAAGGGATTTGATCGGACGATTTCAGCACGATCTGCGCGGCTCCGATCGTCATGACGCCCGGCAATGTCCAGCCGGGAAACGGAGCTGGACGCTCCTGGGCTCCCGTCGCCAGCAACAGGTGTCCCGCCTCGACCGAGCTCGCCGCCCCGTTGCGTGTCATGAAGGCGCGGGCGCCGGCTTCGATCTGCCAGACCTGGGTGCCGTGTTCGAAGACCGCTCCGCTCGCGCGGAATGCGTTGACCACATCCAACCCTTTCTCATAGGCCTTGCCAAGGATTGCCATGCGGGGCGTGCCGGACAAATGCTCTATATTACGCCAGATCTGGCCGCCAGGGCTCGACTGTTCATCGACGACGAGGACGTCGAGGCCATACCGGCGCGCCGTTGTCGCCGCCGACATGCCCGCAGGGCCTGCACCAACAATGAGAAGATCAACGCGACGGCTCACGAGGCAATCCTCTGCCGGCCTAGCTGGCGCTCAATCCGCATCCCGTCCCTTACCTCAACCAGACAGGTCTGGACCGAGACGCCATCAACCAGCGCCAAGCATTCGAAACACACGCCCATCATGCAATAGGGCGCACGCTTTACCGCCGATACCGGCGTCGTCCGCGACCAGAGGGGGTCGAGCCGCAACAGAACCGCTGCAACGCTCTCGCCAGCTTCCGCCGAGCATGGCTCGCCGTCAACCAGCAAGGTCAATGCGTCGCCGCCAACTGTATGCAATTTCCTGAACATCACATTTTGCCTGTAGTGAATGACCATACGAAGGCCGCGCAAGGGGCGCGACAACCCAGCTGTCACCATGATTTCTTCATCGGTGCATCACTCGCCCGATGAGTCGTCGTAGTGACTTAAGACCGCATGAAACAGCCTCCGACCGCTTAGTGGACCCTCGACGTGAACTGATCGAAATGTGCGTTTACACCCTTGGTGAATATCTCGTCAGGGCGTCCATCAACCTCAATCTGTCCCTTGTGGAGGAAAAGAATGCGATCGGACACTTCACGAGCGAATCCCATTTCGTGAGTTACGACGAGCATTGTGCGCCCTTCATTGGCCAGTCCCCGCATGACGGTCAGCACTTCACCGACAAGTTCTGGATCGAGTGCTGACGTGGGCTCGTCGAACAGGAGAACTTTTGGTTTCTGGGCTAGGGCACGTGCAATTGCGACGCGCTGCTGTTGTCCGCCCGAAAGCTCGGACGGATAGGCTCCCCGCTTGTCAACAACACCGACCTTTTCAAGAAGGGCTTCTGCCTCGGCGATGCACTCGCCCTTTGGCCGCTTCTGGACGTAAACCGGGGCTTCAATGATATTTTGAAGGATGGTCATATGAGACCAAAGATTGAAGCTCTGGAACACCGTTGCGACCTCGGAACGAATCCGATCGATCTGGCGCGGGTTGGCCGGGCAAGAAACTCCGTAGCGAGTTTTCATTGCAATGGCCTCGCCGTTGATGCTCACAACCCCGCTTGTCGGCGCCTCCAGCATATTGATGCAGCGTAACATCGTCGATTTTCCCGATCCCGACGATCCGAGGATGGAGATCACATCTCCTTCTCTGGCATCGAAGGACACGCCCTTCAGGACTTCGAAATGGCCGAATTTCTTGCGTATATCTCGAAGCGAAACAGCTGGTGTGCCGGTCATTGCTTCCCCCTGTGCGGATTAATGTGTTGCGGCTAGTGCACCGATGGTTTCAACCGGTCGGGTCGAGCGGCGCAAATGGGGCGACAATGCGCGCTCCACGAAAGCAATCAGGCGCATGAGAACGAAGTTGATCAGCAGGTAAATCGCGCCGGCTGCGGCAAAGACTTCAAACGCCCTATAAGTTTCAGCGATGAGTTTTGCTGCGATGCCCGTGATCTCCATGATTGTCACCGTCGATGCGAGCGAGGTAGCCTTGACCATCAGGATGATTTCGTTTCCGTAAATGGGCACGACGTTGCGCACCGCGATCGGGAGTGTAATCCGACGGAAAAGCAAGAGACCTGACATGCCACACGCTCGTCCCGCCTCGACTTGCTGTGCGGATACCGATTGAAGCCCGCCACGAATGATTTCGCAGCCATAAGCAGCCGTGTTAAGTGACAAAGCTAGAAGCACGCAAAAATATGGATCGCGGAACCAGTACCACAGGTGAAGTGCCTGAAGTGTGCTTCGAAACTGCCCAAGACCGTAATAGATCAGAAAAATCTGAACCAGCATCGGCGACCCGCGGAAAGCGAATACGTAGGCTGCGACGGCCCATCGTGCCAATCGAAAGCGGCTCAGGCGCAATACAGCGAGAAAAAGGGCTAGGATCATGCCGGCAACGACAGACACAGTTGCCAGCTTTAGAGTGACAGGCACGCCGGTGAGAAGTGCGAGGAAGGTTTCCCAAATAAAGTGCAGGTTCATCGTATCGCCTCGCTGAAGCCACGGCGCGATCGCTTTTCTGAATGGGCAAACAGCATTGTCGAAATGAACGTGATTGCGAGGTATATGAGAGCGCCGGCGAGGTAGAAGTCGAAGGGAAGTCGGGTCGACCCAGCGGCAAGCTGCGTCGTACGCATTAATTCTGCCAATCCAGTCACTGACACGAGTGCAGATTCTTTGACAACGAGCAGCCAAACGTTGCCGAGGCCTGGAATTGCATGACGGAGCATTTGCGGAACGATGATCCGGCGGAACATAAGTGTTTTGTGCATGCCGGCGGCATGCGCTGCTTCTATCTCACCTTTCGAAAGCGCATTGAATGACGCCCGAAAAACTTCGGCTTGATAGGCGGCGGACACCACGCCAATAGCGACCGCACCCACGGCAAAGGAGGGCAACCCGATGAAGCCTTGATGTCCGAACAGTCCGGCGATTGCCGCAAGAACAGCACTGCCGCCAAAGTAGAACAAATAGATGACTAGCAGGTCCGGTATACCGCGCAATATGGTCGTATATCCGACTCCGAGAAGGCGGAGAGGAGCGTTGCCTGCAATTTTCGCCCATGCAACAAGTGAGCCGAAGATTGCGCCGAGAAAAAAGCCGCCGAGTGCTACAGCGATTGTGACCGCCGCACCAACCGCCAGATCATCACCCCAGCCATCCGGTCCTGTTCCAAATAATGTCAAATAGTCTATCACAACTCGGTCCTCGATCGCGCCTCGTCCGAGGCAGCGTAGTCGATGTAGTGGAGGGAGGACAGCTTGGGAGGATGCGATTGAACGCCTTCATTTGCCCTTCCCTCCATTGTTAGTCGCGGTGGCTCTAGTCGCCGCGATGGTTTTAGTCCTGGGCGAGTGGCGTTACATCGACTGCAAACCATTTCTGGGCGAGGCGCTTGACGGTGCCGTCGTCAATGGCTTCCTTGACGGATTTGTCGAGGGTTGCCTTCAACTTCGTATCGTCCTTACGCAAACCGATGCCGACACCCGTTCCGAATGGTCCGCCAAGGAAGGTCGGCCCAAGGATGTCGTAGTTGTCGAACTGCTTGTTCTTCTTGGTCGTCGCAAGAGAAATATTCGACTGCACGATCGCGTCCACGCGGCCCGACAAAAGATCGAGTTCCTGCTCTTCGGTTGACTTGTATTGGCGGACTTCCACGCCATCCTTGAAATACTGCTCAAGGAAGGCCGAGTTCGTCGTCGAGCCCTGGACACCGATCACCTTACCCTTGAGCAGCGGTCGCATCTTCTCTATAACCGCCTTCGCTCCGTCCGCGTTGGTTCCAAGGTCGAAGGACTGGCCGGTTTCGGGCAGTTTTGCGAGATCGGAATTCTTCGCGGCAAAGAAACCGTTCCTGGCTCGAGCGTACGGGATACTGAAGGCAATCGCCTCCTGGCGCTTCGCGGTGATGCCCATAGCGGCAATGATAGCGTCGTATTTACCAGCGTTTAGCGCAGGAATGATGCCATCCCAGGCCTGAGGCAAGATTTCGCACTTCAGTTTTGCGCGGGCGCAAAGATCGATGGCGAGATCTATATCAAAACCCTTCAGCGTGCCGCCTTCGGTGAAGTTCCAGGGAGCGTAGGATCCCTCGGTGGCAATTTTCACAACCTGTTCCTGCGCCGGCGCGGGGATAGCGGAAGCCGCAAGCGCAACTGCTATTACTGCCGAAGACAGAATCGAAGAATATCTCATGACTTTCATCCCTCTGGAAAACCTGGCCCATACCGATCGCAGCATCTATTTTAATCTTCTCGCGATCAGTCGCGGGTAGCTTATTCGCCCGCGACGACAACTCTAGAGCTTGCTTTCGATAGCACAACTCCATAAATTGGCATTCCTTGATAACAAAACATTATCATTCCCACGGGTCGACTTTGTCGGGGAGCGTGAGCGATTGATTGGGGAGATGTAATGCTGCAGTCGCGTCAGCTGGAAATATTCCGGGCAGTCATGCTCACGGGGGGGATGAGAACAGCGTCTGACATGGTAGGTATCACTCAACCCGCGATCAGCCGCCTAATTCGTGATCTGGAAGCAGACGTCGGATTTTCTTTATTTGAGCGACTGGGTAACCGCCTTCGCCCAACGGAGGAAGCCATGATGCTTTACAAGGAGGTTTCACGCCACTTTGAAGGCATTGATCGAATCGATAAGGTTGTACAGAATATCAGAATGTCCCGCCTGGGCTCGGTTAGGGTTGCTTGCTACACGGCCTTGGCGATTAATTTCATGTCGGACGTGATCGAAACTTTTGCGGCGGACCGTCCCGACGTGTCGATATACCTTCATGACGATGCGTCACAGGTGGTGTTAGAACTTGTCGCGCTACATCATTTCGACATTGGCGTAGCTTTCGCCAAAGGCGATTATCCCGGCGTGTTTCTGGAGCCTTTGCCCACGCTTTGTGCGGTGTGCATTGTGCCAGAAACCCACCGCCTGAATAGGAAAGACGTAATTAGTCCGACCGATCTCGAGGGTGAGACGCTGATTTCGCTGGGCATGAACAGCCTTCTTCGCATGCAACTTGATGCGGTTCTGGCAGAGCATAATGTCACGTGCCAGCGGCGTATCGAAACCACGTTTGCCATGAGTGCTTGTGATCTCGTCAGCCGAGGATTGGGAGTTGCGCTTGTCGATCCCTTCACAGCGGACGCATACCCGTCAAGAGGACTGTCTCGGAAGAGCTTTGCCCCCGCAGTGCCATACAATTTCGGGATAGCTCTTCCGAGCGGAAAAGCTCCGCCAAGATTGGTTGAAGACTTCCGCGCATCGATATGGCAGGCGATAGATCGGCTGCCGTTTGAGCGATTGTAGGTGCTTACCAGTCTCCACAACGAAAGAATTCCGGACGGCGATAGGTACACCTGATTTTGCGGACGCTTTACCGAGTCACGAGAGGCGGGCAAGCCGCCTGTCGCGCTCATCCACGAATTCAGTCACGAACTTATGTACGAATGGACAAATGAACAAGACATAAATATATATCCTGCAATAGCCAGCAATAGCCAGCTATCATCAGGCCGGACAAAAGCATTCCCAAGTAGCTACGAATTCACGCCGATCAAACGAATTTTTCAGGCTTAATGATAGTTGTATTTTGCCTAGCTGATTGTTGTATTCTGCTTGGATGAAGGAGTGACCAAGCTAGCGGCTAATCCGCAACCGAACGAAGGCGAGTGTATCGCCAACTAAACCGATCTGACAAAGACGACGACAACGAAGTGAGGACTGTGCCACAACAGGCACTGGACGATCTGCAGCGTCATGGGACTAAAATCCGCAATCCTTGAAAAGGGGCACCTTCAGACCCTGAGCCTCAGCCAGCTTGTGGAAGACGTGTTCGGTGACATAGGCATCCAGAATGGGCATGCCGACCGCCTCCATGTGAATGGGCCCGTCCCGCTTTTGGCCAGGATTGAGCTCAAACATGTTCAGGACCCCGTGCGCACCGGCTTCCTTCAGAAAGTCCATGCCCTGCTTTGCGAAAAAACGAGGCAGGCAATCAACGCCCCGCGTGCCCACCAAGATGATGTGATCGACCACGGGGGTGCCGCTCTCAAGGACTTCCCAGAGATACTCGTCGGAATAGGTCTCGATGCCCAGGCTGGTCGTCGCCGCATCGGATTTCAGATCGGCAAGCTCAAAGAGAGCCTCGTCGGAGCTGTTGATGCTGGACCTGTTGACGCTGGCCCCGGTGACGGTGACCACCAGATCGGCTTCAGCAAGCAGGTCCTTGGTGGTTGTCGATGCGATAGGCAATCTGCCGAGGTCGGCTTTGAGCTCTTGCACCAGTCGATCAGCCGAGGGTCCCGTGCTCTTGACAAGCACGCTTCCGAATTTGCCCGGCTCCAACGTTTCGAGGTGAGCGAGGAACCGAACGATCCATCCCACGACCGGCCCCGCTCCGAAGATGAACACGTTGATGCCCGTGTCCTCGGAAAAGAACAGCTCCAGGATCTTGCTGACATAGACAGCAGTTCGGGCATGCGAGATCTGGGTCCCTTCGAGAAACCCGATGGGCCGGCCGGTGTAGCGATCGGTGGCCGTAATGGTTGAGGTCGATCGCTGAAGGCCAAGCTCGAGGTTGGCCGGCAGGGCGTTGAGAAGCTTTTTGACCAGCATGTGGTCCGAGGTCGCGGTGAGGGTCGAATGATGCGCTTCGCGGCGGTACTTCTCTTCGAAATGCGCATACTTCGGCAATCCGGTGAGCTGCTCGTTCGGAGCATAGTCGATGACCTTCTTGTCACCGGGGTCCTTGCCATCACGCAAACGCTGCCACATGCCCCGGGTCGCCTCCAGCACGAGCGCCGGCGCGAGGACCACGCCCTGCGCCTTCATGTCCTCCTCGCTCCAGTAGCGGCAAGGGAGATACTGCTCCATGTCGCCGGGTAGTTTTGTGCAAGGACGATTTCAAATTGAATGTGGATGCTGAGTTTGTGTTGCTTGCTGATGTTGGTTGCTGGTGTTGGCTCTTCGATCTGCGGCGACGCTCCATCAAATAGAACTTCGGCGGCCTAACCAGGCGCGAACAGATGACGTGGCACTGTCATTCGAAATCTCTCGTATGCGCTTCACGAACCCACCGCTTGCATCTGTCGATGACGTGGCTGTCGTTGGTTGGCTCGGTTTCCCGGCGCACGCAATCGTCGTCATCTGATGACGTGGCACGGTCATTCGAAATCTATCGTATGCCCGTCACGAGCCCACTGGTTCCACCTGTCGATGACGTGGCAAGATGACGTGGCCTCCGAAATACGGCCGGGCTCGCGCCGCTGACCCTGCGATACCTCATGCCCTTATAAACTCGACTTTCGAGATATTCTTGCTCTTCCTTCTCACAATCAAATCCAAACCACCGAACACACCAACCTGATCACCTCTTTATCATTCCTCGACGCGCACTGTTCACCCGAACCATGTCTTCCTCCGCGGGCAACAACGAGATCGGACCGATGGCCGACGCCCTCGCCGGCTTGGGCCTTGTCCCGACGGATGAACAGCTGGATCTGAGACCGCCTCCGGCAACGCAGGCGGAATGGGTCGAACGCTT
Organism: Neorhizobium sp. SHOUNA12A; assembly: GCF_023006505.1. Taxonomy (GTDB): domain Bacteria; phylum Pseudomonadota; class Alphaproteobacteria; order Rhizobiales; family Rhizobiaceae; genus Neorhizobium. The sequence goes on from NZ_JALBGV010000045.1 coordinate 40,721, forward strand.
GTCCGGCTCGGTGCCCGCCGACCAGGTGACGTTCCTGGCAACCATCTTTGCCGACATTGCCAAGCAGGACACGCCGGAGTTCCGGCGCAAGGTTCAGCCGGTCGTCACCAGAATGCGCCATCGCCTCAAGACATTCGAAGATGCCGTTCTGGCCGGCCCCGAACGTCGGCGGGCGGCCTACGATCTGGCGCGCCCCCGATCGTTCCTCAATGGGCGCTGGACCCGATCGCCTTTTGCGGCCCTGTACAACGAGCTTAAGAACTTTCGGCTCGCCGACCCCGACGCTGCCGAAGGTGACCCCATGGCCAAAGACGGTGGCACGTCGTGGCTGCAACGTGTCCTTTGGGCCCTCGTCTGCACCCTGCCCTACGCCATACCCGCAGCAACAGCGGCCGGGCAACACGCTCGCCTTTACCTCGCCATCATGTCCGCGAATGCCTCCCGTGGCTTTGCCATACTGACGGGCAAGGTACTCGATACCCTCTCCAATGCAGCCGTCATGCTCGATCATTTCGCCGACTGGATCATGCCTACGGTCGTCGGGCCGCCGATTTTCCAAGTTGGCCCCACCTTCGACCCCTCAAGCAAACATCTTCTGAACTTGATCGACTACAATGTCGGTACACTGGCGGGGGCGACCTTTATGTACCTCATGCCGAATTACCTCCCAACCTGGATCGATAAGCTCTCCGATTTCCTCTGGAAGACCGCCGATCCCGCCATCACCGATCAACAGGGCCAAGCCGCCGTTCGGGAACTGATCGAAGGCCTCAAGCTGGACAAGACGGATTTGAACAACACGAGGGATGCCTATACCCAGAGAAACCTCGGGTGGCTAGGGGACCAAAGCAAGATCAACGCGGCTGCCAGCGAGGCCGTCTCCCAGTGGAACAATGCCATCGACAAGACCATCAACGCGCTTGCCAAATCGGTCGGCGATAGCGGTCCCGGGAAGGCAGCTCCGGTTGAGAAGTTCCCGGGCGAACAATGGGCCCAATATGGGATGGTCCTTTTTACCGGCCTGCTGTTCGCTGCGCGGATTGGTACTGCCATCGTCGAGCAGCTGCTGGTTTACGGCCTCTCCATGTACGCGGCCTACGGCATGATCAAGATGTGGATCAACGCAGGTGGCGCACGCATCCCCATTCCGGGAACTGGTCGGGCTATTCCTCTCCCTGGAGACCAGAACAAGAGATTTTCCGACACTGCCAACAGCTTTTCCAACCTCGCCGCCAACGGAATGCCCCAGCTGATCGTCGCCATCGTCAATCTCGTACTCAAAAAGACCACGGGCATGAGTGCAGTGGACAGCGATATCGGTTTCGTTGTCATACTTGTAGGTCTTACCGCCATCAACCTTGGCGTCGGTTCGCACATCGGACCCGTTGGAAGCCACGCCGGTCTCAGAGCCATCGAGAAGTTGACGCGCGGACGGTTCGACCTCATTCCACGCGAGTTCGACACCAAGCCTGTCGAGATACGTCCGACAACCCGCCTTGATGATGCATCAGCCGAGGCGATCCGGGCATTCCTCCACACGGTTATCCAGTGGAGCAGTATTCCCGCCGAACCCGTGCCCGAGGATCTGGCTCACCCAACCGAAGACGAGACTGCCCTGGCCGGGTGGCAAGCCGCCGCAGAACAGGAAATCTACCGGCAGGCGGGAACCTACCTCCTGCCGATGATTGCGGAACGGGGAACCGATAACCTCGGGTTCGACCCCAAGGTCTTTCTCGACCATCTGCGCGCTTTCGCCCTGCCCGCACTCCTGCGCGCTAGAACCACCGCATCGTTCGAAGCCACTGTTCCACCGGAGCACCCTTACATCAAGCTAGAGGGCAAGATCTATGTCTATTGGGGCCACGAGGGGATGGACGACGAAGCGGATCCGGATGACGCCGTTTCGGACTGCTCAGCGGACCACCAGTCGTGAGGCGACGTAAGTTGTCTTCGAACGATAATCAACACCATCAATGATTGATCTTCAACAGATCATGGCAGGACATCGACATTTTCTTCAATGAGCTCAACACTCAGGCACTTCGCCTAAATCTGAAAATCGGGTCCAACACCTGGCAAAAAAACAGTGCGATAAGTTTGGATCGATTTTTCTTTTCCATAGCAGGTACAGCAGATTATGAACAATAAAACACGAATGTTCTCTGCACTCTTATGCAATTTTTGAGTGCATCCGTGATGTCTCGTTTCCCGTGCCCAACTGCGCCAAGCCTCAGGTTAGAGCCAGGAAATAAGCCATATCCGCATCCAGTTACCGGCCTTTTCGGCTCCGCCGAATTGCTTGCAACTCCCGCAGCGCAGCAGAGGGCCAGAGGCGGAGCCGAAAAGGCAGGAGGTAACTACATGCGAATATATCCTGCAAAACCCCAAACCGTTGAACGCGTCTATCAGCAGGTAGACACCAAACCGGGCTATGGCTCCGGCGCAGTCGTCTTGTCATAATATCTTTTACTCTCGGCATCCAAGCCGAAGTCAGGCGGAAATTCCATTGATCTACGCTGTTCAAATTCCCGAGCCACCTCTATCTGAATGCCGGTTGGCAGATACAAAGATTTGGTCGAGTTCATTTTCACAGCGGCCTGTTAAACCCTGCCTGCTCGACGCGGTCTGTGCTTACGCAATCCGCTGCAACGCGGTTGGACAAAACTAAGTCACTTAGTCTAATTTCACCTTGAAACGCGGGTCGAGAGGATAATTGAAGAGAGGGTACGCTCAACACCTTCGACCGTACCTATCTCATCGATCAACCGATCAAGGTCGGCGATGGAAGGTGCGGCGATGATGGCGATAAGATCGAAGGTTCCGCTGACAGAGTGAACCTCGACCACCGCATTTACTTTTTCGAGCGATGCGGTCACCTGCGAGAGCGCCTTTGGCGCGATCGTGATGAGGATATGTGCTCGAACGAGGCTGGAAGCGTAACTTTCCGACAGCCTTATGGAATAACCGGAAATAATCTTGTCTCGTTCGAGACGCTCAAGGCGGTGCCTGGACCGTCGTGCGCGAAAGCGATAGCCGCTTGGCCAAAGTTGCGACCGGCATCCGGGCATTTTCGCTGAGCACCGCTAGCAATTCGCGATCCTTATCCGACAATTTCATGGATTTCACAATTCGCTAACTGTGCTCGGCATTCCGCCAAATTATGTACATCATATTGCTCATTATGTCGCTATGAATCGTTTTCCCTCGGCGGCAAATCTATAAAAATCTTATAGGCAAACTCCAGGGGATTTATATGAAGGAAATAGTGGTCATCGGTGCTGGAAAGATCGGCGGAGCGATTGCGCTGATGCTGGCGGAGACGGGCGACTACAAGGTCGTGGTCACCGATCGCGACGAGAAGCAGCTTGCTAAGGTCGATCGCCATCCAGCGATTTCGACGGCAGCCGTCGATATCACCGATAGCGCCGCGCTGGGCGCCGTCCTCGAGGGCAAGTTTGCCGTTCTCTCGGCCGCACCCTTCAATCTCACCGGCAAGGTTGCCGAAGCCGCTTTTGAAGCATCCGTCCACTATCTCGATCTCACTGAAGACGTCGCCACGACCAAGAAGGTCAAAGAGCTCGCAAATGGCGCCGATGTCGCCTTTATTCCGCAGTGTGGCCTGGCGCCGGGTTTCATCTCGATCGTCGCCAATGAGCTGGCGACCCGTTTCGACACGCTCGACAGCGTCCGCATGCGCGTGGGCGCGCTGCCGCAATATCCGTCGAATGCCCTGAACTATAACCTGACCTGGAGCACGGACGGGCTGATCAACGAATATATCGAGCCTTGCGAGGCTGTCGTCGAAGGCAAGCTGATAACGGTCCCGGCGATGGAAGAGCGCGAAGAGTTCTCGCTCGATGGCGTCATCTATGAAGCCTTCAACACGTCGGGTGGCCTTGGCACGCTGGCAAAGTCGCTCGAAGGCCGCGTGCGGACCATGAACTACCGGACGATCCGCTATCCCGGTCATCAGGCCATCATCAAGGCGCTGCTGAACGACCTGAACCTGAAGAACCGCCGTGACGTTCTGAAGGACCTCTTCGAGAACGCGCTTCCCGCCACCATGCAGGACGTTGTCGTGATCTTCGTCACCGTCTGCGGCTGGAGGGATGGTCGCTACATGCAGGAGACCTACGCAAACAAGATCTATGCGGGCGTGGTTGCCGGCAAGAAGATGAGCGCGATCCAGATCACCACGGTTCTCGATCTCCTCGCAGACGGCAAGCTTCCGCAGAAGGGCTTCGTCCGCCAGGAAGAGATCACCCTTGCCGATTTCCTGAACAGTCGTTTCGGCCGGGTCTATGATCCCGAGGCCATGCGCCTGAAGCAGGCGATGTAATCCTGCACCCAACAGTTAAGAGCGCCCGGTCGCGAAAGCGATCGGGCGTTTTTTGCCTAACCGAGTAGCTGGCTCAGAACTTCAAGCGGGTGCGGAAGGTGGGTGGTATCGATCGCCTTACCTGCGACCGGCAGGAATAGCCGGTCGCGATGACGATGGTGTCGTCCGACACGGCGGCGATGGCCCCGGCCCAGCTCATGGCATAGAGCTGTTCCGAGACAGCGCGGTTGCGGGTTTCGTGGCCGAAGGTTCCGGCCATGCCGCAGCATCCGGCCTGAATCGTTTCGAGCTTGATCTGGACGGCATCGAAAATGACTTCCCACTGGGCAGTCGATGCCGGAGCATTGCTGCGTTCCGTGCAATGCGGCAGCAGCTGAAAGCGCTTGCCGGAGGGCGGCGTGATGCCTTTCGCCAATCGCTCAAGATTGGCAGCAAGCCATTCCTGCGGCAGCAGGACCGGCGCGGATGGCTCGACGCCCGGGATCCCTTTGTATTCGCTGCGGAAAGCAAGCGTCATCGACGGATCGAGACCGACAAGGGTCACGCCTGTATCGGCAAGCCGCTGCAGATAGTTCGCGGTCTTGAGAGCAGCCTTCTCGAACTGGCCGAGATAACCATGCACATGCAGCGCCGTGCCGTTGACATGCGATGCGGCAAGCAGCGGAGAAAGCCCCATCTTCTGCGCCAGCGTAATCGCCGCCATCACCACGTCAGGATCGAAAGACGCGGTGAAGGCATCCGGCACGAACACGACGATGGTCTGCCGCTCCGCGGCCGGGAGCCTGGCCAGAACCTCGGGTTCCGCAGTGGCAATGCCGAGCCGGCGCGCCGCCGTTTGCAGCGAGATTTTCGGCAGAAGTGGAAGCGATGTGAGTCCAGCCGCCTTCATCAGACGCCGGCCGGGAGCTGTCCCGGCGGCGAGAGTGTAAAGCGGCCTGATCCTTCTCATCCACGGCAAAGTGGTCTCGATGGCCGAGACGAGCGGGTCCTTTAGCGGGCGAAGGTAACGGCCATAATAGGGGCCGTATGTATCTCGTGATCCGTGACCGGCCTTTTAACCCCTCCTTATTTCTGTTGATCAGGATAATTCTGTCTTTTGCGATCGGAGCGCTTGTTGCCGCAGTGCCGGGCTTTCTCGGAGTTACGCTTAACGGTCCGGGCGTTGCCATCCGCGCCGGGGGCGGCATCGCGGCCTTTGCTCTGACTTTTTTCTTTTCGCCAGGGACCATAACCTCGCTTCAGCCGCCCGCCGGACAATTGTCGATGGACCCGCTAAAGGTGATCGATTTCCGGACCTTGGCAGCTCCAAGGAAAACCGAAGAAGAGCGGCGAGCCTCTCAGATGGCAGTGACGTTTCCAATCGTCTTCAGGAATTGAGTAGACCCGGCCAAAACCGTATCTGTTGAAGCAACGGACGTGGAATTTACGTTTGCGGGTCAGGCGTACAGCTATCATTGGCGTGACTTTGTGAAGATGCATGAAGAAAATTTTGGGAAATGGCCGGGCAAGGAAGACGAGGCCGCGCCTTTCGAGTTGCCTGCTGGGCAGATTATCTACAAAGAAATTCTGCATATCCCAAAGGCTGGTGAAATCGCGACATGGGGAGCCTTTATCGATGCTGTCAATCGCATCAAACCAAAGAAAATTGAGGTCACGTTCGAAGCCGATTCCAACTCGGGCACGATAAAATCCGTTGCCATGCGCAGATGGAAGCCAGAGTAAAGGAAATTGGCGATTTTATCGCAACAGCAAAGACAGTACCCGGCCGAATAACCACTTTGTGTGAGGTGCTTTGAATGCGAAAGCTCTTATACGTTAATGTTATGCTCGTCGTGATGACGGGCAGTTCCGTACACGCCGACGACAAGGAGAACGTCTTCAAGACGTTCCCAGGACTGGCAGAATTCTATAACAACATCAGTCGTCGGATAGCATCACGATACTTGCGTGCCCGCCGGGTGTCGCGAAAAAGGATTTCGCACCAACACCACGCCCTGTAGCCCCGGCGGAACGCCAACCGTCCCAATCGGAGGTGGGATCCAGTTTCGCCTTGTTCCGCCGCGGGTGCCCGTGGCCCTGGGGTCGGTTTCGAAGGCGGCCTCGTGAGGCCTTCGCTGGAAAGGTGGAAAATTGACGCCGCTCCCACTCAATAGCGGTGATGATGCGTTCTAAGTCCCAGCGCGACAGATTCTGACCAGTGTCAGGGTTTCCCATGAGCTGGACCGGCAGCGGCTTCACCCAGCTAAGCCCGATCCGGTGTGGAGACTGCGGTAGATTCCAACACCTTTTTGTACTAGATCCGCAGCTCTTTATGCTCTTGCAATGAGCGCGAGCTTCAGCGGGTCCTATAGTTAGCCATGGCACGTCCTAAACAAATCCCTGTGCGCACTCCTCTAAAGGAAACGGAAGTATTGGCCGCCTGCTACTCGGGCAGCGGTGAACACAAGACCCAGCGATGGTGGGGTGGGCTGCCCCTTGCGAGATTCGACAGAGACGGCAAACCGACCAGGCCGAAGAAGGAAATGACCACTATCTGCCGATACCGTTGAAAAAGTCGCGTGCTGATCTTGCTAGAACGCTTCCGTTGTAGCGACATGCCGAGATGTATTTCCCGTCACGCCGGTTTTGGCGTTGGTTGCGGGATCA
>NZ_JALBGV010000046.1 GCF_023006505.1 Neorhizobium sp. SHOUNA12A
GGTTACCTCGGCCCAGCCGGCTCCGACCCAGCCAGCACAGACCCAGCCAGCACCGGCCCAGCCTGCTGCGGCAATGGCGGCGGCTCCGATGCCGGTCCAGAAGCCCGTCGAAACGGCGTCGGTTTCTCCGAAAGTGATCCATTCCAACAAGGGCGCGCAGTTCGGCGATGGTTTCGATACGCCGCGCAGCCCGGTCTCCGCTTCGACAAGCGCGCTTCCGATCCCTGCAAAGGGTGGCCGTACGTCCGCGCCGCAGGCTGCAAGCGGCGGCCCGCTGACGGGCGACGTTCTGGCGAAATGGGCCCTCAACAACAATCGTGCCGGCGCGGCCGCCTCGATGAAGGCACCGCGCGTCGTCAGCCGCACCCTCAACAACGAATATTCGGCAGGTTATTCCGGTGGAGGCTTCAGGCCGGTTGCCGCCACGGTAGCGATCGACCCGAACCGTTTCAGCGGCCCGAACAACTGATCGCCGGATTGATCGAAGACCATAAAAAAACCCGCCGAAATGGCGGGTTTTTTCATGCTTGGTGCCTGGCCTGCATGTCTTGCGAAAGATCAGGCGGCATCCTGGTCGGCTGGGGCTTCGATCATGCCGAGTGCCTGGAGGTAAGTATCGAGGATCAGATCCTCTTCCATGCGCTCCTGATCGTCCTTCTTGCGAAGGGCGATGACCTTCTTCATGATCTTGGTGTCGTAGCCCATGCCCTTGGCTTCGCCGTAGACATCCTTGATGTCGTCGGCGATGGTCTTCTTTTCTTCTTCCAGTCGTTCGATACGCTCGATAAATGCGCGAAGCTGGTCGCGGGCGACGCCATGAGCATCAGACATCGGGGCCTCCTGATCGTGTAGATTTCAATGAATGGTCGTCAACTGCCGAAAAGCCGCCGCAAGGTCAAGCGCAATCGGCAAATCGATCAGCCATGGACGGGCTTGTTCACGTCGAATGCGGCTTTTTGTGCATCCGAGGCCTCCGCCTGGTGCAGATTTTTCCAATCCTCATAGGACATGCCGTAGACGATCTCGCGGGATGCGTCCTTGGAGAGGTCGATGCCGGCACCGTTGGCGGCATCGCGATACCAGTTCGACAGACAGTTGCGGCAGAAGCCGGCGAGGTTCATCAGGTCGATGTTCTGCACGTCGGTACGCTCGCGCAGGTGCTGGACGAGACGGCGGAAGGCGGCGGCCTCGAATTCGGTCTGCTGTTCTCTGGTCAATTCTATTGGCGTGAGTTCGCTCATGGCGCATCTCCGAGTGTCGTCGCGTCAGACCGGATAGGGGCCGGTGCGCGAGGGAAAGATCCTGTATTCATGCAATGTGGGGTCGGCGTTGAGCGTCTTGAAGACTGGCGCCAGCCTTTCCGCCCAGGCGGCGATGCCGGTCTCGTCGCCGATCAGGTCCTGGCGGACCTCGAGAAGCGCGTGCGGAATTCCCGACACCATGCAGTGCCGGTACATGGTGTCGCCTTTCAGCGCACCGTCATAGGGCTCGTTGTCGCCGACGACGATGTCGCCGGGTTCACCAAGCAGGTGCAGGAGGGGCGTCACGGCGCGATCGTCGCTGTCCCAGAGCACAGCTGCGTGCCAGGGGCGGACGACGCCCTTCCAGAACGGGGTGAAGGAATGCAGCGACAGGACGAGCGGCGCGCGGCCGGAGGCGCCTGCCTTGGCGATGGTGCGCTCGACGGCCCGGTGATAGGGCCGGTGATAGGTATCGAGGCGGAAATCCCATTCTTCCTGCGTGATCGGATGATTGCCGGGGATGATCGCCCCGTCAGAAATCTTCATGATCAGGGTCGGATCGTCCTCGCCGCGGTTCGGATCGATCAGCAGGCGGGAAAAACAGCCGAGCACGGCCGGCACGTTCAGCATCGCCGCCAGCTGGCGGGTCAGCCCCTCGACACCGATGTCGAAGGCGATATGGCGATGGAAGGCGCTCTCCGGAAGACCGAGGCTGCCATGGGAAGCGGGCAGGCGGTTCATCGCATGGTCGGCGAGCAGCACCATGCCGCTGTCATAATCGCCTTCTATGATCTCGAAAGGAATGAAGTCCTGCATCGCCGTCGAAAATGAAGTGGTTGCGAAAGGTGGGTCGAGAGACGGGTGTTGATGACATGGGGAAAGTCGCGACGCAAGCCGTGCTGGCATCGCGATCAGCATGGGTTGAGGTCGTGAGACGGACTAATCGATTAGAGTTACGTTGACTTTCCGACTCCGCCGCGCGAAGAAAGTGCTTCACGAATAACCATGGAGTCCTGACGGAAACCGTGTCGAAAAAATCCCCAAAAGCTTATCTTCGCTCCCTCGTTTCCGCTCCGGCGCTTGCCGCCATGGTCGCCTCCGGTATTCCGCTTTTCGCGGCGACTGCCGCGCATGCGGATTTCCGCGTTTGCAACGCCACGCAGAACCTCGTTGGCGTGGCGATTGGCTACCGCGCCACCGAAGGCTGGACCACGGAAGGCTGGTGGCAGGTTCCGGCCTCCACCTGCGCAACGCTGATCGAAGGCGAACTGCAGTCGCGCTACTACTATCTTTATGCCGAGGATGCAGCTCGAGGAGGCCGATGGACCGGCAATGTGAACATGTGCGTTGCGGAGAACGAGTTCAAGATCGTCGGCGTCAACGATTGTTTTGCCCGTGGCTTCCAGCGCATGGGCTTCAAGGAATATGACACGGGCCGTCAGGGAAGTTGGATGGTCCAGCTTTCGGATACGCCTGGCACACAAGAAGGCCACAACTGATGAGGCGCAACCGCAAAGTAAAGATCCTCGCCACCCTCGGACCCGCTTCGTCCGAAGAGGAGATGATCCAGAAGCTGCACGAAGCGGGGGCCGATCTCTTCCGCATCAACATGAGCCATGCGAGCCACGACCTGATGCGCACGCTGATCAAGCGCATCCGATCCGTCGAAGAGCGCAGCGGCCGGCCGATCGGCATTCTCGCCGACCTTCAGGGGCCGAAGCTGCGCGTTGGCAAGTTCGCGGCCGGCAAGGTGACGCTGACCCCCGGACAGACCTTCACGCTCGACAGCCGTGACGAACCCGGCGACGAGACCCGCGTATTCCTGCCGCATCCGGAAATTCTCGAATCTGTGAAAGTGGGCCATCGCCTGCTGATCGACGACGGCAAGCTGGCGCTGAAGGCCGAGAAGTCCGACGGCAAGAGCATCGTCTGCAAGGTCGTCGCCGGCACCAGCATTTCCGACCGCAAGGGCGTCAGCCTGCCCGATACCCTGCTCGGCGTCGGCGCGCTGACCGAAAAGGATCGCATCGACCTCGATGCGGTTCTGGCGACCGACGATGTCGACTGGGTGGCGCTTTCCTTCGTCCAGCGTCCCGACGACCTTGCCGAAGTGCGCAAGATCGCCCGCGGCCGTGTCGGCATCATGTCGAAGATCGAAAAGCCCCAGGCGCTGGAGCGCATCGACGAAATCATCGAGCTTTCCGACGCGGTCATGGTGGCGCGCGGCGATCTCGGCGTGGAAATGCCGATCGAGGCCGTTCCGGGCATCCAGAAGCAGCTGACTCGCTTGTGTCGGCGCGCCGGCAAGCCGGTCGTCGTCGCCACTCAGATGCTGGAATCGATGATCACCGCCCCGGTGCCGACCCGCGCCGAAGTGTCAGACGTATCGATCGCCGTTTTCGAAGGCGCCGATGCGATCATGCTTTCCGCCGAATCGGCCTCCGGCCAGTATCCTGTCGAGGCGGTCTCGATGATGGCGTCGATCGCCAGCACGGTCGAGCAGGATCCGCTCTATCCGAGCATCATCTATGCCCAGCGTGCGACACCGGAAGCGACCGGCGCCGACGCCATTTCGCTGGCCGCTCGCCAGATCGCCGAAACCTTGAAGCTGGCGGCTATCGTCACCTACACCTCGTCGGGCACGACCGGCTTGCGCGCATCCCGCGAGCGCCCGCAGGTGCCGATCATCGCGCTGTCGCCGATCGTCCAGACGGCACGGCGGCTTTCGGTCGGCTGGGGCATGCATTGCGTCGTCACCAGCGACGCGACTGATCTCGACGACATGGTCAACCGTGCCTGCCGGATCGTCGTGTCGGAAGGATTCGGCAAGCCCGGCGACCGGATCATCATCTCGGCCGGCGTGCCGCTCGGCACGCCCGGCGCCACCAACATGCTGCGCATCGCCTATATCGGCTCGGACGGCCAGAGCGGCATCTGAGGCGCTAGGCCCGGACAAACGAAAACCGCCGGAGCGATCCGGCGGTTTTTTATTGCGCACTTCCATTGGTCAGATGGTGATGCCGACCGTTGGCAGGGCGGAGATCGTGCCGGTCAGCGTGTCGACCGAGGCGTCGAGGTTCTGGGTGCCGGGGACGGTGGCTGTGCTGTTCTGTTCGCGCAGCCTGCGGGCGGCCTCTTCCAGAAGTGCCTTGATCTGGCGGGCCACCGTGCTGAATTCCATCGCGGTCTTGATGTCGTCCAGCGACAGTTTTGGCGCCTCCCGCGGTGTCTCGTCCATCTCCTCGAGATAGGCCTGCTCGGCGTACGATACCGGCTCGTCGCCCTCCGCCGACGCGTCGTCCGTCGTATCTGCGGCCGCAGCCTCCTCGCTCGCATCGAGCATAGGATCGGCCGTCTCTGCTCCGGACGGAGCATTGGCGGAAACGGAGGATGTGGCGCCGTTGCCGGCTCCGGTCAGCGCCTCGGTGAACTCTCGTGCAGCGCCGGCGACCATGACGCCGAGCTGGGCCGCCTGCTTGGCGACCACTTCCGGATCGAACCCCCAGCGCCGCATGAATTCGAGTTGCTGCTTGGCGTCGTCGAGCTTCTGTTTGGCGCGGGCCTTTGCCTGCTCTTCCGCCTCGTCCGTCGCCTGGTTCAGCGACGTCAGGCGATGGACGAGGCGATCGTAAGGCGCGTCCTTGGGGCTGGAGGGATCGGACGACGCCGGTGCGGCGTTCGTCGCGGTCGACGCGCTATCCGGCTTTGCGGACCGTGCGGAATAGTCCCTGCCAATGCTGCCGATTTCCATCTCGTCTCTCCGATTCCGTTTACTCGGACGTTGGGACGGGCAGCTTGCTTGGGGCTGGCTTATCGGAGCCGGGCTCAGGTTTTTTCGATCGAGAGATCCATTTCCGGGGCCGAGTCCTCCGCTGCCGGCGCGATCCGTGCTTCCGCGATGCGGGCCGCGGCCTTCAGGTCGCGGGGGAGGCCGGAAAGCTTTTCGATCGCGGCAATCACCACGTCGGTTGCCACGTAGTCGGGCTTATGACCGAGATTGCGGATCGAGACGAGTTCGGAGCCGGCGATATCATCGGCAAGCCCGCGTGAGTGGATTTCCTCCGCAACGATCGCGTCGCTGTCGCCGGTAATAATCACCGTTGGTGTGGTTATCTCGCTGTATCTCGGCGCGACGCGCGTGACGTAGCCGTTGAGATTGGCGACATCGATAGCATTGCTGCGAAACACTTTCGGGCGCAGGACCAGATACGGCGCCCCGTCGCGAAGATAGGTCTCGGGGGAGGGGTTGGGGTGAAAGACCGAGCGAGTGGCGGTTTTCATCACCACGAGGCCGGCTGGCAGGGCGAGAAGATGGCTGAACAATCGGCCGATAACCGGGCGGGCGGTGAGATTGTAGTACCAGTCGATCCGACCGGGCCAGGGATGGGTGGCAGGCGCCAGAAAGAGCAGGCCGGCGGTCTTTTCCGGATGGTAAAGGGCGAAGCTCGCGGCGATCGCACCGCCGAAGGAATGGCCCGATATGATCGCTTTGTCGATGCCGCGCTTTTCCATCAGCCTTGCGATCGCCGCCGCCTGGCCGTCCGGGAAGCCGTTTTCAGGACCTCCGCGTTCGGAATAACCATGGCCCGGCCGGTCGACGAAGAGCATTTCGGCGCGGCCTTCGAGCGCCCCTCGGAAGGCCGCCTCCTGATCGCGGAAATTGCCGCTTGCGCCATGGATGAAGACGATCGCCGGCAAGTCGGCGCCTGCCGGTTTCGGCATATGCAGCGAGTTCATGGAAAAGCCGCCGACATCGATCAGTTCGCCGGTGTTCGGGAACGCGATCTCGATCGCCTTCGCCTTCCAGGCGGTGAAGCAGAAAGCGGTGGCAACAATGCCGGCGATGGCAAGGGGCAAGATCATCATCGACGGGCTGCCGTAGGGCTCAGGTCCGGTTGCCGGCGAGCTTTTCGGAAAGCTTGGTGACCACTTCCTGGGCATCGCGGTCGGCGGGGTAGATGGCCAGATAATCCTGCCATGCCTTCAGCGCAAGCTCGTCCTTGCCAGCTTCCGTCAGGATACCGGCCATGCCGGCAAGCGCTCCGAAATGGCGCGGCTCGCGCTTCAGCACTTCGGCGATGTCGGCCATGGATTTGCGGGCGTCGCCCATCGTGTAATGCAGCGTGGCGCGGCGGTTCCAGCCCTCGGCGAAGGCGGGATCGAGGACCGTCACCTGATCGAGGAAATCAAGTGCCGCGGCATTGCGCTTTTCCTTGATGGCGGTCGCAGACCACTGCATCAGCAGGTTGACGGTGGCGCTGCCCGAATCGTTCAAGTCGGCGATGATCTGGCTAGCGATACCGCGTGCCTTTTCCGGATTGCGTTCGCGCTTCAGGGCATCGAACAAAGCATCCACGGGCCGGCCCGGTTTCTGGGCGACGGCCGGAACGACGGGAGCGGCGGCAGGCGGGGCTGCGGGCGGCTTGGGTGTCGCGGTCTGGGCGAGAGCGGACGAAGCGGCAAGGCTCGCGGCGAGAATCAGGGTACTGAAACGAAAATAGCGCATGCGGATAAGGTAATCCGCCTGCGCCGAAGGTCAAACCCGATTTGTCGTGTTACCGACAATTTGATCGGCTGCGGTCAAAGACCGGAACCGAACGCCGATATCAGCCCTGACGAGCCTTGAAGCGCGGGTTCATCTTGTTGATGATGTAAACGCGGCCCTTGCGGCGAACCAGACGGTTATCGCGGTGACGAGCCTTCAGCGCCTTAAGCGAGTTCTTGATCTTCATTTTCCTGGTCCAGCAGTCTGTGGGCGCGAAGCCGCATGTCTATCAATCAAAAGCGCGCCGCCAAGATTCTTCGAGGGGCGCGCTCTCAGTTGGGCGTGCAGATAACCCGAGCCAATCTGCATGTCAACCTTGTGACGACGTTTTCAGGCCCTTCAATTCGGTCACATGGCCCATTTTCCGGCCCGGTCGGGATTCCGTCTTGCCATAGAGATGGACCAGAACCTCATCGCGGGAGAGCCAGGCGGGTACGTCCAGAATGTCGTCGCCGATGAGGTTGGTCATCACGCAGTCGGAATGGCGGACGGGGTTGCCGAGGGCCAAGCCTGCGACAGCACGGATATGCTGCTCGAACTGCGACACGACGCAGGCGGCTTCGGTCCAGTGGCCGGAATTGTGGACGCGCGGGGCGATCTCGTTGGCGATCAGCGTGCCATCCGCCGTCACGAAGAACTCCATGCCGATGACGCCCACATAATCCAGCGCCGCGAGCAGCTTCTCGGCCGATTCGCGGGCGGTCTTCGCCGTCGCTTCGGTGATCCTGGCGGGCAGGGTGGAGGTGTGGAGAATGCCGTCGCGGTGTATGTTCTCAGCCGGATCGTAGCAGGCGACCGTGCCGTCCTTGGCTCGGGCGGCGATAATCGACACTTCGCGCTCGAAGGGCACGAAACTTTCCAGAATCAGCGGCACGCCGCCGAGCGCATCGAAGGCGCCGGACGGTTTGTCCTCGGCGGAGCGGAAGACGCGCTGGCCCTTGCCGTCATAACCCATCCGGCGGGTCTTCAGGACGCCCTGGCCGCCGAAATCGGCGAGCGCCTTTTCGAGGTCGGACTGGCTGTCGACGGCATGGAATCGGGCGGTCTCGATGCCGCAGGAATTCAGGAAGCGCTTTTCGGTCAGCCGGTCCTGGGAGATGTCGAGTGCCTTGGCCGGTGGATAGACCGGCACCGAGCGCTGCAGCGCCTCGGCGGCGGTGACCGGCACGTTTTCGAATTCGTAGGTGACGACGTCGCAGCGGCTGGCGAGTTCGGCAAGCGCTGCCGGATCGTCATAGGCGGCAGTGATCTGGGCATTGGCGACCTGGGCTGCCGGGCAGTCGGCCTGCGGTTCGAGGACGATCGTGCGGAAGTTCAGCCGGGCTGCGGCCATGGCCAGCATGCGGCCGAGCTGGCCGCCGCCGATGATGCCGATCGTGTGGACAGTCATGGAGCCTCGTCGATTGGGTAGTCGGCAACGGCTGCACTCTGGCGGGCGCGCCATTCGTCGAGCCGGTCGGCAATCTCGTCATCGTTGAGGGCGAGAACCGCGGCTGCCAGAAGGGCGGCGTTAATGGCGCCGGCCCGGCCGATGGCGAGAGTGCCGACCGGAATGCCGGCCGGCATCTGGACGATCGACAGCAGGCTGTCCTGGCCGGACAGTGCCTTCGACTGAACCGGCACGCCGAAAACCGGCAGCGGCGTCATGGCGGCGGTCATGCCGGGCAGGTGTGCCGCACCGCCGGCACCGGCGATGATGACCTGGAACCCTTCGGCGCGGGCGCCCTTGGCGAACTGCATCATCCGCTCCGGCGTGCGGTGCGCCGAGATGATACGGGCCTCGTAGCCGATATCGAGCGCTTCCAGCGTATCGGCGGCGTTCTTCATGGTCTCCCAGTCGGACTGGCTACCCATGATGATGGCGACGGCAGGTCTTTCAGACATGGCGGGACCCTTACGCGATGATGTCCGGAACAAGCTGGTCTTCGAGCTGAGTCATCTTGTCTTTCAGCGACAGTTTCTTCTTCTTCATGCGCTGCACGCGAAGAGCGTCGCAGCCGACCTGGATCATGGCATTGATGGCGGCGTCGTAATCCTCGTGTTCCTGTCGAAGTTTCGCGAGCACCAGCCGGACATCCGCCTGTTCCTGATCTGCCATATTCCAGTCCCCATTCTCACGCCCGGCATTTCAGCGGTCGCCGGCATTCTCCGCAAGCCTCTACCACCAAACCGCGTTAACGGGAAGTTAGACAAGGTCACGAATTTGCCTCCTTGAAACCATGATTTCACCTTCGACAAAGCCAGCCGATCGTGTCACACTTCCTTCGTAAACCTGAAGCCTCGGCATTAGGGAATGCCGTGGTAGGTACTAAGGAAGGAACATGCCACATGACCGTCCAGGCTCATATCGCATCGCTTGAAAAGAAGCATGGTGCTTTGGAGGAGGAGCTCCAGGCAATTCTCGCGTCACCCTCCGCCGACGACCGTGAAATAGCCGATCTCAAGCGGCGTAAGCTGCGCATCAAGGACCAAATGCAGCGCATAAAGGCATCCACGCGTCATTAGTTCCTCAGTAGAAGAACCCGCCGCTCGCCCATTGTTTCATCAGTTAGAGGCACATAATCAAAGCGGCAAAATAATCCAGAAATATCAATGACAAGGTTCTGGTCGCGGTGCAGGGGACCACAAAATCCAAAGAGATTAAAAAGCCCCGGTCGTCACGACCAGAACTGATCGAGCCACAGGTTCAGCCTGTCGAAGCCCTTGCTGTTGACGGAATAGATGCGCCGCGTGCCTTCCGCCGTCACATTCACCAGATTGCTGTCCAGAAGCGCCTTCAAGTGCTGCGACACCGCGGGCCGGCTGATTGGCAGGCCCTGCGCAAGTTCGTTTACGGTTTTTGGGGCGCGCCGCAATTCCTCCAGCAGATACCGCCGGTTAGGATCAGCTATGGCTGCAAAGGGGTCAACGGTTGTCATGCGTTGAACTTACGGTAAACGCCCGGTGACGGCAAGATTTATTGTGCATCGCAACAATATGGATTGCCTTATTTTGCGTTGCTTTTTAGCGACGCCGCGCCTGCATTGCCGGATCAGAACGGCAGGCCGTCCCACAGCAGTTTCAATCCCGCACAGAATGCCAGACCGTAAGTCATCGGATAGAAGGTCTCCGCCTTCAGATGCTTGACGATGGCCGCGCCGAGCATGGTCGCGATCAGAGCCACCGGCAGTAGCGTCGCGGATATGGTGAGGTTCTCCGCGTCGAGCGCGCCCAGCAGGAAATAAGGGATGACCTTGACGGCGTTGACGATCGCAAAGAAGCGGATGCTGGCGCCGGTGTAGGATTTCGGATCGAGCCGCATCGGCAGGACGTAGATCTGGAAAGGCGGTCCGCCGGCATGGGCGACGAAGCTCGCGTAACCGGACAAGGCGCCCCAGAACGTGGCGGCGGCCGGGCGGTGCGGCAGGGGAGCCGCCGGCCGGTTGGAGCGAGGACCGTAGACCTGCCAGAAATAACGCACAGTAAACAGGAGCGTCGCCGCGGCGATGACGAGGCGCAGCGCATTGTCGGAGACATAGGCCGAGGTCGCCCAGCCGAGCGCGATGCCGATGATGCCGCCGGGCAGGATCATCAGCAGCGTTCTGGGATCGTTGAAGTTCCGCCAGGACCATAATGCGACGATGTCCATGACGATCAGGATCGGCAGGAAGATCGCCGCCGCCTTGACCGGGTCCACGGCGAGCGACATCAGCGGCACGCCGAGCAACCCGATGGCGCCGCCAATGCCTCCTTTCGAGAGGCCGACAAGCAGAACGGCGGGGATGGCGAAGGTGAAGAACGCGAAGCTAAGCGTATCGGGCATGAAGACTCAGGCGGGTGATGAGGGAATGGTTGATCCGGCAGGCGGTCCGGTCTATCGAATTTGCGGACAGAAAACGAGTGCGGATTTCATAAACCGATCCGCCGAACGGGAAGAAACATGACCGGACAGGAAGACCGCTGCCGCTTGGTGCTGATCGTGCCGCAATATGACGATGCCGATCAGCAGGCCAAGGATCTCGAAGCAGCGCTTGCCGGCGGCGATGTCGCCTCGGTGATCGTGCCGCAATATGGCCTCGACGACCAGGCCTTCCAGAAGCGCGCGGAGGCACTGGTCGAACTGATCCAGGCGGCGGGTGCTGCCGCGCTGATCTCCGGGGACAGCCGAGTGGCCGGGCGCATCAAGGCGGATGGCCTGCATCTTGGCGGAGACCTCACCGAGCTGGGGGAAGCGATCGAGAAATTCGTGCCGAAGATGATCGTTGGCACCGGCGGGGCGGGCGACCGGCATCAGGCGCTTGCGATCGGCGAACATCGTCCCGACTATATCTTCTTCGGCAAGCTCGACGGTGATATCAAGCCGGAAGCACATCCGAAAAACCTCGCGCTCGGCGAATGGTGGGCATCGATGATCGAGATTCCCTGCATCGTCATGGGCGGCACCGATACCTCCTCGGCGCTTGCCGTCGCGGAGACCGGCGCGGAGTTCGTGGCGCTCAGGGAAGCGGTATTTTCCAACCCCCAGGGCCCCGGCGCCGCGGTCGCCGAAGTCAACGCAATTCTGGACGAAAAAGCGCCACGGTTTGGGGCTTGATGGAGCCCATGCCGTCGAACCGCCTTTCCCGCGTGATTCTCAAAGGGCTGCTGGCGACGTTCATCGCTTCGGCGGCAATGCCTTGCCTTGCGCTGGCGCAGGCGAATTCCAGGGCCGTGACCCGGCCGGTGGAGCCCAATTTCCAGCCGATGAAAAAGGGTCGGGTCGAGATCCAGCCGGTTCCGGGCTCAGCAAAGGGAACCAAGGAGCCAGATGGCCAGCCGAGCGGGATCATTCCCTCGGGCGGCGTCGAACTCTACCAGCGGATGGGTGCAGCCCTGCCGCCCGCGCCGCCTGAAAAAGCCTATACCGGCACTGTGGACGATGCCTACGGGGCCTACCAGCGCGGAATGTATGTGACGGCGCTCGACAAGGCGCTGACCCGGGCCGGGGCCGGCGATGCTGCGGCCCAGACCCTGGTCGCGGAAATGATGACCAAGGGTCTCGGCATCAAGCGGGATGCGAAGACGGCGGCATACTGGTATCAGAAGGCGGCGGAGGGCGGGGACCCGGCGGCGATGTTCCAGTATGCGCTGCTGCTGATGACCGGCCGGGATGTGCCACGCGACAAGCGGCAAGCCGACGATTTCATGCGCAAGGCGGCAGAGGCCGGCAATGCCTCGGCGCAGTTCAACTGGGCGCAGATCCTGGTTTCCGAAAATCCCGGCGACAAAGGCCTGCGTCTGGCACTGCCCTTCTACGAAAAATCCGCAAGGCAAGGCGTTGCCGATAGCCAATATGCTGTGGCGCAAGTCTATGTAGCGCTGAAGGACCTGCCGACGGAAAAGAAGGCGCGGGCCCGCGAATGGCTGGAGCGTGCCGCAGATGCCGGTTTCGACACCGCGCAGCTCGACATGGGCCTCTGGATGGTCAACGGCATCGCTGGAGAGCGCAACTACGAAAAGGGTTTCGAATGGCTACGGATCGCGGCCCATCGCGGCAATGTCGTGGCCCAGAACAAGCTCGCCCATCTCTATATCAACGCGCTCGGCACCCGGCCCAATCCGGTCGAGGCGGCAAAATGGTACGTGTTGTCACGCCGCGCCGGCCTGCAGGACCCTGAGCTTGAAGACTTCTATCTCGGGATCAACGAGGAAACTCAGCGCCAGGCGATCGACGCGGCGAACAAGTTCCGGCGTGGGTGAGGCCTGCTCCGGCAAAGCCGGAGCAATCGATCCAGTGAATCGATTGCAGGGCCGAACGCGCTGAGCCAAAGCGAAGCGCCGGGAGACAGTGCGGCAAATAGCCGGCCCGATCAATTCGCCGACAAAGCGTGGCCGACGATCATCGCGTGACCTCCCGCCAAAACGACAATCACGAAGATCCAGAGGGCCATATAGAGTACCGGCTTATCGGCAGCCCTGCGGTCGAAGCGTCGGGTCAGCGCAAAGATCGCCGTCGAGACGAGTGCGGCGGCCGGGATGATCGACAGCGCGAAGGGGGCCGGTGCATAACGGTCGGGTGTGCCGTCGAGGCGGAAATGCACGGCAAGGTCTGCACCTGGCGTTATCATGAACCAGGCTGCGAGCGATGCCGCGGCCATGGTGGCAAGCAGCGCGAGGCTCAAGGTCAGCGGCAGCGTAGCCTTCATCCTGCTTCCTCCGTGATACAGCCGGGACAAGATGGACCCAGTTTTGCAGACGCGGTCAGCGGCGGCAATGCCCGCGTTTCGGCGGACGACTTGAATTTCGTGCTGTTTTATGGTCTTGAAGCCGCCAATCAAAAAATCGCTCATAAAACGCCGTCCCGTCCAGACGACAAGTCGGGACAACCCCCAAGGATTTCCCGCATGGCCCGCTCCGCCCTTCTCAACGTCATGGTTCAGGCTGCCCTCAAGGCAGGCAAGTCGCTCTCCAGGGATTTCGGCGAGGTGCAGAACCTGCAGGTTTCGGTGAAGGGCCCCAGTGATTTCGTGTCTCAGGCGGATCTGAAGGCGGAAAAGATCGTCCGCGACGAGCTGCTGAAATCGCGTCCGACCTACGGTTTCCTCGGCGAGGAAAGCGAGGAGCTGAAGGGCACCGACGGCGCGCACCGCTGGATCGTCGATCCGCTCGACGGCACCACCAACTTCCTGCACGGCATCCCGCAGTTCGCAGTCTCCGTTGCGCTCGAGCGTAACGGCGAAGTGGTTGCCGGCGTCGTGTTCAACCCGGCGACGGACGAGCTGTTCACCGCCGAAAAGGGCGGCGGCGCCTTCATGAACGATCGCCGCATCCGGGTCGCTGCCCGCCGGGTGCTGTCCGATTGCGTGATCGGCTGCGGCATGCCGCATCTCGGCCGTGGCAATCACGGCAAGTTCCTCGTCGAACTGCGCCACGTCATGGGCGAAGTGGCCGGCATGCGCCGCTTCGGCGCGGCGGCTCTCGACCTTGCCTATGTCGCCGCCGGCAGGCTCGACGGTTTCTGGGAAACCGAGCTTTCGCCGTGGGACATGGCGGCCGGCCTGATCCTCATCCGCGAGGCCGGCGGGTTCGTCTCCGACATGAAGGGCACGACCGATATCTTCGGCAGCGGCAATGTCGTGGCCGGCAACGAGCTGATCCAGAAGGCGCTGATCGACGTGGTCAACCGGCCCATTCCGACCCGCTGAGGCATTTTTGCGCCACCGCCCGGCTTAGCGCTGCAGTACTGAATAGCTGACTGTTTTCCTAAGCTTCTGCACTTCAATTCGTCGCATTTTTCAACTAGCCTCCGGGCCGGCAGACTACCGGAGGCGAAGGCTTATTATGGCGAATGCGACAGTGGACGATTTGGACGCGTCTGAAACGAACCGCGGCGGTTATGCCTATAAACTGTCCAATCCAGCATCGTTCCTGTGGACGATGCTGATCTTCCTGATCATCGTCGGTTTCGTCGCGTCGATCCTCTACCGCCAGGCTGCGCATGCCTTCCAGACCAATCCGGGCCTGAACGGCCTCATTCTGGGCGTTCTCCTGATCGGCGTGATCCTGGTCTTCAACCAGGTGATCGCTCTGATGCCGGAAGTGCGCTGGTTCAATTCCTTTCGCGCCGCCGGTAGCGCCGACAAGGTCGGCCGCGAACCGCGGCTGCTGGCGCCGATGCGCACCCTGATCGGCAGCCGCCGCAAGATGGCGCTTTCGACCAATGCCTTCCGCTCCATCCTCGACACGATTGGCACGCGCCTCGACGAATCACGTGACACGTCACGCTATCTCATCGGCCTGCTCGTCTTTCTCGGCCTTCTCGGCACGTTCTGGGGCCTTATCCAAACCATCGGCTCGATCAGCAATGTGATCGGAGCGCTCGATCCGAGTTCCGGCAGTTCCAACGACGTGCTGGCCGCCATCAAGAGCGGCCTCGCCCAACCGCTCGCCGGCATGGGCACGGCGTTCTCGTCCTCGCTGCTCGGCCTTTCCGGATCACTGATCCTGGGCTTCCTCGACCTGCAGGCCGGCCGCGCCCAGAATCGCTTCTACACGGAACTCGAAAACTGGCTCTCTTCGGTGACCGACCTCGGATCGGACATGCCGCCGGTCGTCGCCGAAACCCTCGCGAGCGGTTCCTCGGAAGATTTGAGGGCGCTGACGGAACAGCTGCGCGCGCTCGCATCCGCCCAGACCAAGGGTCCTGTCGACGCCCATCAGAACGAGCGGTCGCTGTCGGCCATGGCCAATCTTGCCGAAGGCATCCAGGGCCTCGTCAAGAACATGCGCAACGAACAACAGATGCTGCGCGACTGGATCGAGGCGCAGCAGGAGGAATCGAAGGCCTTGCGCCGCACGCTCGACCGGCTTTCCGACAAGATCGGGGGGAAGTAAGCGATGGCGCTTGGCAAGAGCCGCCGCCGGGAGCGGGGCGTCGACTATTGGCCGGGTTTCGTGGATGCGCTGTCCACGCTGCTGCTCGCCATCATGTTCCTGCTCACGGTATTCGTGCTGGCGCAGTTCCTGCTCAGCCGCGAAATCACCGGCCGGGACGAGGTGCTGAACCGGCTGAACAGCCAGATCGCCGAGCTGACGGAGCTGCTGGCGCTCGAAAAAGGCAATAACCAGGATGTCGAGGACCAGCTTGCCAACCTGCAGTCGTCGCTTGCCACGGCCGAGGCAGACCGCTCGCGTCTGCAGCAGCTTCTGAGCCAGGGCACCGGCAATAGCAGCGCCGCCAATGCCCGCATCGGCGACCTCACTAACCAGCTCAACCAGGAGCAACAGTTGAGTGCCCGCGCGGCAAGCCAGGTCGAGCTGCTCAACCAGCAGATCGCCGCGCTGAGGGCCCAGATCGCGGCAGTCGAGCAGGCGCTGCAGGCCTCGGAAGCAAAGGATGCCTCGTCGCAGGCACAGATCTCCGATCTTGGCCGGCGCCTCAACGTCGCGCTGGCGCAGCGCGTCCAGGAACTGAACCGCTACCGCTCCGACTTCTTCGGTCGGCTGCGGGAGATCCTGTCGGACCGCGAGAACATCCGCATCGTCGGCGACCGTTTCGTGTTCCAGTCGGAAGTGCTCTTTCCGGTCGGCGGCAACGAACTCGATCCGGCCGGCCGGGTCGAGATGGACAAGCTTGCGGCGGCGCTGCTCGACCTTGCCAAGGAGATACCGGCCGAGATCAACTGGGTGCTGCGCGTCGATGGTCACACC
This sequence comes from Neorhizobium sp. SHOUNA12A, assembly GCF_023006505.1. Taxonomy (GTDB): domain Bacteria; phylum Pseudomonadota; class Alphaproteobacteria; order Rhizobiales; family Rhizobiaceae; genus Neorhizobium. The sequence goes on from NZ_JALBGV010000046.1 coordinate 15,955, forward strand.
GACAATTCGCCGCTTACCGGCACTGGCCGTTATCGCGACAACTGGGAGCTTTCCTCGGCCCGTGCCACGTCGGTGGTCAAATACCTGATCTCCAAGGGCGTGCCAGCCAACCGGCTCGTTGCTGCCGGTTTCGGCGAGTTCCAGCCGCTCGCCCAAGGCGACACACCCGACGCCCGCTCCCAGAACCGTCGCATCGAGCTGAAGCTCACCGAGCGGTAAATTTGGCCATTTTCGTATCGATGGAAGTCGCCACGCCTGACGCGATGGGAAAGAACAACTGATGGCCGAAGACAAGCCGGATATGAGCGTCCTTCTGAAGGAGGTCGCGGAAAGCCCGAAACGCGACAACAGCGTCTATCACAAGGCGATGGCCGAGGCGCGCCAGGCGTTCGAAGAGGCCGAGGCGGCTCTCGGCGGGCCGGTCGAGGTGCGGACCAAGACCAAGATCAAGCGCAACGGCGACTATGTGGTGAAGTGGACGTTCAGGCGCCTGGACTAGGTATTTCCGCTGCGATGGAATGGGTGGTCGACGTGAACCCCAGCCGCTCCAGACCGCGACGCACCTCGGGCGCGTTCATGAACAGCCGCCACAGCAGGCCGGATCGATAATTTTCGACCATCGCGATGATCGGACCCTGGTCGATGGCAAGGTATGTGCCGGCCACCCAGTCTGTCTTCGGCACGAAGGCGTCGACAAAGCCGAATGCGCCGAGCAGCTTGCCATCGCCATACCGAAGCAATGCGCGCATGGCGCTTTCTGCCTCGGCGGGCAGGAAGGGGAAACTGGACAGGGCGGCGGTCGGGGCGATGACGCCGCGGTCGAATGTCGGCGAATGGGCGCCATACCCTTGCGGTCCGTCGGATGCGCTGAGGCCCCAGACGCCGGCATTCGCGTAATCGGGCACGGCCAGGCAATAATCGTGGTTGATGCGCGTATGGGCCACGGCCTGGCTGTGGTAGTCGCTGCAATAGCGGTCGCTCAGGCCTCTCGGGTCCAGCGTGCAGAACGAATAATGCGAGATGAAGAGCGGACCACCATAGGGCTCGCCAAGCGGAAGTTCCGTCCCAAGATAGGTCTCGCCGTTGCGCATGGCGCCAGACCGGGCCCAGCCGGCATGGTAACTCTCCGGCTTGATCGGATGGGTATTGGAGCCGGCCGCCAGGACATAACAGGACAAGGCCTCGTTCCAGCCGCGGATCGGCAGGTTCATGGCCCAGCCGTAGTTCGGGCTCCAGTGCCAGTAGAGGGCTTCATCCTTGCCGCGGGTGAACCAGTTCCATTCCACCTCGTCGAACAGTCGCGTGATATCTGTCCGCAATTTCTCTTCCCGAGCGGTCCCACCGGCGAAATATTCCCGCGCGCAGATCAGGCCCTGCATCAGCAGCGTCGTTTCGACGAGGTCGCCGCCGTCGTCCCGTCCGGAGAAGCGGATGACGTCGTTCGTCGAGCCGTCGATGAAATGCGCGAATGCCCCGCGGAAAGTTGGGGAGTGCCTCAGATGATCGATGATGGTCGATATGCGTGCCAGTGCCTGCGAACGGGTGATCCACTGGCGTTCGCAGGCGACGATGATGGCGAGGACCCCAAAGCCGACGCCGCTGACCGATACGATACCGGGAGAAGGCGCGCCCGAAACGAAGCACTTGTCGAACGGCAGCCCCGATTCGGGATGAGCCCCGTCCCAGAAGAAGCGAAAGGTTTGGGACTGTATCTTGTCGAGGCAATCGTCGAGGGATGGGCTGGGCGGCAATTGACTGAAATTCATGATCTCAAGCTTCTGGCGGCAATGGTATCTGCGATACTAGCGGTTCTACAGCAGGTAGGCACTCGGCGCGCCCGGTTCACTTCCAGCTTAAGCCAAGTGAAACACGTTGGCGTGAAGGATCAGAGCGCCGTGGCGCTCTGCCGTTCGATGTCGTGGAACTGCAGCCGTGCGAGCTTGGCATAGAGGCCACCCTCGGTGATCAGGCTTTGATGGGTGCCTTCCTCGACGATCCGCCCGTCTTCCAGCACGAGGATGCGGTCGGCTTTGAGAACTGTTGCCAGCCGATGGGCGATGACCAGCGTGGTGCGGTTCTCCATCAGCCCGTCAAGCGCTTTCTGGACCAGCGTTTCACTTTCCGCATCGAGTGCCGATGTCGCCTCATCGAGCAGCAGGACCGGTGCGTCCTTGAGGATGGCACGGGCGATGGCGATGCGCTGGCGCTGGCCGCCGGAAAGGGTGATGCCGCGCTCGCCGGCCATGGTGTCGTAGCCGTTGTCGAGCCGCGAGATGAACTCATCTGCCTGGGCGGCTTTTGCCGCGGCGCGGACCGCCTCGCGGCTGGCATCCGGAGCGCTGAAGGCGATGTTGTCATGGATGGAGGCGGCGAAGATGGTCACGTCCTGGGGCACGATGGCGAGGCGGGAACGCAGTTCGGCGAGCCTTGCCTGGCGCAGGTCGATGCCGTCGAGCTTCACCGACCCGGCGGAGGGATCATAAAAGCGCAGCAGCAGCGAGAAGATCGTGCTCTTGCCGGCGCCGGACGGCCCGACGATTGCAACCGTCTCGCCGGAGTTCACCTTGAAGGACAGGGAATTCAATGTGATGGCGCTGACGCGGGCGGGGTAGGCGAAGGAGACCGCCTCGAACTCGACTTCGCCACGCGGCGGGGAGGGGAGTGCGATGGGGTTCTCAGTGTCGCGAATGGCCGGGACTTCCTGTAGCAGTTCGGTCAGGCGCTCGGCGGCGCCGCCGGCTGCGGAAAGCTCGCCCCAGACTTCGGAGAGTTGGCCGAGGGAACTTGCGGCGATCACCGAATAGAGCACGAACTGGCCGAGCGTGCCGGCGGTCATGGTGCCGGCCAGCACGCTCTGGGCGCCGTACCAGAGCACGCCGACGATGCTGCCGAAAACAAGCAGGATGCCGAAGCCGGTCAAAAGCGCGCGGGCCTTGATGGCGGTGCGGGCGGCGTCATAGGCGCTTTCCACCGTGCCGCCGTACCGGCCGTTTGCGGTCGCCTCGCCGCCGAAAGCCTGTACGGTACGGGTGGCACCGATCACTTCGGATGCGAAGGCGGAAGTCTGGGCAAGCGTGTCCTGGGCGGCGCGGGAGCGTTTTCTGACCGAGCGGCCGAAACCGACCAGCGGAAAGACGATCAGCGGGATGGCGCCGAGCACCAGCGCAGAGAGGCGCGGGCTGGTATAGATCATCATTCCCATCGCGCCGAGACAGAGGATGGTGTTGCGCAGAGCCTGCGAGGCGGAGGAGCCGAAGGCGGACTTGATCTGTGTCGTGTCGGCGGTCAACCGCGAGACGATCTCGCCGGACTGGTTGACGTCGAAGAAGGACGGCGACAGCGACGTCACATGCGAGAAAACCTCGCGGCGCAGGTCGGCGACGACCCGTTCGCCTATGGTGATGACGTAATAGTAGCGCATGGCGCTGGCGACGGCGAGGAGGGCCGCCAAGGCCAGCAGCATGCCGAAATAGTTGTTGATGAAATGGCCGTCGGACGAGGCAAAACCGTGGTCGACCATGCGGCGCACGGCGAGCGGCAGAGCGAGCGTCGTAGCTGCGGCGAGCGCCAGGAAAACGATTGCCGCGGCGACCATCGAACGATACCGGGCAAGATAGGGAAGGAGCCTTGCGAGCGGTCTTAAGGCTTTGCCTCTCGGCTGGTTTTCTCGGGCGTCTGCCACGTCATCTCCATAGGCCTGAAAGGCTCATTTCTCGGCCTTGCGGGTACTTGTACTTCCGACGACCTTCCTGTATAGGCTCCGCATCGAATTGGGAAGCCGTGACCAGACCGGTCTGCGGCTTCATTTATTAAAGAGGCCTCTCGCTCGCAATTGCGACAAATGGACCTCGCAGAGCAGGAATATCGACATGAAGGCTGGCATCCATCCGCAGTATCACGTGATCAAAGTGGTCATGACCGACGGCACCGAGTACGAAACCCGCTCTACCTGGGGTTCGGAAGGTGCAACCATGAACCTGGAAATCGACCCCAAGTCCCATCCGGCTTGGACGGGCGGCAACCAGCAGATGCTGGACCGCGGCGGCCGCGTTTCCAAGTTCAACAAGCGTTTCGGCGGCCTCGGCCTCTAATACGCTTCTTGACGGTAGAGTTACGAAGAGCCTGGCGGAAGCCGGGCTTTTTTCGTTTCGCGGTGTTCTGGCGGAGGAGGAGCCGTTGCAAGAACAATCCGATATTCCGGCCACATCCCGCCGGATCGTGATCACGGGGAATGGCGGGTCCGGCAAGACCTGGCTGGCGCTAAGGCTGGCAGAGCCGCTTGGCCTGCCGCTCGTTCACCTCGACGACGTGCATTGGGAGCCGGGTCGCTACGGAATTGCGCGCGACCGGGCCGTCGTGCACGAGGATGTCCGGTCGATCGCAGCGGGTGAAGCCTGGCTGATCGAAGGCGTCTACGGCCTCTACGTCGGCATCGCCCTGCCGAGGACAACGACGTTGATCTGGCTTGATCTGAGTGAAGACGAGTGCGTGGAGAATATCATGCGCCGCGGCATCCAGGGCGGCGAGAGCCAGGCGTCATTCGACGGGCTGGTCAAATGGGTGTCGGAATACAGAACCCGAAAGAACAATTGGAATTCATTCGAGGGTCATCTGAAGCTTTATGAAAGCTTCTCAAGCCAGAAGGCGCGGCTGACGAGCCGGGACGAGATCGATGCCTATGCGGAGAGCCTTCTGCCGATGCCAACCGATAAACATGATTGGCTGAAAGCGGCGGCACAGCGGAGCCACCTCACGGCCGATGCGCTCGATGCCGTCATCGAGGCAGTGGAGCGTGCCGAGATGGACCCGAACATTCGAAGGCGTTGACAGAAATGAAAAGGGCCTACGCTTGGCGTCGGCCCTTCGTTTGATCCTATCAAATAGCGCGACGGCAATCAGTTGCCGAAGGCGGTGCGCAGCAGGCTGAGCTGGGCGCGGACGCTGTTTTCGTTGTCCGGGAGAACGGCGGGGTCGGCCGGGCGGTAGATCTCGCGATCGAGAATGGCGACCCGGTTCTGGAGGCGCAACGAACGCTCGACGAGGTCACGGAAACCTTCCGGCAGGTCGAGCCAGCCCGGGGCATTGCGGTCGACGTTGAAGCCGTCGAGACGGACCTTGCTCTTTTCCGACATGACCTGCTCGCGGCTCATCTCGCCATTGTTGACGGCGCGCTGCAGAAGCAGCCAGGAGGCCATCTGCATGAGGCGGGTGGTCAGCCGCATGGACTCGGCCGCATAGAGAACCGATGCCATGCGCGGCAGAACCTTCGAAGCAGCGCGGCCCGTACCGTCGAGATAGCTCGCGGTCTCCTCGACCAGCGACATACCTTCGGAGTAGAGCGCCTTGAACTGCGAAGACGCAGCGGCACGGCCTGCAAAACTTACGGTATTCAATCCCTGTTCGGACATCGAAATCATCCTGCTCAACGCAATCACATTCAGGCAATGACAACGGCGGATAAAAGTTCCCATGCCGTTCTGACTGATCTGAACATGATACTTATAATGGAAATCCGCAAGGCGTTTCTTAAGGAAAGGTTAATACCCACAAGAAGTGGTAAACAGCCGCCATGTTCCTGAAATGAGACGCATTTTGGCGTCCAATACAACAGTTTGTTTCTGTGGGAAAGCCGGTTGAAACCCTTGCCTCCGCGGTATCGAGGGCAAGGAGCCGGGGCCGGGCCGGCGCGGCCATAAAAAAAAGAGCCGCGGAAAGGCGGCTCTCAAGGTAAAACAGGGAGAAATCAGACCATTCGCCGAATGGTGAAACTGTCTGAGTCCAGGAAGCCTGAACGCTTTTATATTGTTCGATGATGCTTAATATAGTCTTAACATTAAGGGGAAATACTTAAAATAATTGGCGAGCGGCAGCGTTCAGGAACGGAACAGACTGTCGGCCGCGCGCCGGCCTGCGGCCTTTTTCTCCTTCTCGGCCTCGATCCGGTCGATCTCCTGCCTCAGCAGGCCGATTCGCGATTCGAGTTCATCCACGGACAGCATGGAGAGGTCGCAGCCGAGTTCGTGGGTTGTCGGTTTCTTCGGCCGTTCATCGTCGATAATGCTCATGACGTCTCCTTTCCGGCATTCGTGTCTGGCCTGGCATTCTCCGGCGTCGAACCGCCGGTCTTGGCGCGCGGGTCGAGCGACAGGCTCTCGGGCGTGGCAAGCGGCGAGGTCGAGGCCGGTGCGGTCGTGTAGGCGTCGCGCTCGGCGATGGGAACCGGCGCTCGCTGCCGGCTGCGAATGATAGCATAGGCGGCGACCAGAAGATGCGCCCCGGTCGTCACCGCAAACAGTGCATGCGGGCCCGCCCAGGTCATTACCGGGCCGCCGAGCGTCGGGCCGATGATGGTTCCGATCCCATAAAGCAGAAGCAGGCCGCCCGAGACTTTTACGAAGTCCTCGGGAGCGGCAAAGTCATTGGCATGCGCGACCGCGATCGGATAGAGCGCGTTGGCGGCGGCGCCGTAGATCGCTACCAGCACGACGATCTGATAGGTGCCGGTCGGGTGGATGACCAGGATCGCCAGGCCCGCCAGTGCTGCCGCGGCCGAAAGGCCGGCAAGGACGTGGCGGCGGTCCATCCTGTCGGACAGCCGGCCTGCCGGAAACTGCATGATCGCACCGGCAAAGAGGGTGATGCTGACCATCGCCGCCACCGCGCCCTGGTCGAGGCCGGCGCGAGTGGCGAAGACGGCGCCGAGCGTGCCGTAGGCGCCGTTGGCGGTGCCGATCAGCAGGATGCCGATGCAGGAGATCGGGGAATTGCGGAAGAGGCCGCGCAGATCCAGGCGTGCGCGTTTCAGCGGTTGCGGCGAGGCGGCCTTGGACAGAGTGGTGGGCAGAGCAGCGAGGCTGTAGAAAATGCCGCAGATCATGAACAGCGTTGGTGTCGAAATATCCGCGAACGGCACCATCAACTGGCCGCCGACGACGCCGAAAAGAGTGATCGAGATATAGAACGAAAAGATAGTTCCGCGGCTTTCGCTGGTGGCGCGCTCGTTCAGCCAGCTTTCGATGATCATCGAGGTGCCGGCGGTGCAGAAACCGGTGATGGCGCGCAGGACCAGCCAGGTGTTCTGGTCGACCATCAGCCCGGTCAGCAGCACGTTCAGGCAGATCAGCGACAGGAAGCCGGAAAAGGCGCGGACGTGGCCGATGCGGCGCACCACGTTCGGCGCCACGAAGCAGCCGATCACGAAGCCGGAGGCCCATGTAGTGCCGAGCAGGCCGAGCACTTCGTTGGAATAACCTTCCTGCGCGCCCCGCACCGGCAGAAGCAGGCTCTGCAGGCCGTTGCCGAGGAAAAGGAGAAGCGTACCGCAAAGGAGGGCGAGGATTGGAAGGAGGTTTCGTCTCATCTTTGCTACTGTCAGCTCTTTGCGCGAATGCGATCAATCACGGGACCGCAGGCAAGCATTGTTGCATGCGAATGAACCGGGCGTTAACGAAAGCGAAGCGGACTATCTATTCCCCGTATCCCTCCGCATCTATCTGTGGTGAAGCGCAAAAATGTCCAGCCTGTGGCGGATGAGATCGGCAAAGCTTAAATGACAAAGCCAATCGCGGTTCTTCTGATCCTCGCCATGCTCGTGCAGATCATCAAGCCGCTCAATCTTCCAGGCTTAAGGCGCCGGAGCGATTTCTGGAGGCTCGCCGTCGTCGCCTTCGCTGTCTGGAGCATTGCGCTGATCCTGCGCGAATTCACGACTCTCTAGAGCCTTTAACCCGGAAAGGCTCTAGACATCGATCGAGCCGCGCATGACGGACACGCAGCGGCCGGTGATGGTGACGTCGGTGACGGTTCCGGCTGCCTTCGCCACATCGAGTTCGATGATGCTGCGGCGGCCCATCTCGACACCCTGCTCAATCGTCAGATGCACCCTGGCATCCGTCTCCGGCGCACGCGTCACCAGGAAGGCGGAGAGGGCGGCAGACGCGCTGCCGGTCGCCGGATCCTCCATGATGTTGTCGAGCGGCGCGAACATGCGGGCGCGGAAGTTCCAGTGCTTTTCCGGGTTGCGGACATAAAGGAAGATGGGGAAGTCGCCTTCGGGACCCTCGTGCTTTGCTGCTGCCGCGTGGAAGACGGTGATGTTCGGCCGGGCGGCGGCAAGTGCTTCGAGACCGTCTAGTTCGGCGATCGCGAAGGCGAGGCCAACCGAGGCGAAGACCGGCTTGTGGGCGGTGGTGCGCACATGTTTCGCATCGATCGAAACGCAGCCGGCGATCAGGCCAGGCTCGATCTCCGAGCCGATTTCCAGCGGCCGCGGCGCGCGGATCGTGGCGCCGATCACGCCGGTCGGTTCACGCAGCAACCGGACTTCGACCAGGCCGGCAATCTCCTCGAAACGGAGCGTATCGGCGACCGGCTTGCCGAAAAGGTCGGCGCGCTGGCCAAGCACATAGGCGGTGCCGACATTGGGGTGGCCGGCAAAGGGAATTTCCATCGTCGGGGTGAAGATGCGTACCCGCGCGCTGTTTTCAGGGTTTTCCGGCGGCAGGACAAAGGTGCTTTCGGCGTAACCGAATTCGATGGCGATGTTCTGCATCTGCCGGTCGGTGAGCCCACGCGCATCCGGCACCACGGCGAGCGGATTGCCGGCGAAACGTTCGCTCGTGAAAACATCGACGGTGATGAAATCGGCGGTCGGCATGGCGAAAATTCTCCGGGAGCGATGCCGGATTTAAAGCCTCATCAACCGCCATGACCAGCCAATGTTTTTGATCGGCATCATCACGGAAATGAAACCGGCCAGCGTCATCGGTTCAGGCAAGGCCGTGGTCCCGCATCGCTTTCTCCTCGTCGCCGGTGATATAGGCGAAAATTCTGGGGGTGCCGTCGGCGATCGTCACCAGATAGAAGTTGGTGAACCGAACATTGCCGGCTTCACCCGCCTTGTTGACGTAGGAAAAATCCCAGCCGATTTCGGCAAGCGCATGAAGATCGTTGAGGCAGGTGATCTTCACGCCGGTTATGTCCATCCGCTTGCCGCCGACCTCGCGATATCGGGCAAAGCCCTGCGGGATCACTTCGCGGAATGCCGCATCATTGGCTCCGCCGAACACAGCCTGCGGTGTCGAGCCGACGAAATAGGCGGCGAAGAACGCTGCGATGCCCGCGATATTCACCGACGCCGCATCCTTGAGGGCATCATTGCTGGTCCGGCCGTACTCGTCGAAAAGCCTGCGGACCCTGGTTTCCATTTCCATCATGGCAACCTCCATTCACGCAATGAACGCCGCTTCGCCCTTTCGGTTCAATTGGAATTTGAGGTGGCGACACAACAGAAAGGCCGCTCCGTTGCCGAAGCGGCCTTCTTCCTCCTCCTTGAAAAGGCGCTCCTCAAGCAGCCTTTTCGAGATCCTTCTTCCAGCTTCCCTTGGCGGCGAGGCTGTTCATCTCGGCGCGATGGGTGAAGGCGCGCTGGCCGGCTGCGACATTCTCGGACTTGCCGCCCCAGGCCTTGAGGGCTTGGTCCTGCAGGGCGCGGCCGTAGGAAAAGGTCAGCCCCCAGGGCAGGTCGTAGCCGGAGTTCATCGCCGAAAGATGGGCGGTCGCTTCTTCCGACGACTGACCGCCGGAGAGGAAGGCGATGCCCGGAACCGCGGGCGGAACGGTTGCCTTCAGAACCTTGACGGTCCGTTCGGCCACTTCCTCGACCGAGGCCTTGCGGGCTTTCTTGCCGTCGATGATCATGTTCGGCTTCAGGATCATGCCTTCGAGCTTGACGCGGGCGTCATAGAGGTCGGCGAAGACGGTGCGCAGGACCCATTCGGTCACTTCGGCGCAGGTATCGATGCTGTGGGTCGCCGGTTCGCCATCCATCAGCACTTCCGGCTCGACGATCGGTACGATGCCGGCCTGCTGGCAGAGCGCTGCGTAGCGGGCGAGCGCCTGCGAATTGGCCTTGATCGAGCCCCAGGTCGGCAGCGTCTGCTCGGTGGAGATGGCGATCACGCCGCGCCATTTGGCGAAACGGGCACCGGCTTCATAATATTTGGCGAGCCGCTCGCCGAGTCCGTCGAGACCCTCGGTGATGGTTTCGCCCGGGAACGCGGCCATCGGCTTGGCGCCGGTATCGACCTTGATACCCGGGATCGACCCGGCGGCCTTGATGATATCGACAAAAGGGGTGCCGTCAGCGGCCTTCTGGTAGAGGGTTTCCTCGTAGAGGATGACGCCCGAGATGCACTTCTTCATGGCGTCGTCGGAGCGGAACAGCATTTCCCGGTAGTCGCGGCGGCTTGTTTCGGTCGATTCGAGATTGATGCTGTCGAAGCGCTTCTTGATGGTGGAGGTCGATTCGTCGGCGGCCAGGAGGCCCTTGCCGTCGGCGACCATCTTCACGGCGATGTCTTCAAGACGTTCAGTCATTTTCGGTTCTCCCAAAGCTCATGAAATGCGGATAACAGAAGTTATTTTAAAGGGAAATCCTACGGTAAGCTATTGAAACGATTGAAATGCTTTCAATCGTTTAAAACATCTAAAATTTTTTAAACCAGTTAACTCGGGAGCGCGCCGCCCTATATGGCACGCGCTCCGTTTCGGAAAATGACAGATCAGGCGGCCTTGATCAGCACCGAGACGCCCGGCAGATCCTTGCCTTCCATCCATTCCAGGAATGCGCCGCCGGCGGTCGAGACGTAGGAGAAGTCGTCGGCAGCGCCAGCATGGTTGAGGGCGGCGACCGTATCGCCGCCGCCTGCAACCGACGTAAGCTTGCCGGCTTTCGTCTGGGCTGCGGCATGCCTTGCGGCAGCGACCGTCGCCTTGTCGAAAGGCTCGATCTCGAAGGCGCCGAGCGGGCCGTTCCAGACGAGCGTCGAGGCCTTGGAGATCCATTCGTTGACGGCTGCCACCGACTTCGGCCCGACGTCGAGCATCATGGCGTCAGCCGGAATCTTGTCGATATCGACCACTTCATTGGCGGCACCTGCCTTGAACTCGCGGGCGACGACGCCGTCGACCGGCAGCACGATGGCGCAATTGGAGGCTTCGGCTTCCGCCATGATCTTGCGGGCCGTGTCGGCAAGGTCATGCTCGCAGAGCGACTTGCCGACATCGATGCCCTGTGCCGCGATGAACGTGTTGGCCATGCCGCCGCCGATCACCAGCGCGTCGACCCGTTTCACGAGGTTCTGCAGCAGGTCGATCTTGGTCGAAACCTTGGCGCCGCCGACGATCGCAACGACCGGGCGGGCCGGATTGCCGAGGCCCTTTTCGAGCGCTTCGAGTTCTTCCTGCATGGTGCGGCCGGCATAGGCGGGCAGGTGATGGGCGAGGCCCTCGGTCGAGGCATGGGCGCGGTGGGCTGCGGAGAAGGCGTCGTTGACGAAGATATCGCCGTTCTTGGCGAGCGCCTCGGTGAAGCCGGGGTCGTTCTTTTCCTCACCCTTGTGGAAACGGGTGTTTTCGAGCAGCAGGATATCGCCGTTCTTCATGCCGGCGATGGCCTGTTCGGCTTCCGGACCGATGCAATCGGAGGCGAAGAGGATCTTGTGGCCGAGGACCTGGTTGACGGCAGAAACGATCAGCGACAGCGACATGTCGGCGACCGGCTCGCCCTTCGGACGGCCGAAATGGGCAAGCAGGATGACCTTGGCGCCCTTCTTCGAGAGTTCCAGAATGGTCGGGGCGACGCGTTCGATGCGGGTCGCGTCGGTGACCTTGCCGTCGGCAGCGACGGGAACGTTGAGATCGACGCGCACGAGCACGCGCTTGGCTGCGATATCGGTGAGGTCGTCAAGGGTTTTGAAGGCCGGCATGATGCTAATCCATTTACTCGGAAAGTTCGTAGCGGACCTTACTATGCCTGACCGGCGACGCAAGACGATTGGTCGCAGCCATCCATATTCCGTCTGCGGCAGATAAGCCGCACGCCGATTCTACCGCGACAATGCAGCGGGTGGAGGATTTTATTTGAGCGTTCGCGACTCTACGCCGGGCCATCGGGCGGCACGGCGCCCGGTTTCACGGGGAGGTGCTTGCCTCGGTATTTGCGGATCAGATCGCGGACGCGGTGGGCGATCTCGCGCATGTTGATGAAGATCGGCAGATTGGTCGCCGGCTCCACGGGTTCCAGCGAGATGCCGATGCTGCGCACATGTTCGTGCTCGTCGAGTTCGCGCACGATCAGGATGATCGAGCCGAAGCGGATGCGGTCGGCATAATCCGCGCGGCCGCCGAGCCGCGAGGTCACCAGGTCGCCGACGGTCATGTTCTGTTCGTTGGCGGAGAGCAGGCCGGGGCCGTAGGCGGCATCGAGCTCCTTGGCGGGCCTCGTCGGCGAGATCGCAAACGCGCCGAAAAATTCTGCATCGTCCTCGTCGACCGGCACCTGGCTTGCGAAGATGCGGTCGAGCAGTTTCGAATAGGCGGGCGAGATGAACAGGTAGACCTGGTCGTTCTCCTTCAGCCGGCCGGCATATTGGTAACGCATGCTGCGGCCGTCGCGGATGACCAGCGACGGCATGGCCCAGCGGGGGATGCGCTCGCCCTGCAGGATCGGGCTGTCCTTCATGACGCGGTAGGAGATCAGCTCGTGATGGGCGGTGCCCGGCAGGTCGAGCTCGATCTTGTCGACGGCGCCGATGCGCGGCGGAATGATGAGGCCGAGCTTGTGGGCGACTGGCTTGATCGTCCAGCCCTGGACGAGGAGGGAGACCAGCACGATGATGAAAGTGGTGTTGAAGAAGAGCTGGCCGTTCTCGACGCCGCTCAAGACCGGCATGATCGCAAGCAGGATGGAGACCGCGCCGCGCAGGCCGACCCAGGCGAGGAAGCTGGTCTCCTGCTGGGTGAAATCATAGGGCAGCAGGCTGAGCCACACGGCGATCGGCCGAGCGACGAAGATCAGGAAGAGCGCCAGCCCGATCGCCGGCAAGAGGATAGCCGGGAATTGCGAAGGCGTCGCGAGCAGGCCGAGCACCAGGAACATGATGATCTGCGCAAGCCAGGTCAGCCCTTCGTTGAAGCGGATGATCTGTGGCTTGGCGAACATCTTGCGATTGCCGGAATAGATGCCGGCGACATAGACCGCCAGGAAGCCGCTGCCGCCCATGGCGCCGGTGAAGGAAAACACCAGCAGCGCCAGCGTCAGCACGAAGATCGGCGCGAGGCCCCGGTCGGATGTGAAGCGGTTCAGCACCCAGACGATCATCATGCCGCCGAACAGGCCGCAGATGACGCCGAGCCCCATTTCCTCGACGAACAGGAAAAGGAAATGCAGGTCGAGGCCGGAAAGTCCCTGGCCGGTCGCCAGAAGCTCGGCAAGCGCGATGGTCAGGAAGATCGCCATCGGGTCGTTGGTGCCGGACTCGACTTCGAGCGTCGAGCGCACCTTGTCGCGGATGTTGATGCCGCTGACGCGCAGCAGGAAGAAGACGGCGGCGGCATCCGTCGAGGCGACGATCGAGCCGAGCAGCAGGCCTTCGAGCCAGTTGAAGTTCAGAAGGATCATCGCCCCGAGGGCGAAGATGCCGGTCGTCAGCAGCACCCCAACCGACGCAAGCGTGATCGCCGGAGCCGCGGCAAGGCGGAACGAGTGGATAGGGGTCATGAAACCGGAATCGAACAGTACGATCGCCAGCGCCAGCGAGCCCAGCATGAAGGTGAAGGAATAGTTCTCGAATCGGATGCCGAGGCCATCGACGCCGGCGAGCAGGCCGATCGACAGGAAGATCAGCAGGAGGGGAGCACCGAAGCGGAAGGCGAGGAGGCTCGAAAGGGCAGCCGCCAGCACCAGGACCGTGCCGACCAGCAGGACGATATAAAAAGCCTCCACCTAAAGTCCCTTCCTTCGCACCTCTCGCCGACACCATCCCCGTCCGCAGCCCCGGACCGGAACTGTGCCACGCCGCAACGCGGCCATGCAAGAATGGGGCAGATCCCGGCCGAGGGCCAGGCGAATCGACTGATCGATTAGGCGGGAACAATTCCGGCAAGAGAAGGGCAGGGGATAAAAAAGACGGACCAGTGCCTTGGTGCCGGCGGCTTTTCACTTTTTTGCCAAGCGTCCTGTCCCAAAACCGATACCCACTTTTGGGGGCGCTGGATTATCGGAGAGCCCACACGAATGCGGAACCTCGATAGATTTTAAATAGGTGGCTCCGCATTCGCGTGGCCTTCGGCGTTCTTTCGAGGCTTCCGGCCCCTACAGGTGATCATCTCGCCTCGCTGCGTGGCTTTATTCGCGATCTCCTTTCGGGAAATCCTGCCACTTGCACGGCTCAACCGAACCGGACATGGCTGTCCGGGGGAGGCTTGATAGGAATGGCCGTCTTGCGACACACACTCCATGGCTTTCACCTCTTCCACCATCCCCGCACGTTACGGTTTTGATGAAAGCGCCGGCCTCCGCCTGCCCGCGAACGTCTCGCGAAACACTCCGGCGACGGAAGCGGGGGGATTGTAGGCATGGGTTGGAGGGGTGGGGATGATGGAGGGTGAAAAAAATGGCGGTGAGGCGTGCGGCGGGACTTAGCTTCGCGGTCTTAGGAGTGAATGTCACCGATGCCCCTTTCGTCCCCAAACAAATCTTTGATGGCATTGCCATTTCGGCCTCTGGAGCGGCGGTAGCTATCTCAGCCTACCGTAGCGACAAATCTGTTTACTTCGGTTGAATTTCTTAGGCTGTCGTGCTTAGGTGGCGCTGCTCAGGTAAGGAGTCGATACTAGAGCATGCAACACTTACGCGAAGAGCAGATTTTCTGCTTGGTCGGGCGTTTCGCCGGACCTCACATCACTGGTAACTCTTTTGTTGCGTGGAAGGTTTCGACGTCTTGTCGTCTTCAGACCGCTTCCGCTCGACAAGACGTCGAAACCTTCCACGTCTTCAAAGGTAAGTGCTAAGAGATCGCTCCATTCCCGAGTTGGTTGAGCGAGTGGACATGTCAACGGTACGTGTCCACTCGCCAACGCCTCTCCTATTCCTCTGCGGCGGACCCGTGGACGTTAGGGCAGTCAAGCCGCCGTCGTTGCGTGAGGCGTTTACGCGAGTGCTTCATGAAAAAGCATACCGGCGCTATACGATGCTGCTCGCGGAGCAGTTGAACGCTTTTTTTCCAAAGGGCAATTATCAGGACATTCTGACCTTCGAGGCGCATATTGCGCAAATATCAGAACTTATTGTCCTGTTCTCTGAAAGCTTCGGAAGCGCCGCAGAGCTGGGTGCATTTGCGATGGTGCCAGACATCGCCCATCGCCTGTTAGTAGTCATTGATGATGAGCACTATAGCGCAAGTTCATTTATCTCTCTCGGACCAATCAGAGCCCTGGAAAACGAGTTTGGCAGAACCTCAATATGCGTTCTCCATCGCAACGACATAGGAATCCCAAACATTCGGCAGGTCGGAGACGTAAAGATTGACGTTCTCTCTACCCAGATGCAGGCCGCTATACGAGCAAGAGAGCAGACATCAAGGGAGCGCACGACATTTGACCCTAGACGACCAGGGCATATCATCAAGTTTGTGGTTGGGCTCATTCAAAACTATGGTGCGCTAACGATTGATGAAATCGCGTTTCACCTCGATTGCCTCGGGCTCGCCACCCCCTTGGACACTTTGAAAAACTACCTTCTCTGCGCTGAGTTCGCTGACTGGATCATGCAGGATAAGCGGGGTATTGAGACGTATTTTTCGGCCTTGGATCGAAACAAGGCCCTCCAGTTCGAGTCCCGCAAGGATCGGGAAAAGCTGGATAAGATTCGATGGCAAGCAGCCGTCATGGAGCACTGGAAGACCACCGATGGGACCCGTTTCAGCAGTATCCAAGCTGCAATGGCGAGGGGTTGACATGGTTAGCTTGCTTAGGGCCATGGCGATTGAAACAGGGCTATCTGAGGTGGTCGTTCAGCGGATTATGCAGTCCGCCCCTCATCGCTACAAACAGTACAAGATTGACAAGCGTAGTGGGGGAAAGCGGCTAATCTCGCAACCTGCAACCGAGGTCAAGCTCTTACAGCGGGCATTTGTCGAGCTGTATCTCAGCAAGTTGCCGGTCCATCCTGCGGCAATGGCATATCGACCAAACCTGTCGATTTTTGATAATGCGACTGCCCATGCCGGTTCCGGCTCAATCTTAAAGATGGATTTCAAGGATTTCTTTCCATCGATCCGTAAAGCGAACTGGATGAGCTACTGTGCGGAGTTTTCCATCCTGGAGAACCATTCAGAACGCGAGCTGGCGGCGTCTCTCTTGTTTCAGCGCCCCAGGAGCTCCAACGCTATGCAGCTCGCGATTGGCGCGCCGTCCTCACCAGCGCTTTCCAATGTTCTAATGTTTCAGTTCGATGAAATTATCAGCGCCGGAGTGGCAAAGGATAAGGTCATTTATACCAGATATGCCGACGACCTTACCTTCTCCGCTGACCGATCCTGGAATCTGGTTGACGTAGAGAAGACAGTTAAGAGGGCGTTGCGGGAGATTGCTTATCCAAGGCTCCAACTTCACCCCGACAAAACTACTCACGTCACGAAGAAGTTCAGTCGAAGCGTTACTGGTTTGATCCTTGCGAATGACGGGCGCGTCACCATCGGCAAGAGACGGAAGCGTGCAATTCATGCTGCAACCCACGCGGCATCGCAGGGGCGCCTGGACGATCGACAACTTCAAAAGCTAGCCGGAATGCTTGCCTTCGTTCACTCCGTCGAACCTGGTTTCATAGACGTGCTTGAGCGCAGGTATGGTTTGGAGACGATCATGCGACTGCAGACCATTGGCGCAAAAGACCGCCGTAATTTACGGCCCCCGGATGCTTAATGCTGATTTTGATCAGGAGTAGACCACCGAGGAGCTGCACTGTAGCTGCGCAGGCAGCCGGTATCTGACCGCTACTTTGGGTTCGCTAGTGGCGCAATGGGTTCCATCAGTGCTTCATGGCCGGTGGCATTGCTATCGAATTCCCTGCTTTTATCGAAGTTGGCAGCCCCCATCACCACCATGCCCACAAACAAAAACCCCCTCCCTTTTCAGGGAGGAGGTCCATATCTTGCCGATGCCGCCCGAAGGCAGCGTCTGTGATGCTCAGATGAGCTTGGCAAGCGCGACCGACGTGTCGGCCATGCGGTTCGAGAAGCCCCATTCGTTGTCGTACCAGGAGAGGATGCGCACGAAATTGCCTTCGAGCACCTTGGTCTGGTCGATCGCGAAGATCGAGGAATGGCTGTCGTGGTTGAAGTCGCGGCTGACGAGCGGTTCTTCGGTGTAGCCGAGGATGCCCTTCAGGGCGCCGTTGGACGCGGACTTGATCGCTTCGTTGACTTCGGCAACCGTGGTCGTCTTCTTGGCGACGAACTTGAAGTCGACGACCGAGACGTTCGGGGTCGGCACGCGGATCGAGGTGCCGTCGAGCCTGCCCTTGAGGTGCGGAAGCACCAGGCCGACGGCCTTGGCGGCGCCGGTGGAGGTCGGGATCATCGAGAGGGCGGCTGCACGGGCGCGATAGAGGTCCTTGTGCATCGTGTCGAGCGTCGGCTGGTCGCCCGTGTAGGAATGGATCGTCGTCATGAAGCCGTGGTCGATGCCGACGGCGTCGTCGAGGACCTTGACGACCGGAACCAGGCAGTTGGTGGTGCAGGACGCGTTGGAGATGACCAGGTGTTCCCGGGTCAGCTGGTCGTGGTTGACGCCGAAGACGACGGTGAGGTCGGCGCCGTCGGCAGGCGCCGAGACGATGACGCGCTTGGCGCCGGCGGTCAGGTGGGCCGCGGCCTTGTCGCGGGCGGTGAAGATGCCCGTGCATTCGAGCGCGATATCGACGCCGAGTTCGCGGTGCGGCAGGGTCGCCGGGTCCTTGATCGCGGTCACCTTGATCGGCTTGCCGCCGCCGACGATGATCGTGTCACCGCTGACTTCGACGCTTGCCGGGAATTTGCCGTGGATCGAGTCGTAACGCAGCAGGTGGGCGTTGGTCTCGACCGGGCCCAGGTCGTTGATGGCGACGACCTCGATATCGGTGCGACCGGATTCGACGATCGCGCGCAGCACGTTACGGCCGATGCGGCCGAAACCGTTGATGGCAACCTTGACAGTCATTTCACATACTCCCGCTTTTAGCTTGTCTTGGAAATTTCAGTTGGATCAGGCGAGCTCTTTTTCGGCTGCGGCAACAACCGCTTCCGCGGTGATGCCGAAGTGTTTGAAGAGATCCTTGGCAGGGCCCGAGGCGCCGAAGGACTTCATGCCGATGAAGGTGCCCTTCGGGCCGATGAAGTGGTCCCAGCCTTCGCGCACGCCGGCTTCGACCGCAATCTTGACCGGCGAGTTGCCGACGACCGCGGTCTGGTAGGATTCCGGCTGGTCGAAGAAGAGTTCGACGCAGGGGACGGAAACGACGCGCGTCGCAATGCCCTTGCCATCGAGGACGGCTTGCGCCTTCAGCGCCAGCTCGACTTCCGAACCCGACGCGAAGATCGTCACCTTGGCGTCGGCCGCGGAGACGAGTTCGTAGGCGCCCTGGGCGCAGAGGTTCTTCTCCTCATAGGTCTTGCGGGCCGGCGCCAGGTTCTGGCGGGTCAGCGCCAGGCCGGACGGGCGGTGTTTTTCCTTGAGCGCCAGCTGCCAGCATTCCGCCGTCTCGGTCTCGTCGGCCGGGCGGAAGATCAAGAGGTTCGGGATGGCGCGCAGCGCTGCGACCTGTTCGACCGGCTGATGGGTCGGGCCGTCTTCGCCGACGCCGATCGAATCATGCGTCCAGACGTGCACGACGCGGATGCCCATCAGGGCTGCGAGGCGGACGGACGGCCGGCAGTAATCCGAGAAGATCAGGAAGCCGCCGGAATAGGGGATCAGGCCGCCATGCAGCGAGACGCCGTTCATGGCCGCGGCCATCGCATGTTCGCGGATGCCCCAGTGCATGTAGCGGCCGGAGAAATCGGTCGGGGTGATCGACTTCATCTGGCTGGTCTTGGTGTTGTTCGACGGCGTCAGGTCGGCCGAACCGCCAAGCGTTTCGATGACGATGCCGTTGATGACTTCGAGCGCGTCCTCGGATGCCTTGCGGGTGGCAACCGTCGGGTTGTTCTCGGCGATCTTCTTCTTAAAGGCGTCGATGGCGCTGTCGAAATTGCCCGGCAAGTCGCCGGCGAACCGGCGCACGAACTCGGCCTTCTTCTCGGCAGCGGTGGCGGCGAGGCGATCTTCCCAGTCCTTGCGCACCGTCGTCGAGCGCAGGCCGGCAAGGCGCCAGGCATCGAGAACGTCGGCCGGAACGGTGAAGGCTTCCGCCTCCCAGTTCAGCGCCTTGCGGGCTGCGGCGATTTCCTCGGCGCCGAGCGGCGAACCGTGAACCTTGTGGGTGCCCTGCTTGTTGGGGGCGCCGAAGCCGATGATCGTTTTGCAGGCGATGAAGGTCGGGCGGTCGGACTTCTGGGCGGCTTCGATCGCAGCCGAAATCTGATCGACATCATGGCCGTCGATCTCGATCGTGTTCCAGTGGGCGGACTTGAAGCGCATCACCTGGTCGGTCGAGTCCGACAGCGAGACGGCGCCGTCGATGGTGATCGAGTTGTTGTCCCAGAAGAGCACGAGCTTGTTGAGCTTCAGGTGGCCGGCAAGCGCGATGGCTTCCTGGCTGATGCCTTCCATCAGGCAGCCGTCGCCGCAGAGCGCGTAGGTGAAATGGTTCTGCAGGTCGGAGCCGAACTCCTCTTCCAGCTTGCGCTCGGCGATCGCCATGCCGACGGCATTGGCGATGCCCTGGCCGAGGGGACCGGTGGTCGTCTCGATGCCCGAGGCATGGCCGTATTCCGGATGGCCGGCGGTCTTGGAACCGAGCTGGCGGAACTGCTTGATGTCCTCCATCGTCATGTCCTCGTAACCGGTGAGGAACAGCAGCGAATAAAGCAGCATCGAACCGTGGCCGGCGGACAGCACGAAACGGTCGCGGTCCGGCCAGAGCGAGTTCTTCGGATCGAATTTCAGGTAGCGGGTGAACAGAACCGTCGCGATGTCGGCAGCGCCCATCGGCAGGCCGGGATGGCCGGAATTGGCCTTCTCTACAGCATCCATGGCGAGGAATCGGATCGCGTTCGCCATCCGGTTATGTTTGTCGAGAGAGGTCATGGCTAATCCGCTTTTTACGGGTGTCGGTCACGGTCCGCGTTGGACCACTTGAAGAGTGGCCCAGGGACCACCTAAGAGCGGGTGATCCTTAGCAGGTGCAACGCGCAAGTCAACAAAAGCGCCGTCGCGCCGAGGCCATCATGACGAACTTTCCTGCAGCTGCCGGAATTCTGTGCAGCATGTGGCGAGGGGCAGAAACATAGTTGACGATCCACAGTTAGGACATGTTTGAAGGGTCTCGATTGATTGACCGGCTTGCAGGCGGTGAATAGTCTTCCGGCCTTGTTGGAGAGGTCGATCGTATCGATTCGGCTCATTTCGTGTATCGACAGGAAGCTTCGCATGCCGTCGGAAAAGACGATCGACATGGTGATTTCGGAACTTAAGGCGGCGATCGGCGGTCTTGAGAGCGCCGTCGATGCGCGCATCGAGCGCCAGCGCGAGACCCAGGACGTGGAGGGCGAGGTCCGCCGGGTGCACGCGGACCGGGCGCGGCTCGCGCAGGAGCTCGACCAGTCGCAATTCCGCGCCAATCGACTGGAAGAAGTAAACCGGGAAGTCTCGAGGCGTCTCGTGACGGCGATGGAAACCATCCGCGCCGTGCTCGATCGCTGATGCGCCAGGATCAAAAGGGAATGCCATGGCCCAGGTAACGGTGATGATCGACGGCAAGGCCTATCGCATGGCCTGCGAGGAAGGACAGGAAAGCCACCTGACCGAACTTGCCGATCGATTCGACCGCTACGTAGGGCACCTCAAAAGCCAGTTCGGCGAGATCGGCGATCTGCGCATCACCGTGATGGCCGGCATCATGATCATGGACGAGTTGTCTGAGATGACCCGCAAGCTTGGTCTGCTCGAGACCGAGGTCGCGGCACTCAAATCCAACCGCGACGGCGCGCTTGAAACCCAGCAGCGCAACGAGCAGCACGTGGTCTCGGCGCTCGGCGAGCTCGCCTCGCGGCTCGACGGGCTGACCGCCAAGCTCAACGGCCGCACGCCCGCTCCGGTGAACTGAACGAAGTCGATAATAAAGACTTGCCGCCACTGGTGCGGACCGGCAATCACACATATATTGCCGATGCGATCTGCGCCTCACGACAGGAACCACAATCCCTGGGGCCATACTCGATCCAAAGGGAGCTGTCCCTGGCCAGGCCCGTGGGCTTGGACACACGGCGCCCACCTACGTTTGTAGGCACCCAGGATCGTAAACATCCATCGGT
This sequence comes from Neorhizobium sp. SHOUNA12A, assembly GCF_023006505.1. Taxonomy (GTDB): domain Bacteria; phylum Pseudomonadota; class Alphaproteobacteria; order Rhizobiales; family Rhizobiaceae; genus Neorhizobium. The sequence continues at coordinate 37,248 of NZ_JALBGV010000046.1, forward strand.
TGCCGCGGATCGCACTTCTCCCTTTTTGACCTGATTGTTTCCGGCTTCCGGCGACAGTGAAGTCGCAGCCGCATGCAAGGCAAAGACCGCCTGGCTTAAACACTCAGCTGCATTCCGGACTGCAGCCGAGAGGCGGGACTGCTGGTTGGGGGGTCTTTCCCGCGCGGTCATCCTTATTGAATATCCGCGATTCGCATATTGACCGGATGATCTATTCTCGCATCTGTTTGGCACGTGCAGGACGGGCGAAATCGGGTCCGGACTGATCGGCTTGGCTGTCGATTGTTCATCCGGCGGCGACAACTGCGAATGCCGGGCCAGATCTATATTTAAGAATTCTCAAATTTATCCACCATATCGTGGACTTGGCGCCGCGTGGTCACGGTTTGGACGAGACTCTTAATCCTCTTTTCAAACGAGGTGGATCTTCTCGACGTGCACCAATCTATTCTTCGGCCTTCGCTTGACAACGGGGGCCGCGCCCCCAAGTTCTTGCCGTCCCGTTCACTCGCCGGCCGTATCGATGCCCTTTTTGAAATCCACCTTCGCCCGATCTTCGCTGTTGATGCTTCTGGTCGGGGGCGCCATCCTGTTGGCGATCGTGCTGTCCTCCTTCCTCCTGGCACGGACGACGCAGGTCTATTTTGAGGACGTGGTGAAGCTGCGCGAGCTTAGAAGTGCTGCCGCGGACATGCAGCTTTTCCTCCGGGCAGCCGAATCCGGCCAGCGTGGTTTCGTGCTGACGCAGGATGCTGAATTCCTGATCCCCTATACGACCGCCAGCACGGTTATTCCGCGACTGCGCGAGCGACTGAAAAGGGCTGCCGGCAATCTGGACGCCATGCAAGTCCCATTTGCGCAACTCGACCCGCTGATCGACGACAAGCTCGCCGAGATGCAGTCGACGGTGGAGATGGTGCAGAAGGGAAATGCCATCGGGGCGATCGAAGTCATCCGCGGCGCCTATGGCCGGCAGCTGATGGAAGGCATCACGACAATCCTTGGCACGCTGCTCCGTGACACGGACGGGCGGATCGGGACCGGGGTCGACGACCTCAATGATTCGGCAACGGCGCTACAATGGATCACCATTGGCGGCGGCCTGATGATCATCCTCGTCATCGGCGGTGCGATCCTGATCGTCGGCCAGCACGTCCGCGAACTGCAACGGGCCCGCTCCGAAGTCGAGGAGCTCAATGCCGGGCTCGAGGAGCGCGTCAACGAGCGTTCCCAGGATCTGATCCAGGCGAACCGCGAAATCCAGCGTTATGCCTATATCGTCTCGCACGACCTGCGCGCGCCGCTGGTCAACATCATGGGTTTCACCAGCGAACTCGACGCGAGCCTCAAGTCGATCAGCACCTATGTGCTGGCCGACGGGACGCCGCTGTCGGAAACCGACGTGAACGATGCCCGTGTCGCAGTCGAGCAGGACCTGCCGGAGGCCATCGCCTTCATTCGCTCGTCCACCAAGAAGATGGATGGGCTGATCAACGCCATCCTGAAGATTTCCCGCGACGGGCGGCGCGAACTGAAGCCGGAGAGGATCGATCTCGGGGAACTCCTCGAGGCGACCGCCGCCAGCATCTACCACCAGGTCAGCGAAGCGGGCGGAGAGGTGAATATTTCGGTCGCTCAGGCGCGGGGCCTTGTTACCGACCGATTTTCGCTGGAACAGATTTTCGGCAATCTCTTCGACAATGCGGTGAAATACAAACATCCGGATCGGCCATTGAGCCTGTCGGTCAAGGCCATGCCGCTTGGCCGCGCCGCGATCAGGATCGAGGTTTCAGACAATGGCCGGGGTATCGCCCAGGAGGATCACGAGAGGGTTTTCGAGCTTTTCCGCCGCTCGGGCGTTCAGGACCAGCAGGGCGAGGGTATCGGTCTTGCGCATGTGCGCTCATTAGTTAGAAATTTAGGCGGTGAAATTACGGTGACGTCCACATTGGGCGGTGGGACGACGTTCGTCATCCGGTTGCCCACGGATCTGTCCCAGTATGTCAGGAGTAACGGCTCATGAAGGCTGCCGGTAAAGAAGTCACCATCGTGATGATCGAGGACGATGAAGGCCATGCGCGCCTGATCGAGAAGAACGTCCGTCGCGCCGGTGTCAACAACGAGATCGTTCCCTTCACGAACGGCAACGCTGCCCTTGATTTTATCCTCGGCGCGGATCGTTCCGGAAACTCGAATCAGGATCGCCATCTGCTGATCCTCCTCGACCTCAACCTGCCGGACATGTCGGGTATTGACATCCTGGAGAAGGTGAAGTCCAACCCACACTCCAAGCGTTTGCCGGTGGTCATCCTTACGACCACGGACGATGAGCGGGAGATCCAGCGCTGCTACGATCTCGGCGCCAACGTCTACATCACCAAACCGGTGGACTACGACAGTTTTGCGCATGCCATCCGACAGCTCGGGCTGTTCTTTGCCGTGATGCAGATACCCGGACAATAACGAGACGCGATGCCGCAAACCATACTCTATGTCGATGACGATCTCGCGCTTGCCAGATTGGCAGAACGCCATTTCGTGCGGGCTGGTTATCAGGTCGTCCACGCCGTTGATGCCGCATCGGCAATGGCGGCGGTGGAAAAAGGCGGTATCGACGCGATCGTCCTCGACCATTACCTGAAGACCGGAACCGGGCTCGATATCCTTCACAAGCTGAAAGATCAGGACTCGGTCGTTCCGGTGATCTACGTCACCGGTTCCAGCGACGCGACGATCGCCATCGATGCGTTGAAGAGCGGCGCATCCGACTATGTCATCAAGACGGTCGGTGAGGAATTCTGGCCGCTGATGGAAAGCGCGATCGCGCAGGGCATCGCCAATGCCGAATTGCGGCGGGCCAAGGACAAGGCCGAGCAGGAAATTCGCCTCGGCAAGGAACGCGCCGAGGTTCTGCTCGCCGAGGTTAATCACCGCGTGGCGAACAGCCTGGCGCTGGTCGCGGCACTCATCCGCCTACAGGTATCCAGCAGCAAGAGCGACGACGTGAAGGCCGCTCTTTCCGAGACGCAGGCGCGCATCAGCGCGATCGCCGGCATGCATCGCAGCCTCTACACATCCGACGACGTCCGGCATGTGGAGATGGACAAATATCTGGGCACGCTGGTGCGTGAGGTCCAGGGCTCCGTCAATGGCGATGGGGGACCGTCGATCCGCCTCGATGCCGAACCTTTGTCGCTGACCTCCGATCGCGCCGTCTCCGTCGGCATGATCGTCACGGAACTGCTCACCAACGCGCTGAAATATGCCTATCCGGCCGGCACCGAAGGTGAAGTGCGGGTGCTGCTCAAGCGCCAGGGCGAGGGCGATGCGCTTCTCGCCGTCGAGGATGACGGGATCGGCTGGCGCGAGGGCGATGTGCCGAAGGGAACCGGGCTCGGCAGCCGCATCGTCAAGTCCATGGCCGCGACGCTCGGGTCGACGATCCATTATGTGCCGTCTCTTGCCGGCACCCGCGCCGAACTGACGGTCAGCCTTCAATAGCTGCGCGACAGCGACCGGGTCACGGCTTCCGCGGCGCAAACCCCTCATTTTGTTCCAACCATTGCAATGCCCGCATGACGACCCTATGATTTACGGATGCGAGTGAAGGTGCATAGCTCCGAGAACCGGTCCTGGTTTTCCGAACTGTGCGCGAAGCATCGCGGACGAAGCGCCTCTGGCGTGGTCGTATGGATGCGGGCCGCTCCCTGGGGCGGCACGTTCGTTTCGCGTGCAGGCATATTGTTCCAATTAAAGAGCTTCTCTTGTTAACCGAAATACTCATCGTCATCGCCCTCACCGTTTTGAATGGTGTCCTCGCGATGTCGGAACTTGCCGTCGTCTCCTCCCGCCCCGTGCGGTTGCGGATCATGGCCGAGCAAGGCAATCGCGGTGCCGCCACAGCCATGCGGCTTGCGGAAGATCCCGGCCGCTTCCTCTCCTCCGTCCAAATCGGCATCACGCTGGTCGGCGTGCTGTCCGGTGCATTCTCGGGCGCCACGCTCGGCGCGCGATTGACCACCTGGTTCGAGGCGCAGGGCATGGCGGACAATCTCGCCGACTGGCTGGGCGTCGGCACCGTCGTTGTCATCATCACTTATCTGTCGCTGATCGTCGGCGAACTGGTGCCGAAGCAGATAGCGCTGCGGGCGCCGGAGGCGGTTGCCGCCCGTGTCGCGCCCGCCATGAAACTGCTGGCGACGGTCGGCGCGCCGATCGTCTGGTTCCTCGATATTTCCGGCCGAATCGTCCTCAGCCTGCTTGGCCAGAGGGGCGAGTCGGGCGACCGGGTCACCGACGAGGAAATCCGCACCGTGCTTGCCGAAGCCCAGAGCGCCGGCGTGATCGAGACGGAAGAATCCGCCATGATCTCCGGCGTCATGCGGCTTGCCGACCGCACCGCGCGCGGCCTGATGACGCCGCGGCGCGATGTCGAGGTCATCGATATCGAAGACAATTCGGATGAGATCCGCGAACAGCTGCGTGCCACGCAGCGTTCCCGCCTGCCGATCCGCAACGGCAGTTCCGACGAAATCCTCGGCACGCTGTTCGTCAAGGACGCTTACGATTTCATCGCCGGCGGCAAGATGCTGGATATCCGCGGCATCATGCGCGAGGCGCCCGTCGTCTCCGACCTCACCGGCGCGCTCGACGTCATCCAGGCGCTGCGCCGCGCGCCGGCCCATATGGTGCTCGTCTACGACGAATACGGTCATTTCGAAGGCATCATCACGTCGGGCGACATCCTTGAGGCGATCACCGGCGTGTTCCAGGAGGAAAACGACGAAGAACCTGCGATCGTATCGCGCGACGACGGTTCTTTCCTGATCGCCGGCTGGATGCCGGTCGACGAGTTCTCCGACCAGATGGGTTTTTCGCTCGGCGACGATCCCGGCTACGAGACGGTCGCGGGCTTCGTGCTCGACGAGATGAAACGCTTGCCGGAACTCGGCGAGAGTTTCACCAAGAACGGCTGGACCTTCGAGGTGATCGATCTCGACGGCCGCCGCATCGACAAGCTGCTGGTCAAGCGGTCGGACAAGGCATGACGGACGTCTTGAAGACCAAGGCGGAGCTTCGTACCGCGCGGCTTGCCGCACGGGATGCCATTCCCCCGGTCGAGCGCATCGAGAAGAGCCTTCTCATCGCATCGCATGGGGCCGAAGCAATCAGTCTCGACGCCGGCGCAATCGTCTCGGGCTTCCTGCCGATCCGCTCGGAAGTCGACGTGCGGCCGCTGATGGCGCATCTCAGGGACCGTAGCGCGCGGCTCTGCGTGCCGGTCATTCTCGACAAGAAGACGATCATCTTCCGCGAACTGGTGCGCGGCGCCGAACTGGTGCCGGGCGTGTTCGGCACGTTCGGCCCGGGGCCGGATGCGGCGGAACTCGAGCCGCAGGTGATGCTGGTGCCGCTGTCGGCCTTCGATGGCGGCGGGCACCGGATCGGCTATGGCGGCGGTTATTACGACCGGGCGATCCACCGCCTGCAGCAAAAAGGCCTGAACCCGACGCTGATCGGGATTGCCTTCGACTGCCAGGAAGTGGCATCAGTTCCTGCTGAACCTCACGATATCAGACTAGACGCTGTCCTGACGGAAAGCGGTTACCGGCCCTTCGAAGACATCGGCCGCGCACAGATTGGATAAGAATGCGCCTTTTGTTCCTGGGTGACATGGTGGGCAAGACCGGCCGCGTGGCGGTGTGGGGAAAGCTGCCGAGCCTCGTCGCCGACCTGAAGCTCGATTTCGTCATCGTCAACGGCGAGAATGCCGCCGGCGGTTTCGGCATTACCGAGGATATCTTCCTCGAGACGATCAATGCCGGCGCTGACGTGGTGACGACCGGCAACCATGTCTGGGACCAGAAGGAGGCGGTGAGCTTTGCCGGCCGCCACGAGCAATTCCTGCGGCCCGCCAACTATCCCGCCGGCACGCCGGGCAAGGGATCCGGCATTTTTTACGCCCGCAATGGCGCGCGCATTCTGGTCGCCAACATCATGGGCCGGGTGTTCATGCATCCCGAGCTCGACGATCCCTTCAAGAGCGCCGAAACGATCCTCGCCGCTGCGCCGCTGAAGGAACAGGCGGACGCGATCATCTTCGATTTTCACGCGGAAGCGACCAGCGAAAAGCAGTGCTTCGGGCATTTCGTCGACGGCCGCGCCAGCCTCGTGGTCGGCACCCATACGCATGTGCCGACCGCCGATTGCCAGATCCTCAACGGCGGCACCGGCTACATGTCGGATGCCGGCATGTGCGGCGACTACGACTCATCGCTCGGCATGGACAAGGACGAACCGCTCAACCGCTTCATCTCGAAAATGCCAAAGGGCCGTTTCGAGGCGGCGACCGGACCCGCGACCATCTGCGGCCTTGGCATCGAGATTTCCGATGCGACAGGCCTTGCGGAGAAGATCGAGCCGCTCCGGATCGGGCCGCGGCTTGCGGAGACCATCCCGTCCTTCTGGCGGTAACAGATGCGGACCATGGAAGTTGGGTATCTTCAGAACGCGCGACGTACGCCCGAAAATATCAGCATACAATCACTTCGAGATACTCGGGTGAGGCGAAATCCAGCATGACTGCATCGCGGGTTATTATGGGGACTTTCTTAATCCGTGCGGTGGCGATCAGGTAGCAATCTCCTGGGTCCTTATGCCCGGTATCCATCACAACAGCCGCCGCTTCGCAGGCGATCCGTTGTCTGATTGGAACAATTTTCGTCCCCGTCGCCGCGACGGCCCTCGAAAACCATTTGGACGGCGACTTCGCGTCCAGATTTGGCGGATCCCTGTGCGCTGGCTTACGGGAAGCGATCGTCAACTCCCAGGCCGTAATTGGCGATACGTAAAGCGTTCCCGCCGCTTGGTTGTCGGCGATTGCGATGAGAGCTGTCTTCCGACAGCGTCTCGACAGCTGTGACCAGCCAGTAAAACGTATGGGTATCGAGCAGCGCGCCCGGCAAGATCAGCTCTTCACGGAGGGCTTGCGCAACTTGGACGAGTCACCTTCGAGGGCTTGTTCAGCAATTGGCTTTGTGAGGTCGACGCTCTTCTTTATAGGCAGCTGCGACGACTTCATTGAATCAGCGCCACGCACTTCGACAAAGCGACCGCTGTGTGAATCGCGTACCACCCACCTGCCAGTCGATTCTCGTTTGAGTTCTGCCTTTGCCATAGCCCTTTATATAGCGCGAAATCGTCGCTAGTGCGAGTCCAGTAGAGGTGTTGATCAGAGATCCTGGTTGCATTGAGTGGAGACTACTATGCTTCCGACGTTCAGCTAAGTTTCTGCTGGCGCAAAAGCCATTCTTCGAACTCCGCAGTTGTTGTTACCTCTCCATCGAGCACCGCCTCGTACACAAGCGCGCTCGGGGCAGGCTTGCCGCCTTTCGGCGCGGTTGCGGCGAGGTCGGCCTTGATGGCGAGGATGGTTTTCCGCACCTCGTCGGTCAAGCGGGGCAGCAGCGTCTTCAGATGTTTCAGGTCGGGCTGGCGGTCCGGCTCGTCGATGAACCAGATGTCGAGATTCCAGTCTTCGCCCGTGTCCGTCCGGTAGGTGAGGCCAAGATAGAGGCCGTCCGGGTAGTTTTGCGGTTCGACGTTCCAGAGGCCGCTATCGTTGCGGTAGCGCACGGCGCCGACGCGGCTGTCGAGCATCAGCTCGCCGGCGATCTCGGCGACGGTTCGGCGGGCGGCTGGGTCGAGCCTTTCGCAGACCACGGTGATGTCGATATCGCGGCGGACGATGAGGCCGAGCGCCGAGCTTCCGACCCGCACCGGATTTCCGGCCAAGCTCAAGGCATTATCGAGGCCGAGGGCGCTGACGATCGTATCGGCCTGAGCCTGCAGTTCGGCCTGCTTTTTTAAAATGTCGGACATGGCCTTCTCCGCTTAGGTATTCCCCACTTAAGGGAGATTTACGTCAGATATTAAGCTTTTGGCGTCAATAGCGGCCTTGACCGATGCCTCCCGCAGACATGCTCTTTGACATTTGCCCTGCAAATAAGTAGGAACGGCGCAAGTTCGGCTGCGAGTGTTGCAGCCACAGCGCTTCGTGCGCGACAATCCGAAAGACAGATTTAGATGACCGATTACAACGGCGCCGTCCCGGCGATCGCCAAGGCGTTGGCGAAACGGGGCTATGTAACGCTGACCCCCGTCCAGAAATCCATGCTCGACCCGGCTCTCATCCATTCCGATGCGCTGGTTTCGGCGCAGACCGGCTCGGGCAAGACCGTTGCCTTCGGGCTTGCGATCGCGCCGACTCTGCTCGGCGACGCGGAAAAATTCGGCCCGGCGCGGCAGCCTTTGGCGCTCGTCATTGCGCCCACCCGCGAACTGGCGATGCAGGTCACCCGCGAGCTGGAATGGCTTTACGAGATGACCGGCGCGGTCATCACCAGCTGCGTCGGCGGCATGGACATCCGCAGCGAACGGCGCGCGCTGGAGCGCGGCGCCCATATCGTCGTCGGTACGCCCGGCCGTCTCTGCGACCATATCCGCCGCAACGCGCTCGACATGTCGGCCCTCAAGGTGGCCGTGCTCGACGAGGCGGACGAGATGCTCGATCTCGGTTTCCGTGAGGATCTGGAATTCATCCTGGAATCGGCGCCCGACGACCGCCGCACTCTGATGTTCTCGGCAACCGTTCCGGCCGCGATAGCCAAGCTTGCCAAGAGCTACCAGCGCGACGCGGTGCGCATCGCGACCTCGGCGGAAGAAAAGCAGCATGTCGATATCGAATACCGCGCGCTCGCCGTCGCATCGGCCGACCGCGAAAATGCGATCATCAACGTGCTCCGTTATTACGAGTCGACCAACGCGATCGTGTTCTGCTCGACGCGTGCTGCCGTCAATCATCTGACGGCGCGGTTCAACAACCGCAACTTCGCCGTCGTGGCGCTCTCCGGCGAGCTGACGCAGAACGAGCGGACCCATGCGCTGCAGGCGATGCGCGATGGCCGTGCCCGCGTCTGCATCGCGACCGACGTCGCCGCCCGCGGCATCGACCTGCCAGGTCTCGATCTCGTCATCCATG
>NZ_JALBGV010000047.1 GCF_023006505.1 Neorhizobium sp. SHOUNA12A
CGCGACAGCCGGCGCTGCGAACAGGCCCGGCCAGGTTTCCGGCAAGGCCGAAACGCCGCCGACGGCCTCCGACAGCGCCAAACCGACGGCATGGCCAGCGGCAACGGCCTTCGCATACGCTTGATAGTCCTTTGCGAAAATGAGTGCCGTTGGCACCGCCATGGCACCGGGCGTCGCACAGGAAGGCACGTGGATCGCGTCCCATTCGGTAAAACGGATAACCGCCGACGCGCCCGCAGCAGAGGAGACTGCGTCGCCGGCACCGGTCTCGCGATAGAAGGCGAGGAGTGAGGAGCCTTCGGACGCACCGGCACCGGCCGCCAGACATGCCAGCGCGTCGACGGTATGGAGGTTGACGAGATCGCGGAGTTTCTGGTCTCCGCCATCGACCGTCAGAAGAATGGAAACGAGATCGCGTGCGTTCATTCAGCCGCCTCCCGCATTGAACTATCGCCAAGTCCGACCGGACGCGACGCGACGATCGTCTCGCCATCGAGGGTGAAGGCCGTCGTTAGGATGCCGTAGGGGACTGGCGCGGCAAGCGGCGTTTGCGCATCGGCCACGACCTTCAGCGGCCGGGTGCCGTGCGGTGCCTCGAGATGCCAGTCGATCAGTTCGGCACCATAAGGCAGACGGAAAGCCGAAATCGAGCCATTGGCGGGAAAAGCGGGAGACACCCTGTCCAGCTCGGCGCTCACGGAGGCAAGGCGCGCGGCGATTTCGGAAACGGCGGAGAATGTTTCGATCCGGCGAACCCAGACGCCGTTATAGGCGAGCGACAGGCGGACCGCGAAGGTGCGGCCGAGTTCTTGCCTGCCGGTGCGGATGAAACGGCGATCCTGGGAAAGATCGGGCGCGACGGCAACGTAACATTCCTCGGCGCCGGCAAGCCGCACGGCCCGTTCGACCGGACCGGTGAAATCGCCGGCCAATCTGCCCTTGATATCACCCGCCTTGAACGCCTCGCGGGCGATATCGTCCGTGCGGCGCACGAGATCGAGTTCGGCGCGATCCGCCTTTCCGCGAACCGCCGTGAAAAGCTCCGTTGCATCGGAGAGTTCGACCGGCAGGACGGACAGAATTTCATCGACCACGCCCCCCGGCATACGGTCGAGTTCGACGACGCCGAGACGTTTCGCCCCGAGCTGGGCCAGGCGTTCGCCGGCAAGCTTGCCGGGGAAGGGCGAGTGGGCGACTTCGAAGGTCGGCGCGACCGACTTGACCCATTCGCCGACGCGTTTCGACAGCGCCGTCAGGAAGATCGGCAGGCCGTCGCGTAGGACCAGGACCAAGCCGTCAGACCAATAGGGCGTAAACCCGGAGACCCAGGTGACACCGGCGGAGCGCACGTGATTGGTATAGATCAGCACGCCATCGAGACCGGCAGCGGCGATCGCCTGCTGCAGGCGGACTTGCCGGGCGGTGACGTCCGCGAGGGAGAGTTCGTCCTCGCGCCACAGGATCAGACCGTGTCTCATGCCGCTATCCTCCGGGCGCCGACCGAGAAGAGCTCGCGCGGCGTCTTCGTCAGGATTTCCGGACCGTCGGCACGGACGATCAGCGAGTCGCCGTGCACGAAATAACCGATCTCGGGATTATATGTGTTCGGATGCACGATCATCGACATGCCTTCCTCGATCACCGTGTTCACATCTTCGAGAATATGCGGCTTGGTATCCGGGAAAAGGCCAAGCCCGTGGCCGCGCACGCGGGTATATTCGCTGGTCACGTATTCGCCTAAACCATGGGCGCGAAAAATGTCGTTCTCTGCCCGGGCGATATCGGCCGCGGTCACGCCGGGCCTGACCACCGCAAGGCCGGCCTCCAACGCGTCGTTATAGATGCCAAACACCTTGCGCTGCGCCTCATTCGGCTCACCGATGACCAGCGTGCGGCAGATCTGGACGTAATAGCCGTTGACACAAGGGGTAAGCTCGGTCGTCACCAGGTCGCCGGGCTTCAGGATCTTGCCGAGCGGTGGCGCCATGCCGCGCACTTCCGGACCGCCGACGCCGATGATCATGAAGTTGTCGTCGACGCCTTCATTGCGGAAGAAGGACTCGATCTCGGCGATCAGCTCGTAATCCTTCTTGCCGACAGCGGCGGCATTGCGGAAGACCGCATAACCTTCGTCCGCCAGACGGGCAGCGCTGCGCACGGCGTTGAGCTCATCAGCAGATTTCACCATCAGCAGGCGATCGACCAGCGCAGTTGCGTCCTCGAAACGAAGATCGCCACGCTGGGCGGCAAGCCCATAGGGCAGGTGACGCTTAGGCCCCGCGGCGATGCGGCTATTGCCGAGCCGGCCAATGACGCCGGACACCGTTCCGATCAGGTCGTCCGCAACGACAGTCTTGACCTCCGGACATTCGACCGCGGCGCGTTCCCCCTCCAGTTCGTCGTCGAGATAGAGAGTGACGTCGCCGTCGCGGGTGACGACGGCCAGACCCTCGCCTTCGAGAATGCCGAAATCGGCGGCATAACGCAGGTAGTCGTTCTGCCAGGCATTGCCGTAAAGCACGAGGCCGTCGAGCCCCGCCTCCAGCATCGCCTCGATCAACCGTTTCTTGCGGATTTCGCCGATCATCGCCATGTCCTCAGCCGTTCGCTGCGATACGACGCGGCATCTGCGGTTCGGCATAGCCGTAGTCGCGGACAGCCGCTTCTCTGGAGACCAGACCATTGGCGATATCCTCGTCGAGATCGGTGCGCGAGCGCTTTCTGGGGTCGCCGTAACCGCCGCCGCCGGCGGTAAGGAAAGTGATCCGGTCGCCCGGCGTGAAGTGAACGTCGGTCGCCTTGTTGACGCGCAGCTGCGTACCGTCGGCACGGTCGATGATCGCAACGCTGACCTCGCCGGTATTGCCGCCATGCAGACCCCAGGGTGGGGTGACTGTGCGGTCGAAATTGATATTGCCGCGGCAGGCGCGCAGGCACCGATAGGTGAGCTCGATGCCGAGACCACCACGATGTTCGCCGGCACCGCCGGAATCCGGCCGCAAGGCGTGCTTCTCGACGATGAACGGATACTTGATCTCCTGTAGCTCGACCGGCGTGTTGCGCACGTCGCCCTGGCAGACCGAGACGGCTGCGGATTCGCCGTCCTCATGCGGACGACCACCCCAGCCACCGCCAAAGATGTTCATCAGCAGGAAGCGCGAACCGTCGTCGTAGAAGCCGAAGAAGGAGCATCCGCCCATGTCACCTTTATGGGCGGCCGGGATGAGCTCCGGCACGGCCGGCGCCAGCGCCTTGAGGATTGTGTCGATCACGGTCGGCAGCGCGATGCTCCACTGGCCGAGTGCGGCCGGTGGGCGGGCCGAAAGGATCGTGCCGTCCGGCAGGTCGACATTGAGGGCACGGAAGCAGCCTTCGTTGACGTCGAGTTCCGGCGAGGTGAGCGCCTTGAAGGCGACGCGGGCGGCCGCGATGCCGCCCGAGCGGCCGGAGTTCAAGGGGCCGTTCACCTGCGGATGCATGCCATGGAAATCGACGGTGATGGTCGAGCCGGACACGATCACCTTGACGGCGATCCTGAGCGGCGTCGCGAGATCGCGGCCATCGTTGTCGAGGAAGCTCTCGGCCGCATAGGTGCCGTCCGGAATGCGCTCGATCACCTGGCGGGCGGCCTTGTCGGTCTGGTCCCAGATGGTCTCGACGCAGCTTTCCACCACACCGCGGCCATAACGGGCGACCAGTTCGGCATAACGCTTGGCGCCGATCTGACAGGACGCGACCTGGGCACGCAAGTCGCCGAGGCTGGCATCCGGATAACGGATATTGTCCTGGATGATCTGGTAGAGCGTGTCGTTGAGCTCGCCGGCCTTGTAGATCTTCAGGGACCGCATCTGCAGACCTTCGGAGTAGATGTCGGTCGTCGCGTTGGAGCCGAAACCCTGGCGGCCGCCGCCGATATCCACCCAGTGGGCGCGGTTGGCCGCAAAGCCGATCAATTCGCCCTCGTGGAAACAGGGCGCGTAGACGACGACGTTGTTCAGGTGCTGGCCGCAGATATGGCCATGGTTCATGACGAGGACGTCGCCCTCTTCGAAACCCTTCAACCCGTATTTCTTGATGCCGTCCTCGACGGCGATGCCGAGGTCGGCGAGGAAGATCGGCAGGCCGCCGCGGTTCTGGGAGATCATCCGGCCGGTCGTGTCGATCAGGCCGCAGCAATAGTCGCGGACTTCGTAGATCATCATGTTGTAGGCGGATTTGCAGAGCGCCTCGGCCATCTCGTCGGCATAGGCGACGATCGCATTGCGGACGACTTCAACGGTGATCGGATCGTTTTTCTGGAGGGTCATGTTCTTATTCCTCGCTCTGCTTGGCGAGCGTCACCAGCAGATGGCCTGCCTCGTGGACGACCACTTCGTCGCCGGGATGGATCAGGATGGTGGAATTCGGTTCCTCGATGACGGCAGGGCCAGTGAGCTTGAAGCCAGCCGGCAACGCCGGGCGCCAGTAGATCGCCGTCTTCAGCGGCTTTGCCGGATCGTCGAACACCACATCGCGGCTGCCGACCTCGGATTCCGCTTCCGGCTCCCATGGACGGGACAGCCATTCCTCGGCAACGTTGTCGGTGCGGGCGGCGGTCAGGACCAGGCGCAGGCTGACGATTTCGAGTGCTTCGGTCGGCGCCGACTGGCTGTAGCGGCGGTCGTGCTCGGTATCGAAACGGCGGCGGACCTCACTGGTATCGCCAGACAGCATGCCGGTATTCTCGATCGGGATCGAGATCGCATGTTCCTGGCCGACATAACGCAGATCGGCGAAGAAGCGGTGATCCGCCTCGTTTTCGACGATGCCGTCGCGCTTCATCTGCTCACGGCCGCTGGCGACGAGTTCGGCATAGACCTTTTCGACGCCGGCCTCGGAAAGTTCGCCGACGCGGCCGATGAAAGTCTGCACGAAATCCTGGCGCCAGGAGGCCATCAGCATGCCGAGCGCCGAAAAGGTGCCGGGCAGTTTCGGGATGATCACCAGCGGAATGTAGATCTCGCGGGCGATGGCGATCGCATGCAGCGGGCCGGCGCCGCCGAAGGCGATCATCGCCGTATCGCGCGGGTCGATACCCTTGTTGATCGAGACGGCGCGCACCGACAGCGACATGGAGCTATCGGCGATCTTGGCGACGCCGAGCGCTGCCTCGACCGGATTGAGCTTCAGCGTGTTGCCGACCTTGCTCAGCATTGCCTGTTCGGAAGCCGTCCTGTCGAGCGGCATGCCGCCGTTCAGGAACCGCTGCGGATTGATGCGGCCGAGGATCAGGTCGGCGTCGGTGACGACCGGCAAGTCGGCTCCCTTGCCGTAACAGGCAGGGCCAGGATCGGCGCCGACGCTCTGGGGACCCACGTGCAGACCGCCCGCATTGTCGACCCAGGCGATCGAACCGCCGCCGGCACCGACTTCGACAATGTTGACAACTGGCAACTGCATCGGCTGGCCGTCAGCCTCTTCGCCGATCACGTAACCGGTTTCGATAGCCGGCGCTCCATCGGTGATCAGGCTCGACTTGGCGGTCGTGCCGCCCATGTCGAAACCGATGCAGCGCTTGAGGCCGAGCAGCTTGGCCAGACGTCCGGCGCCGATCATGCCGGCAACCGGGCCAGATTCCATCATCGAGACTGGCTGTTCCTGCGCCTGACCGATCGACATCACGCCGCCATTCGATCGCATGATATGGATCTTGCCGTCGAAGGCGCCGGAGCGGAGATAGGTTTCGAGACGCTTCAGGTAACCTTCGACGCGGGGGCCGACAAAGGCGTTGAGCGCGGTGGTCGAGGACCGCTCGTATTCGCGGTATTCGCGCAGGATTTCGTGCGAGAGCGTCACGAAGATATTCGGCAGCGCCTTGCGCAGCATGTCACCGACGCGACGCTCGTGGTCCGGATTGGCCCAGGAATGCAGCAGGCAGATGGCAACGGATTCAACACCGGCGGCCTCGATCTCGGCGATGACGGCGGCGACCACCTTCTCGTCGAGCGTTTCCAACACTTCGCCGGAAGCAAGTATACGCTCCGGAATTTCGAAGGTCAGGCTGCGCGGCACGAGAGGCTGCGGACGCTTGAAGAACAGGTTGAAAGCTTGGATGCGGTTCGAACGACCGATCGCGTAGACGTCGCGGAAACCGCTCGTGGTGATCAGTGCGGTACGGGCGCCCTTGCGCTCCAGCACCGTGTTGATGGCGATCGTCGAGCCGTGAAGAATCTCGTTGAGCTGGTCGGGATCGCAATTCGCAAGCTCGAGACTGCGGGCGATGCCCTGGGTCGGATCGGCGGGCACGGTCGAGGTCTTCGACGTTACGATCTTGCCGTCGACATAACCGACGAGATCGGTAAACGTGCCGCCAATATCAATTCCGACAATATTCATGCGTCCTCCTGTCCGCATGGAACCCATGCGGAATGCTTTAATCTTTGCGGATTGGGCCGAGACCTCGGCAGCGGTGGCAGGAACACTCCGGCTGACGTTAAAGCGTCAGGCTCCCAGTGAGATTGTTCATGTCATTCCTCATCCTCGAACAGCATTTGATCCATTCGAACGGTAACTAGCAACGGGTTTGGGGGCTTCAGGTTTGATAGCCTATAGGCTATAGGTTATCACCATGTTCAATATCACGCTTCGACGCATGGAAGTCCTGGTTGCAGTGGTCGAGGAGGGGAGCTTCGCGGCCGCCGCCGACCGTTTCGGCATCGCGCAGCCCTCGGTCAGCGCCCATATCATGGCAATCGAGAAGGAAATCGGCGGGCAGATTTTCGTGCGGCGCCGGGGCCGCAAGCCGCTGCTGACCGAGATCGGCCAAAGCGTGCTGCAACATGCGCGCGAATTCCTGGCCGAGGCCGACGACATGCGCGCAGATGTCGTGAAAATCCGAGGCGAGACCGGTCAGCAGGTGATTCTATCTTGCCAGCGAAGCCTCTCCAATTTTGTTCTGCGAAAAGATCTGACGGACTTTGCGATCGCGCGGCCGGATATCCAGCTCGTTCTGAGGATCGGCAAACAGGAGGATGTTTTTTCCGAGGTTCGCGATGGCGTGGCCGACGTCGGCTGCTTTCTGGGCAATGAAGACCTTCGAGGCGTCCGTGCTGAAACTATCGGCCGCGAGAAGCTGGTTCTCATCGCCTCGCCAAACCACCCCCTTGCCCACCGCAAGCGCGTCAAGCCGCAGGACGTGGCACGTTATGACTTCGTAGGTCCTCCGCCCTCTTCGCTGTTTGGACGTGGTGTCTCGAAGCTCCTGGCGAATGCTGGTATCAGCCACGTAAAGGTCGCGGCGCAGGCGACCGAGTACCAGTTCCTGCGCGAGTTCGTTGTTGCCGGTGTCGGCATTGCCTGTTCGCTGGAACGAAGCGTAGCGGCTGATCTCGAGCGTGGCGAGCTGGTCAAGGTCGATCTGGCCGGAGATGAATTGGGCTTCGATGTACGGCAGATCGCTTCAATCCGCCGCCCGTTGTCCAAGCCTGCCAGTGACTTGATGGATTTTCTTCGCTCAAGACACCAGGCGCCCAGTTAACGGGACATGTTTTGCCGCAAACCTCTAAATCCCCGACCCGTCGAACTGCTGTCCGTCGGTGCCTTCCCAAGGCGAGGGCATTGAAAACCGGTTGAGGTTGGCCGAGGGCATCGGCATCCAACACTTCAATTCCGGCTCGGCATATTCGATGATGTGCCCGGGCGAGGAATCAGAAGCGCGCCAGCCTTCTCCACCGAACTGATCGCCATTCGACCAATAGGCGAGGTCAACTTCTGCCGGCCCCTGTTCGGAGGGGCGGATCGTAACCAGGATCCGACTACCGTCCTTCGGTGCGCTTGCCATGTGGCGCCAACGGTCCGTTTCGTCCATCCGTCTTCTCCTGCCTTGCTGTCAGTTGCAACTGTCGCCTCGCCATCGAAAGCCGTCAACTCAAACTTTGCCGAGGCACACGATCTCAAACCCGTCAGAGACTTTTCAAGACCCAAAGGCGCGCCGACGAGTCAAAATTATTCAAAGCGGCCAAATTTAAAATCTCAACGCAGTCAGGCCGCGCTCCACGCCGATTGCGGAGCCGCGAAAATTGTGTGCCTGTGCAGCGAACTTCCAGTCTTCCCCACAGTTTGCGGCGGTAGAACGGGGTTGCACAGGGCGACACGTAAAGCGGGATAACAGGTGAGCCAGTACACGATGATCGTCATCGGCAACAAGAACCTTGTTGCTTCCGGCACTCGCGATGCTTGGGAGCGAGCAGGAATAGAGTTGCAGGGACCCGTGCTGCCGCCCGCTTTCGAAATGCGGCTTGTGCATGCCGCCCACGGCGTGCTGATCGATGCCACCGAAGACGCCAATCTGATGTTCCGGATATCCGAGCAGCTTGAAGCCGCTTCGGTTCCTTTTCTTTTTGTCGTGATGGAGCAGCAGGGACCGGAGCGTACCGGTTCCTATGTGCTCGGTTCCAAGCCAAAGCATATCAAAGAGATCGTCGAGGAACTGCTTTGGCAATACGACAGCGGCGTCAGACATTAGGTTTCCGGCCTCGCGACGCTGCAACGTCGGCGATGAATATTTCACACATTATCCTGAACACGTGAAGCCGAAGAACGTCGGGGTCCTGCCCTGAAGGAAGCTCGCATTTCGCTCGCAAGATGACTCGTTCGGCAAGAACTCCTGATCCCTTCTTCGAGTGAAGAAATCGGCGCGCCATGCGGTGGACATCCGAGGCGAGGTCATCGATCCGAGGACTTCCGTCTTCCTGCATATTCCGGTCCGGTAGGTTCGGGATGATAGTCATTCACAGCTCCCTCCTGCGCAGAATAACCCGATCGCCGGACATGTCGTTCCCGTACGGTAGCGGACAAAGGATACGCGACCGATATGGCATTCCGCCCTCCCTGATGGCTGCATTTCCGGCACTTGGTACGTCACGTACCAAGCTTGCCCGGCAGGCGCCAAAGGACTAGCCTTGATCCATCGTCCCTGATGATTGCGGTAAGCAGGTTGAGGCCTGCTATCCGGTAATGCTGCCCCTCAGTAGTTCGGTCACGGATTTCACCCTGGCGACCGATGCCCAGCGCATTCTTGAGAGCGTGGTGAGCCTCGCCCTTGTTAAGGCCGATCTGGGCGCGCCGCTGCATCTCCGTGTCGGGGATCCACGCTATGATAAAGAGTGTCCGCTCCACACGGCCAACCTCGCGCAGCGCAACCACCAGATCGTTCTGGCGTGGATAGGAGGCAAGCTTGCGGAGCAACTGGCTCGGCTTGATCTTGCCGGATGCCATGGTCGCGGCGCAGCGGAACAGGTCGGGTCAGTTCGCGATGATCAATTCCTCGCGAATCTTGCCACCGGCCAGTTTGCGCAAATCCTTGGGTGTCGCTGCGGGATTGAATACGTAAAGGCGCTTCGAAGGCAAGTCGCGGATGCGCAGTCCTGACACCGAGCTTTCGCGTTGGGTATGCTCGACCATCGACCTTCTCAATGCCCTACGAGAACTGGAAAGCTGGAAGGTTTGCGTTATCGCCATGAACGGCATGGCATTCGACCTGTCGTCTCCGCATCGCCGGATGCTGACGACCTTTCTCTCCGGCATTGCGGAATTTGAACGCAACCTCATCAGCGAGCGGCTGAAATCCGGCCTCGCCGCCGCGAAGGCGCGCGGCAAGAGCCTCGGCCGCCAGACCGGACAGCGCCCCAAATCGGATCGGCTTGCGCCGAAAGTTCTGGCGCTCGTAGCAGGAGGCCGCAGCTACCGCTGGATCGCCCACGATCTCGGTATCAGCAAGAATACAATGACCAGCATCGTCCAGCGCTATCGCCTTGAAGACCCTAAACTTTGCAATCCAGCATCCACTGGACCCCGTACCTATCCGTGAGCTTGCCATAGTAGCTCCCCCAAGGCTGCATCGCGAGTGGTGTCGTCACCTTACCGCCAGCCGTCAGCTTCGCAAACAGGTCGTTAGTCCGGCCCCGATCGTCCATGATGAGAATATGAGCCGAACCTCTCATCGGCTCGGCGTCGTGATTGTCCGAGGCGAAGAATAGAATTCCTGGTCCCTCGAAACGGGCATGCATCACCTTACCCTTCATCCCCTCGCTGGCGAGTGGAACACCGTGATCTCCGTGGCGCATCAACATGGTTACCCCACCAAGACCGCATTCCGTATAGAAGGTGAGCGCAGCATCACACTGCGTGGTGAAGAAGAGATAGTTGGCCAGTTGCATGGTTCAAACTCCTACTGCTGCCGGGCCTTCCGGCCCGGCTTTTCTGATGTCCAATGTGGTTACGCAGCCGACCCGGTGATGGCGCTTATAAGGTCATCGTTGTCATAGCTACGGCCAGCAATCCCCCAGGCTCCGTCAGGTGCATAGACGATGTTCGACCAAATATGTTCGCGTCGCAGTCGCCCGCCTGCGGCTCGTTCGACCACATCGGTTGCTTTCTCGATAAAGGCCCGCTTAGCTTCCGCCGTCGCCAGTGCGATCTCTGGCAGTTTCAGTTCGATGAACGCTGCTTCTGCTGGTTTCCCGGCCACAAGAACGTGCTCTTTAGGAAGGACGTTTATCGAGCCGACAACATTCGAAGTCATGAACGCATTTCCGTTGAGGCCGGAGACCTCAAGGACGGCCTCCGTCAGCCCTGCAAAGGCCTCCGCCTGCGCGGCAGGCGACAGCAGGCCTTCCGGTATGGTCAGTGTGATGGGCATGGTCTCTCCTTGTTTTAGACATGTCCGGGTGCGATATGTACCGAACGCTCTCTATCATTAGAGAGTGGTAACTCTCTAATCAAGATAAAAAGAGCGTTTGCTCTTTATGAGGTTTATATGCGCTACACCGCTGAACATAAGAAGCGTACCCAGGCGAAAGTCATCGCCGCCGCTGGGCAGATGTTTCGTAAAGAAGGATATGGTGGCGCGGGCATCGACGCGCTGACAAAGGCAGCAGGAGTGACAAACGGTGCCTTCTACGGGCACTTTCGATCCAAGAGCGAAGCCTTCCGCATTGCCGTCCTTACTGGCCTGGAAGATTTGCGGCTGGGAATATCGGCCCTTAAGGCCGAACACCAACAGGGCTGGCTGAAAAACTTCGTCACCTATTATCTGGGATACAAGCGGACATGCGATCTCGGTGAAAGCTGCGCGTTGCCGAGCTTGTCGGCCGACGTCATGCGTACCGACAACGAAACCCGAGATGCCTATACCGAAGAATTGCAGCGCCTCATCGCGGAAATCGCTGCTGGTCTCCCAGAAGGTGCTCCAGGTGATCGTGAAGGTACTTCGCGAGAAGATCGGGCCATTGTATTACTCGCCCTTCTCACCGGTGGTGTCACTCTCGCTCGGGCTGTATCGGATCCTGCGCTATCCGAGAAGATTGCCGGGCTTGTGACGACGGAAGCGCTACACCGGGGGATACCGGAAGCGTAAGGCAGCAAGCCTATCAATTGGCGATTTGCCAAGCGGCCAACCGCGTCAAAAGCTTGACGTGTCATTTCGCCCCCAGCCGGAGCCGACCCCCGGGAGGCAACGGGTTCATCAAGTCCGAAGGAGACACCATCACGATCCGCAGGCTCTGATTGCCGTGTATATGGAGGAATTGCTTCGCGAGGCCGGATTTGACAGCATCAGCGCCCACTCGTCATGCGCTGCGGCGATCGAGTTGCTTCAGGAGAACACCTGAGCTTGCCATAATCGAAACCCGGCTGCGGGACGAGCCATGCGACGCATCGCCGAAATACTCGCAAAGTCGGGCGTCCCCTATATCGTGCACTCCGTCGAGCGGACGAGGGCACAAACCATCCTTTGATGGGAACTAAATGCAAATGGGTCGGCCCTGTGATCCAGACGAGTTCGTCAAGGCGGTGAAGGAGTGCACGTTCCCGGCCGCCGAAATGCATTTCTCAAACGTCGGGTGAACAGTCTTCATACTCGCGCCTGTCCAATTCTTCGGTGAACGGGCCGGGCTTTGACCTATTCAAGCGGCAGGATTACGCCGTCTGCTCCGCAGGATTGACTGAAGCAAATCCGGCACGTCGGCTCCGCCGGTCAACTGATGATGGTGGGAACCTCTATCGGAAGGAATGAAAGCGCGGGAGCTTGCCAGAAAAACGGCGATGTCGCTGAGCTTTTCAGGATCGGCCAGTCCGCGGCGATAGAACCAGAACACGATCCTGGCAATGGCTTCGGGATCGATATCCGCCGTTTCGGGAGAAGAAACGGCCATGTTGACCGCCTCGCGCATGACGTCGACGTCATGCATGGTCATCACATTCCTGTCGAATTCTCGGGCTTGCATTGCAATCCTCCTGCAGCCGACAGATGAATTCTATGCCCGTTCAGGCACGCTTGAAATAAAAAATGACGCATCGAAGACTTTGGTCAGATAGCGTACGGAGTAGGTTGATTTCGCTTCGGATGGCGCCATCCGTGACACAGGTGCCGAAGCACCGCCCGAACGGCATTTCCAATGAAAATGTCGGCCAACCGCAATGGTTGGGATGGGGAGGCGGCGGAAACCAGCCGCCCCACCACGGATGGCTGGTTAGGCGGAAACAGGCATCGGGGGCGCTTTGGCCGAAGACGACGTTCCAGCTGCAACCACCACCATCGGCATGCCGGCTTCAAGGCATGCGGCAATGAAGGCTTCGCGCGCGATCTCGACGGGCGCTATTCTCTTCAGTGCCGCCCGGCATCTGTGGACGGCGCGGTCATAGCGTTCTCCGTGCTTGAGCGGCCATTCGTTCTCGAGAAAGTCCAACGCATCGTAGACGTTGTGAAAAGTATGATCCAGGCCGTTTGGCAGCCGGATGTTCACCGGGGCGCGGAACGGCATTTCCGGAATGTTCATGATCTCCTCCTTTCACATGCCGGATGAAAAAGAAGCAGAATCGATTTGGTTATTGTCCGCCGAGATTCAAGAGCACCTGACCTCCTCGCTGGTTTCCAGGATCTTGTCGATCGTGATCGGGAAGTGACGGATGCGTTTGCCGGTCGCGTGGAAGATCGCGTTGGAGACCGCTGCGGCAACGCCGATGATGCCGATCTCGCCGAGGCCCTTGGCGCCGAGGGGGCTCACCTTGTCATCCTCCTCATGGACGAAGATCACCTCGATGTCCTCGACATCCGCATGCGCCGGCATGTGATATTCCGCGATGTTGTGGTTCATGATCCGACCGGTGCGATGATCGACCATTCCTTCCTCGTGCAGCGCCATGCCGACCCCCATTACCACGCCGCCGAGGATCTGGCTGCGGGCCGTCTTGGGATTAAGGACGCGGCCGCCGGCGACGGCCGAGACAACCCTGGTCACGCGTGGGACACCCAATTCCTCATCCACCTTCACCTCCACGAATACGGCGGAGTGGGTGTAGCTGATAAATTTCTTGGCCTGTTCCTGATCGGGAGCGACCTTGCCATGCTCCTCGATAAAGGAAACGCCCGCAGCGTCCATGATGTCGCCGATCGAAACGCCCACCTGGTGGTTTCGATCGAGCACGAGGCGGCCCTCCGCAAGGGTGACCTCATCCTGCGAAGCTTGTCCGAAGGGTGAATTCGGCATCGATTTGGCGTGCTTCAACAACGTGTTGCGCACGGCGTCCGAGGCAGCCTGAACAGCCGAACCGCTGGAGGCTGCGGTCCATGAGCCTCCTTCGACGCCGGTTTTCGGCAGGCTGGAATCACCTATCAGCACCGTCACATCGTCGATCGGCACTCCGAGTGCCTCGGCGGCGACCTGGCCGAGAACTGTATAGGTGCCCGTGCCGATGTCCGATGCAGCCGCAGAAACAGCGGCCTTGCCGTCTGCCGACAGCCGGACCTTGGCCTCCGCCGGCATGATTGTCGCCTCCCAGATGCCGGTCGCCATGCCCCAACCGACGAGGTCGTTGCCGTCGCGCATCGAGCGTGGCGCGAAGGATCGGCCGTCCCAGCCGAAGCGCGCGGCGCCCTCGCGATAACACGCGTCCAGCGCCTTGGAGGTGAACTGCTTGTCCTGGTTCTGGTCTCGCGTGGCGAAATTGCGCAGTCGGAGCTCGACGGGATCGATGCCGACTTCGTAGGCGAGTTCATCCATCGCCATCTCGAGGGCGGTAACCCCGGTCGCGGCTCCCGGCGCGCGCATGTCGCCCGGTGTCGAGACATCGAGTTCGGCCAGCCCGTAGGAGAGCCTGACATTGTCGCATTTGTAGGCGAGGCCGGACCAGTTGACGACGTTTTCCTGATAGTCCTCGTAACGAGACGTCGCCTGCAGCGCATGATGCATGACCGACAAAAGCCGGCCCTCCCGGTCCGCAGCCAGCGAGACGGTCTGGATCGTCGCGGGACGCCAGGTGAGATAGAACATCTCGCGCCGGCTCATCTCCACCTTGACGGACTGCTTCAGATCCAGAGCCGCCATGACGGCGAGGAAAAGCTGATGTTTCGGGCGCAAGCCCGAGCCGAAAGCGCCGCCGACAAAACTGTTCTTCACCGTCACCTTTTCCGGATCGAGCCCAAAGACGTTGCAGACGTAATCGCGCGAGTTCTGCGAGCCCTGCGTCTTATCGTGGATGGTGAGAAAACCGTCCTTCTCCCACAGCACGGTCGAGGCGAAGAGTTCCATCGGGTTATGATATTCGCCTTCCAGCCTGTATTCGCTGGAGATCTTGAAAGGAGCGTCGCCAAAGGCGCCCTGCGGGTCGCCGCGCGGCTCGGGCGGAACGAACTCCTCCCTGCGCGGCTGAGGGGGAACGTAGCTGCGTGTCTGTTCACGGCCGAGATCCGTATGCGGTTCCTCGGCAACGTAGCGCACACGCACCAGTGAAGCCGCGTCGCGTGCAGCCTCGAAGCTCTCGGCGACGACCATGGCGATCGGCTGGCCGTCATAGAGGATACGATCGTTTTCAAGCGGCCGGAAGGGATGACCCGGAAGGGCGACCGCGTCCTTCCATTTGTCGTCGTCCTTTGCAGTCCTCGGCCGGTTTTCGTGGGTATAGATCTTGATGACGCCGGGGAAGCGTTCCGCCAGGCCGGTTTCAATTTCGACAATCCGGCCGGTCGCGACGGTCGCAGGGACAGCGTAGCCATGGAGCATGCCGTGACCACCATGATCGGCGGCGTATTTGGCGCTGCCGCTGACTTTCAGGGGGCCGTCGATACGCGAAAGCGGAAGCCCGACGACTTTGGTTTCGTTCAGCATTGGTCCTGCCTCCTCACTGTACGGCTTTGACGACCTGATCCTGCGGCGTGCCGGAGGCGGCCTGTCTGAGGGCTCGGACGATCGCCTTTTCCGCGAGGGGGATTTTGAAATCATTGCCGCCCTGGCCCTTGGCTGCAGCAAGGAGCCGCCCGGCGATACCGCGGAAAGTAGCCTCGTCCGCCGGCTGTCCGGCGAACTCGGCCTCCGCCAACGTATCGCGCCAAGGTTTATGGGCGACGCCGCCCAGCGCCACGCGCAGGTCGACGATTTCGCCGTCGGCGATATCGATGGCTGCCGCTACCGAAACGAGCGCAAACGCGTAGGAAAGACGGCCGCGCAGTTTCAGATAGGTATGGTGGCGGGCGAAGTGATTGCCTTCGAGGCGGATGGCCGTCACCATCTCACCAGGGGCCAAGGTGTTGTCGCGCTCAGGTTGATCGCCGGGAAGCCGATGAAAGTCTGTCATGGCAAGATCACGCCGTCCGTCGGGTCCCTCGATTTCCACCGTCGCGCCCAGCGCCGCAAGCGCCACACACATATCCGAGGGGTGGGTGGCGATGCACTTGTCACTTGCGCCGAGAATGGCGTGAATGCGGTTGGTTCCGCCAATCGCGGAACAGCCGGAGCCCGGTTCGCGCTTGTTGCAGGGGGTAGAGGGATCATAGAAATAGAAGCAACGGGTGCGTTGCAGCAGGTTTCCGCCGGTGGTGGCGGCATTGCGAAGCTGCGGAGAGGCGCCGGCCAAAATGGCACTGGAGAGCAGCGGATAGCGCTCCTGAACACGCCTGTCATAAGCCACGGCCGAATTGCTGGCGAGCGCTCCGATGCGCAAGCCGCCGCCGGGCAGATCCTCGATCTCCTTCAGGGGCAGCCGGTTGATATCGACGATCGCAGTCGGATGCGCGACGTCGTATTTCATCAGGTCGACCAGATTGGTGCCGCTGGCGAGAAGCTGCGCGCCCGGATCCGCCGCAAGCGCGATAACGGCATCCTGAACGGTTTCGGCGCGGGTGTAGGAAAACGGTCTCATTCCGCAGCCTCCCGCAGTGGTGTTACACCTTCCTGGTCGAGGACATGCTCGATCGCATCGGCGATATTGGTATAGGCGCCGCAGCGACAGAGATTACCGCTCATCAGCTCCCGGATTTCGGCGCGGCTATGAGCTCGGCCTTCGGCAACAAGGCCGACAGCGGAACAGATCTGGCCGGCCGTGCAGTAACCGCATTGAAAAGCATCGTGCTCCACGAAGGCCTTTTGCATCGGATGCATGTCTTGGGGCGTTCCCAATCCTTCGATCGTGGTGATCTCGGCGCCGTCGATCGACACGGCGAGCTTCAGGCATGCGTTCACCCGTTCGCCGTCGATGAGGACCGTACAGGCGCCACACTGGCCGTGGTCGCAGCCTTTCTTGGTGCCCGTCAACTCCATCGGACCACGCAGCAGATCGAGCAACGTGACCCATGGGTGAATATCAAGCACGCGGTTCGTGCCGTTGATGTTGAGCGAGATTGCGCAGGTCGGAAGGGCGGAGCTTGGGGTCCCTTTGTCCATCGGGGCTGCCTTTCGTTGGGAGATCCGGCGGTTGAATAGGCGCCTAACGGCAGCCGGTAGGGATTGTTCCTATCGTCCTTACGGCCAATCTCTCGGCGTCTCCTTCCGCGACGGGGGGCGCCGATATTGGACTAGATATTTTCTCCGAGCTGGGCGGCAAGATGGATGCGGGCACGGTTGACCCGGCTCTTGATCGTCCCGAGCGGGCAGTCGCAACGTTGTGCTGCAACCTCGTAGCTCTCCCCCTGGATCAGGACGATATCCAGAGCCTGGCGATAGTGAGCGGGCAACTCCGAAAATGCTTTCTCGAGTTCCCGGGCACGAACCGACCATTCTTGAGGCGCCTGGACCGACGGCTGTGGCGAAATGCCTTCTCCCAGACCGATCACCTCCCGCTTGGCAAGCCCGAACTTCGTGCAGAACGTGTTCCGCATGATGGTGAAGAGCCAGGATTTCAGGCTGGTCCCCGGTTGAAATTTGTCGATATTCGCCAGCGCTCTGAGAAGGGTCTCCTGCACGAGATCATCGACGTCGGTCGATGTCCGGTGAAATCGCCGTGCGAAGGATCGGAGCGCGGGTATCAGATCCACGACCTCCGAACGAATATGCGAGTTGGAACGATCGACCGCCATGGGGCCTCCTGACAAGACAACCGACGGAACTGCCGTGAGAACCAATTGTTCCGGCATTGCTGAGACATTCAAACTCCCCCGTGCGCCGACCAGTTTCCAACCCGGATGAGCATAAGGGGTCGCGCAGATATGCATTGGCGATATCAGGCCGTTCGAGCCATCCTCAATTGTTTTGGAACTTCGGGCAGCCGTCCCGGTTTACAAAATTCGGCGTGACGGTCCAGTCAAAGCCGACGCTCGGCCTGTCGCGTGCCATGACGGCCAAGGAGACAAGCCAATCTCGGGGGCAAACTGGAACGGAGATTCAAATGAAGAAGTTCATGGTCATCGGCTGTGTCGGGTTGTGCCTGACAGCTTGCACGTCAACAGAGAAGGGTGCCGGGATTGGCGCTGCCACGGGTGCCGTCGTCGGCGGGGTAGCAACGGGCAATGTTCGCGGCGCCGCGGTTGGTGCGGCCGTGGGTGGCGTGTCAGGCGCCCTGATCGGGAATGTCGCCGGGCAACCCGGCCGCTGCTACTACCGCGACAGCAACGGAAACCGCTATGTCGATCGATGCTGAGCGCTTCCCGATCTTTGTTGGCTAGCGCCTGAACCGGTCCTGTGACAGGAGGTGAACACGCTCGGCGTCCGAAAGGTGAGCGGAAGGGAAGGAGGCCAGGATGGCCGACTACCAGCGCGTGCGCGATCAGATGGTCGAGGTCCAGATAAAGCGGCGCGGGATACGGGATGAGCATGTCCTGAACGCGATGCGCACCGTGCCGAGGGAACATTTCGTTGCCGACGGCATGGCAGAATTCGCCTATGAGGACACCCCGCTGGCGATCGAGGAGGGGCAAACCATCTCCCAGCCCTATATCGTTGCTGCGATGATCGAGGCGGCGGAGGTGCGTCCGGGTGACCGTGTGCTCGAGGTCGGCGCCGGTTCCGGATATGCGGCGGCGGTGATCGGTCAAATCGCCGAGCGCGTCTATGCAATCGAACGGCATGAAGCTCTGGTCGCATCCGCAAGACAGCGGCTGACGGATCTCGGCTACGACAATATCGACGTGATCGCCGGCGACGGTACACGCGGACTGCCGGAGCATGCACCCTTTGACGCTATCCTGGTGGCCGCAGGCGGTCCGGCAGTGCCGCCGGCACTGAAGGAGCAGCTCGCGGTGGGCGGGCGGCTGGTGATCCCCGTGGGAAAGGAGTTTAGCCAGACCCTCTGCAAGGTCGTCCGGTGCACCGCGACGAGCTATGAGGAATCGAACCTCGGAGCGGTGATGTTCGTGCCGCTGATCGGGGAGCAGGGATGGTCCGAGGATGGTCGGCGCGCCGCGAGCAATCACAAGCCCGGCGCCTCGCGCAAGCAGAGCCTGCCGGAGACGATTGCCCAAGCGGCCGAGGACCTGCCGGATTTCGACGATCCCGCCTTCGGCCGCCTGTTCGACCGCTTCGGCGACCGACGTGTGGTTTTGCTGGGCGAAGCAAGCCACGGGACGGCTGAATTTTATCGAGCCCGTGCCGCAATCACGCGCCACCTGATCGTCCATCGGGGATACACGATTGTCGCAGTCGAGGCGGATTGGCCGGATGCGGCGAGAGTTGACCGATACGTCCGACACCGGACCGCGTCCGAACGTGAGGAGCCTTCGTTCCAACGTTTCCCGACCTGGATGTGGCGCAACACGGAAGTTCGGGCACTGACCGAATGGATGTGGGAACGTAATGCGGGCCTCGATGCCATGGAGGATCGGGCCGGCTTCTACGGGCTCGACATCTACAACATGTCCGGCTCGATCGGGGCCGTGCTGGACTATCTGGATCGGGTCGATCCGGAGGCGGCGGCTGTGGCGCGCGAGCGTTATGGCTGTCTGACGCCCTGGCAGAAGAACCCGGCCACCTACGGCCGGGCGGCGCTCAGCCGGGGTTATGTGGAATGCGAGCAGGAGGTGATCGAGCAGTGCCAGGCGCTGCTGCGCAAGCGGCTCGACTATGCGAACAACGACGGCGACGCCTTTCTCGATGCCACCCAGAACGCCCGGCTGATCGCATCCGCGGAGCGCTATTACCGCATCATGTATTATGGCGGAGCGGAAAGCTGGAACCTGCGTGACACCCACATGTTCGAAACGTTGCGGCACCTGCTCGACGCGAAGGGACCGGATGCCAAGGCGGTCGTCTGGGCGCATAACAGCCACGTCGGCGACGCACGCTTTACCGATATGGGCGCAACGCGTGATGAGCTCAACATCGGCCAACTCTGCAGAGAGGCTTTCGCAGGCGAGGCGGCCTTGATCGGTTTCGGCACCCATACCGGCACGGTGGCCGCCGCGAACGACTGGGATGGCGATATGCAAGTCATGCATGTCAATCCCTCTCGCCACGATAGCTACGAGCGCCTGTGCCATGAGGCCGATAAGCACCGCTTCCTCCTCGACCTTTCGCCTGGCAAATACGAGCCTTTGAGACGCCGCCTCTCGGAGCCGCGGCTCGAGCGCTTCATCGGCGTCATCTACCGACCCGACACAGAGCTGTGGAGCCACTACAGTCAGGCGGTCCTTCCCGAGCAATTCGATGCCTATGTCTGGTTCGACGAGACCCAAGCGGTGACGCCGCTCGGCCCCGAGCATCATCGTAGCATGCCGGAAACCTATCCATTCGGTGAATAGAGCAATGCTCTACTTCGCGATGAGCCTGGGCGACAGCAATGAACCCCGCATTGTTCGCGGAACGCGTCAGTGCGCCCCACCGCCGCCACCGGTCTTCAAATCTATATTGCGCAGGATGAGCGCCAGCGGGATCGCGCAGGCAGAGATGACCGCAAGCACATGGAAGACATCGATATAGGCGAGATAACTCGCCTGCGTCCGTACCTGTTCGCCGATAAGGCCGATTGCCTGGTTTTGCGCATCCGCCATGGACGAGCCGCGTTCCGTAAGGAAATGCTGCAGGTTCCGCATCGTCTCGATAAAGGCCGGGTCGGAGGGCACGATGTGCTCCACCAGCCGGCTCTGGTGCCACTGTTCGCGATGGGCAAGCACGTTGGAGGCGATCGATACGCCGATCGAACCACCGGTGTTGCGCGCCGCATTGATGAGCGCGGAAGCCTGGTCCGTCTGGTCCGGCCTGAGCCCGGCATAGGACGCCGAGGTGATCGGAATGAAGATGAGCGGCAGGCCGAGCCCCAGATAGAGCCTCGACCAGACGAAAAAACCGAAGTTCAGGTCGGGGTTCAAACGGGTCACATCATACATCGCGAAGGCAATAATGCCGGCGCCGATGGCGATCAGGTATTTTGGCTGGACTTTCGAACTCAACTGCCCGGCGACGAACATCATGACCATGGTCACGAAACCGCCGGGAGACAGCGCCAGGCCGGCCCAAGTGGCGGTGTACCCGTAGTTTTGCTGCAGCACCTGCGGCACGAACTGCGTCGTGGCAATCAGAATTGCGCCGGTTGCCAGCATGACGATAAAGCAGGAGCTGAACTGCCGGGTGGCGAGCAGCCTGATATCGGCGGCAGGATTTTTCGCCGTCAGAAGCCATGGGATCGAGGCCAGCAAGGCAGAGACGCAGATCACGGAGGTGACGATGATGAAGGTCGAGTCGAACCAGTCTTCCACCTGACCGCGGTCAAGCACCAGCTCCAGCGCCCCGAGGAAAGTCGCGACCAGGAGAAACCCGATTACGTCGAAACGAATACCCTGGCGCCGCATTTCCTCGCGCTTCTTGCGCAGCGCTTCCGGCTCCTGCACCAGGAGATAGACGAGCACAAGGGCGAAGGCGCCGACAGGCCCGTTGATCAGGAAACACCAGTGCCAGGAGAAGTTGTCGGAGATGTAGCCGCCGAGCGTTGGGCCGATCACCGGAGCAACGACCACTGCGATGCCGAACACCGCAAAACCCTGACCGCGTTTTTCCGGCGGAAAGGAATCGCTCAGGATCGATTGCGACACCGGTACCATGCCGCCGCCGGCAAAACCCTGGATCATCCGGAAGATCAGGAGCGAGGGCAGATTCCAGGCGAGCCCGCAGAGAATCGACGCGACCGTAAAAAGCGCAAGGCAGATGAGATAGAAGCGCTTGCGGCCGTAACGCTGGGCGACGAAACTCGAAGCGATCAGAGCGATTGCATTGGAAATGAGATAAGTCGTGACGACCCAGGAAGCTTCGTCGGAACTGATAGCCAGGCCGCCGGAAATATAGCGTAGCGCGACATTGGCGATCGTCGTGTCCAGTACTTCCATGAAGACGGCGAGAGCAACGACCACCGCCACCAGCCATGGATTGGTGCTGCGGTCCGCACGTTCTTCGCCAGCGCCGCCTGTCGTCGCTGCATTGGCCATGTCAGTTCCTTGGCCTCACGGTCACGGTCGGTACGACCGACATGCCGGGACCGATCCCCACATCCGTCGGCCATTGGTCGACAACGATTTTCACCGGCACGCGCTGAATTACCTTCACGTAGTTGCCGGTCGCGTTTTCTGCGGGCAACAGAGAGAAGGCCGTGCCCGAACCCGGCTGGACCGAGTCCACCTTGCCGTGCAGGACGTGGTCCGGATAGGCATCGATCGTCAGATCGACCGGCTGGCCAGGCCGCATGTCGGCGAGTTGCGTTTCCTTGAAATTCGCGGTCACCCAGATTTCATCTGGAACGAACATGGCAATCGCCTGGCCGGCTTCGACGAACTGGCCCTTCGAGCCGCTCAGTTTCACGACGCGCCCGGGCTGAGCTGCGGTCAGCGTGGTATAATTAAGATTCTGTTCGGCGCTTTCCCGCTGGGTTTCTGCCTGCTTGAGGCTGGCGGCGGCGCTATTGCGCTGGGCCTCGGCAGCCACTTTATTCTTCATTGCCGACGTGACGCGCGCTTGCGCCTGATTATAGGCGGCCTGAGCCTGCCGCAGATTCGCTTCAGCCTGCTGCGAGGCCTGTTGGCTGCCGGCTCCGCCCTGGACGAGCCGGCGTTCGCGAGTCGCCTCGTCCTGGGCAAATTGCAGTGCAGCCACGGTGGAGGCTTCCTGTGCGCGCGCTTCGTCCACGGCCGCGGTTGCGACCTCGATCTGGGCGGCGGCATTGGCGATCGCGGCGTTTGCGTATTCGATCTGGGCCTCGGCCTGATCGACGGCAATCTGATAGTCGCGCGGGTTGATCCTGGCGATCACCGCGCCAGCAGCGACGTGCTGGTTGTCACGGACGGCAACCTCATCGATATAACCGGAAACCTTGGCTGCCAGCGAAAAGCTGCGGGCGTCCACAAAGGCGTCATCGGTCGTCTCGTAGGGATGGAAATAGATCAGCCAGACGAAATAGGCCGCCAACACCAGCGCGATCAGCGCAATTGCCGCTAAAATGATCCTCCAGGGATGCCGGCGGATGAGTGAGGGCTTCTTTTCATCTTCCTTCTGATCGGATGCCTGCGCTTCCCTTTCCCGGTTCTCGTCTTCGGGATCGGTGGGGCGGTTCGCTTCGTCATCAGGAACGGCGCGCTGAGCTTGAGCCAAGGGATGCCTCCGAAGATTGCTGCGCAAGCACCCGAAACTTGGGAAGCCGGCTTAGGTTCCTGACGGGAAGCGCAGTTGCCGCAACTTCAGGTTCGAAGATGGTCATCCGCAGTCATTGCCACGCGGCCTCGTTTTTTTGCTCATAGTCGGAGAATGCCTTCTTCAGACCGCCCAGCACTTCCGCGGATGTCTCGAACATTGCCTTCAACTGAGGTTCATCGACTTTTTCGATATCTTCCCGGAGATGGTCCATTGTCTCCTGAAGATGCCGTTGCATCTTCTGCGTATGGTGACGCGGATCATGATCGGCTCGGTTAGCCATGGGGTCTCTCCTATGGTGGACGTTTCGATCAACTCGCCAGTTCTTGGCCGGTTCAGGGTTTAACTCTTTGCCTCTATTCTCGGTTCCCGATATCGGATTTCGAGAGTGCGCGGACTGTGAATTCCTGCGGAGTAACCGCCTATTTCCGCAACGAGCTGGTCATCCGCCGGAAATGGATTGACGCGTCGGGGTATGCAGACCTCGTCGCGCTCTGTCAGTTTCTGCCAAGTCCGGCTTCCAGCCAAGTTGGTTTTGCTCTGGGCTTGCTGCGCGGAGGGCCGCTGGAGGCGCTTGCCGCCTGGGCGGCATTCACGCTTCCATCCGCGCTTCGGCAACAGGAAGGACGGCACGTCGTCCAGGATGGTCGCTGCTCGACGCAGCCGAAATCCTCGCGAGGCAACCGGAAGCCATGCAACTTCGTTGTTGGTGTACGGGGAACGTCATCGCCGGCAAAAAAGAGAACGGAAGGGAGTGCCTGATGGGTTGGTCCTTCAAGATCGGGACGGTCGGCGGCACGGCAGTGCGCATGCACATCACCTTTGCGCTCCTGCTTGTCTGGGTATGGCTCGCGCATTATCGGATGGGCGGCGCGCCGGCTGCGTGGGAGGGCATTGCCTTCATCCTATCCGTCTTTGCCTGCGTCGTATTGCACGAGTTCGGTCATATCGCCGTTGCGCGCTACTTCGGGATCAAAACGCCGGATATTACCTTGTTGCCGATTGGTGGTGTCGCTCGTCTTGAGCGCATGCCCGAAGAGCCATATCAGGAACTGCTGATTGCCATCGCCGGTCCGCTGGTCAATGTGGCGATCGCCGGGCTGATCGTTCTTGTGCTCGGCGTATCGGTGGGAGTGGAGCAGATCGTCAAAGTCGATGATCCGGGTATCGGCTTCTTGACGAGGCTCGCCGGCGTCAACATCTTTCTTGTCTTCTTCAACATGATCCCCGCCTTTCCGATGGATGGAGGCCGGGTGCTGCGCGCCGCTCTCGCCTCGCGTCTCACCTGGTCGCGTGCCACACAGATTGCCGCCGCGACCGGCCAAGGGCTTGCCTTCGTTTTTGTTTTCGCGGGCCTCTTCTATAACCCGCTGCTGATTTTCATCGGCATCTTCGTTTATCTCGCAGCGGCGGCAGAAGCGCAGAACGCGCAGATCCGCGAAGTCTCCGGCAGCATTCTGATCAGCGATGTCATGGTCACCAAATTCGCAAGGCTTGATCGTTCGGCGAGTATCGACGAGGCAATTGAAATGCTGCTTGCGACAACACAACGCGAATTTCCGGTGGTCGATTCCGACGGCCGTTTTGAAGGTCTTCTGACGCGTGACGACATGATCCGCAGCTTGAAGGACAAGGGTCCGGACACGCCTGTCGCAAGCGCGATGCGCGTCGATATTCCAAAAATCCATTATCGCAAAAGCCTGGAAGAGAGCCTGCGATTGATGCAGCAAGGAAATGTGCCAGCAATCGCCGTTGTAGACGGTGCGGATCGTCTCATAGGCCTCATGACGCATGAGACGATCGGAGAAATGATGATGGTTCGTGCCGCCGTATCAGGCGGTTTTCGCTTTGGCCACCTGCGCAGACAGCAATGAGCTCCTCCGCACTGGAACCCAATTACAGAATCTCGGTTTGGGCCAGAAAGGAGATTTGCAATGGCTCAAGATCCTGTCGAACCCATTCCCCATCCTGTACCTCCGGTGCCACCACCAGTCACGCCGATACCTCCCATCAAGGAGCCTGAACCAGACCGTCTGCCCGACGAAGAGCCGAATCCCAATCCGGATGAGAATGACGAGCCGCCCAAAACCGCAATCCTGAAGACATGAAGATCGGGCATGCCCCACCTTCGACCACGCTTGCTGCACAATCGGGATGACGATCATCCTTTTGCAGAAAACGCAGTGGTCGAAAGTGGGGGGGGCGAGGGCAGGGGAGGTGGGCCACCTCAAAGGAACAGTCCGGTCAATGTGATGGGGCCGCCCTCCTCCCCGCGGGGGCCTGGGAAAATTCTATGTCATCTGTCCAGACAAAAGGCATGCCCGCCTCAAGGCAAGCGGATACGAAGGCTTCCTGGGCGATATCGGAGGGTGCGGAACTTTCCATCGCGGCACGGCATTTGCGAACTGCTCTGTGCCAAAGTTCCCCGCGACGCGATGGCCATTCGTTCTCAAGAAAATCCAAAGCGTCGTATGCATTCTGAAACGTGTGCTCAAGGCCTGATTGCAGACGCGTAGTCACAGGACACGAGAATGGGCTATCTGGAATTTCCATGACGACTTCCTTTCATGTTCACCGGATGAAAAGACAGCCGCGATTGTTATTGGCAAATGTGGCGAGGGAATGCCCTCGGCGGCAGTTTATGGGGCGATCGGCGCATCAGGATGAAAGCCGCCGGCATTCTCATGGGTTCATCCGCCAGTGCCGGATCGATCGCCTGCGACGGCCTGCGCACGGATATAAAGGGCAACCGTCCTCGCGCTGACTGTTGCCCCGAAGTGGCAATAGCAGACGAGTTTATACAGCTGGCGGCGATGCGTTCAGGCTGCCGAGTGCGTCGGCGGGTTCTGATGCATCAACCAGAGTTCGATAGCCGCCAGAACGGCGACCAGAATGCCGATTATCACGTGCACCGTCATCGCCGTGGTCGCTTGAAACCCAAGCAGCCAAGGTGAGGCGAGGGCCCACAGTCCAACAATGAGATTGATCCACTCTTCCCAGACGGCATATGCAGCGAGCGCGGCAATCGAAAGCACGACAATGACGATCCCGCTGGCAAAGGCGTTCTGCGACTGCGGGCCTGCCGCGAAAGCGAAAAGCCAGGGAGAGAAGAACGATATCGCTCCAAGGATCAGGTTGGCTACGTCGCAGAGCTTGGCGTTTGTCCACTGGTTCATTTCAGCCTCCATTTAGAGAGCGTTTGAACGACGTGCGGAGCGGCCGGTTAGGCGACTACCGCGTCCGGATTTATTTCGCGTTTGGCCATTTGGGTCAGCAGATCGTTTCGTTGCAAGGCGTAGTCTCGTCAGGGAACTTTTCCGGAGGGATCTGGTTACGGATACGACCGAAAGGGCGCTGCCTCGTCGCCCGTTAACCGATAATATTTGCCGGCAGACTCCGTGAAGTCGACGGCTCAAATCCGCGATCGGTTCCGAACACTCCGTGTCCGTACCGCCGGTTTGATAAGGCCTTTCGGATCAATACCGGACAGGTTTGAAGCATGGGCCAGCGTTTGGAGCGCGGCAGCCGCGAATTCGATGCTTGAATAATAGCGGAAGCAGTCGGGGAAACTTTAACCGGTTGCGCCATCGAAATTATTGAAACGGGAGTGATAAACCATGTTTCCAGGTTCGAAAAAGCGAATATATGTCAGCATGATTGCTGGCATTCTGATGCTCTCGGCCGCCGGTATTGCTCCGGTCGCAGCGCAGGAAATCCCCAACGACTTCACCGCTATCGTACGCCAGAAGATACCGGCCGTAGTCGCAATCACGACCAGGCAGATTATCGAAGATCAGCCAACGAACGATTTCCTCAGTCCTCTCGATGGCCGCGGCTCCGCACCGATCCAGCCACAGGTGCGAGAGGCCCTTGGCTCCGGTTTTGTGATCAGCAAGGATGGCTATATCGTCACGAACAACCATGTTGTTGCTGATGCCAATGAAATTCATGTCGTCTTCACCGATAAGCGCACTGCGCCCGCTCGGCTCGTCGGTCATGATTCGGCAACCGATATTGCGGTGCTGAAAATAGATCCGCGGCCCGATATGGCGGCGACCGTCTGGGGTGACTCGGACGCCTTGCAGCCGGGTGCGTGGACCATCGCGATCGGCAGCCCCTTCGGGCTCGGGGGAACCGTCACTGTCGGAGTGCTTTCTGCTCGTTCGCGCGACATTCAAGCCGGCCCTTATGACGACTTTCTTCAGACTGACGCCTCAGTCAACCAGGGCAATTCCGGCGGCCCCCTGTTCAATGCGCGGGGCGAAGTGATCGGCGTCAATACCGCCATTGTCTCGCCATCGGGCGGCAGCATCGGCATTGGTTTCGCAGTACCATCCCGCACCGCCCGGCCCGTCGTCGAGCAGTTGATCCGGACGGGCCGGATCGAGCGCGGCTTTATCGGGGTGCATCTCCAGGAGGTCACCCCATCGATTGCCCGGGCGCTCGGAATACCGGACAGCAAGGGGGCGTTGGTCGCTTCCGTCGATCCGGGCAGCCCCGCTGGAAAGGCAGACGTACAGTCGGGTGATGTGATCACGCGTTTTAACGACAGGGATATCCAGAGCCCCCGTGACCTGACGCTTGCAGTGACGAACCAAAAGCCGGGGACGACAGCAACGCTCGCCAGTAACCGTGGCGGTTCCGCGCAGGAGGTCACTGTAACCATTGGCGAGCGCACCGATAACGAGACACCGACGAGTGCCATTGCGCCAACGCCGGAAGCGGGCGGCCAGCTTGGACTATCGCTCGGCCCTATCCCGGAGGAAGCGCTTCAGCAGCTAGGTGTCCCGCCGGGCACCACCGGAGTGTTTGTGCAAGACGTGGCACCTGATAGTCTCGCCGCTGACAACGGTCTTGAGGCCGGCGATGTGATCGTGTCGGCCAACAACCAGAGCGTAACCCAACCATCCGATATCGAAGAGCAGTGGGCGAAGTCCCGTCAGCAGAACAAACCCATACTGTTTCGCATCAGCAGGCAAGGGCAATTCCTTTTTGTTGCCGTGGCCCGATCGTGATCTTAAAGGCAAGCCATTTGTCCCCTATCGGCAAAGCTGTGATAGGCCGGCGCCCTCGTTCTGCCAACGTCTTGACGATGCCAGCGCCAATCCCGCAGCTTCCTCTCGTTACCAGTGTCTGCATTTGTGTGAGAGCCGGCATGACAGATCTCCTGGACGATCAGCCAAAATCGACGGGCGTCTGACGATCAAGGCTCTTCATCATCGATCTCCAGCAGATCGACCAGCTCCGCTACCTTTCCCGTTGGCAGTTTTCGTCCTTCGTTCATCAGCGCTTCGTCAGCATTCACCCAAGCCCAAGCTTCGGCCAGATCGCGAACAGAAGCCCCTGTCGCCAGGATATCGGCAACCAAGGTTTCGTCGACGGGTCCGAGAACGGCGATTACGTTTTCAGAAGATAGATCCATGGAACTGCCTCCTTTCGGCTTCCTCCGGGAAAATAGCGGCCAAAACTGCAGATCAACCGGCTTCCTACGGAATTGTGATCTCCAACGTGAACGGCATCAGGATCAGCGTTCGAT
Organism: Neorhizobium sp. SHOUNA12A; assembly: GCF_023006505.1. Lineage (GTDB taxonomy): Bacteria > Pseudomonadota > Alphaproteobacteria > Rhizobiales > Rhizobiaceae > Neorhizobium. The sequence continues at coordinate 28,390 of NZ_JALBGV010000047.1, forward strand.
AGCGACGTGAAGAATGATGCCCGAACGCTTAGTCTGGAACATCCCCGACTCCGATATGTTTTATCGGAAGTGACACAAAGGAGGGACAGATGCTCTCCGTTGAGACAACGGTTTTCGATCGGGCCAAGCGGATATGCGTAATGTGTGCCATCGGGCTTCTGCCGGCATCGGCTTTTGCCCAGGCACCCGCCAAACACCCGGATCGCTGCCAGGCGCCGGATCGGCAGCAGAACCAGAATATGACGACGACAGAAGACAATTCACGACCGGCAAACAAATCCGGCACAGAAAAATTGTCGGACTGCAATGGCGTTTTAAAGCCACCTTCGACGGGCGATAGCGATTTCGTCGAGCCGGCCCCGCCGGTCGGCAATACACCTGTAATCCGGCCGGATGAGGTCCCGCAAAGGCAGCGGTAAGCATGGCTGACTGGAGTTGGCGATGAGTTCCGGCGATAAGAAAGCCGCGTCGGACGTTCCTCCAGCAAGCCGAAGTGATCCCGAGCAGCCATGCGATCATTGCCCGCTCAGCGAACGGGCAAGTTGTAGGTGCTGTTGCAACGTCGGCAACATTTTCTTTGCAAGTTCCGGCACCGGCCTGCCACCCTCACCGGCCTTTTCCTTGAATTCGGAAATATCTTTCTCGTGGGTCGAGACGATATAGTTCACGAACTCCTTATCGAATTCGGGGCCACTTAGGCTTTGAAGCTTTTCGATCTCGTTTTGCGCCTCGGTCGTTACAATGCCGGTTATCTTTACATCAAGATCCGTGGCGAGAGCCGTAGCATCGTCCTTGGCTCTGCGATGGTCGTCGATCAATGTCTGGGCGAATGAGCGTACACCGTCGCTGCCGCCCTTTTTCGTAGCAAGGTCACCGAGTCTGATTTCAGAATTGTCGGTTTTGATCGCGTCGCTCAGAAATTCCTTATCGCTCTTGGCCATGGCGGCGACCGCCGTCGTACAGCCGATCGCTAATATCAGGCCGGCAAACATGAATTTATATGGCATCGCTGCACCTCATGTTTCTTGACAAGGCACCACGCCCCTTAACTCAATTGAGAGAAGAGTTGTTCCGATCCGATTACATCATTGTGGAGGCCTGGCAGCCGAGGCGCTCATCTGGAGGCGACCGGAAAAACGATCGCGTTCCGATTTGAGTGCCCTGAAGACTATGCAAAGCGACATCGAGGTCACAGTCGCCCGATCCGGCAAGTGGTGAGCACGGTCTTGGAAACAGCGCTAGACGGATTTTAGGATGAGCGCGCGAGCTTGATCAAAGCGCGCTAACGTTTTCGGCTTTTGATTTTCCGGTCTTGCGGTCCTGGCCTATCTCGTAGCTTACCTTTTGTCCCTCTTTCAGAGAACCGCCCCGTTCCAGAGCAGAAACGTGCACAAATACATCCGCCCCTCCGTTCTCCGGAGTGATGAAGCCAAACCCCTTGTCGTCGTTGAAAAATTTGACAGTGCCAGTCGGCATGAGAACTCCTGATCGCTTGCGCGGCCGCTTGCCGCGGCGCAAATCTATAGCGCAATCGCCGAGCGATCAATGGGCGCAGGAGCTCTAAGCCGCAGAACCTGCCAACGCCCGGGAGGTCAGCAGGCGGAGGCGAGAAGCGCCTGGCGCCTAAGCAGCATCCCGAACAGATCGCGCGGCTCGTCCGGATCGGCGAGCAGATCGAGCTGGTTTATGGAAGTCGAGCCGCTCACCCGGTCGCGGACATAGCGGAGCGCGGAAAAATCCTCGATCGCGAAACCGACGCTATCGAACAGCGTGATCTGCTTTTCCGATGAGCGCCCCGGCTTTTCGCCGGTGATGACCTGCCAGAGTTCCGTCACCGGATGGTCGAATGAAAGCTGCTGGATTTCGCCCTCAACCCGTGTCTGTGGCGGAAACTCCACAAATATGTCCGCGCGAAGCAGGACGTCGCGGTGCATCTCCGTTTTCCCGGGGCAGTCGCCGCCGACACCGTTGATATGCACGCCGGGGCCGATCATGTTGTCGGTCAGGATCGTGGCATTGTGCTTGTCGGCGGTCGCGGTGGTGATGATGTCGGCTGTCTCGACGGCCTGCTCGGCGGAGGTACAGGCTTCGATGTCGAAGCCAAATCTCTCGAGATTGCGGCGGCATCGGGCGGTCGCACCGGGATCGATGTCGTAAAGCCGCAGCCTGTCGATACCGAGCAAGGATTTGAAGGCGAGCGCCTGGAACTCGCTCTGGGCGCCGTTGCCGATCAAGGCCATGGTGCGCGCCTCCTTGCGCGCCAGGTACTTTGCCGCGGTCGCCGAGGTGGCGGCGGTGCGCAGCGCCGTCAGGATAGTCATTTCCGATAAAAGCAGGGGATAACCGCTGTCGACATCGGAAAGAACCCCGAAGGCCGTGACCGTCTGGCGGCCGGAGCTCGTGTTCTTCGGGTGGCCGTTGACATATTTGAAGCCGTAGAGCGTTCCGTCGCTGGTCGGCATTAGCTCGATCACGCCGTCCCTCGAATGGGAGGCGACGCGCGGGATCTTGTCAAAACTTTCCCAGCGGCGAAAATCGTCTTCGATGTAACCCGCCAACTCGACCAGAAACCTTTCGACGCCGGTTGCGACGACGAGATCCATCATGTTCTCGACGCTGATGAACGGCACGATGTTCAAGTGGGCGGTTACGGGCATCAAAAACTCCTTGTCGGGCGGTCCATGACCTTGCGGCCCATCAGGCTGGCAGTGAGATCGACCAGCAGCGTTGCGGTGCGACCGCGCTCGTCGAGGAATGGGTTGAGTTCGACCAGGTCCAGGCTGGTGACCAGGCCGCTGTCGTGCAGCATCTCCATAACCAGATGCGCCTCGCGGAAGGTTGCGCCGCCTGGAACCGTCGTGCCGACCGCCGGAGCAAACGTGGGTTCAAGAAAGTCCACATCGAGGCTGACATGCAGCAAGCCGTTCGCCGCCGCGACCTTTTCAAGGAAAGCACGCAGCAGCGCCGCGACCCCATGTTCGTCGATCACGCGCATGTCGTGAACCGTCACCGCGCTCTGGCGCAGCGCCGCGCGCTCGGCCGGATCGACGCTGCGGATGCCGATCATGCAGACGCGGGCCAGATCGACGGGATGCGAGAGTTTCGGCAGATAACCTTCGAAACCCGGCTGACCAGTGAAGTAAGCGACGGGCACGCCATGCAGGTTGCCGCTTGTCGTGGTGTCGAGCGTGTGGAAATCAGTGTGCGCATCGAGCCACAGAACGAAGAGCGGCCGATCGGCTTCGGCGGCCCGGCGGGCAAGGCCCGCCACTGTCCCGGCGGAGATGGCGTGATCGCCGCCCAGGAAAATTGGCATGCCTTCGCCGCTTTCGCGATAGGCGAGTTCCGTCAGCAGTTCGATCCAGGCGACAATCTGTGGCAGGCGTCGGATCGCGGCGTTCGGATGCGTGACATCGGACAGTTTCGAAATGCCGACATTGCCGAGGTCGGTCACCTCATGGCCAAGTTCCCTCAGCGCCGTTTCGAGACCGGCGGTCCTGAGCGCGCTTGGGCCCATTTCGCAGCCGAGTTGCACCGCGCCGTCCTGCAGGGGGATGCCAATGAGTTTGCAATGCATGTCTTGATCTCCGTTATGATGATTGGACCACGAAGGCGCGGCAGATTGAACAACTCAATTTGCCAAATTATTCGAATTGGCTTATCAAAATGGTATCTTCGATAGGCGCTTTGAGCATGGACGATTTTGACAGCAAACTTGTGACGCTATTGCGTCACAACGCAAGGCGGAGCATTTCCGACCTTGCGACGGATCTCGGGGCCTCGCGCGCCACCGTTCGTTCGCGCATGGAGAAGCTCGAAAAGGCCGGCAGCATTCTCGGCTACACTGTCATTTTGCGGGCGGACGCTGTCGAACTGCCGGTGCGCGGGATCATGATGGTGGAGATCGAGGGTAGGGCGGCGGACCAGGTCATCAAGGCGCTTGGAGGATTTCCGGAGATTTCGGAAATCCACACGACCAACGGTCGCTGGGATCTGATCGTTGAACTCGGTACCACGACATTGGCCGAATTCGACACCGTGCTGCGGCGGGTCCGTTTGGTGCCGGGGATTACGGCGACGGAAACCAGCCTCGTGCTCGCGACCCCCCGTAGCACCAAGGCCCGGTTATAGAAAAGGCCGCAGCACCGGACGCCGCGGCCTTCGGCCGACGCCGGTCACCTCCATGATGGTGATGATCGAGGCAAGCGACGTCGCCTTCACCATCGAGATCATCTCGTTGGAAGAACCGGGCAGGGCCTGGCGGATCGCGAGCGGCAGGGCAATGCGCCGGAAGGCGATGAAACGGGACATGCCGCAGGCGCGTGCCGGGTCGATCTGGCCGAACGGGACCGAGAGTTGCCCGCCGCGGATGATCTCGGGGGCATCACGAGATGGTCGATCCTACACTGCGCCGGCGTCGGGTGACCTTCATCCGCGTTGAAAGGATGCGGCGCAACTTCTCAGCAAGCGGATGCGATCCGGCCTCAAACCGCGCGACATCAGAGAGCGCGGCCCTCAGCGAAGCATCTTGTCCGCCGGCAATGATCAAGGCCACAATCTGGATGACGGTGGCAAACCTGATTGGGCAGGCGCCGTGCGTGCAACGTGAAGCTCGACGCGCCGTTGATGAGCGTCAAGCGAGGTATGGCAAACGAGGGTTTGTCGGGGCCGCACCAAGTTCCGATCGGTCGAGGCGCTTCGGGCGAGACCAATCCTTGCGGGCCGCTTCGCTGAGAACAAGTCCATGGCCCGGACGGTTTGGTGCGAATGCAAAACCGTCCTTGATCTCGACAGGCCGCTCCACCAGGTGATCGAAATTCTGGAACGAATATTCGAGCCATTCGACTTCCGGAAGTGCGACGGCCATGTGCACTCCGACTTCCAGGAACGTATTGCCCAGGCTGATCGGGACGCCAAGCTCGGCCGCAAGCCAACCGATCCGCATGACGTCTGTCACCTGGCCATGGACGTTCAGCAGATCGGTCCCGAAATTTTCCATAAGGATCCGTTTTCCCGTTGCGTCGAGATATTCTCCACTGTTGATCTGCGTCCAGTTGACCGCGTGACGGAGTGTCCGGAGCCCCTCGAAGTCATGGCGCAGAATTGGATCTTCAACCCATAACAGATCATGGCCGGCGTCGCGGATCGCCGTAAGCTTCACCAGGGCTTCCTTCGAATTCCAGGCCTCGTTGGGATCGATCATGATATGAGAACCGGCAGGCACGACTTCCTTCAACAAATCGAGACGACGCATATCCCGTTTGAAGTCCGGATGGCCCACCTTGATCTTGAACGCCGTGTATCCAAGGCTCGCGGCATGTGAGAACAGCGCGCAGAACGCTTCGTCGCCGAGGTGAAAGTCGAGACCGCTGGCATAGGCGCGAACACGGTCACGACGGCTGCCGAGCAGCGTGTGAAGCGGTAATCCGACTTCCTTTGCGGCAAGGTCCCACAACGCGACCTGCAGCGCCTCGTGAAATGGCAGCGAAAAGGCGCGCTGGTTGCCGCCCCGCGGGCGATGTACGCGATGGACTAACGCGATCGCTTCCTGGCCCTCGATGCCGGGCCAAACCTCGTTTGCAAAAACCGCCTCGATCTCGGCTTGATCCGGGAGGGGATGAAAGAGAGTCTGGATAAAGCCCAGCCCGATCTTTCCGCTTTCGCCCACAAGTTCGAGAGCAGCGACGTTGACGTCGTCGGCTCGGACCTGACTGTCTCCGATTACCCTGTCGCGGGCGAACTGAAATCGGGTTATACGGAATTCTGATAGGGGCATAACAGCGCTCTCTGATCGTTTTAATTTGTCAACTGATCTATCAATTGGTATTATCGGACGTATGAAAAAATCGCAAGCGCGTAAGGGAAGATCAGCCGGCGTCGAACCCGCCGCGCCGCGGCTCAGCGACGTCGCCTATGAGCGGATCCTCGAGAGTCTGTTCGAACGAAAGGTTCCTGTGGGCGCCTTCATCTCCCAGAGCGAGCTTTCGGAAATCGTCGGCGTGCCGGTCGCGCCGCTCCGCGACGCCCTGCGAATGCTTGAGGCCGAAGGCATTCTGACGATCCATCCGCGCTCCGGAATCCAGTTCGTTCGACCGGGTCTCGACCTGACGCGTGCGACATATCAGTTCCGCTCGATCATCGAGAGGTCGGCCGTGCGAGTCTTTGCCGAACAGGCCGAAGAGGAGTTGATGAACAGTCTGGAAGTCCGCCATTCCAGGCTTATGCGTAAACTGGAGAGAGATGGACTTACCGTCGATCATCTCGCGGAGATGGATCTCCTCGAGCTCGAGCTTCACGGCCAGATCGTCGCGGCACTGCGTAATCCGCTGATCGATACGGCCTATCGTAGAATGCACAACTACCTGCGTTTGCTGCGATTGGAACGGAAGGTCACGCCTCCGATCCTCATTCGGACATTGAAGGAACATCTGGATATTCTGGAGGCATGTTCCACCAGAGATGCCGATGCCGCAGAGAAGGCGCTTCAGGCGCATTTCCAGGCAGCGATTCATCGAAATATGGGACTGGTTTGACCGGAACCGCGCGTCCAGTCGTCTTGGCCTTGCCGAGCCTTCGAAAGATTGCTATTTCTATCTGATCGATCAGATTTGCAATCTGATATGTGGGAGGATGGATTAGATGCAGATCACCAAACGTGAGTTTCTCGCCGCGACGGCCGCCCTGGCGCTGGCCGGCAACATTCGCTCCGCCAATGCGGCGACCGCGATAAATTACTGGCACCATTTCACGAGCCAATCGGAGATGGCCGGCCTGTTGAAAATCATCGAGCTGTTCGGCAAAGCTCACCCGGGCGTCACGGTCACGCAGGAAAGCATCCCGAACTCTGAATATATGGCGAAGGTTTCGTCCGCGGTCGTGGCCGGCGGCCGGCCGGATACCGGTATGGTCATCGCGGAACGCTTCGCCGACCTGACGGCGATGGGCGCATTGACGGACATTACCAAGCGGGTGAGTGCATGGAAGGGCAAGGCCAATCTGCCGGAAAACCGGTGGACTGGCATGTCCCAAGGGGGCGCCGTATATGCCGTTCCAGCTTATGCCTTCGTCGACTGGATGTATTACCGAAAGGACTATTTTGAGGAAGCGGGCCTGGCGGGCCCGCCGAAGACCTTGGACGAGTTCATTACCGCCTGCAGGAAACTGACCAACCCCGCGAAAGGTCGCTACGCGTTCGGCATGCGAGGCGGCGCGGGAGCATTCAAATACGTCATCGACATGATGGAGTCCTTCGGCTCTCCGATCGTGAAGGACGGGCAGGCGGCGATCGACAAGGCAGCCGCAGTCGAGGCTATCAGCTTCTATTCGAGCCTCTTTCTCAAGGAGAAGGTCGTTCCACCAAGCGCGCCCAACGACAGCTATCGCCAGATCATGGAAGGATTCCGCACCGGTCAGACCGCCATGGTCTGGCATCATACGGGATCGCTGATCGAAATCTCCGCTGCTCTCAAAGCGGGCGAACAGTTCGCCACGGCTCCCATGCCGGCGGGGCCGAAGGCCCATATTGCGCGTGTTGCGTATGCCGGCAACGGCATCATGAAGGACGACAATATCGACGCTGCCTGGGACTGGATCAGTTTCTGGGGTGAGACGGACGCGGCAGTCGCCCTGCTGGAAGCAACGGGCTATTTCCCCGCGTCGACGGCGGCGCTTGAGGACAAGCGGATCAAGTCCAATCCGGTCTATCAGGCCGCTTCAAAAACACTCGAGTTCGGGCGGCTGCCCAACAGTTTCGTCGGCGCTGCAGGGTGGTCGGAAAATGTCGTCAATCCCGCCTTCCAGTCGGTTCTGACTGGGCAGTTGACACCCGTGCAGGCCGTTGAGCGCATGATCCAAGGGCTCGAAGCCGCGCTTCGTTAGTCAACCAGACGCGATGACCGTAACGTCGTCGCGTCCCAGAGGACGGCATGCGCCGCGATCACATGAAGTCAATCTTGCCACGCGGACCAATCACGCTGCTCGGAAACCTTTCCGAAACGCGGTATTGGGTCTACCTCCTGCTGTTTCCGAGCCTTGTCCTGCTTCTGCTGGTGGTCGCCTATCCGACGCTCTACGGCTTCGTCATCAGCGTGCGGGAAATGCGCCTCACCCGGCCCGGCCTTAACGGCTGGGTTGGGATGAAGCACTACGTCGCGATGATGTCGGATCGGGTCTTCTGGATCTCGTTGAAAAATACAGCGATCTGGGTGACGGCAGCTATCGCCATCGAAGTGACGCTCGGCTTCGTCGCGGCCGTGGCGCTCAACCGCAACCTTCCAGGTACGAAGTTATTCGGCGTGCTGATCCTGCTTCCCTATTTCCTGCCGAACGTGGTGGCCGGACATATGTGGGCTCTCTTGCTGGATCCACGGCTGGGCGTCATCAACGACCTGCTGGTAGGGATTGGGATATTGAGCACCTACAAGGCGTGGTTTGCCGATCCGGCCACCGCGTTGGCCGCGACTATTCTGGTCGAGGCGTGGCACGGTTTTCCGTTCTTCGCACTTCTGTTTCTCGCCGGATTGAAGGGCATCCCGGAGGACCTGTACAAAGCTGCGGCGGTCGATGGCGCAGGCCCCGTCCGTCAGTTTCGTCTGATCACGGTGCCCATGCTGAAGACGGTGATCGCCGCGGCCGTCATCCTGCGCGTGATCAGCCTCGTCAACTCGCCGGACCTGCTGCTCGTCTTGACCGGCGGAGGCCCCGGCAACGCCACGCAGGTCCTGTCGCTCTATGCGTTCCAGACTGCCTATCGCGAGTTCAATTTCGGGTATGCGGGCGCGCTTTCGGTCGTCATGTTCATCCTCCTCATGCTGTTTGCGACCATCTACATCAGGCTAACGCGCGTCACGAAGGAATGAGAATGCTCAAGACCAGCCGCAGCCGGCGCCTTGCGGGAGACATCCTGACCTATGCCGTGCTGACAACTCTGACGACGTTCTGCCTCGGGCCGATCCTCTGGATGTTTCTCACGTCCCTCAAGACGGAGGCGGACATCGTCACCTCGCATATGCAGTACATCCCCCGAACGGTCACCTTTCAAAACTATGTCGCCATCTGGACGCAATCGAACTTTCCGGTGCTGATTGCAAACAGCTTGGTGGTAACCACAATTACAGTGGTGATCTGCGTTCTGACCGGGACGCTCGCGGCTTATGCATTCGCGCGGCTGCCCTTCAAAGGCCGAGACAAAATCATGCTCGGCTACCTGCTGGTGCGGATGTTCCCGGCCGTTATGGTGATCATCCCGCTCTACGTCATGATGCGGACCGTGGGCCTGGTCGACAGCCGCTTCGGACTGGCGCTTGCCTATACCAGCTTCCTGTTGCCGCTGTTTGCCTGGATGCTCAAAGGCTTCTTCGATGCCGCGCCGAAAGAGCTGGAAAGCGCTGCTCGGATCGATGGCTCCACACGACTTGGAGCCATGGTGCGCATCGTCTTGCCATTGGCGCGAAATGGTCTCGTCGCCAGTTCGGTATTCATCGCGATCGCTGCGTGGAACGAGTTCATTTTTGCGCTCATGTTGACGACCGGGCAGGGTTCACGAACGTGGCCTGTCGGATTGCAACTGATGGTCGGCGAATTCCAGCTGCCGTGGGGAGTGCTGGCCGCCGGCGGCATACTCAGCATCCTGCCCGTGGTCGTCCTCTTCGCGATCGTTCAGCGCGCGATGGTCCAGGGTCTTACCGCAGGCGCGATCAAGGGTTGAGGAGAAAACGATGGCCACCCTTTCCATAAGCGGTATCCGCAAATCCTACGGGGCGCTCGATGTCCTCCACGGAATAGACGTCGATCTGGAAGACGGCGGCTTTCTGGTGCTGCTTGGACCCTCCGGATGCGGCAAGTCCACCTTGTTGAACATCATCGCCGGGCTCGACGAACCGTCGGCCGGGGATATCGCCATCGCGGGCCGGTCGGTCACGGCCCTGCCGCCGAAAGATCGGAACATCGCAATGGTGTTTCAGTCCTACGCGCTGTACCCGACGATGTCGGTCGAACGAAACATCGGCTTCGGGCTCGAAATGCGGGGCGTGCCCGAGCAAGAGCGCAAGGCGGAAATTCGCAAAGCGGCGGAGATGCTTCAGATCGGGCATCTTCTCGATCGCCTTCCCGCAAATTTGTCCGGCGGCCAGAGGCAACGTGTTGCCATGGGGCGCGCAATCGTGCGCAATCCCGATCTTTTTCTCTTCGACGAACCGCTCTCGAACCTGGACGCGAAACTGCGCGTCGAGATGAGAACCGAGATAAAACGTCTTCATGAACGTCTTGGCACCAGCATTGTCTACGTCACCCACGACCAGATCGAAGCGATGACGCTGGCGACGAAGGTGGCCGTAATGAAGGGCGGTTATGTTCAGCAGCTTGCCGATCCTCGAACCATCTACGAACGCCCAGCCAACATGTTCGTCGCAGGGTTCATCGGTTCTCCGGCAATGAACTTCATTCGGGGGAAACTTCTTTCGGATGCTGACGGAACCCGGTTCACGAGCGAGGGAGTGCTCGTCGCGCTCAGCGGTCCCGGGATCGCGAATGGAACGCGAGAGTGCGTGTTCGGCGTCAGACCGGAGGAGCTCAAGGTCGTCGAGACGGAGGACGCTTTTCTTGAGGGAGTGATCGACGTCGTGGAGCCGACGGGTCCAGACACCATGGTCACTGCCATTATCGGCAACCAGGCTGTCATAGCCAGAGCTGAACCGCGGTTCAAGGGTCGAAGAGGCGACCAAATTCGGTTCAAAGTCGATCCTTCAAGCATCAATCTTTTCGACGCCGAAACTGAGGTTAGAATAGATACTGGCGATGGGCCTCCAGTCCGTATCGCGTCGGTCTAATCGGTTTTATCGAAAGGCCTGCATTGACGTGTAGCCGCGCTTGCTCTCTCTATCCGCGCCGATGTGATCGTGGCCAGGGAGGGCAACATGCGGGTCCTATCGAGCATTGAGGCGCTGCGCGCGGCACTTGCCGCAGCCAAGGCGAAAGGCGGGACGGTCGGCTTCGTTCCGACCATGGGTTATCTCCATGCCGGACATATGGAACTTGTCGCGCGAGCCCGCGCTGAAAACGAAATCGTTGTCGCATCGATTTTCGTGAACCCGCTTCAGTTCGGTCCGACGGAAGACCTCAGTCGATATCCGCGCGACCTGGAGCGCGACAGGGCGATGCTGGAGGCAGCAGGCGTCGATATCCTGTTTGCGCCGGGCGTCGAGGATATGTACCCGCGGCCCATGAAGACGGTCGTTGATGTGCCGGAGCTTGGATGCGAGCTCGAAGGCGCGGTTCGACCCGGACATTTTGCCGGCGTGGCGACCGTCGTCAACAAGCTCTTCAATATCGTCCAGCCGAGGAACGCCTATTTCGGCGAAAAGGATTACCAGCAGGTCGTCATCATCAAACGGATGGTCGACGATCTTGCATTGCCGGTGCGCGTCGTTTCCGTGCCGACGGTTCGGGATGCGGATGGTCTCGCCCTGTCATCCCGCAACGTCTATCTCAGCGAGGAAGAAAGACACGCTGCGGTCGTCGTCCTTCGCGCCTTGGACGAGGCGGAGCGTCTCGTCGCTCAGGGTCTCACGGACCCGCAGGTCCTTGAAGAAAAGCTTGTCGGCTTCATCAGCCGCGAGCCGCTCGCAAAACCGGAAGTCGTCGCGGTCAGGGATGCCTCCACGTTGCAGGCTATCGCGAAGATCGAGGATCCGGTGGTTGTTGCGCTGTTCGTGCGGGTCGGCACGACCAAGCTTCTCGACAACCGGGTGATTGCGAAAAAAACGATGTCTGGGACAGGAGAAGCGCGATGAGTGCCGCGGGCTCCTTAAAGCGCCTGACGCCCAGTCGGATCCGGGCGATGAAGGGTGGAGCGCCGATCGTCTGCCTGACCGCCTACACAACGCCGATGGCGCGGCTGCTGGATGAACACTGCGATCTTCTGCTTGTCGGGGATTCGCTCGGCATGGTCCTCTACGGCATGGAGAGCACCGTTTCGGTGACGCTCGACATGATGATCGCGCACGGCAAGGCGGTGATGCGCGGTGTCACGAGATCCTGCGTGGTCGTCGACATGCCCTTTGGCAGTTATCAGGAAACCAGGGAATTGGCCTATCGCAATGCCGTGCGCATTCTGCAGGAAACCGGCTGCGACGCGGTCAAACTCGAAGGTGGTGAAGAGATGGCCGAGACCATCGCTTTCCTGACCGCTCGCGGCATCCCGGTCCTTGGCCACATCGGCCTGATGCCGCAGCAGGTTCATACCGCGGGCGGATACCGATCCGTCGGCCATTCGGACGAAGAAGTGGCGAAGATCCGGCGTGATGCCGAAGCCGTCGGCAACTCCGGAGCCTTTGCGGTCGTTATCGAGGGCACGGTCGAGACATTGGCTCGTGAGATGACGGCAGCTATCGCCGTTCCAACCATCGGAATCGGCGCATCGGTTGCTTGTGACGGCCAAATCCTCGTTTCGGACGACATGCTTGGGCTGTTCAACGACTTCACGCCGCGCTTCGTCAAGCGCTATGACGAGCTGGGCAAGAGGGTGGGAGCGGCCGCCGCAGCTTATGCGGGCGATGTTCGCTCCCGAGCGTTTCCCACGAAGGAGCATACGTTCAAGCGCCGGTCGTGATGGCACGCTTTGTTGAACTGGAGAGCAAGGGAGCGGAGACGTATGACGGTGGCTAACTTAGTTCCTGCCCCTCGTCCTGCCTGGAAAACCGTTCTATCCGGAAGTCATGGATGGGCGTCTCGGTCGCGCCGGTCGAGATCAATTCCGCCATCACGTCGCCGACACCGGGGCCGAGCTGGAAGCCGTGGCCGCAAAATCCGAAGGCATGGAACAGCCCCGGCGTCGTTGCCGATCGTCCCATGACGGGAAGGCCGTCGCCGACATAACCCTCGCAGCCGGACCAGGTGCGGATCACCGAGACATTGGCAAGCGCCGGCAGGATCGGCAGCAGGGCACGCAACTGGCCGGCAAGCCTGGCGGGGTCGGCCTTGGCATGGCCGGTATCGAGCGAAACATCGGTACGTTCCGCTCCGCCACCGAAGACGATGTTTCCGCGTTCCACCTGGCGCAGGTAACCACCGCCGTGGTCATGGGCCCAGACGCCGACGACCGGCAGGATGCGATGCGGCAGCGGCTCGGTCACTCCCATCTGCGGCCCCTTCGCCACGATCGGGACGGCTTCGCCGAACTGCGCGGAGATCCGGGCGCCCCAGGCGCCGGCGGTGTTGAGGAGGCAAGCAGCGGCATGGACGCCGTTCGAGGTCTCTACCTCGAAGCCAGAGGCGCTTCGCCGGATCGCTTTTACTTCCACGTTCTCGATGATCTCGGCACCGATACGTCTCGCGGCATCCGCGAAAGCAGGAGCGATCAGGCGCGGATTGCCGCTTCCATCCTCCGGGGAAAAGGATGCGGCGATCGCCTCGGGGCCGAGCCCCGGAAAACGGGCATGAAGCTCCGTCGCGGTAAGTTCCTCGAGGTTGAGACCCCAAGGTCTGGCGGCTGTCGCGAAACTGCGCATCTCCTCGAGACCCGCCTGGCTGAACACCAGACGGACATGGCCGGTCGCCCGAAACTCGACGTCCCGATCCAGCATCTCCGCAGCCTTGCCCCAAAGCGTCAGGGATCGCCGGGCGAGGGGAAGTTGCGGCAGGTAGCGGCCGCTGCGGCGGATATTGCCGAACGAGGCGACCGTCGCGCCGCTGCCGACCCGGTTCGGCTCGATGAGCGTCACGCGCAGGCCACGCCGGGCGAGAAAATAGGTCGATGCGGCCCCCATCAGGCCGCCACCCAGCACGATCACATCCATGAGGCCGTTTCCGCAATGTCCTTCATCTCCGCCACCATTCCGGTGCGGCCGGTCGGTGTCAAAGTCGAGGTTTTCATCATCCCATAAGCCGGACCTATGGGACGTCCTCGGCGAGGCATAAGCGGCACTTATGGGCAGCGGTTTTTTCGCTCTTGGACCGCCTTTGCCCATTCGTGCCAGCTTCATGACAAGCAGCAGGAAAGGATTGAGCGACATGGACAGTGCGGCCGCGCCAGGCAAAGGAACCAGCGATCAGCAGGACTGGAAGATCGGCGTCGACATCGGCGGGACCTTCATCGACTTCTGTGCCCTGGAAACGCGATCCGGCCGGGTTGCCTCGCTCAAGGTTCTGACGACACCGGACGATCCGGGTGCGGAGCTGATGACGGGACTGTCGCTTCTGGCCGAACGGGAAGGGCTCGAACCGGCAGCCGTCAGCCGTTTTGTCCACGGAACGACCGTCGGCATCAACACCGTGATCCAGCGTCGCGGCGTGTCGCTGGCGCTGATGACCAATGCCGGCTTCGAAGACGTCATCGAGCTGGCGCGGTTGCGGATGCCGGACGTCTATTCGCTGTTCTGCTCCCGGCCGGACCAGCTCATTGCCCGCGACATGATCTTCGGCATTCCCGCTCGCTTGCGGGCGGATGGCAGCGAGGTCGAGGCGCCGGATCTGGAGGCGGTCGCGGCAGCGGTCGCAAAGGCGAAGGCCAATGGCGCCGCCGGCATCATCGTCTCCTTCCTGCATTCGTGGCGCACCGACATCCATGAGGTGGCGGTCAGCCGGGAAATCGCCCGGGTCGCCCCGGAACTCTTCGTCTTCACGTCATCTGAGGTCTGGCCGGTCATCCGCGAATACGAGCGGACCACCACCGCTATCCTCAACGGTTACGTCCATCCGCGTGTCTCCGGCTATCTGACCGCACTCGAAGAAAAGCTGCTGTCGCGTGGCGTCACGGCACCGGCGCTGCTGACCAAGTCGAATGGTGGCGTGATGAATGCCGACGAAGGCAAACGGTCCTGCGTGCAGATGCTGTTGTCCGGCACGGCCTCCGGTGTCATAGGCGCCGCCTGGCTCGCCCGTCGTGCCGGCGAAAAGCATATCCTCACCCTCGATATCGGCGGCACCTCGGCCGACTTTGCACTGATCATCGACGGCGAACCGCAATTCGGCACCGGCGAACTGGTCGGCGAGTTCCCGCTGCATATTCCGTCCGTCTCGGTCAGCTCGATCGGCATCGGCGGCGGTTCTATCGCCAGCGTCGATGCGCAGGGCGTGTTGCGGGTCGGACCGGAATCGGCCGGCTCGACACCCGGGCCTGCCTGTTACGGACGCGGCGGAGAACAGACGACCGTGACCGATGCCATGGCCGTCTGCGGCTGGCTCGGTCACAGCCAGATGGCCTACGGGCAGCTACAGATCGACGTCGGGCTTGCCCGCGCGGCCGTCACGCGGCTCGCTGAAAAGATCGGCCGGACCGCGGAGGAGGCCGCCCAGGCCATCCTCGACGTCGCCATCTCGGAAATGTTCGTGGAGGTCGAGAAACTCGCATCGCGCGCCGGCGTCGATCTCAGGGAATTCACGCTGATGCCGTTCGGCGGCGGCGGCCCGATGCTCGGCGCGTTCCTCGCCCGCGAATTTCGTATGGCGAAGGTGATCGGCGCACCGCGCCCGGGTGTCGTCTCGGCGCTCGGGGGCCTGGTGGCAGATCTGCGCGGCGACTTCATCCGCACCGTGTTTACCCATCTCTCTGACCAGGCGGCACCGCAAATGCGCGAGGCGCTGGACGCGCTTGCCGTCGAGGGGCGCAACTGGCTCGCCAAGCAGGGGCATGCCGGCGCCGCGACGCTCAATGTCTCCGCCGACATGCGTTATGTCGGCCAAAGCTTCGAGATCGAAGTGCCGATCCAGCCAGCCTGGATCGCCGATGGCAAGCTCGGTTCGATCGAGGAAGCCTTCCATGCCATGCATGCCCGGCTCTACGACTTCCATGATCCGGACGGAGCGATCGAGATCGTCAACCTGCGTCTCTCGGCAATCGGGGCCGGCCCGGCACTGGAAATCCCCGTCAATGCCCAAGAGGACGGTGGGGCGGTGAACCCCGAGCGCGAGATCCCGGTCTTTACTGGCAAGAGCTTCGAGTGGATCGGCCTCTATCGGCGTGATCGCCTGCGTCCCGGCAGCCGCTTCGCCGGCCCGGCGGTCGTTGCCCAGGAAGATACGACCTTTGCAATCCCGAGCGGCACACATGTCGAGGTCGATCGTCACTTGAACCTGCATCTCACCTTTTCGGAGTAATGGCCCATGTTCGATCCCTTGAACCTTCAGGTGTTTGCCAATCACACCCGCGCTGCTGCCGAAAACATGGCTTATACGCTGCAGCGGACCGCGCATTCCGCCTTCGTCAAGGAGACGGAAGACTTCACGGTCATGCTGGTCAATCGCAGAGGCGAGACGTTCGGCGTGCCGATGGGATTGGGCGCGACCTGGTATCCGGGTCTCACCTATAGCCGCGCGATCGCGATGATCGACGACTACAAGCCCGGCGACGTGGCATTCACCAACGATCCCTATTCCTGCTTCGTGGCGACGCACGCGCCGGACACCCATCTGTGGAAACCGGTCTTCTACGATGGCGAGATCATCGCCTGGACCGGCGGTCATATCCACAACACCGACATGGGCGGCGCGGTGCCGGCCTCCCTGTCGCGAGCATTGACGGAAATCCATCAGGAGGGCATCCGCTTCCCGCCGATGAAACTGGTCAACGAAGGAGTTTTCGACGAAGACATTCTGAAGATCATGACCACCAATGTCCGCAAGCCCGATCTCAATATCGGCGACATGAAAGCCCTGGTTGGGGCGCTCAACACGGGCGAGCGCAAGATCCTCGCCATGGTCGAGAAATTCGGCATTGAAGCCTTTCTCGAAGGCACCGAGGTCCTGCTCGAACACGCCGAAGCGCAGGCGCGTGATCTTCTGCGCTCGATGCCGGACGGGACCTGGGAATTCGTCGACTATGCCGACGAGGATTCGGTCGAAGCCAACCCGTGCCGCCTGAAGCTGACGCTGACGATCCGGGGCGACGAGGCAATCCTCGATTTCACCGGTTCCGACCCGCAGCTCGGCTCTTCGCTCAATGTCCCCTCGGGCGGCGATCCGCGCCATACGATGCTTCTGGTCGGCGTCTATTACGTACTTTACACGTTGAACCCGAAGATCCTCCTCAATACCGGGCTGACGAGACCGTTCACCTGCATCACGCCGAAGGGCAGCGTGCTCAACCCGATCGCGCCGGCTGCCGTCGGCATGCGCTCGCTGACCTGCGCGCGGCTGCGCTCCGTCATATTCGGCGCCTTCTGCCAGGCCGTGCCTGAAAAGCTGCCGGCAGCACCGGCAGGCAACAACTGCATCGTCAACGTCATGACGACCGACGAACGGAACGGCCGCACCGTGATCGCCGCGGTCAATCCGGTGGTCGGCGGCGGCGGCGGCATGCCCCACCGCGATGGCACCAACGGCTCCGGCGCCGATGCCGCCTATCTCAAAAATACTCCGATCGAGATCACCGAGACGGAAGTGCCGATCGAGTTCGTCAAATATGGCCTGGCAAAGGACAGTGGCGGCGCCGGACGCTGGCGTGGTGGGTTAGCGACCGAAATGGCCTTCCGGGTTTTCTCGCCTGGCAGCCGTATCACCGCCCGGAACCGCGACCGCAGCTTCTTCCGCCCCTGGGGCACACTGGGCGGCAGGGCCGCCGGTCTGTCCGACATGGTTCTGAACCCGGGCCGTGACGACTTCCAGCGGCTCGGCAATATCGATACCGCGGTTCTGCAGCCAGGCGACGTCCTGGAGATCCGCTCAGCCGGCGGCGGCGGGCGCGGCAACCCCGTCGAGCG
>NZ_JALBGV010000048.1 GCF_023006505.1 Neorhizobium sp. SHOUNA12A
CGCTTGCCGCCAAGGCGCCGATCCCGGTCTACGCGATCATCCGGCCCCGCGCCGGCAGTTTCGTCTACGACGCCGACAACGAGGCGGCGATGATGGCCGATATCGATGGGGTGCGGGCGGCGGGGCTTGCGGGTGTCGTGATCGGCGCAAGCCGCCCGGACATGACGCTCGACATGGCCGTGCTCAAGCGGCTGATGACGCATGCGCAAGGGTTGGGCGTAACGCTTCACCGCGCCTTCGATCTGGTGCCCGATCCGTTTGAAGCACTCGAACAGGCGATCGATCTCTGCGTCGAGCGTGTCCTGACCTCCGGCCTCAAAGTCAGCGGCCCTGACGGCGTCGAGATGTTGAAGATGCTTGTCGAGCGGGCGGCAGACAGGGTGTCGATCATGCCCGGCGGCGGCATCAATCTGACGACCGTCGAACGGGTGGTGCGCGAAACCGGCGTGCACGAGGTCCACAGCTCCTGCCGGCGGCCTGTCGAAAGCAAGGACGAACGTGCGATTGCCTTCGGTTTCCAGGCGCCTGTTTCCCATGAGACGAGCAGCGAGATCGTCCGGCATATGCGCGCTTTGCTCGATGAATTGGAAGTGGCGCGGGAGTGATGCTCAGGTGTCTGCCGGTCGGCAGGCACGACTTTGCGGCAGGTCGCCGGGGGACGATGACCTGCCGCTTAGCAGTGAGGGAGGATGTTACGAAATTGAGGAGATATGCACTTCCATGGTCAGCGGACGGCCGCCACCGTCCGCTCATGCACTGCTATGCACTTTCATTCACTGTCATGCGCAGAGGCTGCGGAGTGCTTCGTGCTTTTTGATTTCGATGCAACGAATGCTCCGCAGTTTGATAAGGCCAGCCGTACGGAGTTTTGCGAAAACGCGCGACACCGTTTCGATCGTCAGGCCTAAATAGTCGGCTATATCAAGCCGGGTCATGGGTATGTCGAAATGTTCGAGCCCGCCCTGGCGTTCCGCCATGTCGACGAGAAAACCGGCAATCCGTTCCACCGCCGTCTGGCGGCCGATCATCATGATATGTTCCTGGGCGCGCAGCATGCCGCGCAGCGCCAGAGAAAGCAGTTCCGGCAAGGCCTGGTCGTTGGCGGCGCGGCTGATGGGGCGCAGCCCGGTCGGAGCGATGGCTTCGGCGAAGAAACTATGGGTCCGGTCAGCCTCGAACCCGAAAGTTTCTCCGGCCAGATGGAAGGCAATGACCTGCCTCCTTCCGTCCGACAACAGGCGGTGGATCCGCACGGCACCGAATTCGACGTGATAGAATGTTCCTGCCTTGTCGCCGGGGGCATAGATTTCCGCGCCGGCATTGAAGGTCGTCACAGAATTGGCCCGGAAGAGACCCGCGGTCTGGGGTGCGATCACGATCTGGCTCTTGGTGAGCTCCAATTTCGTGGCATGAGCGGCTGCGGTGTGCATCTTCACGTCTCCCCTTGCTGTAGTCTCAAGATGCCAGAAGACGTGCAGGGGGAAAATTGGGTTGTATCACTAGGGGGATTTACGTAGGGCAGGCGGGAAAACGGCAGCCAACGCGGCTCAGGCTGTCAGCGCAAGGTCCTTGACGAGACCCAGGAGATCGGCCCCGTTGAACGGTTTGGTGAGGCTCTGGATCGGGCCGAGCTCGTCTTCGATGGACGGAGACATGCCGTCGGTGAGCAGGATCACGGCCTCGCCCGACTGGAGCAGACGCTGCAGCGCGTCGCTCGAAGCACGCAGCACCTGATCGTCGATGATCATGCAAAGCGTCTGGCCGGCGGTGATGGTGCCCTTGCGCCAGGATTCGTGAGCCTCAACGTGATAGCCCTCCACCTCCAGTGCGAATGTCAACGACTGCCTGAGACCGAGATCGGGCGCGATGACAATTATGGTTCTCGCTTGTGATAACACCGAATTTCCCGCGCGGGTGGGGCAGCCGGAGAGCTGCTGAAGGGAGACATCTAGTGCCTGCGGGGGGGCCTGCGCTTTGCGATAGATCAAGAAAGTTTCAATAAATTTTAGGGGCCATCAATTGGGACCGAAACCGGCAGCCATTGCCATGCGAACGAGCTGTGGCAAGCTTTTCGCCTTCATCTTGCTCATGACGTTGGCGCGATGCACCTCGACGGTGCGAGGGCTTATGTCGAGATCGTAGGCGATCGACTTGTTCGGCAGACCGGCAACCACGGCGGCCAACACCTGCCTCTCCCGATCGCTCAGGCTTTCAAGCCGTGTCTGAACCTCGGCCAGGTCGTCGGTATCGAGCGTTTTGTCCGACAGCAGCTCGGCGGCCCGCTGGATCGCTTCGATGATGACCGTGTCCCCAAAAGGTTTTTCGATGAAGTCGATGGCGCCCGCCTTCATCGCCTCCACTGCCATCGGCACGTCGCCATGGCCGGTGATGACGATCGACGGAATGCCGGCGCGGCTGGAGGTCAGCTTGCGGATCAGCTCGACGCCGGTCATGTCCGGCATCCTGAGGTCGGTGACCAAAACACCGTTCCTGACGCTCGGCGCGAACTGCAGGAAAGACGAGGCGGTTTCATGCATGCGCACGGCAAAGCCATTCATGGTCAGCATGAAGGCGAGGGACTTTCTGACCGGCTCTTCGTCGTCGACGATATGGATCGTGTAGTCACCCGTCTGCATTTTCGCGTTCCTCCTTGTCGATCGGGAGTGTGAAACGGAACGTCGCTCCTCCGGCCGCGTTGCGCGTCACCGTCATCTCGCCGCCATGCGCTTCGACGATGCGCTTGGAAATCGAAAGCCCTATCCCCATGCCGCCGGCCTTGGTGGTGATGAAGGGTTTGAAAAGCTGGCCGGCGATCTCTTCGGGAATGCCGGGGCCGGTATCCTGGACGATCACCTGGATCATGTCTTCGTTTTCCTGGAGCGTGCGGATGACCAGTTCCCGCCGCTGGCTGTCGCGCATCGCCTCGATGGCGTTGCGCATCAGGTTGGTGAGCACCTGCTGAACCTGGATGCGGTCGACGGTGACCATTTCCGGCCCTTGCGCGAATTCGAAGATCGCACGGACGCCTTTTTCGCGCGAGCCGACCAACGCCAGAGCGCCGGCTTCCTCGACCAGACGGCGGATGTTCTCCGGCGCCTTTTCCGTCTCGCCCTTGGTCACGAATTCCCTGAGATGCTTTATGATCTGGCCGGCCCGGAGCGATTGATGTGCCGTCTCTTCCAACGCTTCGCGCATGCGCACCGCGACGGCTTCGTCCATGTCGCGCAGAAGGCGCGCGCAGCCGTGCACATAATTGGCAATCGCCGAGAGCGGCTGGTTCAGTTCGTGGGCAAGGGTGGATGCCATTTCGCCCATTTCATTGAGGCGGGCGAGGCGGGCAAGCTCTCCCTGGATCTCCTGCAGGCGTGCAGCCGATTCCTCGCGTTCGGTCAGGTCCCGCACGAAGCCGGTGAAGAAGGTTTCCCCGCCGGTATGGGTCTCTCCGACTGCAAGCTTCATCGGGAAGGTCGAGCCGTCCTTGCGTCGTCCGACGACCACGCGGTCCATGCCGATGATCCGCCTTTCACCAGTCCTCAGATACCTTTCCATGTAGCCGTCGTGTTCGCGGTGGTAGGGTTCCGGCATCAGCATGCGCAGGTTCTGGCCGACCACCTCATCCTCGCTATAGCCGAACTGGCGGATTGCTGCGGCATTGAAGGAGACGATCGTGCCGTCCCTTGTGCTGACGATGCTGGCATCGAGAACCGTGTCGAGCACGGAGCGAAGATGCGCTTCGCGGGAGTCGGCTTTTGCCTGGGCTTTTCCGATCGCCTTGCGGGCAGAGTGAAGTATTTCGCCGAGCAGCGCGATCACCACGCCGACGATGCCGATCATCGCCATTTCCGTGAAATTGGCCCCCCGCGGCGTCAGCTCCTTGATCACGTAGGCTGCCAGAACAGAAAGCAGCACGGTGAAAAGCGAGGCCCGCATGCCGCCGATAAGGGCGGCAACGAGGATCGGCGGAATGAAGAATGTGAAGGGCGCCTTGTCGTCAAGAACGCCGTGCAGCGAGAAGCGCAGCGCAAACGCAACCAGCACGCAGATGGTCGCAATAAAATAGACTTCCGCGGCTGAAAACCGACGGCTCAAGAAAGACTGAATATAGTCATCCTTCTTTTCGGCGAACGTCTTGGAAGCCATGATGCTTATCCGAAGCCGATCGTCTGCAGGAGGAACCCCATTCCCTTGTGCATATGAAACCTGACAGCCTGTCCTTAAACTGGTTCTAGCATGAGCGCGGATGCGGCGTCCAACGGCGGAAACCGTCGTGACCTAAAAAACATATAGTTTTGCGTGGTTTCTTATGTCCGGTGTGAAAACGCGGGCGGGTGCCCGCGCAGGTCGGAAGCGGTGCCGTGGGGGCCGACAGGGTGGAGCCGGAGGCCCGATTCTTCACTGTTGCGGGATATTGGCGATTTTGACGTAGTCGGCCCAGGCCGCGACTTCATTTTTCAGGTATTCCTGGCCTTCTTCCGGTGTCGAGACGAACACGTCGCCGCCCTGGTCGGTCACGAATTTCTTGACGTCTTCCTGGGCGAGAACCTGCCTGGTCCAGCCATTGATCTTGTCGACGATATCCTTCGGTGTCGCCGAGGGGACCATCATCGCGAACCAGCCGACCTGGTCCATCGGGTAGCCGGATTCCGTCATGGTCGGAACGTCGGGAGCGCCCGGAATGCGCTTGGCGGAACTGACCGCCAGCAGGCGGTAGCGGCCTTCGCGAAGCTGCGACAGGGAGAAGACCGGATCCTGGGCGGCAAAGGCCATGGCGCCGCTCAAAATGTCGTTCATCGAATCGGCGCTGCTCTTGTAGGCGACTTCGACCGTGTCGAGGCCGGCTTCCTGCTTGTAGATGGCGGCGAGAACCTTGCCTGAGGTGTTGTTGATGGCATAGCTCGCGTTGGAGCCTTCCTTCTTCAGGTATTCGGTCAGTTCCTTCATGGTCTTGATCGGGCTCGATACCGGAACGGCGATCATGTGTGGCTGCTTGTTGACGGTTGCCGCGACCTGCAGGTCCTTTACCACGTCGAAGGGCGGCGTCTTGAACATGTGCATGTTGCCGGCGACGGCGCTGCCGGTATGGAAGAAGATCGTATAGCCGTCCGGCTTTGCGCGCGTGACGTACTGGCCGGCAATATTGCCGCCGGCGCCCGGCTTGTTTTCGACGATGATGGTGGCACCCGAAACCTTGGCGATCTTTTCGGCGAAAAAGCGGACGATCACGTCGGCGCCGCTGCCCGCCGGGAACGCACAGATCATGCTGATGGTCTGATTTGGGTAATTCGCCTGGGCCGCGGCCGGCGAAAGCCCGAAGGCGCAGCCGGCAACGGCGACCGATGCGGCAAGCACGAAACGACGCGTGATAGTCTGCATGAATTCCCTCCCATGGATGACCTGGTCTTGCAGTCGACGCTGGCCGATCACACCTCCCCGATGCGACCTGATACAACATTGTATAATTATATTTGATTTAATCAACTGTTCTGGCTAGAAAACATCCCACGCAGAAACGCGTTTTCGGGAGAGGACAAAATGACCGTCAATACGACAACTCAATCCGCCGCCGCACTTGATCTCGACCGTTTCCGGTTGAAGAATTTCGTCGAGAGCCTGAGCGCGGACGAGCTCGATATCCGTGAGGAGAAGGTCAATCTGGCCGATGTCGCGGCCATTTTGCAGAACAACCCGAAGGCCGTGTGGTTCAAGAACGCCGGTCCGGAAGGCCAGCAACTGGTCGGCAACGTGGTCGGAAGCCGTTCCCGTCTCGCCAAGGCTTTCGGCGTGCCGGCCGGCGAGGTGGCGCTCGAGATGCGCCGCCGCCTGTCGCTGAGGCCGGAACTGGTGAAGCTTTCCGGCGGCGAAGCGCCCGTGCAGCAGGTCGTGCTGTCCGGCAATGACGCCGACCTCCTCAAGCTGCCGGTCCACGTGCAGCACGCGCTCGATGGCGCGCCCTACATTTCCGCGACGATCGACTACACGATCGACCCGAAGGACGGCCGTTACAATTGCGGCATGCGCCGGCTGATGCTGCGCGGCCCAAAGGAAGCGGGCGTCGACCTGATCGCGCCGAGCGACCTGCGCGTCATGTACATGGCCGCTTCCGAGCGGGGCGAGCGGCTGAACGTTGCCTATGTGGTCGGCTGCCATCCGATCGACATGGTGTCGGCCACCATGAAGGAGCCGGTCGACGAACTGGAACTGATCTCCTCCCTGCGCGGGGCGCCGCTGCCGGTCGTCAAATGCGTCACCAGCGACATCATGGTCCCGGCCGACGCGGAAATGGTCATCGAAGGCTATTTCGACGAGCGCGGTTACGTGGAGAAGGAGGGGCCCTACGGCGAATATCTCGGCTACTACGGCGTCGTGAAGACCAACCCGGTCTTCCATGTGACCGCGATCACCCACCGCAAGGATGCGCTGTTCCAGACGGCGACCATCTCCGGCAATCGCATGGACTTCACCGATACGTCCAACCTCGAGGCGCTGCGCATGGAGATGAATGTCTGGAAGACGCTCGGCGATGTGGTGCGCCAGCCGGTTGCCGTCTACGCGCCGGTCGCCGCCGGTGGGTCGATGAGCATGCGCTTCTCGATCCGCCAGACCTACCCCGGCGAGGCCCGTTCGGCGCTCTACGCCGTTCTCGGCGCCGTCGGCGTCAAGAACGTCTTCGTCGTCGATCCGGATATCGACATTTTCGACGACAGCCAGATGGAATGGGCGTTCGGCACCCGTTTCCAGGCCGACCGGGATCTGGTGATCGCAACCGGTGTTCGGCTGTCGCCGCTCGATCCGTCGCTTCACGGCTCCCGTTCCGGTGCCAAGGCCGGCTACGATCTCACCTGGCCGATGCAGCATGCCCAGAACTGGGAGCTCGTCACGCCGCAGGCCCCGTCCTATCCCGGCAAGCGTTTCCCCTCGCTCGAAGCGGCTCTGAAGGACGGCGCAAAGCATTTCGAGGAGCTGATGGCGGCGGTCGGCAGTCGCGACGGTCGCGAAGTCGTCCGCGAACTCGACACCTTCCGCTCCAGGGGACTGGAGCGCGACGAGCGGGGCCGTTACTACCTTCCCCTATAAGTTGTTCCATTTCCGGGCACTGTGCCTAATCGAAACGACCTTCCGGGTGCAAATCCGGAAGGTTTTTCATTTTAAGTCGAAAAAGCTCTCTTCCATCCCGTTAAACGGGTGAGGCCCCGGCCAAACACCATTCATTTCTTGGGGGCACCTCGTTATGCTTTCTCTAATGGATGGATTTCTATGGTGCGGTACTACCGCCCGCCTCCGGAGCAGAGATGTCCCACGTCGACAGCATCGATATTGCAGAGCGCAGACGGCTCGACGCTCTGGCAAGTTACCGTATTGCGGGTTCCGGGCCCGAAAACCGTTTTGATCGCATCTGCCGTTTTGCCTCGGAGCTTTTTTCCACGCGCATGGCTTTCGTGACGCTGATCGAAGAGGATCGGCAATGGTTCAAAGCCTGTTCCGGTCTCGATATCGAGGAGACCCACCGATCCGAATCCTTTTGCGATCACACGATCCGCACGGATGATGTTCTCGTGGTGTCCGACGCGCGGCACGACGCGCGGTTCTCCAGCCTGCCGATCGTCACCGGCGAACCCTTCATCCGGTTTTACGCCGGAGCGCCGCTGGTCTCGCCGGACGGTTTTCGGATCGGAGCGCTGTGCATCGCCGACACGCAGGTGCGCGAAAGCTTTTCCGAGCGGGAAAGGCGGACGCTCGCGGGCCTTGCGGCCATGGTCATGGAGCACATGGAATTGCGTCGCGAGGGCATACCGCAGGCGACGGCTGCCAACTTTGCGAATGCGACCGATCTTTCGCTGGTTACCGTCGATCCCACCGGCCGGATTGAATTCGTCAACCAGGCGGCGCTCGACATGTTCGGTTTCGGACGGGAGGAGATGATCGGCAGCTCGCTCGATATGATCGTGCCGGAGCGATTCCGCGCGGCCCACAATGCCGGTCTCGCGCGCGTGGCCGCGGGCGGCAATTCCAAACTCAAGGGCAAGACCGTCGAGGTGTCGGCTCGCCGCAAGGATGGTACGGAGTTTCCGATCGAGATGGCCCTTTCGATCTGGCACGATCAGCGCGGCGTCGGCGTGGGCGCCATCATCAAAGACATATCCGAACGCCGCGACCGCGACGTCCGGCTCCTGAGGCTGGCAAGCCAGGATACGCTCACTGGCCTATGCAATCGGCCTCGTTTCGAGGACCTTCTGCGCGAGGAACTGGCGCGCAAGCGGCCGCTTGCCGTGCTGCTCTTCGATCTTGACGGCTTCAAGGACGTCAACGATCGGTTGGGGCACGGCGTCGGCGACTCCCTGCTGCAGGCGATCGGTGTAAGATTGCCGGCGGTTCTTGACCGTAACGTCACCGTATCCCGGTTCGGCGGCGACGAGTTTGCCATTCTCATTCCCGGAACAGGCGATCCCCTTGTCGCCCAGAAGACCGCAAATGCGGTCATCGAGGCTTTCAAGATACCGTTCGAGGTTGCCGGGCACACGTTCCGTGTCGGGGCGAGCGTCGGTTTTTCGCTCGCTCCCAATCATGGTTCGGATGCGGAGGAACTGATCGCCAGCGCCGATTTCGCGCTCTATCGGGCCAAACAGGCCGGCGGCCGCGTCGTGCGCATGTTCGAACAGTCGATGCGCAACGAGACCCTGGCAAGGCGAACGCTCCGGGACGAATTGCTGCGGGCTTTGAACAGGCACGAGCTCGTGCTGCATTATCAACCGCAGGTGACCATCGAGACCGGCGAGGTGTTCGGCGTCGAAGCATTGATACGCTGGCAGCATCCCGAACGCGGTCTCCTGCCGCCCGCTGCCTTCCTTCCGGCCCTGGAGCAGAGTTCGATCGCGCTCGACGTCGGCTTATGGGTGCTTGACGAGGCCGGTCGCCAGATGGCCGCCTGGAATGCAGCCGGTTATCCGCCGATCAAGATGGGCATCAATCTGTTTCCCGCGCAGGTTCGGGCCGGCGATCTGGCGCGCAGCGTCATCGACCTGATCGCGCGCTACGCCCTCGATCCGAGGCTCCTGGAGATCGAGATCACCGAAACGGTCACGCTCAACGACGACGATCAGTCGCTCGAGTCGATTCAGGCGCTGAGCGAACTCGGCGTCGGCATTGCTTTCGACGATTTCGGCACGGGCTATGCTTCGCTCGGTTCGCTGCAGCGCTATCCGCTGACGACGCTCAAGATCGACATGGGCTTCGTCCGGGACCTCCTGACCAAGCCGCGCGACGCCGCCATCACCCGGGCGCTGATCATGCTCAGCAAGGAACTGGGGCTGAAGACGATTGCCGAGGGTATCGAGACCGAGGAGCAGGAGGCGGCGCTTCGCCTGATGGGCTGCGAGGCGGGGCAGGGCTATCGTTACGGCAAGGCGATGCCGGCCGAAGAGGTTGCCCGGCTCTTCGTCCAACCGATCGAAAAGCAGCGTATCCGGATCAAGTAATCCGGCATGATCCGCGCAAGGGCCGGTGCCAAAACCGGACGTCAAGCCGGGACATGAGTATCCTTTGGCGGTCGCGACAATCCCATGGGAGATTTCCGGGACGGGCCTGATTTCAATTGTCAACAATCGCGGAAACTCTATAACCTGATGATGCATTTGGCATCAGGGACGGCGCATGTTCAGACTGACGGAGCTTTCCGAAATCGATCTGAATCAGTTGTTCAATCTCGCACCCAACCCCTATGTCATCCTCGACCGGGAGTTGCGGCTTGTCGGGATGAACGACGCTTATCTGGCGGTGACGGGGCGTAGCCGTCAAGAGCTTCTCGGCCGCAACATGTTCGATGTGTTTCCGAGCGAGTCGGCGTCGGTCCCGGGCCGGCTTCTGCGCCAATCGTTCGCCAAGGTCCTTTCCACTGGTGAGGTGGATCACCTGCCGCTCATTCCCTATCCGATCCCGGGCCCCGACGGTGAGCTCGAGGATCGGTATTGGAGTGCCACCCATACGCCGATCAAGGACGAGGCGGGGCAGCCGATCTTCATCCTGCAGCATACGGTGGATGTGACTGAACTTCATCTGCTACGCAGCCGGTCCGCGAGCGACGGCGGCTTGAAGGTTCACACCGACCTGATGCGCCGGGCCGATGCCGTGCAGGGAGAGAATGTCGCGCTCGGCGAGGAACGGGAATATCTGCGCATGCTGTTCGAGCAGGCGCCCGGCTTCATGGCGGTGCTGCGCGGCCCGAGCCATGTTTTCTCGATCGTCAACAGGTCTTACCGGGCGATCGTTGGGCGTGAGGATCTGATCGGCAAGACGGTGCGCGAGGCCCTGCCGGACATCGACGGTCAGGGTTTTTACGAGCTGCTCGACGAGGTTTACCGGACGGGTACTCCCTATAGCGCCTATGGCGCGCGGGTCGTTCTCCAGCACTCTGAAAGCGCTCAGCCGGAAGAGCGGTTTCTCGATTTCGTCTTCCAGCCGATCCGTGATCGCGACGGCATGGTCAGCGGCATTTTCGTGCAGGGTCAGGACGTCACGGAACTTCGCCGCGCACAGGAGGCTGCCCGCGAAAACGAGGACCGGTTCCGGACGCTTGCCCAGTCATTGCCGACGCATGTGTGGACGGCGACACCGGATGGCCGGATGCAGTGGTGCAACGACCAGATCTTTACCTATAGCGGCCTGGAATCCTTCTATTTCGACAGGGAGCGTCGCTCCGAAATGCTGCATCCGGACGATTCGCCCCGGATCGCCGCGGCCTGGGGAGAAGCGATCCGCGTCGGGGGTCGTCTTGAGACGGAGATCCGCCTGCGCCGCCACGACGGCGTCTATCGCTGGTTCATCAGTCGCGCGGTACCGATCAAGAATGCCGAGGGCGAGATCACCCTCTGGGTCGCCACCAACACCGATATCGACGAGCAGAAACAGACCGAATCGGAGCTTTCCAGCCTCGCCGAAACCCTCGGCCACCGGGTCGAGGAGAGAACGATCGAGCTCGAGCGGACGCAGGAAGTGCTTCGCCAAAGCCAGAAGATGGAGGCGATCGGCAATCTCGCCGGCGGCATTGCCCACGATTTCAACAATCTCCTGCAGGTGATCACCGGCAATCTCCAGCTTCTCGGGCGGGAATTCGCGGGCAGTGAAGTTGCTGAAAGGCGGTTGAACAGTGCGCTTGCAGGGGCTTCGCGCGGCGCCCGGCTTGCCTCGCAGCTTCTCGCCTTCGGCCGCCGCCAGCCGCTTTCGCCGAAGGTGATCAACCTGAGCCGCCTGATCCGCGAGATGGATCATCTCCTGAGGCGCAGTCTTGGCGAAGCGATCGAAATCGACACGATTGTCGGCGGCGGGTTGTGGAACACGCTGGTCGATCCGAGCAATGTCGAGAACGCCCTCCTCAATCTCGCCATCAATGCACGCGATGCGATGAACGGGCAGGGCAAGCTGACGATCGAACTCGGCAATGTCTATCTCGACGACGAATATGCGCGGCACGCGTTCGACATGGAGGTCGGGAAATATGTGATGCTGGCGGTCACCGATACGGGTACGGGCATGACGGCCGACATTCTGGACAAGGTCTTCGATCCCTTCTTCACCACCAAGCCGGAAGGCAAGGGGACAGGGCTTGGCCTGTCGATGGTCTATGGCTTCGTCAAACAGTCGGGCGGCCATATCAGGATCTACAGCGAGCCGGGCAACGGCACCACCGTGCGGATATATCTTCCGCGATCGATGGAGGAAGAGGATTTGGTTGGCGAAAATGCCAGTGGTGCGGCCTTGGGCGGCGATGAGACGATCCTTGTCGTCGAGGACGACGAAGCGGTGCGGGAAATCACCGTCAGCCTGCTCGCCGAACTCGGTTATCGCGTCCTGCGGGCCAAGGATGCCGACAGCGGGCTTGCGATCGTCGAAAGCGGCGTGCCGATCGACTGCCTGTTCACGGATGTGGTGATGCCGGGGCGGTTGAAGAGCAGCGATCTCGCCAAGCGGGCCAAGGAGCGGCTGCCGCATCTCGGTGTACTGTTCACCTCGGGTTATACCGAAAATTCGATCGTCCATGGCGGGCGGCTCGATCCGGGGGTGAACCTGCTGAGCAAACCCTATACGCGGGAGGCGCTCGCCCGAAAAATCCGCCAGGTGATCGACCAGAGTCGGCAGGCTCCGTCGCCGCGCTTGCCCGAAAGTCCTCCCGAAATAACTTCGGTTCAGCCGGCCGTCGAGCAGCCATCGGCGCCGGATCTGCCGATCTCGGTTCTACTGGTCGAGGACGAAGCGCTGATCCGCATCTCGACGGCGGATTTCCTGCAGGATGCCGGCATGACTGTGGTCGAGGCGGGATCGGCGGCCGAAGCGCTTGCCGCGGGCAGCACCCAGACGATCGACATCCTCGTCACCGATGTGCATCTGCCGGAAATGAGCGGGTTGCAGCTCGCCTTGAAATTACGCGAAACGCTTGCCGATCTGCCGGTGATCTTTGCAACCGGCGACCGCAACGTGCCGGGATCGGAGGATCTCGGCCAGACGGCGCTGATCACCAAGCCTTACGATTATGAGCTGCTGACGACCCGCATACGGTCGATGGTGACGCCACGGTCGGGGGGCTGAGCCGCATTCGTCTTTTGCGGCTAAGCCGTTATTCGTCGTCTTTCATGCCCACTGCGACCTCGGTTTTGCGCAGCAGCCACAGGATGACGATGCCGGCGCTGGTCGCGGCTACTGCGACGATCCACATGCCGAGGCCGATGCAGAGCCCGATCGCACCGGACAGCCACATGCTGGCGCCGGTCGTCAGGCCCTTTACATCGCCGCGCATCTGGAAACGACGCCGGCGGCAAGGAAGGCAATTCCGGCGGTGACGGCCTCGATGAGACGGATCGGGTCGATCCGGACCGTATTGGGCTGGTTGCCAAACTCATGCATGATCTGCAGGCCGACCAGCGTGAAGACGGCAGATGCGAGGCCGATCAGCATGTTGGTGCGCAGGCCGGCGGAATTCTTGCGCAACTCGCGCTCAAGGCCGATCAGACCACAGAGAAACGCCGCGCCGACCAGCCTCACCAGAAGCACTTCGATCGCAACGGGCGCCTCATGCGAAAACTCCTCGGCAAGTGCGTTGAGCATGGTCGCGATATCCCGATGTTAGCCGTGATGTAACACCGGAAACTGACGCAGGCCTATATGGTTCCGTCAGCCCTGGGACGCTGGCGCGAAAGCCTCAGACACGCCCTTCGGCCTCGACGATGACCTTCGTCAGGCTGCCGTTTGCCGGAAAGAGCGGGATGAGGCACGCCTGCAGGGCGTGGTAGATATCGCCCTTGCCGGGGAAAAGAGTGTGGGCCGGGACGAGATCCTCGGTCAGTTCCTCGTGCCAGCCGCCGTTTTTGTGATCGATGAAGCGGTTGGCGATCGTACCCCAGATCCGCCTATAGCTGTCCTCGTAGAAATTGTCGGCCGGCAGGTGCTCGTTGAGGAAATGCGCGGCACCGGCCGCCTCGCACATCGGCCACCAGAGCTTGTTGGTCTTGGCGGGCTTGTCGCTCCAGTCGAGCGTGTAGAAGAAGCCCCCCTTTTTGCTGTCCCAGCCCAGTGACATGGACTGGACGAACAGCGATTTTGCCGCGTCCGGCATCCAGCCGTGCTTTTTATCCCCGAGCGTCCAGAGTTGCAGCAAGAGGCGCGACCATTCCAGCCAATGGCCGGGTGTGGTGCCGGCGGGGCGGAACATCTCGTCGGGATGGTAATAGTCCTTGTCGATCGTCCATTCGGCATCGAAATGTTCGGCGACGCGGAAACCGACGCTGCCGGCAGAACGGCGAATGACGAGGTCGGCAATGCTCGTCGCCTTCTCGAGATAGGCCTTCTCGCCGGTCGCCTCGTATGCGGCCATCAACGCTTCGGTCAGGTGCATGTTGGAGTTCTGGCCGCGATAGCTGCCGCCATCGATCGGCGACCAGTCGCGGTTGAATTCTTCCGCGATCGCGCCATGGCGCGGTTCCCAGAACCTGGTTTCGAGGACCTCGGTAATGTCGGCCAGCATCTGGTCGGCGAGGGGGTGGCCGATGACCTTGGCGGAAGAGGCGGCGAGCAGCACGAATGCGTGGCCGTAACCCTGCTTGGCGGGATCAGCCGCGCCGTCATCATTGACCTGCCAGAAATAGCCGCCATATTCCGTGTCGCGATGGCGTTCCCAGAGGGTGCGCATGCCGTGGTCGACGATATCGCCGGAGCCCGGCCGGCCAAGCAGATGGCCGATCGAAAAACAGTGGACCATGCGCGCCGATGCATGAATGCCCCGGGTCGGATTGGCGCCGCCAATCGGTGAGCCCTGGTCGTCGAGATCGAAGAAGCCGCCCTTCGGGTTCATTGCCCGGACCTGAAAGAAATCAAAGAGCCCGTCCGCCTGATCGAGGAGCCAGCGACGATGATAGGGAAGGCTCGCCCAGTTGGCTTCTGTCTGACGCGTGTCGCTCATGAAAACCTCGGAATCGCTGTGGCGGGGCAGTGGGTCAGAACGCCTATAGCGCCCCGCGAGTTGCCTGTCATCGCTCTTATCAAATCGATTATTGCGCGCATACTCATATGACACTTCTGGAAGGTTATATATTGACATAAACATATCTTTATGCGGTTATTGAACGAAATCGAAACGATGAAGGGCTGTGCTATGTTCGACGAACTCTTTGGTCCCGAAGCCGCCGCTCGCGACGGCGCAGAGATTCTGGCGGCACTCAAGGCGGCTGCGCGGGAACGCATCCTGATCATCGATGGCGCGATGGGCACCGAAATCCAGGGGCTCGGTTTCGACGAGGGGCATTTTCGCGGTGAGCGGTTTGCCGGTTGCGCCTGCCATCAGCAGGGCAATAACGACCTCCTGATCCTGTCGCAGCCGCAGGCGGTCGAGGATATTCATTACCGTTACGCCAAGGCCGGCGCCGATATCATCGAGACCAACACGTTCTCGTCGACCCGTATCGCCCAGGCCGACTACCAGATGGAAAATGCGGTCTACGACCTCAATCGCGACGGCGCGCGGCTGGCGAAGCGCGCGGCATTTCGGGCGCAGAAGGAAGACGGTCGTCGCCGTTTCGTCGCCGGCGCCATCGGCCCGACCAACCGTACGGCCTCGATCTCGCCCGACGTCAATAATCCCGGTTACCGGGCGGTGACATTCGATGATCTCCGGCTCGCCTATGGTGAACAGCTCGACGGGCTGATCGACGGCGGCGCCGACATCATACTGATCGAGACGATCTTCGATACGCTCAACGCCAAGGCGGCGATCTTCGCCTGCGCCGAGCGGTTCGAGGCAAAGGGCATCCGCCTGCCGGTGATGATTTCGGGCACGATCACCGACCTTTCCGGCCGCACGTTGTCTGGTCAGACGCCGTCGGCCTTCTGGTCCTCCATCCGTCATTCCAAGCCCTTCACCGTCGGCCTCAACTGCGCGCTCGGCGCCGATGCGATGCGGCCGCACCTGCAGGAACTGTCGGGCGTCGCCGACACGTTCATCTCCGCCTATCCGAATGCCGGCCTGCCGAATTCGTTCGGCGGCTACGACGAATCGCCCGAAGACATGGCTCGCCAGATCGAAGGCTTTGCGGCCGAGGGGTTGGTCAACGTCGTCGGCGGCTGCTGCGGTTCGACGCCGGACCATATCCGCGCCATTGCCGAAGCGGTGGCGCCGCACAAGCCGCGCGAAGTGCCTGAGCACCGGCCGTTCATGTCGCTGGCGGGCCTGGAACCCTTCGAGTTCACCAAGGACATCCCCTTCGTCAATGTCGGCGAGCGCACCAATGTCACCGGTTCGGCGAAATTCCGCAAACTGATTACCGCAGGCGATTTTACCGCAGCGCTTGCCATTGCCCGCGACCAGGTGGAAAACGGTGCTTCGGTCATCGACATCAACATGGACGAAGGCCTGATCGACTCGCAGCGGGCGATGGTCGAATTCGTCAACCTGATCGCCGCCGAGCCGGATATCGCCCGGGTGCCGATCATGCTCGACTCCTCGAAGTTCGAGATCATGGAAGCGGGCCTGAAATGCGTGCAGGGCAAGCCGGTCGTCAACTCGATCTCCATGAAGGAGGGCGAGGAAAAATTCATCGCCCAGGCCAAGCTGCTCCGCAATTATGGTGCTGCCGTCGTGGTCATGGCCTTCGACGAGCAGGGCCAGGCAGATACCTACGAGCGCAAGGTGGCGATCTGCGAACGCGCCTACAAGCTCCTAACCGAAGAGGCGGATTTCCCGCCGGAAGACATCATCTTCGACCCCAACGTCTTTGCGGTGGCGACGGGTATCGAGGAGCATAACAGCTACGGTCTCGCCTTCATCCAGGCGACCAAGACCATCCGCGAGCGCATGCCGCTGGTGCATATCTCTGGCGGTGTCTCCAACCTGTCCTTCTCGTTCCGCGGCAACGAGCCGGTGCGCGAGGCGATGCATGCCGTGTTCCTCTACCACGCCATCCAGGCGGGCATGGACATGGGCATCGTCAATGCCGGCCAGCTGGCGATCTACGAAAACATCGATCCCGACCTGCGCGAGGCCTGCGAGGACGTCGTCCTCAACCGCCGCGACGATGCGACGGAACGGATGCTCGATATCGCCGAGCGTTATCGCGGAACCGGTGCCAAGGAAGCCAAGGAGAGAGATCTCGCCTGGCGCGAATGGCCGGTGGAGAAGCGCCTTTCGCATGCGCTCGTCAACGGCATCAACGAGTTCATCGAGGGCGATACCGAGGAGGCGCGCCAGAATGCGGAGCGGCCTCTGCATGTGATCGAGGGCCCGCTGATGGCCGGCATGAACGTGGTCGGCGACCTGTTCGGCTCGGGCAAGATGTTCCTGCCGCAGGTGGTGAAGTCCGCCCGCGTCATGAAGCAAGCCGTGGCCGTGCTTCTGCCCTATATGGAAGAGGAGAAGCGCCTCAATGGTGGCGACCAGAAGAAGTCGGCCGGCAAGGTGCTGATGGCTACCGTCAAGGGTGATGTCCACGATATCGGCAAGAACATCGTCGGCGTCGTGCTCGCCTGCAACAATTACGAGATCATCGATCTCGGCGTGATGGTGCCGGCGACGAAGATCCTGGAAACGGCAATTGCCGAGAAGGTCGATATCATCGGGCTTTCCGGCTTGATCACCCCGTCGCTCGACGAGATGGTACATGTGGCGTCGGAAATGGAGCGCCAGGGGTTCGACATTCCGCTGCTGATCGGCGGGGCCACGACCAGCCGCGTCCATACGGCCGTGAAGATCCATCCGCGCTATGATCGCGGCCAGGCGATCTACGTGACCGATGCCAGCCGCGCGGTCGGCGTCGTGTCCGCGCTTCTGTCCGAGGACGGAAAGCCGAGCTATATCAGCACGGTGCAGGCGGAGTATGCCAAGGTTGCCGCGGCACACGCACGCGCGGAAGCGGAAAAAACCCGCCTGCCGATCGGCCGTGCCCGCGACAATGCCGAGAAGGTCGACTGGTCGTCCTACCGGCCCAAGAAGCCGCAATTCACCGGAACGAAAGTGTTCGAGACCTATGACCTGGCGGAACTGGCGAAATATATCGACTGGACCCCGTTCTTCCAGACCTGGGAACTGAAGGGCCGTTTCCCGGCGATTCTCGAAGACGAGAAACAGGGCGAGGCGGCGCGCCAGCTTTATGCCGATGCGCAGGCGATGCTCGACAAGATCATTGCCGAAAAATGGTTCCGGCCGCGGGCGGTGATCGGCTTCTGGCCGGCCAATGCGGTCGGTGACGACATCCGCGTTTACACCGATGAAAGCCGCAACGAGGAACTGGCGACCTTCTTCACACTGCGTCAGCAGCTTTCGAAGCGGGACGGTCGCCCGAACGTCGCGCTGTCGGATTTCGTCGCACCGGTCGCGACAGGTCTCGACGACTATGTCGGCGGTTTCGTCGTCACGGCCGGTATCGAGGAAGTGGCGATCGCCGAGCGGTTCGAGCGCGCGAACGACGACTATTCGTCGATCCTCGTCAAGGCGCTCGCCGACCGCTTCGCCGAAGCCTTCGCCGAATGCATGCACGAGCAGGTCCGCAAGGAATTCTGGGGTTACGCGCCGGACGAGAATTTTTCCGCGGAAGAGTTGATCACCGAAGCCTATCACGGCATCCGCCCGGCGCCCGGTTATCCGGCCCAGCCCGACCATACGGAAAAGGCGACGCTGTTCCGGTTGCTCGACGCGGAAGAGGCGACCGGCGTCGTTCTGACGGAAAGCTTCGCGATGTGGCCCGGCTCATCGGTCTCCGGCCTCTATATCGGCCACCCGGCATCCTATTATTTCGGAGTGGCGAAGGTCGAGCGGGACCAGGTCGAGGACTATGCCAGGCGCAAGGGAATGTCGGTCGAGGAAGTCGAGCGCTGGCTCGGACCAGTCCTCAACTACGTGCCGGCGTCCGACCGGGATGCGGTAGACGACGCGGCCTGAGATGGCTCAAATGCAAAACGGCATCCGCGAGGATGCCGTTTTCGTCTGGGCCGTCAGCCTTCCGATTTGTTTGCGATCAGTCGCGGATGATCAGGAAGTCGTGGGCGTTGAAGCGCAGCGTCAGGGTTTCGCCCGGCTGCGGCAGGACCGCATCCGGGGAATTGAACATGTCGAAGGAAATCTGGTTTCCGCCGACATCGAGCTTGGTGCGGATGACCGAGCCCAGGAAATGCGAGGAGATCACTTGGCCGGTCAGCGAGGTATCGCCCTTGGCATTTTCCAGCAGCGAACCCGCTTCCGGGCGCAGGGCGATTGACAGCTTGTCGCCGCCTTTCAGGGCGCCGATCGATTCCCTCAGCCTGATCGTGTTTTCGCCGACCTTCACCGTGTTGGCCGCCGGATCGACGACGGTCGCCTCGATGATGTTGAGCGTGCCGACGAAGGAGGCGACGAAACGGGTGGTCGGGCGATTGTAGATTTCCGACGGGGTGCCGATCTGGTCGGCGCGGCCGGCATTCATGACGACGACGCGGTCGGAGATCGACAGGGCCTCTTCCTGATCGTGCGTCACGAAGACGGTGGTGATGCCGAGCCGGCGCTGGATTTCACGAATCTCTTCGCGCAACGAAACACGGATCTTGGCATCGAGCGCCGACAGCGGCTCGTCGAGCAGCAGGACCTGCGGTTTCGGCGCAAGCGCGCGGGCAAGCGCCACGCGCTGCTGCTGACCGCCGGACATCTGGTAGGGATAGCGGTCGGCCAGGTGGTCGAGACCGATCAGCGTCAGCATTTCCTTGACGCGTGTTTCGATCTCCGTCTTGGACTTGCCCGCCACCTTCAAGCCGAAGGCGACGTTGTCGAAGACGTTCATGTTCGGAAACAGCGCATAGGCCTGAAAGACCATGCCGATATTGCGCTGGTTGGTCTTCAGCGCGTTCTGGTTCCGGCCGTTGATCGAGATCGCACCGTCGCTCGGGCTTTCGAACCCGGCGATCATGCGCAGCACCGTCGTCTTGCCGCAGCCCGACGGTCCGAGAAAGGAAACGAACTCGCCCTTCTCGATGGACATGTTGAAGTCCTTGACGACCTGCGTCTGGCCGAAACTCTTCTTGATACTTTCGAGAACGAGGAACGACATCAAAATTCCTTAAGGCCTGGACGGCGACAATTTGCCGAAGCGAGAAACGAGCTGGATCAGACCCATCGACAGCCAGGTGATCGCAAAGGCGATGACGGCGAGCGCCGACGGTTCGTAAGCCTTGTTGGCACCGACGAGCTGAAGATAGGGACCGAAGGCCGGACGGTTGAGAAGGGCCGCCATGGTGAATTCGCCCATGACGATCGCAAACGTGATGAAGGCGCCCGAGAGCACGCCCGACATGACGTTCGGGAAAATGCAGCGGAACATGATCGTCGGCCATTTGGCGCCGAGAATTTCGGCGGCCTCCGTCAGCGTCCGCACGTCGATAGTCCGCATCGCCGTATCGACCGAGCGGTACATGTAGGGAAGCGCCAGGGTCACGTAGGAGAACGTCAGCAGGACATTGGTGCCCTGGGTCGAGCCGGTGAACGGGATCCAGGACGAGGAATTGTAGAGGCGCAGGTAGCCGAACACGATGACGATCGCCGGAATGACGAGCGGCAGCAGCGTGATGAACTCGACGACCGGCCGCATCTGCGGCAGGCGCAGCCGTACCCAATAAGCCGTGGGCACGATGAGCAGCATGCCGACGACGATCGTCACCAGCGCCATCAGCATGGAGAAGCCGAAGGTGGCGCGGAACTGCGCGTCGGTGAAGACCGACTGGTAGGCGTCGAAGGAATAGGCACCGCGCCGCATGCGCAGCGAGAACTCGAACGTGCCGATAAGGGGTATGAAGAAATAAATGGCGCCGATGGCGATCGCGAGCCAGGCGAAGATCTTGTGCGCCTTCATTTCTGCCACCGTTCGGCGCGGGTGCGCAGCCAGATGTAGAGGATGTTGGAAATGCCGGTGATGACGATCATGCCGAGAGCCAAAGCGTAGCCGAGGTTCGGATTGTGCAGCACGTCACCGCGGATCTGGGCGTAGAGCAGGATCGGCACGATGTTGAGCGAGGATCCGGTCAGGGCATAGGCGGTTGCGATCGCGCCGAAGGCGTTGGCGAAAAGGAGAAGCGTGGCGCCCATCAGGCTTGGCCACAGGATAGGCAGCACCACCATGCGCCAATATTGCCAGGTGGATGCGCCGAGGATCTCGGATGCCTCGCGCCATTCCTTTTTCAACCCGTCGAGCGCCGGGGTCAGGATCAGCACCATCAGCGGGATCTGGAAGAACATGTAGGTGATCGTCAGGCCGAAGAACGAGAGAAGGTTGAACCCCGTCGAATAGAGATTGAAGCCGAACCAGTCGCGCATGAAGACGGTGACCAGACCGGTCCGACCGAGCGTCGCCAGGAAAGCGAAGGCGAGCGGCACGCCGGCGAAGTTCGATGCGACGCCGGAAAACGTGAGCAGGCTGGAGCGGATCCAGGACGGCACGCCGCCGAGCACAACCGCCCAGGCGAGGAAGAAGCCGATCAACGCGCCGCCGAGTGCAGACGCAACGGATACCCGGATACTGATCCAGTAGGCGCCGAGGATGGACGGCGAAAAGAGATCGGCAATATTCTGAAACGTGAATTCGCCCGCCGGATTGAAGAAGGCGCCGACGATCAGATAGAGCGTCGGGACAATCAGGAAAGCGAGCGCAAATACCATGAACGGCACGATGCCGAGCCAGTCGATGACTGTCCGGCGGTCGATGAATGACGTGGATGCGGTGGTCATGAATGCTGGCCATCCAGGGGAAACGGGAAACCTCCCGCGCCGGGCGGCGCGGGAGGTCAATCCTGATGCGATTACTTGGAGACGTTGGCGCCGACCACGGTATCCCACTTCTTGGTAATGGTTTCCTTGGCGGCGGACTGCTGGGCGAGCGTCGGGAATACGGCCTTCTCATAGGCTGCTGCCGGGGGCAAGGCGTCGAGCAGGTTCTTCGGGATCTTGTTGCTCTTGGCAAGATCGTTGAAGCGGATCGGGTGGCAATATCCCTTCAGCCAGCCGAGCTGACCTTCGTCGGAATAGAGGTATTCCATCCAGAGCTTCGCAGCGTTCGGATGCGGAGCGAAAGCGGAAATCGCCTGCACGTAGACGCCTGCAACAACGCCGCTTGCCGGTACCACGACCTCGAAGGGCGGGTTGCCCTTCAGGCTTTCGCCCCAGGACAGGGCATTATAGTCCCAGGCGATGATGATCGGCGTGGTGCCCTGCGCAAACGGGGCGGCCTTGCCGGTGACAGGCACGAAATTGCCCTTCTTGTTGAGTTCCGCGAAGAACTTCAGGCCTTCGTCGCCGGCCTTGGCGGAGTCGCCCTTGGCGCCGGAGAGGCCGGCAGCATAAACGCCCTGAACGGCCTGGTTGGCGCCGCGCGGATCACCGGCGAGAGCGACTGCGTTGGCATAGTCGGACTTCAGCAGGTCGGACCAGTCCTTCGGAGACGTCTTGACGAGGTCCTTGTTCACCAGGAAAGCCAGAACGCCGTAATAGTCGCCGTACCAGTAGCCGTCTGCGTCCTTGGCGTCGGCCGGGATCGAATCCCAGGTGGAGACCTTGTAGGGCTGGATCAGGCCGTCGGCCTTGGCGGACGGGCCGAACGACAGGCCGACGTCGATGACGTCGGGAGCCTGCGGGCCCTTGTTGCCCTTGTTGGCCTTGATCGCTTCGATTTCGTCGCCCGAACCGGCGTCCGGGTTCAATTCGTTGACTTCGAGGCCGTACTTCGCCTTGAATCCGGCGATGACGTCGCCGTAGCCGCACCAGCTATGGGGCAGCGCGATCGTGGTCAGCGTGCCTTCCTTCTTCGCGGCTGCGATCAGCTCGGCGCTGGGCGCCGCGGCGGCGATGGCCGTGGAGGCGATGACGATGGCGGTCGTCAGAGAAAGAAGACGTTGGGTCTTGTTGATCAAGGTATCCTCCTAGGGGTTCAGGTCGTGTAGTCCGGATCGTTTCGGCGCGACTCGTAGAGCCAGTTCATGTATCGTATATGACAGCCCGGAGGATGAGCATTTGCTCATGAAACTCCCGGATTGCCGGCATATTTCTTAACCCGACCGATCAGTCGGGACGGCTCTGGCGGCCCGGGCGGCGGAACAGCATCGTCCGCTCGAACAGGCCTTCCAGAGAGTTCATGCGTTCGCGAGTTTCCTCCCACGTCGCGCTCTGCACCGCCTCGATCAGCGCCTCGACGACGAACAGGGTGATGACGGAGCTGTCCCAGGCCGAGGGTGCCTCGATCCTCACCTTGAACGTGTGCTGTGCGTGCTTGGCAACGGGTGAAGCCCAGACGTCGGTCAGCAAGATGATGACGACGCCGTTAGCCCGTGCGGCCTCTGCCAGCGTCGCCATCTCCTGCTCGTAGCGGCGGATGTCGAAGATCACCAGGACGTCGCCGGCGCTCATGTTGAGAACATGCTGCGGCCAGGAGCTC
Source organism: Neorhizobium sp. SHOUNA12A (assembly GCF_023006505.1). Lineage (GTDB taxonomy): Bacteria > Pseudomonadota > Alphaproteobacteria > Rhizobiales > Rhizobiaceae > Neorhizobium. Next base: position 22,917 of record NZ_JALBGV010000048.1, read on the forward strand.
GAATTGGTGGAGATCAGGGTCGTCTTGGGACGAATGACCTGCATATGGGTGAAGAAATATTCCGCGAGCGCACCGGTAATGCGGCCGCCGACGAAGTAGATGCCGCGGTTGCGGTCACGCAGAAGTGCGGCGGCCCCTTCGAAAGTCGTGGTGTCGAGATCCGAAAGTGTGTCGCGCAGATTGGCGGTGATCGCGTCGGCAAAGCGATTGAGGATATGTGTGCCCGGGGCGTTGGACGCCCACCGGTCGTGCTTGGCGATCGGGTTGGAGATGGTCGCCTCGAGCTCGTGATGCAGATGCGACTGGAATTCCGGGTAGCCCTTGTAGCCGAGCTTCTGCACCATCCGCGCAACCGTCGGCGTCGAAACACGGGCGTTCTCCGCGATCACAGTGATGCTGCCGAGCCCTGACACCGGATAGTTCTCCAATAGGCTGTCCGCCAACTGTTTTTCCGCGCGCGTCAGGCTATCGTAACGAACACGAATGACATCCGATACGGTGCGTGCAGTTGGTGGCACTAAAACTGTTCCCTCCGGTCTTCGCCGGTTATCGAAAAGATTAACAATCGTTTCTGCGGAGAAGTCAACGGTTCCTTTGAAGAGAAATTTTCAGAATCCCGTTGACGGCGGCAGGAAAGTGAAGAATTCTCTTCTTAATCCAATTTAAACGATTTTTTCCGGAACGCGTCGATGCTGATCCAGTCGGAATTCTTCTCGGAGGCGGATGGCGGACCCGTTGCCCTGGACAATGCCGGCGGCCGGGGAGATGTGCTTCTCGTCTGCGAACACGCCTCGCGGCGCCTGCCGGAACGCTACGGCGATCTCGGACTTTCCGCGGATGCGCTCGCCTCGCATATCGCCTGGGATCCGGGAGCGCTTGCCGTCTCCCGGCTGATGTCGAAGAGCCTCGACGCGACGCTGATCCACCAGCGGTTTTCGCGGCTCATCTACGACTGCAACCGGCCGCCGGATTCGCCTGCCGCCATGCGTGACGTGTCCGAGGTCTTCCGGATCCCCGGCAACGAGAACCTGTCCGAGGCGGAGAAGTCCCGACGCACCACGGCGCTGTACCTGCCATTCCACGGCCGCATCCGCGAGGAGATCGCGGCGCGGCGGGCGAGGGGGCAGAAGACGGTGCTGGTCACCATTCACAGTTTCACGCCGGTCTATTTCGGCAGGGAGCGCCCGGTCGAGATCGGCATCCTGCACGATACCGACAGCCGGCTTGCCGACCGGATGCTGGAGGCAGCATCCGACACCCATCTCTACCGCGTCGAACGCAACGAGCCTTACGGGCCGGCGGACGGCGTAACGCATACGCTGGAAGTCCACGCCCTGCCGGCGGGACTTCTCAACGTCATGATCGAAATCAGGAACGATCTGATAACGGACGAAATCGGCCAGGGGGTCGTGGCCGATTTCTTGACAGGATTGCTGCGGGAAAGCCTCGCAGACATCCAAGGATAAGACCCGGGGAGCAGCAGCTCGCATGCCCGTGGTTAACCTCCGCGGGAAGGACAAACCGGATGGCCGCGATGGCGCGGTCTTTCTGCCAACAGGGGGAAGTCATGTCCGATTATACCGAAGGCGACAAAAAGCAGGACATTCATATCCTGCATTCCATGGGTTATGCGCAGGAACTCGAGCGCCGCATGAGCTCGTTTTCCAACTTCGCAATTTCATTTTCCATCATTTGCATTCTCTCCGGCGGCATCAATTCGCTGGCGCAGGCGACGTCGGGTGTCGGCGGGGCCGCAATCGGCATCGGCTGGCCGATCGGCTGCATCATCTCTCTCTTTTTCGCGCTCGGCATGGCGCAGATTTCATCCGCCTATCCGACGGCCGGGGGGCTTTATCACTGGAGTTCCATCCTCGGGACGCGCTTTACCGGCTGGCTCACCGCCTGGCTCAATCTTCTCGGACTGATCACCGTTCTCGGGGCGATCAACATCGGTACCGCCCTTTTCCTCGGCGGCACGTTCGGCGCGCAGCTTGGCATTGCCGATGCGACCGGCGTTGTTTCTCCGGGGATACAGGTGGTTCTGGTGATCCTGTTCACCATCGTCCAGGCGGCGATCAACCATTTCGGCATCGGCCTCACGGCCAAGCTCACCGATTTCTCGGGCACGCTGATCCTGGTGACGGCGGCGGTCCTGACCATCGCCTGCCTCATCTACGCACCGACGCACGATATTTCGCGGCTCTGGACTTTCACCAATTATTCCGGTGATGCGGGCGGGGCCGTTTGGCCTCAGTCCGACAGCATGTGGTATATCTTCGCGCTCGGCCTGTTGCTGCCGATCTACACGATCACCGGTTATGACGCCTCGGCGCATACGTCGGAGGAAACCAAGAAGGCGGCGCTGTCGGTGCCCCGTTCGATGGTCTCCGCCGTGCTCTGGTCGTCGCTTGCCGGCTGGGTCATGCTGTCGGCCTTCGTCATCGCCATCCCGGACATGGCCGCAGGCGCCAAGCAGGGCTGGGCCGTGTTCTTCACCACGATCAACACCATCATGCCGGCCTGGCTGGTGACGGTGCTCTATGTCGCCATCTTCATCTCGCAGTTCCTCTGCGGGCTTGCGACCGTCACCTCATGCTCGCGAATGATCTTTGCGTTTTCGCGTGATGGCGGGATCCCGGTCGGCTCAAAGACGCTCGCAAGCGTCAGCCCGAAATTCCGTACGCCCGTCGCCGCGATCTGGACGGGGGCGGCTCTCGAAAGCCTGTTCGTCTGGGGTGCGCTGTTCATCTCGGTGGGCGAGGCAAGCCTCTACGTCACGGTCGTCAACGCGACCCTGATCTTCCTTTTCCTTTCCTTCCTCTTCCCGATCGTGCTCGGCATCTTCGCCTACGGCACTAAAAAATGGCCCGCGCCAGGGCCCTGGGATCTCGGCCAGGGCGTCTACAAGACAGTCGGCGTACTGGCGACGCTTGGCATGGTGCTGATCATCTACATCGCCATCCAGCCGCCGAACGACAAGGTGCTTGCGGTCACCGTCGGCCTTATCGTCCTTGCGATAATCATCTGGTTCGCGGTCGAGAACAAGCGCTTCAAGGGGCCTCCGATCGGTGACATGATCGCCAAGCGCAAGGCCGAAATCGCTGCTGCGGAAGCGGCAGTCGGCGAAACCGGAGCGGTCTCGCCGGTACCGGGCGAATAACCTTCACCGACATCATTGGCGGAGGCCGCGATGTGCGGCCTCCGCCAAATGTTCAAAGGCCAGATGGATCGATCATGACCAGTCATTATTCTTTCGACGAACTCAAAAAAGATGTTGCCGAGGGCCGCATCGATACGATCATCGCTGCCCAGGTGGACATGCAGGGTCGCCTGATGGGCAAACGGTTCCAGGCGGAATATTTCGTCGAGAGCGCCTATCAGGAAACCCATAGCTGCAACTATCTGCTGGCGACCGATATCGAGATGGAGACCATCTCCGGCTACAAGGCGACCAGCTGGGAACAGGGGTATGGCGACTATACGATGAAGCCGGATCTTGCGACGCTACGCAAACTCCCCTGGCTCGAAGGCACGGCGCTGGTTCTCTGCGACGTGCTCGACCATCACACCCATGCGGACGTGCCGCATTCGCCGCGCGCCATCCTGAAGGCCCAGGTGAAGCGGTTGGAGGCGATGGGCATGTCCGCCTTCATGGCGACCGAACTCGAATTCTTCCTGTTCGACCAGACCTACGATCAGGCGCGCGAAAGCAGCTACCGCAATCTCAAACTGGCGAGCGGCTACAACGAGGACTACCACATCTTCCAGACCACCAAGGAAGAGGAGGTCATGCGGGCGATCCGCACCGGCCTGCAGGGTGCCGGCATTCCGGTGGAGAACTCCAAGGGCGAGGCTTCGGCCGGCCAGGAGGAAATCAACGTCCGCTACGCCGATGCGTTGACCATGGCCGACCGGCACGTGATCATCAAGAATGCGTGCAAGGAGATCGCCTGGGGCAAGGGCAAGGCGATTACCTTCCTCGCCAAGTGGAATTATTCGGCCGCCGGCAGTTCGTCGCATATTCACCAGTCGCTGTGGAGCGCCGACGGCAAGACCCCGCTGTTCTTCGACAAGGACGACGAACACGGCATGTCGGAACTGATGAAACATTATATCGCCGGGCTGCTTAGCCATGCCGGCGAGATCACCTATTTCCTGGCACCCTACATCAATTCCTACAAGCGTTTCATGGCCGGCACGTTCGCGCCGACCAAGGCAGTCTGGTCGAAGGACAACCGTACCGCGGGCTACCGTCTTTGCGGCGAGGCGTCCAAGGGAATCCGCATCGAATGCCGCGTCGGCGGTTCCGACCTCAACCCGTATCTCGCCATGGCGGCGCTGATTGCCGCCGGTATCGACGGGATCGAGAAGAAGATGGCGCTGGAGCCTGCCTTCGTCGGCGACGCCTATGGCGGCAAGGGTATCCGCGAGATCCCGAAGACGCTGCGCGAGGCGATCGATCTCATGGACGGTTCGGAACTGCTGCGCTCGGCCTTCGGCAACGACGTCATCGACCACTATGTCCGAGCCGGCCAATGGGAGCAGGAGGAATACGATCGCCGCGTGACGGATTGGGAAGTGGCACGCGGTTTCGAGAGAGCTTGAGATAATCGCAATACTGGGGTGCGCTTGTTGTCATTATGGCATTATGTTAAGCTATTTCCACAACCTGCGGGAATGGTCATGAGCCCTATAGACAGTGAATGGTTTTATCAGAAACTCGATCAGGGACAGAAATCTTTGCGCGATTTGGCTCGCTTCATGTCGCTCGATCCCAGTGCCGTATCGCGGATGCTGAAGGGCGAACGGAAGATGAGCGCAGATGAGCAGGACGATATCGCCGCCTTCCTCGGGATAAATCTCGAGGAGGTGGCCGCGCACCGGCGGGGCAAGGTGTTCGGATTTGAGGAGACGAAGCAAGGCAGCTATGACGCCACCGGCTACTCGGACACTCAGCCGGCCAAAATGTTCACGAAAGACGATATCATCTACAAGGATGGCAAGCGTTGGATGGAGAAGGAGGACGGCACGCTGATCGAGTTGCATCCCGGTTACGGTTGTATGGCTGGTACGATCACCGTCATGCCGGGCGTCGATCTGACGGCGCCAATGGACTGGGATGAGGAGTTGGGCGAGAAGCTTTATAATGAGTAGTCGGTTTCTGCTCGATACATGTTTTGTTATCTGGATGTCGCAAAAGGAGGTGCTGTCGCCGGTGGCTTTGGAGTCGCTCGGAGAGAGCCAGGCTAGAAGGATTCCGGTTTTCGTTTCCGCTGCGACAGCTTGGGAAATGGGCATGCTGCTCGCCAAAGGTCGTATTCGTGAATCCCGGGATGCCCAGCAATGGTACCGCGACTATCTGCGGGACGGGAATTTTACAGAACATCCCGTGACCTCCACGATTTTTATTGCGTCCTCGTTCCTGCCCCAGCCTATTCACAAGGACCCGATCGACCGTATTCTGATTGCCACCGCGCGGGAGCACGATCTGACCATCATCACGCGCGACCGCGCGATTCTTTCCTATGGACATGCGGGCCATGTCCGCACGCTTGCCTGTTAACCCCTCGGGGCCTGCTGATTTTCTGGAGCCTATATCAATGACGATGATCCAATGTATCTCGCCGGTCGACGGTTCGGTCTATGCCGAGCGTCCGGCCATGTCGGCGGAAGCGGCGGCCGAAGCGATCGGGCGCGCACGGCATGTGCAGAAGGCGTGGGCGAAGCGGCCGCTCGAGGAGCGTGTCCAGCTCGTGCTGAAAGGCGTCGCGCGCCTCAACGAGATGGTCGACGAGGTGGTGCCGGAACTCGCCTGGATGATGGGCCGGCCGGTGCGCTACGGCGGCGAGTTCAAGGGGTTCAATGAGCGCTCCAACTACGTCGCCTCGATCGCCGCCGATGCGCTCGCTCCTTTGCGCGTCGAGGACAGCGCCACGTTCGAACGTCGCATCGAACGGGAGCCGCATGGGGTCGTGTTCGTCATCGCGCCGTGGAATTATCCCTATATGACGGCGATCAATACCGTCGCGCCGGCGCTGATGGCCGGCAACGCGGTTGTCATCAAGCATGCCTCCCAGACGCTGCTCGTCGGTGAGCGCATGGTGCGCGCCTTTGTCGAGGCCGGTGTTCCGGAAGATGTCTTCCAGAATATCTTCCTCGACCACGCGACGTCGGCCAGGCTGATTTCCGAAGGGCTGTTCAACTTCATCAATTTTACGGGTTCGGTCGAGGGCGGAAGGTCGATCGAGCGGGCCGCCGCCGGTACCTTTACCGGCATCGGCCTCGAACTCGGCGGCAAGGACCCCGGTTATGTGATGGAGGACGCCGACCTGGATGCTGCCGTCGACACGCTGATGGACGGCGCGACCTATAATTCCGGCCAATGCTGCTGCGGTATCGAGCGCATCTACGTTCACGAATCGCTCTACGACGCCTTCGTCGAGAAATCGGTCGCCTGGGTGTCGAACTACAAACTTGGCAACCCGCTCGACAAGGAAACGACGCTGGGGCCGATGGCCAACAAGCGCTTTGCCAAGGTCGTGCGCCAGCAGATCGCCGACGCGGTGGCGAGCGGCGCCAGGGCGCTGGTCGATCCGAAGTTTTTCCCGGCCGACGACGGTGGCGCCTATCTTGCGCCGCAAGTATTGGTTGACGTCGATCATTCCATGGAGATCATGCGGGAAGAGACGTTCGGCCCGGCCGTCGGCATCATGAAGGTGAAGAGTGACGACGAGGCGATCGGTTACATGAACGACAGCCGCTATGGGCTGACGGCGTCGCTGTGGACGCCGGATGTCGACCGGGCCAACCGGATCGGCAGTCAGCTCGAAACCGGCACGGTGTTCATGAATCGCGCCGACTATCTCGATCCGGCGCTTGTCTGGACCGGCGTCAAGGGAACCGGGCGAGGCGGTTCGCTCTCCGTCCTCGGTTTCCACAACCTGACCCGCCCGAAATCCTACCACCTGAAGAAGGTCACGAAATGAATATCGTCGCGAACTGGAGCTATCCGACCGCCGTCAAGCTGGGCCGCGGACGCATCAAGGAACTGGCGGACGCCTGCAAGACGCTCGGCCTGAAAAAGCCGCTTCTGGTCACCGACCGGGGACTGGCCTCGATGGCGATCACCGGCCATGCGCTCGACGTGCTCGAAGAGGCTGGCCTCGGCCGGGCGATCTTTGCCGATGTGGATCCGAACCCGAACGAGAACAACCTCGAAGCCGGCGTCAAGGCTTACAAAGATGGCGGTCATGACGGCGTCGTCGCCTTCGGCGGCGGTTCGGGCCTCGATCTCGGCAAGCTGATCGCCTTCATGGCCGGCCAGACGCGACCGGTCTGGGATTTCGAGGATATCGGCGACTGGTGGACCCGCGCCGACGCCTCGAAGATCGCACCGATCGTCGCGGTGCCGACCACGGCCGGCACCGGGTCTGAAGTCGGCCGGGCAGGGGTGCTCACCAACTCCGTCACCCATGTCAAAAAGATCATCTTCCACCCGAAACTGCTGCCCGGCGTCGTCATCTGCGATCCGGAACTGACGATGGGCATGCCGAAGGCAATCACCGCCGGCACCGGCATGGATGCGTTCGCGCATTGCCTGGAGGCCTATTCGTCGCCATTCTACCATCCGATGTCCGGCGGTATCGCGCTCGAAGGCATGCGGCTGGTCAAGGAATTCCTGCCGCGCGCCTACAAGGACGGACAGGACCTCGAAGCCCGCACCAATATGATGTCGGCTGCGGCCATGGGCGCGGTCGCCTTCCAGAAGGGGCTTGGCGCCATCCATTCGCTGTCGCATCCGATCGGCGCGGTCTACAACACCCATCACGGCATGACCAATGCAGTCGTGATGCCGCCGGTGCTGCGCTTCAACCGTCCGGCAATCGAAGAGAAGATCGCCCGCGCCGCAGCCTATCTCGGCATCGCCGGCGGGTTCGACGGGTTCTATGATTATGTCCTGTCGCTGCGTGCCGAACTCAACGTTCCCGAAAATCTCACGGCGCTGGGGATCAAGCCGGACCGAATCGATGAACTGACGGCGATGGCGATGGAGGACCCGAGTTGCGGCGGCAACCCCGTCACCATGACGATGGAGAATACCAAAGCGCTTTTCCTGGACTGCTTTTAAGTCTTCGGGGTCCTCGGAAGATCGGCATTGAAGGAGCCCGGAGGCCCAAACCTCCGGGCTTTTCCGCATTTTAGAGCCAAAAGCTAAATCTCCTGAGTGATATTAATGGTGGTTAAATTTGCAATTCGTTAACCATGTTTGGAAAGGATGTGCGAATGACACCATGCTTCCCGGTGTCCTCGTGAGCGATGTGGCTCAAGACTTGTTCGAGGACCGAAAATGCCTGTAATTTCCTTTGCCAACGCCAAGGGTGGAGCCGGAAAAACGACCGCTGCGCTCCTGCTCGCTACCGAACTTGCCTATCAGGGTTTTCGCGTCACCGTCATCGATGCCGACCCGCAGCGCTGGATCAGCCAGTGGTTCGAGACCTCCGGCACCGTGCGCAACATCGAAGTGGTATCGGAAGTCACGCTCGCATCGCTGCAATGTCATCTTCGAGAAATGGCATCGCGCACCGACTATTTCATCATTGACCTCGCCGGCGCCCGTGATGCGCTGGTCACCACGGCGATCGGGCTTTCCGACCATGTGATGATCCCGGTCCAGGGTTCTGCCATGGACGCCAAGGGTGCTGCCCAAATCCTCGACCTCCTGTCCTATATGAAGGAGAAGGCCGGCCTGGTGATCCCGCATTCAGTGGTGCTGACGCGCGTTACCTCGATGGTCACCACCAAGGCGCTGTTGACCATCAAGGGTCTTCTGGCTGCCCGCGGCGTGCATGTCCTCGATACGCCGATCGGCGAACGCATCGCCTTCAAGGAACTCTTCGAGACCGGGGGCACGCTCCATACGCTGGACCCTGCGAAGGTCAGCAATCTCGACAAGGCAAAGGAAAACGCCCGGTCCTACGCACAGGAAGTCATGCGTCTCATGCCCGTCAAGATCACCCGCTCCGTCGCGTCGCGCCTCTTCGGACTGGGCCGCTACGCCGCCTGATACCGCCCGGTTCCATTCATTCCATGCGGCCGGTTCTTCGGAACCGGCCGTTTTTTCGCGTTGCGACAGCAGCAGCAGAAAGCCCTGCGGCAATGCCGAGGAGCTTTCCGTCTTTGCGAGCCTGCTAACCTTACTCGGTGAATTCCACCGTGGTGCCGGGCTTGACCATCTTGGCGAGTTCCCTTGCGTCCCAGTTGGTCAGGCGCACGCAGCCGTGGCTGTTGGTCTTGCCGATCTTGGAAGGTTCCGGCGTGCCGTGGATGCCATATGTGGGCTTCGAGAGCGCAATCCAGACCGTACCGACCGGGCCGTTCGGACCCGGCGGGATCTGCAGGATCTGATCGTTGCTGCCCTGCTTGAAATTGATCTTCGGATTGTAGGTATAGCCGGGATCGAGGGCGATACGTTCGACCGAGTGGGTGCCGGTCGGCGAGGGCGTGTCGGTCGAGCCGATGGTTGCCGGATAAGCCGCCACCAGCTTGCCGTCGGCGCCATAGGCAAAAACCTGCTTTTTGCTCTTGTCGGCGATGATGCGGGTGACCTGACCGACCTTCGGCTGGCCGGGATTAATGACCTTGATGGTCGAGCCGGGGATGGTGAAATCGACGCCGGGATTGAGCGCCTTCAGATAGTTCTCGTCCATGTGGAACTGCTCGGCGAGCTTTTCGGTTACCGACGTATAGGACATCGCCGGCAGCTGCGATTTGTGCGCATAGTCTTCCGGGATCGACGCAACGTAGGGACCGGCGGCATCGGCCGGGGTGATCGTGTAGTCGACGATCGGCAGGCCGCCCGAATAGGTCAGTCGCTGCAGGATGTCCTCGGAATTGTTCGGATCGAGCGTCTCGCCGGTCATTTCCTGCCAGGCGGCGATCGCCTTGTTGACGTTGTCGCCGAGATGGCCGTCGATGACGCCGGGCGAGATGCCTTCACGGTCCAGGAAGACCTGGAGTGCAGCGATCTGGGCCTGCGGCTTCTTGGTGACGGTGATGATCGGCTTCTGCGGCAGAAGCGTTTCCGCCGGCGGCTGGTCCGGTTCGATCGAGGCTTCCTGCGGATAGCCGGTGTCGGGGAGGGCCTGATCATCGAGCGGCATGCGGCTGACCGAGCCTCGTCCAGGGATCCCGCCGGTAATGGCGCCTGGTTCGCCCGGTCGATATTCGCGGTAGTCGCGATAACCGCCGGCACCCTGCTGATAGCCGCCAGTGTCGCGCGGAGACCGGTAGCCGCCCGGTACCGGCGGATACTCCTGCGTCCGGTTGGGACGATAGGCTTCCTGGCGAATCTCTGTTGCGACGACATTGCCGAAATGATCGATCAGAACGCGGCGACCCATGCCGTCGCGGCTGATGACGACATCGCCGCGATCGGGCACATAGTCCAGGATCGAGCCGTCAGGAGCGACGAGCATCGTTTCCGAGGGGTAGCGGCCATAACGGTTCTGTGCTTCGGCGGAGGGAATTCCCTGTGCCGCGGTCAAGATCACCAGGCTTGCGCATGCAAAAAATAGCCGCTTCACGATGTCACCGACTTCCTTGTTACTACTTAAGCGTAATCGGGAAATCGGACATTGGTTCCCGCCCGTTCGCCTGTCGCCACAGACAAGTTAATTTTGACCGTAGTGTGGAAAAAGTGAATTCGTCATGAACACACCGTTAAATTCGCTTCACGATCGGTTAGAAGTTTTGACGAAACCGTGAAGGGAATGATTATGAAGGCTTTTTCCGCTGCCAACGGACCGAGGATTTTTCTCGACGAGAGCTCGGTTCTCGATATCGGGGGCTGTTTCATCGGCGATGTGGATCTTGCTCCGGGCCGGGCCATTCCCGACGACGGTGATCCGCGAATCGATCATTCGCTCGAAGGGTTCCTCTTCACCTGCGGGCCCGACCATATTCGTCATCCCGAGGCGATCGAAGGCGCCGCTGAAGGCCAGAAATATCCGCTGCATGGGTCCTTCTCCTCCCACCCGGCCGAAATCCTGTTCTGGGATGCGCAGGGGCCGGATGCGGAATGCCGTGCCCGCGTGCCGCTGACCATTGTGACCGGCGAGACGGCTCTCCTCGAACGTCATTGGCGGATCGATGGTGCGACGGGCGAGGTGAGCCTGTCGGACAAGGTCACCAATACCGGTTCCAAGCCATTCGCGCGGGTGCATATGTACCATATGAATATCGGCGCCTGGCTGTTCGATGACCACGTCCGGCTGACCGGCAGGATGCTCGACAAAGGCGGCTTCCCCTGGACCTTCGGCGGCGAGACCGGCGGCATATTCTGCGTGCCGGCGGCGGTCGAGGGCGAGCAATGGACCGAAATCGCGCTCGGGCCGATCGCGGCGATCGGCGGGCTGACGCTGAAGGTGAAGTTCAGGACCGACACGCTGCCGCATCTGCAGGTCTGGCGGAATCAGAAGGCGCCGGCGCATGTGCTGGGGATCGAGCCGGTTTCGCATCGCTTGGCAAGCCGCCAGGAGCTTGCGGCGAACGGGGAACTCGGGTGGGTCAAGCCCGGCGAAAGTGTCGAATACGGCCTGCGCTTCTGCTTCGTCTGAGAGTTGTCGCTCAGTGATTGACGCCCAAAGGGCACCGTCGTAATGCTTGCGCCTCAAATAGAACGGAGGGCTAAGTCCATGGATATCCGCCAGATCAACGACGAGTATTCCGTCACCGGCCAGATCACCGTCGAGGAACTCGACCAGGTCAAGGCCATGGGTTTCAAGTCGGTCGTCTGCCATCGTCCCGACGACGAGGAGCCGGGCCAGCCGCATTTTGCGCAGATCGAAGCCCGTGCCAAGGAACTCGGCCTCGACATCCGCCACATCCCGGTCGGCCGCATGGGCGTCGACGAACAGGGCGTCAAGGCGATGGTCGATGCGCTTGACGAATTGCCGCGCCCGATGCTCGGCTTCTGCCGTTCCGGCGCCCGTTCGACGGCGATCTACGAAAAGAGCCAGCACCTTCGCGGCTAAAGATTTTCCGCGGCCTCGTGCCTTTGGCGCGAGGCCCTTCCAGAAGCTCAATTTTTTGAGGAGAATTCCATGAGCATCCAGCGTATCGAGCCGGCCGCCCGCATGAGCGGCGCCGTCGTCCACGGCAACACCGTCTATCTGGCCGGCCAGGTTGGCGAAGGTGAGAGTGTCACCGACCAGTGCAAGGACGCGCTTTCCGAAGTCGACCGCCTGCTGGCTGCCGTCGGTTCCGACAAGTCGAAGATCCTGCAGACGATCATCTATCTCTCGGACATGTCCTATTTCGGTGAAATGAATGCGGTCTGGGAAAGCTGGATCGATCCGGCCAACCCGCCGGCCCGCGCTACCAGCGAAGCCAAGCTCGCTGCACCGAAATACAAGGTCGAGTTCATCGTCACGGCTGCGATCTGACTGCTGCGATCTTGATTCAAAAAGCCGGCCTATCGTGCTGATAGGCCGGCTTTTTCTATTTTATACCCTTTCGCGGATCTGGGTCAGCGTCCTTGCCGGCGTGATCGCTTCCGGGTCCAGCCTGACCTCGATAATCGAGGGTTTGCCGCTGGCGCGCGCCCGCTCATAGGCCGGGCCGAACTCTTCCGTCTTCTCGACCAGTTCCCCATGCCCGCCGAAAGCCTTGGCATAGGCGACGAAATCCGGGTTGACGAGGTCGGTGGCGCTGACGCGGCCCGGATATTCCCGCTCCTGGTGCATGCGGATCGTGCCGTAGATGCCGTTGTTGACCAGCACGGTGATGATCGGCAGTCCGTAGCGCACAGCGGTGATGAATTCCTGGCCATGCATCATGAAGCAGCCGTCGCCGGCAAAGCAGACGACTTCGCGTCCGGGAAACAGCTGCTTGGCGGCAACCGCGGCGGGCAGGCCATAGCCCATCGAGCCGGAGGTCGGGGCGGACTGGGTGTTGTATTTCCGGAAGCGGTGGAAGCGGTGCAGCCAGGTGGCGTAATTGCCGGCGCCGTTGGTGAAGATCGCGTTGTCGGGCACGTTCTCCTCGATCCATTGCATGATCGGACCCATCCTGACCGGGCCGGGGCCGGCCTCCGGCGGCGTCGACCACTTGAGGTAGGCGTCGTGCAGCGCCGATTTCCGTTCGGCCCAGAGCGGTAGGGCAGGTGGTTCGAGGTCTTTCAGTGCCGCGACGAATTCCGCCGGCGCGGCGCAGATCGCCAGGTCCGGCCGGTACATGCGGCCGAGTTCTTCCGGATCGGGAAAGACGTGGACGAGCTTCTGTTGCGGATAGGGGATGTCGATCAGCGTATAGCTGGAGGAGGGCATTTCCGACATGCGGCTGCCGATCAGCACCAGCAGGTCCGCCTCCTTGACCGCCTTGGCGAGCACGGGATTGATGCCGATGCCGACATCCCCCGCATAGGAGGGGTGGAGGTGATCGAACAGCATCTGGCGGCGGAAGGAGCAGCCTACGGGCACCTTGAAGCGGCTGGCGAAAGCCTGGAAATCGGCAACCGCCTGTTCGCTCCAGCGGGTGCCGCCGAGGATGAACATCGGATGCTGAGCGTTCTTCAGCATGGTCTCGAACGCTGCGATCTGGCTTTTTCCGGGGTGGCTTTCGACCGGCATATAGGCGCGGGCTTCAGGCGCCTCGACTTCCTCGACCAGCATGTCCTCCGGCAGCGTCAGCACGACCGGGCCGGGGCGGCCGGAAGTGGCGACCGCAAAGGCGCGGGTGACGAATTCGGGGATGCGGCGGGCGTCGTCGATCTCGCCGACCCATTTGGCAAATTCGGTGAAGGCGCGGCGGTATTCGACCTCCTGGAAGGCTTCCCGTTCCTTCATGTCGCGGCCGATCTGGCCGACGAAGAGGATCATCGGGATCGAATCCTGCTTGGCGATGTGCAGGCCGGCCGAGGCATTGGTGGCGCCGGGACCGCGGGTGACCATGCAGATGCCCGGCTCGCCGCTGAGGCGGCCCCAGCTGTCAGCCATCATCGCAGCGCCGCCTTCTTGGCGGCAGACGAGCACCTCGATGCCGCTTTCATACAGCGCGTCGAGCACGGCGAGATAACTTTCTCCGGGCACGCAGGAGATGCGCTTGACGCCGTTCGCCTTCAGCGCCTCGACGATGAGCTGCCCTCCGGTTTTCATCGCGGTTTTCATCTTTCTCTCCCCTCTTTTTCGATTTGATCGAGTTGCGCCAGCACGTCTGCGGTATGTTCGCCGAGCGCCGGGCTCGGCCGGTGATAGACAAGCGGCGTTTCCGACAGCACGATCGGGCTGCGCACACCGGGAATGACCGTACCGTCGGCTGCCTCGAGGTCGATTCGGAGCCCGCGCTCCTTGACCTGCGGATCGTTAAACATTTCGGCGATCGAATTGATCGGCCCTGCCGGCACGGCATTGTCGCCGCAGGCGGCGAGCAGCTCGGCCTTTTTCCATTTCGACGTCTGCGCGAGGATCAGCCGGCGCACTTCGACGCGGTTGGCGACGCGCGCCTTGTTGGTGGCGAAACGCTCGTCATCGGCCATCCCATCGATGCCGAGGATGCGGCAGAGGCGCCGGAACTGGCCGTCATTGCCGATGGCGAGAATGAGATACCCGTCTTCGGTGGCCAGGACCTCGTAGGGGCTGATGTTCGGATGAGCATTGCCAAGCCGCACCGGCGCCTCGCCCGAGACCAGGTAGTTCATGTTCTGGTTGGCGAGGATGCCGGCCTGGACGTCGAGCAGCGCCATGTCGACATGCTGGCCTTCGCCGGTCTTCATCGCATGGATCAGCGCGCCCTGGATAGCGGTCACCGCATAGATGCCGGTGAAGATGTCGGCGATCGCGACACCCGCCTTCATCGGCTGGCCATCCGGCTCGCCGGTGATCGACATGAAGCCGGACATGCCCTGGACGATGTAATCGTAGCCGGCGAGATTGGCGTAAGGGCCGTTCTGGCCGAAGCCGGTGATCGAGCAATAGATCAGCTTCGGATTGATCTTTTTCAGGCTCTCGTAGTCGAGCCCGTATTTGACGAGGCCGCCAAGCTTGAAGTTCTCGATCAGCACGTCGGCGGTGGCGGCCAGCCGGCGGACGATGTCCTGGCCTTCCTCGGTCTTGAGGTCGACGGCGATCGAGCGTTTGCCGCGGTTGGTGGAGTGGTAATAGGCGGCCGACAGGTTTTCGCCGTCCTTGCCTTCGACGAAGGGAGGACCCCAGGCGCGGGTATCGTCGCCGCCATCGGGGTTTTCCACCTTGATGACGTCGGCACCCATGTCTGCCAGCATCTGCCCGGCCCAGGGACCGGCGAGCACACGAGCAAGTTCGATGACGCGGATGCCGGTAAGCGGCGGTTTCTTGGGTGTCTGGGTCATATCACGGGGTCACGGTTGATTTGGCGGCGCTGGTTACCGGCTTCATGGAAGCAACGCGGCGTTCGCGCCAGATGATATAGAGGCCGGAGCCGATGATGATCGAAATGCCGAGCCATTTGACCGGATCGGGAAAGTCGCCGAAGACCAGCCAGCCGAACAGCGTTGCCGAGACGATCTCGAAATATTGCAGCGGCGCAATCACGGACGCCGGTGCGGCGCGATAGGCGTAGACGGCAAGGATGCCCGACAGGGCTGCGAAGGCGCCGACGCCCGCGAGCCACAGCAGGGTCTTCCAGTCCGGCATGGAGGGCGCCAGGAAGCCGATGCCCGTCCGGTCGCCGACAAGGAGCAATATGGCTGAGATCGGAATTCCCCAGAGCGCCATCTGGAACTGCATCGACCAGGGATCTTCGCGATGCGCCAGCGCCCGCGTCAGGATCGCGAAGATCGCTACGCAGAAGGCGGTGACGATCGGCAGCAGTGCCACGAAGCCGATCTCCTGGAAGCTTGGACGGATGACGATCATGGCGCCGACGAAGCCGGCCGCGCAGGCGGTATAACGCCGCCAGCCGATTGTCTCCTTGAGGAAGATGCTGGAGAGCACGGTGAGGATGATCGGTTCGACGAAGAAGATGGCGATGGCATCGGCCACTTCCATGACGGCCAGGGTCGCCACGAAGCAGACCATGGAGACAGTGATGAGGGTCGCGCGGATCGCATGGAAGACGCTGAGACGCCAGGAGAACGTCCGCCAATATCCATTCCGGAGCACGATCGGCAGCATGCAGAGCGCCTGGAAAACGAAGCGCGCGGCAGTGATGAACATGGGCGACGCGGTATCGGTCGCAAGCTTCGAAAAGACGTCGATGAACGGGGCGATCAGCATCGCGACGATCATCAGGCCGAGGCCGTTGACGATCCGGTTCGGGGCTGATGCGGCAAGGCTTGCGGACGACGAATTCATCGATTTCCTATAGCCGGGACCGGTCCCGGAAGCACTTGATTAAATGTCATGAACTCATTCCGTTTGATGAGTAGGCCCGGTTCAGAGCGCGGCCGCGGGCATGGGCAGGGCGGCCCGGGCCCAGGCGGCGAATTCGGCGGTGGCGCGGGCCCGCACCGTATCGTTCAGCGTTTCGTGGCGGGTGCCCGGCCAGATCTTGGTGGTGACGTTCGAAAAGCCGTTGCGCTTGAAATGCTCGGAAAGCCACAGGATCTCACGGCCGCCATTGGTCGCCGGATCCTCGGCGCCGCCGATCAGGTGGATCGGCAGGGTTTTCGCCAGTCGATGGATCAGTTTCGGGGCGCGAAACGTGAGTTCGAAGAGATCGAGCCACAGCGAGACGCTGGCATCGAAACCGCAGAGGGGATCGGCGATATAGGCATCGACGATATCCCGGTCATGGCTCAGCCAGTCGAATTCCGTACGGTGGCCGGCAATGGATTTCCCCCAGGCGCCAAAAGTGAGTTTCGGCAGAAGCCCGCTCGGCACGTCCGAGCCTTTCAAAGCCTTTTCGATGCGCAGGATCACCTGCGCCGCGCGGCCAGCCGGACCTGGATGGAAGTTGGAATTCCAGACCGCGACGGCATTAAAGCTGTCGGGATGATCCACGGCGGCATTGAGCGCGATCAGCCCGCCCATGGAATGGCCGAAGAGCAGAACCGGCAGGCCGGGATGGGCATGTGCCGCCATGTCGCGCATGGCCTTGACATCTTCGAGCACCAGACTGACGCCGTTATGCCGGGCGAAACGGCCGATCGGCGCATCCGGCGCCGTCGTTTCGCCATGGCCGCGATGATCGAAGGCGTAAGTCTGGAAGCCGCGGCTGGCCATGGTCTCGGCGAAACCCCTGTAGCGCCGGGAATGCTCGGCAAGCCCGTGCGAGATCAGCAGGATGGCATGCGCCGGTTCGGCCGGCGGCTGGTAATGATAGGCAAGGTTTGCGCCTGTCGGGCTCTTAAACCGCCTCGTTTCGTCGAACATCCTCGCTCCCTCGACCGTTCGCGCATTGCTCCCGGCCACCAATTCGCCTACATAGCGGCAAACCGAAATTCCCCCCGGAGCACTTTTATCCATGGCACGTCAGTTCATCTATCACATGTCGGGACTCAACAAGTCCTACGGCGCCAAGAAAATCCTCGAGAACGTCAATCTGTCTTTCTACCCGGATGCCAAGATCGGTATCCTCGGCCCGAACGGCGCCGGTAAGTCGACCGTGCTGCGCATCATCGCCGGTCAGGACAAGGAATATACCGGCGAAGCCTGGCTCGCAGAAGGCGCGACCGTCGGCTATCTCGAACAGGAGCCGCATCTCGATGCGTCCAAGACCGTTTTTGAGAACGTCATGGAAGGCGTTGCCAAGAAGACGGCCGTCCTCGACCGGTACAACGAACTGATGATGAACTATTCCGACGAGACCGCCGACGAGGGCGCCAAGCTTCAGGACGTCATCGACAGCCAGAACCTTTGGGACCTGGAAAGCCAGGTCGAGATGGCGATGGAGGCACTACGCTGCCCGCCGCGCGATTCGGAAGTCACCAGCCTGTCGGGTGGTGAACGCCGCCGCGTCGCGCTGTGCCGTCTTCTCCTGTCGCAGCCGGATCTGCTGCTGCTCGACGAACCGACCAACCATCTGGACGCCGAAACCATCGCCTGGCTCGAAAAGCACCTGCGCGACTATCCGGGCGCCGTGATGATGATCACCCACGATCGCTACTTCCTCGACAACGTCACCGGCTGGATTCTGGAGCTCGACCGCGGCCGCGGCATTCCTTACGAAGGTAATTACTCGGCCTACCTGCTCGCAAAAGCCAAGCGCATGCAGCAGGAAAACCGCGAAGAAGCCGGCCGCCAGAAGGCGATTTCCCGTGAACAGGAATGGATCGCGTCCAGCCCGAAGGCGCGCCAGGCAAAATCCAAGGCGCGTATCAAGTCCTACGAACAGCTGGTGGAAGCCGCCGACAAACAGCGCCCCGGCGACGCGCAGATCATCATCCCGGTCAGCGAGCGTCTCGGCCAGGTGGTCATCGAGATGGAAGGCATCACCAAGGGCTTTGAGGGCCGCACGCTGATCAACGACCTGTCGATCAAGCTGCCGCCGGGCGGCATCGTCGGCATCATCGGCCCGAACGGCGCCGGCAAGACGACGCTGTTCCGGATGATTACCGGCCAGGAAACGCCGGATGCGGGTTCGGTGCGCATCGGCGAGACCGTCCATCTCGGTTATGTCGACCAGAGTCGCGATGCGCTCGACGGCAACAAGACCGTCTGGGAGGAAATCTCGGGCGGCGCCGAAATCATCAAGCTCGGCAAGTTCGACATGAACTCCCGCGCCTATTGCGGCGCCTTCAACTTCAAGGGCGGCGACCAGCAGCAGAAGGTCGGCAACCTCTCGGGCGGCCAGCGCAACCGCGTTCACCTTGCCAAGATGCTGAAGGCCGGCGGCAACGTTCTGCTCCTCGACGAACCGACCAACGACCTCGATACGGAAACGCTGGGTGCGCTCGAAAGCGCGCTGGAAAACTTTGCCGGCTGCGCGATCATCATCAGCCACGATCGCATGTTCCTCGACCGCCTGGCGACGCATATTCTCGCCTTCGAAGGCGACGGCCATGTGGAATGGTTCGAAGGCAATTTCGAGGACTATGAGCAGGACAAGGTCCGCCGACTCGGCCCCGATGCCCTCAACCCGGGCAGCCAGGCCCACAAGCGTCTGACGCGTTAAGTTTTTTTAGTTTTGCCTAAAGTAAAAACCCCGGTTCTGCCGGGGTTTTCTTTTGGATGAAGTTAACAAAAGCTAAAATCCGAACCCCCAAAATTATGGGTATTTTTAACCTAGCCCGATAAAGACAATCGCAAAGATTCCCGGCGCATTTTCCCGCCCCAGGGAGACCATGTCCGCCTGGGTCTTGACGCTGTCATGATGACGGCCCGTTTCAGAGGGTTTTATTCATGCTGCGTTTGATCGAACGTTTGCCTTTCCGTACATCGTTGACGCTTCTTGCTTCCGTTCCGCTCCTGGCCGTGATTGGGCTCGGCGCGTTCGCCAGCTGGGAATCCTACAACCAGTACCGGGAGCTGAACCGTGCGATCGCTCTTGAGAGCCTGGCGCTTGCCGGCGGCGAGCTGATGAACGCCATTCCGGAAGAAAGCTTTGGTTCCGTGGCGCAGCGGCCCCAGGCCCGTGCGAGCGTGGATGCGGCGGAAAAGCGGCTCGTGAACCAGTATAAGGTCATCGATGCGCAGGGTTACGGCGAGGCCAGCTTGCGCGAGCTTGTCGCGGCGGTGGATGAACGCTTTCTGCGGATGCCGGAATATCGTGCCAAGATCGATAGCGGCGACACGAACCAGCTTCTGTCTGCGCAATACGTGACGCCGGTTTCGGAAAAGACGCTGGATATCATCGGCCGCGTCGGCGGCCTGACCGAAGACCGCGCGCTGGCGCGCTATGTTGACGGCTTCCATGCCCTCGTCCAGCTCAGCAACGGCTACGTCATCGTCAACCGGATGGGGCAGCAGTACACCAAAAACGGTGCGTTGACCGTCGAGGAAGCCGCCCGTTTCATGCAGGGGCGGCAGCAGGTCCGGCTTTATGAAAAGCCGATGCGCGCTTTCCTGTCTCCCAAGTTGATCGCGCAGTACGACGCTTATTTCCAGACGCCCGACGGTCAGCTGATCACCAATACGATGAAGGCGCTCGACAGTCTGAAGCCCTATACGCCGGCCGCCGACGACTATAGCGCCTGGGCGCGCGCGATGGAGAACCGTCGCACCTTCACCTCCGGCATCATCGCCCAGGCTGCAAGCGAGTTGAAAGCGTTGGGCGATCAGAAGTCTTCCGACGCTGCGTCCAGCCTGCGGGTACTTTTTGGCTCACTCTCGATCTTCATCCTGGCTGTCATCGCGCTCAGCGTGATCATTGCCCGCAGCCTGTCCGGCTCGATCCGCAAGATCGGCGACCGGATGGCAAGCCTTGCCTCCGGCAATACCGAAGAGGCGATCCCTTATTCGGATCGCAGGGACGAGATCGGCGCCATGGCCCGCTCGGTCGAGGTTTTCCGTGAAGCCGCGATCCGCAATCTTCAATTGGAAGCCGAGGCAGAAGCCACCCGTCGTCGTTCGGAGGCCGAGCGCCTCGAAATGCAGCGCCAGAGCGAGGCGGATGCCGAGGCGAAGCTGACGCAGGCGACCGGCGCGCTTGCCGCCAATCTTCGTCGTCTTGCTGCCGGCGACATGCTCTGCGAAGTGAACGAAGCTTTGGCGCCGCAATTCGAAGGCCTGCGCCACGACTTCAATACCTCGGTCCGCCAGCTGCGCGACGCGCTGCTCAGCGTCGGCAATTCGGTTTCCACCGTCACCAGCGGTTCGCGGGAAATTTCCGACGCATCCGACAACCTGTCGAAGCGCACCGAGCAGCAGGCTGCTTCGCTGGAAGAAACAGCCGCGGCACTCGAAGAGATCACCGCCAATGTGGTAGCCACCTCGAAGCGCACCGGCGAAGCCCGCGACGTCGTCCGCGATGCCCGGACACGAGCCGATCAATCGGGCCAGGTCGTCCGCAACGCAGTATCTGCCATGGAACGGATCGAGAAATCGTCGCAGCAGATCGGCCAGATCATCGGCGTGATCGACGAGATCGCGTTCCAGACCAACCTTCTCGCCCTCAACGCGGGTGTCGAAGCGGCCCGTGCCGGTGAGGCCGGCAAGGGCTTTGCGGTCGTCGCACAGGAAGTCCGCGAACTCGCCCAGCGCTCCGCGAACGCCGCCAAGGAAATCAAGTCGCTGATCTCCAACTCGGCAGTTGCCGTCGGCGAGGGCGTCAAGCTCGTCAGCGAGACGGGCGAGGGGCTCAGCGTCATCGAACAGCTCGTCCAGACCGTCAACAGTCATATGGATGCGATCGCGATCGCAGCGCAGGAACAGTCGGTCGGCCTTGCGCAGGTCAATACCGCCGTCAATCACATGGACCAGTCGACCCAGCAGAATGCCGCCATGGTCGAAGAGATGAACGCCGCCGGCGCGGGCCTTGCCCAGGAAAGCGGCAAGCTCAGCGATCTGCTGTCGCACTTCCAGCTCGGCGGCAGCCCCTCGGGCCAGCTTCGCGAGACGGCAAGCCGTATGCGCGCACCGGCGGCTCCGGTCTCACGCCCGGTCG
>NZ_JALBGV010000049.1 GCF_023006505.1 Neorhizobium sp. SHOUNA12A
AGTCGCCTGCACGGCCTCGACCGAGGCCTCGGCATCCACGACCTGAGACTGCGCCGCACCGATCGCCGCATCGGTCGCCGCAAGGTTGGCTTTGGCCGCCGCGACTGTCGCCACGCCCCCCTCGACCCTGGCGCGGTCGTCGTCCAGCAACTGTTCGGACACCGATCCGCTGCGGCTCATCTGCTCGCTGCGGGCCAGCCGCTTGCGAGCCGATTGCAGCTGGACCTCGTTCTGGGAGACTGTTGCGGCCGCAGCTTCCTTTTCCGCCTGGCGCTGGACGACGAGGCTTTTTGCGGTTTCGATGGCGATCTTCGCCCTTGCAAGCTGGGCCTCCGCTTCCCGCTTCTGGGCGACGAGCTGTTCGATATCCATGCGGGCGACGATCGCGCCGGCTTTGACGAAGTTGCCTTCCTTCACCAGAATATCGGAAAGGCGTCCCGCGGTTCTCGCCGCGACATCGATTTCGACCGCCTCGATGCGGCCGTTTCCACTGGCAATTCCCTGCATGGCTCGCTCGGCCCGAAGGTCCTGCTGATACCGCCAGCCGAAATAACCGGCGGCACCTACGACTGCGACAATGATGGCGGCTTTTGCGATACGGTTCAAAGGGAGGCTCCATGAACGCTGATGTCAGGCAGTTCTCGTATCTGTCCATCACGGGCTTTGCGGTGATCTAAGTCAAGCCGTGGAGGGGTTTCGCCGGCGCCCGGCACTTCGACATGCAAAGCCGGATTTGGGCTCCTGCTTTATGGCTGTCGTCGTGCCGCGAAATCGACGAGGATCGGCTGCTGCCCCTTCAATATCTTGCGCTCCGCCTCGTCGAGGCTGAACCAGCCGGCCCGGTCGACTTCCGGAAACTCCTTCATCAGCCCCGATTTCGGCGGCCACTCGATCCGGAACGTGTTGCTGACGATCTTCTCGACGTCGATATCGGCCTCGATCGACCAGGCGAGCACCCGCTTGCCGCCCGGCTGGCGGTATTCGCCGAGCCATTCGAAGTTGCCGTTAATTCTCGCTCCTACCTCCTCGAAAACCTCTCGTTTCGCGGCCACCAGTTCGTCTTCTCCTTCATCGACAAGGCCCTTGGGAATGGACCAGGCTCCTTCGTCCTTGCGTGCCCAGAACGGTCCGCCGGGATGAACCAGAAACACTTGCCGATCTCCGGCGGCGTGGCGGAATATCAAAAGACCTGCGCTGCGTTTCGGCATGGCGAGAGCTTTCATCGTGGAGGCAGAAGCGGGGTTTATGATCCTAGTCGATCCTCAGATAGTGCGCAGCAATCTGAAATTCCGCTTTTCGGTTGACGAAGATCATGGCTCGGGCCGGTGCCGGTTCTAGGCTTTCCTTCCATAGGCCAATCAAGGCGTTATGCAGAGGAGACAGACAATGTCATTCAAGACAGTGCTCGCGATGATCGGCAATACGGATCCAACTGCTGATCTCGCCCGTGCCATGGAGACCGCGATCGAACTCGAAGCGCATCTTTCCGTCGTGGTCATCGGCCTCGCGGTTCCGGCAACCATGGGTGATTTTCCGGCCGGCACGGTGTGGCTCGACCAGCGGGACGAGGACTTGAGATTGCTCGACGGCATCCGGAAACAGGCGGCAGCCGCCTGCACGACGAATGGTCTGTCGTTCGACATCGACGTCATCTACTCTGAAGGCGTTTTCGTAGGCGAGGAAATTCATCGCCGCGCACTTTATGCCGATGTGCTGGTGATCGGAGACGGCGTGCGCGGCGATAGCGTTCTCACCCGGAAAATCGTCGACGGCGGCGTGTTCGAAGCGGGCCGCCCCCTTCTTCTGGCGCCGAAGAACCTCAGGACGACCCTGAAGCCACGGCGGGTTCTGCTCGCCAATTCCCGCACCGAGGCGGCTCGGGCCGCACGCGAGGCCCTGGAGATGATGACCTGGGCCGAGGAGGTGCATGTCGTGCTGGTCGATCCGGACAGTTCCTACTGGGTCAGCGGCGGCGAACCCGGCGCCGACGTCGCTGCCTATCTCGCCCGACACGGGATAAATGTCGTCGTCGAACAACTGGCAAGCGGCGGCCGGCCAGTGGAAGACGTGCTCGAACGGCACGCGCTCGAGATCAACGCCGACCTCATCGTCATGGGCGCCTACGGACATTCCCGCCTGCGGGAGCGGGTATTCGGCGGCGTGACCGCTTCGATCCTGGAGAAAAGCAAGCTGCCGGTGCTGATTGCCCGGTAAAACCCGGACACGATTTGCCCTGCCTCCCACCCATCGGCGGGGGCAGGATTATTTAGGTCTGCATCTTGCGGCAAACGGGAAAGCGGACAGGCCCTGAGCGCGTCGACCGATCCCAATCGCCGCCAGCGCCGGAAAAGCTATGGGAATTTTAAAGGGAGATTGGCTGGATATCCTGGATTCTCACATAATTTCAAATGGTTAGTTGAGGAGCCGCGAAATTCCCTCTGTTTTCCTGTCGCGAGCGACCGTGGATACCACCTTTGCGCCCTGGCTATGGGCATCAGTCAACAGGACGGGAGAGCGGCAATAATTTCCGCTCGGACGGGTGTTGACGTCACCCGGTTTAGGAAAAGTTCTCCAGCACAGCCATGAACGTATGCCGGTCACCCTGGCCCTCAGTGAGCCGCACACGGCCTTCGATGTCAGCAAGATGATGGTCCATCAACTGCTGCGCCTTCATTAGGTCCTTGGCTTTCAGCGCGGTCACGATCAGACGATGGTGATCGGCGCCGCAGTCGTCCTGCTTCTCTTCCTCGTAGAGGGCCATCACGAGCGAGAGGCGGGCAACGATCTTCGACAGCATTTCGGTCATGACCGCGTTGCCGCCGAGTTCGGCAAGTACGATGTGAAACTTGCCGGAAAGGACAGTCTTCGATTTCTCGTCGCCGTGATGATGGATATGTTCTTCCTCGTCCGCCAGCTTTTCGAGAGCGTCCAGCTGCTCCGCTTCGGCGCGGTTCATGACCAGTTCGAGGATGACGTGCTCCAGCTTCCGGCGTGATTCGAAAAGAGCCCTGGCTTCTTCGATCCCAGGTTCTGCGACGAAAGTGCCGCGATTTTTCTTTCGCTCCAGAAGATGGTCGCTCTCCAGCACGCCGAGGGCTCCTCGGACGACCGTCCTGCTGACACCGAAATGTTCGGCGATTGCATCCTCCAGAATCTTGGTTCCCGGCTTCAGCGCGCCTTCACCGATTGCGGTGCCAAGCGTTGTCCGGATGCGCTCTGAAACATCGTCGTTGTTGGTCTCAGTGGTTTCCGCTGCGCTATGCGCTTTCGGTACTGCCTTGGCGCTTTGACGGCGCGTCCTTTTCATTTCCTGCTCCAAATGCCCTTACGGCAGCATTATTATTTCCATGAGAATATTCCTGCGTATATGCCGATCTCGACAAAAAGCCAGACTTTCCCATGATTTTAAAGGGCATCGGCAGCGCATGCCGCCGATGCTGACGGACCGGTCGTTCAGGCCGCCTGCCGCTTTGTCGCCGGCGAAGAAAGGGAGATGCCGTTTTCGGCGCAAATGCTTTCGACATAGCGAGCCGAGTCCTTGATGAAGATCACAGATTCCTTGTAGCCGTAGGACGGCCTCTCATAGGTGGGGTAGCCGTACTGGCTGGCTTCGTACGCTTCCCAATCCGGAATTTCACCAGATGTGACGCGCTTCTCATAGGCGTCCACCATAGCAATATAAGCATCCAGCTCTTCGGCGTTGAGATCCGGGTGGCCGGCGCGCCAGATCGGATCGTCGATCTGGATGCACTGGCGCGGATTGGCTTTTCGGGGCTTGTCTTCGACGGATGCGGCAACTTCCAGCGAAAAATTCAGATCTGGGTTCGCTCTTGCGAGGATGGGAAGGATCGAGCCGAAATCGACGATGCCGCCGCCGACCGGGCGGGTCTGGAAATCGAAGCCACCGGGTGCCCGCCCGACATAGGCGTCCTTGATGTGGGTCTGGCGGACATAAGGCGCGACGCGTTTTGCGGCAAAGACCGGATGTTCTGCGCGCTGCAGACCGTTGGCCGTGTCGAAGACCACGCCCACGCAATCCTCACCGATCTTTTCGATCAGCCGAAGAATTTCGAAGGAGGTGATCTCGTCATGGGTCTCCATGTTGAGGTGAGCGCCGTTGGCGCGGGCGACAGGTGCCAGCTTCAGCAGAACCTTTTCGATGGCGAACAACTGCTCTTCCCAGGTGACGTCGGTCCGGAACCGGTCGTTCGCCAACCTGCCACGATATTCGGATTTGAAATTGCCGGGCGATACCCAGAGTTCACGGCAGCCGATAGCGGCGCCCGCTTCGATCATCCGGGTGAAGCCAAGAATGATGTCGCCGTCGCCGATTGCCCGGAACTCCGGCGCCTCGGCGCTGCAATAGGGATTGATCTTGCCGACGCCGCTTTCGAGATAAAGGCCGAGTTCATCGGCCTTCGCCCTGATGTCGCGCAGTTCGACTTTGTCCAGCGTCGGGCTCATATCGAGAACCGTGGTGAAGAAAAGACCGCCGAGACCGAGTTCCCTGACATGGTCGAGGCTTGCAAGCGGCCCGCGCTTTACAGCTTCGGGAAGTTTCTGTGCATCAATGCCGAGTTTCATGGTTTGCTCCTTGGGATTTCCTGATCGGATACGCTGCGCTGGCGATCCTTGCTTGGTTGGGTTGAACGATGCCGGCGACCTGTCAGGCCCGTTGCCGGGTCTCCTTTTGCGAGCCGCCAGACGGGCCTTTGGGCACGAGTTGCTGTTCCAGGAAATGCTGGCCGATCGAGGCGACCGTGGTGATCGCGAGATACCAGAGCGATGCAACGCACAGCAGTTCGATGACCAGAAAGTTGCGCGCATAGATCGCCTGCGCCTGGGTCAGCAGGTCCTGCATGCCGATGACGGAGACGATGGCACTGGCCTTCAGCATGCCGATGGCCTGGTTGCCGGTCGGTGGAACGACGAGGCGGACCGCCTGCGGCAGAACGACCGTCCGCAAGGTTTGCAATGGCCGCAAGCCGAGGGACGATGCCGCTTCACGCTGTCCACGATCCACCGCCGTCAGGCCGCCGCGAATGATCTCGCTCATATTGGCGGCCTCGTGCAGACCGAGCGCCAGGAACCCGGCGACCGCGGGAGTGACCAGATCGTTGATCGATATCGTATAGGCGCCAAGACCAACCTCGGGGATAAAAAGTGCGATGTTGAACCAGAAGAAGATCTGGACGATCAGCGGCACGCCCCGAAACCACCAGACGAAGCCGACGGCCATGGTTTTCAGCACGATATTCTGGCTGGTGGCCATGATGGCCACGATGCAGCCGACGGCAATCCCGGCCACCATCGCGCCTGCCGTCAGTTGGAGCGTCAGGACGACGCCGCCCAGGATCATCGGATCGATCATGAAGCGAGGGATTTCGCTCCATTGAACGCTCTGGCTACGGCCGACGATCATCATAAGGAGAGCCAGCGCGAGGATCGCGCTGGTGCCGGTCGTGATTTGCCCCCACCGTATCGGCTTGCCGACGGGAGGTGCCATGACGATGCTGACGGGTTGAGCAAAAAGGGACATGGGCTCAATCCACCGGCATGCTGGCGGCGTCGTTGACCTTGACCGTCTTCACGGCGAGCGGACCAAGGCTCCATTTTTTCATGATGGTTTCATAGGCGCCGCTATCGACCATGTGCTGAAGGCTCGCCACGACCGTGTCGCGAAGCTGTGGGTTGTCCTTCGATACCAGCATGCCGAGATATCCGACTGCGAGGCGGACATCCGGAAGAGCCTGCAGGCCGACGCCTCTGCCGGTCTGGTTTGTCGTGGTGTAGACGCTCGTGGCATAACCGTTGACGGTCGCATCGGCGCGGCCGGTGCGCACTGCCTGCAATACGTCGGGCATTTTCGGGATGGACATGATCTCGATCGGCGTGGCGCACTTGGCAGACGCGGCCTCCACCATGCGCCCCTGGAAAGTGCCGACCGGCACGGCGACCTTCTTGCCGCAGAGATCCGCCATGCTCTTGATGCCGAGCGGGTTGTCCTTGATGGTCATGATCGTGGTCGCATCATACATGTAGTCGATCACGTCCACCTGCTTTTCCAGTTCCGGATCATCGTTGATGCCGGAGACGGTCATGTCGAAACGCTTCGACAGGATTGCAGGGACGATCGCTGCCCCAGCGCCGACGTCAGTCATCTGCACGTCGATGCCGAGAACAACGCCGAGGGCCGCGGCGATATCGGCATCGATGCCGATCAGCTTTCCATCCTCTGCGCGGAAGCTGATCGGCGGGGTGAGGTCGGTTGCGACCTTGAGGACCTTCGATGCCTTGATGGCAGGCGGCAGGCCGTCTGCCAGTTTTTGGTTGAAGGCCACGCCCGGCAACTTCACCACGTCCGCCTCCGGCACCATCTTGACTGCCGGACCTTCGGCTGCCTGTGCCGACAGGGAGAGCAAGGTTGCGAATGTGCCGGCAAGTCCGCTTCGCAGAATTCCGTTGATGCTGTTCATGGGATCCCCTTTCGTTGTTTTGCTGTGTTTGAATTCTCGGGGATTTTGAAGCAATCGCCGTGCCAAGTTGACGGAATGACTCCTAAGCTATTGGGAATGAAGCCAGATATTCATCACATAGATATTCGCATGTTATTTCGAAACTAGGTTCGATAATTAACACGAATGTAGATGCATAAAATCTCATCGGGCTCAACGTTGCTGTCATGGGAAAACGCCGCCTCAAATCCAATTTAGCTCCAATTGTAGGGATATTTTCCTAATCTTGAAGACAAAATCTCTGCAATGGGCGCGTTTCCGATAAAAAGTGGCGTGAATTCTCCCCGCCGGCTACCAGGTCTCTGCTCAAGAACTAAACTATCGAGGCCAAATTATATGCAGCAGTACTGATTTATTCAGATACAAAAATCTGTGATAATAAACTTGCGAATTTAATCTCGTAAAAAATAACATATTTAAAACATCACCTTGCTTCGATTCTTCAGGTGACAGTTTGGAACTGGCACGGTGCTTGCAATTCGATGGGCATGAACCAGACCCTGACCAGATTTTTTAGCCAACGACATATCCGCTTAGCTCCCGGTCGCTACTCGCGTCCCATCGTTGCGGCAGATCATGGGGGAATTTGCATGCCTCATATTGCGAACTCAATTGAAGGAAAGCAGCTCAGTGTCAAAGACCTCACGCACAGTTATGGCGGACAGAATGCCGTCAGCGATGTGTCCTTTGAGGTCAACGCTGGAGAAATCGTCGCACTCCTCGGGCCAAGCGGCTGCGGCAAATCTACGGTGCTCCGGGCTATCGCAGGCTTGATCCACCCAAAGTCTGGCCGAATGGTGCTCGGTGGGGCCGACCTCGCCAACATATCTGCCCGAGCTCGCGGCATCGGCATGGTCTTCCAGAATTATGCGCTGTTCCCGCATCTGACCGTGGCCGAGAACATCGCCTATCCACTCGCCTGCCAGCAGGTTCCGCGCACTGAGCGAAAGGCGCGCGTCGAGGAAATGTTGTCCCTCGTTCGTCTCAACGGTTACGGCAATCGGCTTCCACGCGAACTGTCGGGCGGCCAGCAGCAGCGTGTCGCGGTTGCCCGCGCCATAGCAGGACGCCCTTCGCTGCTTCTGCTCGACGAGCCGTTCGGCGCACTGGACCGGGCGCTTCGCTTCGACCTGCAGGTCGAACTTCTGCATCTTCAGAAAACGCTCGGGATCACAACGCTGATCGTCACCCACGACCAGGAAGAAGCCCAGAGCCTGGCAAACCGTCTTGTCCTGATGAGCAAGGGTAATGTCGAGCAGATCGATACGCCGATGGCCGTCTATGACCGGCCCAACACGCTGTTCGTCAACACCTTCATCGGGCAGGCCAATATTCTCCACGGAATTGTCGCGCGTCTGGATACTGAAGCCACGCTGATCTGCTTGCCGAGTGGCAAAACCCTCCAGTTGCCGCGCCGCCTGAATTTCACCGCCGGATCGAAGGTCACCGTCACCTTCCGGCCGGAGGAGGTTCGGCTGACAAGCCAGCCAGGCGAAAATTCGCTTGCGGCACGCGTGACCGTATCCGTGCCGCTCGGCCCGACGCTGGTCCACGACCTCGTTCTCGACGACGGCACTAATCTGCGTGCGTCCGAGGTGCGCGGCCCTTCGACCTTCGTTCCCGAAACCGGGACGCAGATTTTTGCCGAGATCGACACCGCACGAGCCCATGTCTTTCCGGGCGAACCGGAAGTCTCCCAGTGAATGAAGCCAGTGAATGAAAGCCGTCAATCAACAACCAACAGAGGTGATCGCATGACCAACTTCAATATGACTCGTCGTAATTTTGGCCTGCTCGCTGCCGGTGCGGCCGCAGCCGCAACCATGCCGTTTTCCGCCCGCGCCGCCGGCGGCAGTGTCGTCGCCGCAACCTTCCCCGGCAACTGGGAAGATGGCTACCGCACGGTCCTGACGCCGCTCGTCAGGCAAGCCGGTTTCGATCTGACGGTCGCCCCGGCACTGGCGCAGGACCAACTCGCCAAGGTGATGGCGAGCCCCGGCAACCCGCCTTACGACACGCTGCTGATGTCGCCCGGCCAGATGGCGACCGCCATCGACAACGACCTGATCCAGAAGATCGATCCGAGCAAGCTCAAGAACTGGAGCATGCTCGACCCGGCCTTCCAGGGCGAGTATGGCCCGACCGTGACAATCGAAGTCAACGGCATCGCCTACAATCCTGATCTCGTGCCTGCCCCCAAGGGCTATCGCGACCTGTTCGAAAACCCAGCCTACAAGGGTAAGGTATCCTGGACCGGCTTCGGCTCGAATACCGGCGTCATGGCCTATAGCCAGATCGCCAAGATCTTCGGGACCAGTACCACGGACATGG
The DNA here is from genome assembly GCF_023006505.1 of Neorhizobium sp. SHOUNA12A. Lineage (GTDB taxonomy): Bacteria > Pseudomonadota > Alphaproteobacteria > Rhizobiales > Rhizobiaceae > Neorhizobium. The sequence goes on from NZ_JALBGV010000049.1 coordinate 8,847, forward strand.
ATGCCGTCTTCAAGCTGTTCAAGGACAATCCGGAGCAGATCAAGGGCGTCGTCGCCAGCACCAACCACCAGATGACGCTCTTCCAGCAGGGCGAGATCGCGGTCTTCATGTGCTCCACCGGCAATGTCGCCCGCCTGAAGAGCCTTGGCCTCAAGGCCGAGTTCGTCCAGCCGGAAACCGGCTCTCCCGCAGCCCCGGTCAACATCCACCTGACCAAGGGTTCGAAAAACGTCGAGGCCGCCTATGCCTACATGGATGCAGCCATCTCCAAGGCGGCACAGGACAAGCTGAAGATGCCGCCGCAGGAGATGTTCCCGACCAACAAGAACGTCTCCCTCACGCCGGGCATTGAGGCCTTCGTCAAGCGCGACCAGCTTGCCAACATGGTCTATCCGGACTGGGCTTCGATCAACAAGAACCGTGCGGAATGGATACGCAAGTTCGACGCCCTCGTTGCTGGTTGAGGTGACATGATGAAGGCGAGCGGCTTCCCATACGTTATCCCGATGCTCCTGTTGTCGGTGGCGTTCTTTGCGACGCCGCTCGCCGTTCTCATTGGGTTCAGTTTCACCGGCCCGGACGGACTGACACTCAGCAATTACGGACGGTTCCTAGGCGATGCGTTCAATTATCGCGTGCTGATGAATACTGCAAAACTCGGTCTGCAAACCGTGGCGAGCACGACTCTTCTCGGCATTCCGATCGCGCTCCTTTACTGGCACAGCGGCAAGACTGCGCGTCAAGTCATCATCTTTCTGACGCTTATTCCCATGCTGACCAGCAACGTGGTGCGAACCTTTGCTTGGATCGTCATCCTCGGGCGGCAGGGGCCGATCAGCGAGACCTTCGTGGCCCTCGGTCTTGCAGGACAACCGTTCTCTCTGATGTCCACCGAACTCGGGCTGGTGCTGGCCATGTGCCAGATCGATCTGCCCCTTATCATCCTGCCGCTGATCGCGATCCTGTCGCGGACCCCCGTCCAATTCACGGAGGCAGCGCAGGTCTCCGGGGCCGGACCCTGGCGGATCTTCGTGACGGTGCTGCTACCGATGATGCTGCCGGGCCTGCTGGCGGGGTGGATCCTGGTCTTTGCGAGTACCAGCAGTTCCTTCGTGACGCAGGCAGTCATCGGCGGCGCCCGCAATGTATATGTCCCACAATTGATCTATCGCGAGGTCGGCACGCTGTTCGACTGGTCCATGGCATCGGCGATTGCTGTCGTCTTGCTGCTCTCGACCGGAATTCTGCTGGTCGCAATGACCATGATTTCCCGTCACAGGAGGCTCGTTGGCCATGCATAACAAGCGTGAAAACCCTATCCCCGCTTTCCTCTATAAGGCATTTGTCTTCGGCTTCGGTGGCCTCAGCCTGATCTATCTGGTCGCCCCGATCATCATCGCGATCACCATGTCGTTTACGTCAGGACAGAGCCTGAAATACCCGCCGCAGGGCTTCTCGATCCGCTGGTACGAGGCCTTGTTCGACCCGATCCGTTCAGGAACCGAGCACATTGCGGCCGGAAACTCGTTGAAGATTGCCGCTCTCGCGGTTCTAGGGTCCCTGCTGTTTGCGGTTCCCGCCACCATCGGCATGGCGCGGATGAAACGCAGCACCGTGAGTTCCATCGAACCTCTTCTGCTCGCGCCGCTCGTCCTGCCGAGCCTGGTCTACGGTCTCGCGGCACTGATCGTCGCCAACTTCGTCGGCTTCCAGCCTTCGCTCTGGCTGACAGTGACCGGCCATGTGGTCGTCTTCGGACCGCTGATGTACAGAGCCGCATCCGTTGTAGCCCAGGGGATCAATCCATCGCTGGCGGAGGCTTCGACGGTGATGGGGGCGAGGTGGTTCACGACGCTGAGGCGCGTAACCTTGCCGCTGTTGCTGCCGGGCATTCTTGCCGGTGCGTTTCTCGTCTTCATCCAGTCGCTCGACAACGTGTCCGTCTCGCTCTTTCTCGCCGATGCCCGCACGACTGTGCTGCCGCTCAGAATGTTCGCTCTCATCGAAGAGTCGCTCGACGTCCGCGTTGCCGCGATGTCGGGAGTTCTGATCGCTCTCACGCTCGTGGTGCTGCTTGTCGCAAGACGGGTGCTGGCACCGCAGAAGCAGGCCTGACCTATTTTTAGAATTCTGGAAGGAATACCCAATGAACATGCGTGCAACCAAGGCGGGCTCTTATCGTGTCGGATCGCTGCTCGCCGATTTCCAGCCGGACTTCGATTTTGCAGCGCCGCTGCCTCTGCCGGTCGAGGAATTCGAGGATCGCCTGCGCCGCATTCGCCGTCAGGCGGTCGAAGCGGGGCATGACGCGCTGATCGTGCACACCGGCGGTGTCGGCTGGTTCCACACGTCGAACCACTATCTCCGCTATATCTGCGACTGGATGCGCGAAGGCGTGCTGATCATCCCGACAGACACCGACAAGCCGCTGACGCTTCTGTCCTTCTTCACCCAGTCCGTGCTGCTGCCGCCGGGCGGTGAACCGGTGCTGGTCGAGGATATCTGGCAGATTGGCCCGATCGGCCGCGAATATGCCGATCGTCCGGGCGACAGCGTGATCAAGACTGCCGAGAAATGCGCCGAACTGCTGGCCAGCCTCGGGCTCGCAAAGGCCCAGATCGGCCGGATCGGCGACCGTACCTCGCTGACATTCTGGGCGGCGCTCGACGAATTCATGCCAAAGAGCAAGTTCATCGCCGACAACGCCATTCTCGACCGGATGCAGAAGGTGCGTTCACCGCGCGAGATCGAGATGTTCCGGGCTGCCGCCCAACTGGTCAGCATCGCGACCCAGGCAGCCTATCACGTCGCCAGACCTGGCGTCACCGACCACGAGATCTATGCCGCCTTCACGCAGGCCCAGCTATCCTTCGGCGGTGAGACCGGCGACGGCTACCAGATCGGTGTCAACGAATTCGGCACCCATTGCGGCAAACCCTATGGCCATGTCGTGCGTCCGGGCGACCTGATCAATCTCTATGTCTCCAACATCACCTACCGCGGCTACACGGCCCAGACCGCCCGCATGATCGCAATCGGTGAGATTACCAAGCGGCAGGAGGAGGTGCTCGCCGTCTGCACGGAAGGCGTCAAGCGCGCCGAAAAACTGATCCGGCCGGGCGCTCTGATGCGCGATGCCAACAATGCCGCCTTCGAGCCGATGATTGAGCGTGGCATGTTGACCTCCCCGGAAGCCCGCACCATGCCCTATAACTGGGCGCCGATGGATGACGGCAGCGCGCGCCTTATCCCGCGTCAGTACGTCAAGAACATCGACTGGGAGGCCCAGGGCCGCAAGCTCATGCATGTCTATCCGGCGACGGAAGGCCCGCATAACCCCAATCTCGGCCATTCCGTCGGCATGGCTGGCAGCCAAAACAGTTTCAACATCTCCTCCCACAACTACGACCGGATGGAAGAAGGCATGGTGTTCGTGATGCACGCCCAGTGGCTGGAACCGCTCTCCGCCGGCTGCAATGTCGGCGACATGTATGTCGTCACCAAAGACGGGTTCGAGAAGCTCTCCCGCCACACCCCGCTTGAAACCCATCGTATCGCTGCCGAGGCCTGACACATGACCGACCATACTCATTTCGACTTCGCCGAGCTCAATGAGCGGGAACGCTACAAGCTTCTGATCGGCACCGTGATCCCGCGCCCCATCGCTCTGGTGACGACGGTCAGCAGGCAAGGGCAGCCCAACGCCGGGCCGTTCAGCTTCTTCAATGTGCTGACCCACGATCCGGCCATCGTCGCCATCGGCGTCGAGAACTATTCGGACATGCGCTTCAAGGACACAGCGCGCAACATCCGCGAGACCGGAGAGTTCACGGTCCACATCTGCGACAACGCGCTGGTCGACCAGATGGAGGTCTGCGCCATCAAGTTCGGCCCCGAGGTCGACGAGATGGAGGAGGCGGGCCTTGCGACCGTCCCCGGCCAGATGGTGCGCAGCCCGCGCATTCTCGCGGCACCGGCAGCGCTCGAATGCCGTCGCCACACGACCCTGCAGGTCGGGCCGGCGCGGGAAATCATTTTAGGGGAGGTTCTCGGCGTCTATGTCCGAAGCGATGCCGTCAACCCGTCGAACCTGCATATCGACCAGCAGCTCATGGACGCGGTGGGTCGCATGGGCGGGCACACCTATGCCCGGACCCGCGACCAATTCGACATCAAGACACTGACCCCGCAGGAATGGGAAAGCAAGAAAGATGGCGCGAAGGCGGCGGCGGAGTAAGCGCGTTTATCCGCTTCCTCCGCGTGATCTGTGCCTTCTTATGGTCCGAACAATAAGGGCTGAGTAGAAGCCGGCGGCCGGGAGCGACGCCGCCGCGCGATTTCGCGCGTGGACATCACCTGTGGGCACCAGTTCTGGGCATCAGGTCGCCAATGATGCCAAAACGATATCCGGAAAGGGAATTTTAGAAAGAATTGGCTGGGGAACCTGGATTCGAACCAAGATTAACGGAGTCAGAGTCCGTCGTTCTACCGTTGAACTATTCCCCAGCAGGGCGCGCCGGTGAATGCCCGGGCCGGTGTGCGGCGCTTATAAACAAAAGCGGGCAGATTGCAAATACCGATTTCGAAAAAAATCGATGCCGTCGAAGCTTTCTCACCGCCGCTGCGGAAAAGCTGGAAAGCTGCCCGCTGACACGTCCCTGACGTGGGCGGCAAAAAGCCGTTGGCGAAATCGCCCCCGCCTGTTATCTTCGCACCAACGAAACAATCAGACGCCAGCGGCATACCTTCAAGAGGCTTTGCGCGGCGAGATGGACATAAAAGTGATGGACCCCGATAGCGGCGCAAAGCCGCCGGAAGGCGGGGCGTCGGCGGTACCGCGCGGAGAGGGTAAATCCTCAAGGCGTCGGAAGGCGAAGCGGAACGGCAAACGTCGTGACGCGGCGCCTGCAAGCCATTCGGATGCGGTCGATACGACTGCACCTGCCGGACGTCCCCATAACCAGGAACCCAACCCACAGGCGCGCAAGCGCAAGCGGCGGCGCGCGAAATCCGGCGGCGCTCAGCAGCCGGCACAGGGCGCGGGTGCGGCGCCCGTGGCAGAGCAGGGTCAGGTCCGTGCCGAGGGCGGGCAACAGCCGCATTCGGCAAAATCGCCGCCGCGCAATCGGCGCAAGAAGAACAGAGGCGGCCGTGGTCTTCAGGGCCGGCCGCTGACGCCCGCCAAGGCGGTGCCGGGTGTGGCCAAGACCTCCGTGCCCGCCAGTTCGGGTCAGGGGTCCTCCAAGGATGTCCGCGGCAGGGCCGGAAATGAAAGCCAAGGCACGGATTCCCGCGGCGAAAAATTTTCCTATGTCAACGATCTCTATGCGGCGCTCGACCTCGGCACCAACAATTGCCGCCTGCTGATCGCCCAGCCGACAAGGCCGGGCCAGTTCCGCGTCGTCGATGCGTTTTCGCGGATCGTTCGCCTGGGCGAGGGGCTCGGCACCAGCCGCCGGCTGTCGCAGGATGCCATGGACCGCGCCGTCGAAGCGTTGCGCATCTGCGCCACGAAGCTCGCCAACCGGCCGATCCGCCGCATGCGGCTGATCGCCACCGAAGCCTGCCGTGCCGCCGAAAACGGCGAGGAGTTTCTGGCGCGGGTGACCTCGGAAACCGGGCTGGAACTCGAAATCATCGATCGGGAGACCGAGGCGCGGCTTGCGGTCTCGGGCTGCTCGTCCCTGGTCGGCCGCGAAGCGCGCTCCGTCGTTCTCTTCGATATTGGCGGCGGTTCGTCGGAAATCGCCGTCATCCGCATCGATGACAGCCGTTCGAGCCGGCTTGCCAATCATATCACCCACTGGACCTCGCTTCCTGTCGGCGTCGTGACGCTGTCGGAACGGCATGGCGGGCGCGACGTGACGCCCGAGGTTTTTGACGCCATGGTGACGGAAGTCGAAGGCATGCTGGCCGGGTTCGATTGCCCGCCGCTTGCCGCCTTCCGCCGCCAGGGCGCCGAGGATTTCCATCTGATCGGTACGTCGGGCACGGTCACCACGCTTGCCGGCGTGCATCTCGACCTGCCGCGCTACGACCGCCGCAAGGTCGACGGCCTGTGGCTGTCGGATGCGGAAGTCTCCGCCATGCAGGCAAAGCTGCTCTCCTGGGATTTTGCCGGCCGTGCCGCCAATCCCTGCATCGGTCCTGACCGGGCCGATCTGGTGCTGGCCGGCTGCGCCATTCTGGAAGCGATCCGCCGCCGCTGGCCGAGCCAGCGCATGCGGGTGGCCGACCGAGGCCTGCGCGAGGGCCTGTTGACGGACATGATGGCCGATGACGGCGTGTGGCGCCGAGTGCGGCCGCGCCGCCCAGGGGGTAACCAGGCGGGCAATCCGGGTGCCGGCGGACAGGATGAGGCTGGAGCAAGGCGATGACAAAACCACCCTCAAAATCCCCCGGTAGCGGCAATCGCACTGGCCGCAAGCTCGGCCAGAAGGTCAAGAAGGGCAAGCTCAAGGCGTCGTCGCGGCGCTGGCTCGAGCGCCATATCAACGATCCTTATGTCCAGCGCGCCAAGCTCGAAGGATATCGCGCCCGCGCGGCCTTCAAGCTTCTGGAGATCGACGAGAAGCACCAGATCCTCAAAGGCGCCCGCCGGATTATCGATCTGGGTGCTGCACCGGGAAGCTGGTCGCAGATCGCCGCCAATGTCACCGGTTCGACCGATGATGATATCCGCGTCGCAGCGATCGATTTTCTGGAAATGGCGCCGCTCGCCGGCGTCACGATCCTGCAGCTCGACTTTCTCGATCCGGAAGCGCCGCGCCTGTTGATGGAAGCGATCGGCGGCACACCGGACCTGGTCATCTCGGACATGGCGGCGCCGACCACCGGCCACCAGAAGACCGATCACCTGCGCACCATGCATCTGTGCGAAGTGGCTGCGCATTTTGCCGTCGAAGTGCTGGGCGAGGGCGGCCATTTCCTCGCCAAGACCTTCCAGGGCGGCACCGAACGCGACCTGCTCAACATGCTGAAGCAGAATTTCAAGCAGGTCATCCACGTGAAGCCGGGTGCGTCGCGCCAGGAATCGGTCGAGATGTTCCTGCTCGCCAAGCATTTCAAGGGCCGCAGGGCCGGCGAGACTGCCCCGGGAACCGAGGTGGAGGAGACCGGGATGGAGGATGCGGACGTGGAATACGCCGAAGCGGAAGACTCCGACCTGGACGATCGGGCCTGATTATTCGCCGGCTTCCGGCTGGATCCTGCCGGCCCGGTGGCCGGAGACGGCGGAGCCCGTCGCCGGGTCCAGCCTCAGCAGGGGCAGGACGGCGAGCAGCGAAAGAGCCGCCACCAGGAAGAATGCCAGGTGGAAATCCGAGAGCTGCAGATGCGTGCCGGTGACTGCCGCCGACGTTTCGAGGATGAAGGCCGCAAAGGCGACGCCGAGCGCCATGCTGATCTGCTGCAGGACGGAGGCGATCGAGGTCGCCTGGCTCGCCTGCTCGTCTCTGATCTCGGAATAGCTGAGCGCGTTCGAGCCGGTGAAGAAGAAGGAACGGCAGACGCCCGACATCAGCAGGAAGGCGATGATCAGCGCGTGCGACGTTTCCGGCGTGAAAAAGCCGTTTGCCGCCGTGGTCGCCGCCCCGAGTAGGCCCGAAACGATCAGCGTCATCTTGAAACCGGTCATTGCAAAGACGCGGCGGGCTGCGAACTTCACGATCAGCGCGCCGAGCGCGCCCGCAAACGTGATGAGGCCTGACTGGAACGGGTTGAGGCCGAAACCGAGCTGCAGCATCAGCGGCATCAGGAATGGAATGGCGCCTGTCGAGATGCGGAACAGCGTACCGCTGCTGCTCGCGGCCCGGAATGCGTCGTCCTTGAAGAGCCTGAGGTTGAGAATCGGGGCGGGGTGGCTGCGCGCATGGACGACATAGGCGACGCCGGCCGCAAGCCCGAGCGCCGTCGCGGTGATGCCGATGGCCGGCGGCAATGCCGGAAGGCCGATGACCGAAAGCCCGAAGACCGTGCCGGCGGCGGTAACCGAGGTGAGGAAAAATCCTCGCCAGTCGATCGAAGGCGGATTGGTGGCCTCTATGTCCGGCAGGAAGATCGTCGAGAGATAGATGCCGAGCACACCGACCGGCACGTTGATCAGGAAGATCCAGTGCCAGGTGAAATAGGTGGTGATGAAACCGCCGATCGGCGGCCCGGTGAGGGGCCCGACCAGCGCCGGAATGGTGAGCAGCGCCATGGCCGAGACGAGCTCGCTGCGCTTCGTGGTGCGCAGGAGAACCAGGCGCGCAACCGGCGTCATCATCGCCCCGCCCATGCCCTGCAGGAAGCGCGACAGCACGAACTGGAAGAGATCGGACGAGAACGCGCAGCAGATCGAGCCGACGACAAAAACCATGATCGCGACACGGAATATCCGCTTGGCGCCGAAGCGGTCCGCCATCCAGCCGCTGATCGGGATGAACATGGCGAGCGCCACCATATAGGAAGTCAGAGCAAGTTTGAGCGTGATCGGGCCGACATTCAGGTCCGCGGCAATCGCCGGAAGTGCCGTTGCAATGACGGTGGAGTCCATCTGCTCCATGAAAAGGGCGACGGCGAGAATGAGGGGAACGATGCGGTTCATGAGGGGGCCTGCGACGGGCGGGGATTAAGGGCAGTCCATAGACCTGTTGATCCGGTCTGCCAATTGGAGAATCTCACCATTTCACGTTTTGGGTCACGTCTGCGTGAGATCGGATTTTCTCATCCCGAGCCGCGGTTATGTTCCCTGCGTATCGGACCCAGGGGTCTGGCGGCAATTCCAGGAGGCAGTTAAATCATGGCGAATTCAGGTATCGGACGGCGCACCCTCATCGGCACGGCCGGTCTGGGCATCCTCGCCGCTCCGGCAATCATCAATGCTGAGGTTTTTGCCCAGGAGAAGCAGCAGTTGGCAATCGATCGCGTCATCCCGCCGGACATTCATAAATTCAAGCTCGGCGGATTTCAGGTTCTGGTGGTGAAGGACGGCGCTCGTCCTTCCGGCGCTCCCGGTGAAACCTTCGGCCTCAATCAGCCAGCCGAAGCGCTTGCAACGCTGCTGAGCCAGAATTTCCTGCCCACGGACCAGTTCGTCAACAGCTTCTCCCCGACGCTCATTGATACCGGCAGCGACGTCATCCTGTTCGATACGGGTCTCGGCAAGGCGGCTCATGCCCAGGGGGCTGGACGCCTGGTCGAGGGGCTTGCCGCCGCCGGCTACATGCCGGAGGATATCTCGATCATCGTCATCACCCACATGCATGGCGACCACATCGGCGGCATCATGGAAGACGGCAGGCCTGCCTTCCCGAAGGCGCGTTATGTCGCAGGCCAGGTGGAATACGACTTCTGGACCGATAGCGCCCGCGCCGGCACGCCGGCAGAGGGCAATCAGAAGAGCGTGCTCGCCAACGTAAAGCCACTTGCCGAAAGGATGGCCTTCCTGAAAGACGGCGGAGAGGTGACGTCCGGCATTACCGCGATGCTCGCGCCGGGCCATACGCCGGGTATGCTGATCTTCAATATCGAGTCGCAGGGCAAGCGTCTGGTTTTGACCGCCGATACGGCCAACCACTACGTCCTGTCGCTGCAGCGGCCCGAATGGCAAGTGCGTTTCGACATGGACAAGGCGCAGGGGGCGGCCACCCGCAAGAAGGTCCTCGACATGATCGCCACGGACAAGGTCGCCTTCCTCGGCTATCATATGCCCTTCCCGGCGGTCGGTTTCGTCGAAAAGCAGGATACCGGCTACCGGTTCGTGCCGAAGAGCTATCAGTTCGACATCTGATTATTGTTGAAAAGCAATCGAAACCCGGGAGAAGCCTCTCTCGGGTTTTTGCTATTCCCTTCTTGTCATGAACGTGTTACCAGCCCTCGCCAACTTCCAAGCAATTGTTGCCGGAGCGTCGGGACGTATAGAGTCGTTCCTGAGCGCATCCCGCATTTTCTAGATCGAAGGAATTTGGCAATGGCACGCATCATTGAAACCGCAACCGGCGCAGATGCGCTTACCTTCGACGACGTGCTCCTGCAGCCCGGCCATTCCGAAGTCATGCCGGGCCAGACGAATATCGCCACGAGCATCGCCCAGGATATCGAACTCAACCTGCCGATCATTTCCTCGGCCATGGATACGGTGACGGAAAGCCGGCTTGCCATCGCCATGGCGCAGGCAGGCGGCATCGGCGTCATCCACCGCAACCTGACCCCGATCGAACAGGCCGAACAAGTCCGCCAGGTCAAGAAGTTCGAAAGCGGCATGGTCGTCAACCCGGTGACGATCGGCCCGGACGCTACGCTCGCCGACGCGCTGTCGCTGATGAAGTCCTACAGCATTTCCGGCATTCCGGTGGTCGAAAACGGCGGCGGCCACGTTCCGGGCCGGCTGGTCGGCATTCTCACCAACCGCGACGTGCGGTTCGCCTCCGATCCGGCTCAGAAAATCTACGAGCTGATGACCCGCGAGAACCTGATCACCGTCAAGGAAAGCAGCGTCGACCAGACCGAGGCCAAGCGCCTGCTGCACAAGCACCGCATCGAAAAGCTGCTTGTGGTGGATGGCGAAGGCCGTTGCGTCGGCCTGATCACCGTCAAGGACATCGAGAAGTCGCAGCTCAACCCGAACGCCTCGAAGGATGCGCAAGGGCGCCTTCGCGCCGCCGCCGCGATCAGCGTCGGCGACGATGGTTTCGAGCGTGCCGAACGTCTCATCGAGGCCGGCGTCGATCTTCTGGTAGTCGATACGGCCCACGGCCATTCGCAGCGCGTGCTTGACGCCGTCACCCGCGTCAAGCGCATCTCCAACCACGTGCGTGTCATGGCTGGCAATGTTGCCACCTCCGACGGCACCAAGGCGCTGATCGATGCCGGCGCGGATGCGGTCAAGGTCGGCATCGGCCCGGGCTCGATCTGCACCACCCGCATCGTCGCCGGCGTCGGCGTGCCACAGCTCGCGGCGATCATGTCTGCCGTCGAAGCGGCACGGGCGCAGGACATTCCCGTCATCGCCGACGGCGGCATCAAGTTCTCGGGCGACCTTGCCAAGGCGATCGCCGCCGGCGCATCCGCCGTGATGATCGGCTCGCTGCTGGCCGGCACCGACGAAAGCCCGGGCGAAGTTTATCTCTACCAGGGCCGCTCGTTCAAAGCCTATCGCGGCATGGGCTCGGTGGGCGCCATGGCCCGCGGTTCCGCCGACCGTTACTTCCAGGCGGAAGTGCGCGACACGCTGAAACTCGTTCCCGAAGGCATCGAAGGCCAGGTCCCCTACAAGGGCCCGGTCTCGGGCGTGCTGCACCAGCTCGGCGGCGGCCTGAAGGCGGCCATGGGTTATGTCGGCGGCGCCAATCTCAAGGAATTCCAGGAGCGCGCCACCTTCGTTCGCATCTCCGGCGCGGGCCTGCGCGAAAGCCATGCGCATGACGTGACGATCACCCGCGAGAGCCCCAACTATCCGGGCTCCGGGGCCTGACATCCGTCGGGGGAAAGGGGTTATTGCCCTTCCCCCCGGTGTTTCAAGAAAGTCAGTTGGATGCCGGTCGCGATGCCCGGTCGCGATGGCCCGGGCGCTTATTTCTTTCGTGATTCCCTGCTAGATAACGAACGTTGGTGATTGTGCCGACGGGAGAATTTTTCGGGGGTAAACATGAAGAAGTTTCTGGCTTGCGCGCTCCTCTTGGGCGCAGCATTCGTGACGCCTGCGCAGGCGCAAACCGTTCGCGCAGGTACGTATAAGGTCGAGGGCACGAACCTCGATGGCTCCGCCTACAAGGGAACCGCAAAAATCGCGCTGACCAGCGAAACGACCTGCTCGATCGAGTGGAAGACCGGTTCCTCCACGTCCAGCGGGATCTGCATGCTTTATGGCGATTCCTTCGCTGCCGGTTATGTGCTCGGCAAGGCGGTCGGCCTCGTCGTCTATAAGGTCAATGACGACGGATCGCTGGAAGGCGCCTGGACCATTTCCGGCAAGGATGGCTCCGGCACCGAGAACCTGACCCCGCAATGACCCGCAGCTATGGATGAGATTACATGGCGCCGGTCAACCGGCGCCATTTGCGTACAGGAGAGCCCGCGTTATCTGGTTCCCCCGATGAAAATGAGGAGAACCGATGCTTTCCACTGATGCGACGCTTTGGCCAATGATCGCGCATGCCGCGCTGGTCTTCTTTCTCTACTGGCTGCTGTCGAGGAAGCGGTATCTGGCCGTCCGGGCAGGCAGTGCCGAGGCAGGCCATTTCCGCGAAAGCCGGGAAGAGCCGCCCGAAAGCCTGGCTGTCCACAACAACCTCAAGAATCAGTTCGAACTGCCGGTCCTGTTCTACGCCGCCTGCCTCGTGCTGTACGTCTCGACCGCAGACAATGGCGGTACGGTCGCGCTCGCCTGGATCTTCGTCCTGTCCCGATATGCGCATTCCTACGTCCACCTCACCAGCAACCGGCTGCGTTATCGCCGCCCGATCTTCATGGCCGGCTTTTTTGCGGTGATGGCGATGTGGGTCTGGCTCGCGGTCTGGCTGGCTCTGAACTAGGACGCTTTAGCCTGGCTAGCGTTCGCCATGTTTATCGAGACAGGCGGGCGAGGCGAGAATGAACGGCCGCACCGCCGCGATCCGTCGAGCCAGTGGACGAGCCCGTCACAATCCCGGCGGGCTCGTCCGCTCAAAACGAGCTCACGAACAAGTGTAATATCCAACACTTGGATCACTCAGTGTTTCATCTGCAAGTGAAAGCTCCTCGTTGTAGATTTCTTCGTCATACAGTCCGCTACGGAGGAATAGTCATGGACAACGAGACCCCGAAGATCACCCAGGCGATGATCGACGCCTATGACGAATACACGCACCTGACTTTGGACCGCCGTCGCTTCATGGAGAAGCTGACTCAGCTTGCGGGCTCCGGTGCAGCTGCCGCGGCGATTGCGCCCCTGATCGGCGCCAGTTCGGCCAAGGCCGATATCATTGCCGCCAATGACGACCGGCTGACCACGGAGGACGTTAAATATCCGGGCGCCGGCGGCGCGACGATGAAGGGTTATCTCGTAAAACCCAAGAATGCCTCCGGCACGCGCGGCGGCGTCCTCGTCATCCACGAGAACCGCGGGCTCAACGCCCATATCAAGGACGTCGCCCGCCGCATGGCGTTGGAGGGTTTCAATGCGCTCGCAGTCGATTTCCTGGCGCCCCAGGGCGGCACGCCGGCGGACGAAGAGCAGGCCCGGCAGATGTTCTCCTCGCTGAAGCCCGACGACGTTTCGGCCAACGGCGAGGCAAGCCGCGCCTATCTCGCCGGCATCAGCGGCGCAAACGGCAAGGTCGGTGCGATCGGCTTCTGCTGGGGCGGCGGTGCGGTCAACAATCTGGCCGTGAAGTCCCCCAGTCTCAACGCCGGCGTCGCCTATTACGGTGCGCAGCCGAAGGCTGAGGACGTGCCTGCCATCAAGGCGCCGCTGATGCTGCATTACGGCGGGCTCGACGAGCGCATCAATGCCGGCATCCCGGCCTTCAGGGCAGCGCTCGAAAAGAACGGCAAGACCTTCGAGATCTTCGTCTATGACGGCGCCAACCACGCCTTCAACAACGATACGTCGTCGGCCCGCTACGACAAGGCGGCCGCCGATCTTGCCTGGAGCCGCTCGTTGGCGTTCTTCAAGAAGAACCTGGCGTAATCCGGCCGCAGGTCCGCAAGCCGGCGGTGCTCGCGCCTGGGCGTTGCAATAAACGTTGCAATAAATAGGGAAGCCGGGGTCCAGCCCCGGCTTTTGTTTTTGGCGCCTATGCGTCAGGCGGCGATGCGTTGCCGCGTATCGACGATCATCTGGGCCGCCTGGGCGGCCTCGCGTCCCTTCTCGACGAAATGCGCGCTGAATATCGATTTGTGGTGCGCGGTTTCCTGGAAATGATGTGGCGTCAGCGACACCGACAGGACCGGTACTCCCGTGTCGAGGCCGGCGCGCATCAATCCATCGACCACCGCCGAAGCCACGAAATCGTGCCGATAGATGCCGCCGTCGACGACCAGCGCTGCGGCCACGACCGCGGCATATCTTCCGGTCGCTGCCAGATCGCGCGACATGAGCGGTAGCTCGAAGGCGCCGGGCACGTCGAAGATATCGACGTTTTCGCTCGGCATGAGCTCGAGGAAGCCTTCGAGAGCCTTGTCGACAATCTCGGAATGCCAGTTTGCTTTGACGAAAGCGAAGCGGGTGTGTGTCATGGAATCTCCTTCAGGTTACGACACGGCACCCAAGGCGATTACGCACGTCCATAGAACCCGCGGGATGCGGGTGCTGCACGTCCGTTCTCTTTCATCCGGACTGTGACCGTCGGCTCAGGCATCGCACCTGATCTGCTGACCCTTCCATCGGAAGGCGCTCGCGGGCTCACGGCTCGCGCCGCCTACCGCCGGTGGGGAGTTTCGCCCCGCCCTGAGAACAGGGCGATTTAGCGCGACCGGTGAGGGGAAGGCAAGGCCGAACTCGTGACCCTTACCACCCCGGCATCACCTGTACGGCCCGGGCCCGCGGCATGCGCTGGAACGTTTTGGCCTCTCCGTCGAGATCGTCCGGAATGACCGCCGGCGAGATGTTGTCGAGACAGGCGGTGATGTGGTCGGTGATGGCGTTCATCAGCGATGGCGAAAGCCCCGGCCGTTTCATGATGCCGATCTGCACCGGCGGAAGCGGCGGGAAGCCGTCGGCTGCGGCCAGCACCTTCATGCCGGTCCTGAGCGCCGATTCCGGCAGCACCGAGACAGCCATGCCGGCAAGCACCGCGGCTGCGACGACGGTCGAAGACCAGCTCGTGAACAGGACCTGGTATTCGCGTCCGTCCGCATCGAGCGCCGAACAGGCGAGTTGGCGCCACAGGCAATCGCGGCGGCCGACCGCGAGCGGCACCGGGGCGTCGTCCTTCAGCGGATGGTTGGCTGATCCGACCCAGCAGAGCGGCTCGGTGCGGACCACGTCGGAAATGCGCTGGCGCGGATTGTGGGTGACGAGCGCAATGTCGAGTTCACCACGCGCCATCTTTTCTGCAAGGCTGACCGAGGGCTCACAGACGATATAGAGTTCGACATTCGGATGCGTCTTGGCAAAACGGCCGATGATCTCGGGCATGTAGCGGTCGGCATAGTCGTCCGGCGTACCGATCCTGAGCGTACCCTCAAGACGGTTGTCGTCGAAGGCGGCGATCGCCTCGTTATTGAGGCGAATGATGCGCCGCGCATAGTTCAGGAGCTTCTCACCTTCGGCCGTCAGCCGGTTGCCGCGGCCGTCCTTGGCAAACAGCTGCTTGCCGATCCGTTCCTCGAGCCGACGCATCTGCATCGAAACTGCAGACTGGGTCTTGAACACTCGATCGGCAGCCTTGGTGAAACTGCCGGTGTCGACGATGGAAATAAAGGTATGCAGCTGGTCGATATCAAGCGGAGCGGACATGAGAGTGACCCATCAGAGAGGTTGATGCTAATCATTAGAAACATTCGTTGGACTGATCAATAGGTTTTCCGCGATAAGGGGATCGCAAATCAAAATCGAAGGGTGCTTCTTCCCTGAGCGCCCAACCTGGACAGCCCTTCCGTCGGACCTCCACGGAAGGGATGGCCTTTCTCGTGCCTGCGAAAGGATAGACCAATGAGCACGACCGACTGCGGAACTGAACTCGATCTGGTTCACGAGGAGCGCGGCACGCAAGGCCGTCTGGCTGTCGTGATGCTGCGAACGAAATCCGTGTGGCGTGCCTTTCGCAATCGTTTGGCGAGCAATCGCCTCCATGATCTCGACGACCGCCAGCTCAACGATATCGGCATCACACGGCATGATGTGGTGATGGCGCTCAATCAGTCCGGCGTGCTGGACGATCCGTCTCTGCTCCTGTCGCGCTCCGCTCGTGAGCGTGCGCGGCATCGCTTTGCAAGACCGGCCAATCGCTGATCTTGCCTGACCTTTTCCCCGCAGGGTGATAGCCAATAGCCCTGCTGCTTGCCCGGCCGGTCGATCCGTGCCGGGCTTTTTTTTATTTGGAAGGCTTTGGAGCGGCAGGCGTCGCCGCCGGCTCGGCATTGGTGCCTGTGCCATTGCGCAGATAGGTGTCGAAGATCGCTTCCATGTTCTTCTGGTAGCTCTTCTGCACTTCAAGCCCGCTGTCGAACATGTTGTTCAGCACGTCGCGATAGGGATTGGCCTCGGCCGCGGGTGCGTCCTTGGGCTTTTCCGGTGCAGGGGCCGCCGTGCTGCTCGGGCTCGCGAAGGCCCCGCCCATCATGTCCTGGAAAGCCTTGGCAAACGGATTGTCCGCGAACGGGTTGCCGCTCGAAGGCTGCGGCTGCTCCGGCTTGTCGAGCCCCCACATGGAACGCATCGCCTGGGCAAAGGGATTGTCGAAGGGATTGGCGGCAGGCTGCGGTTTCGCCTTCGGCTGCAGGCCCATGCTTTCCAGCCATTGCTGCTGCATCTGTCCCATCGGCGAGGCGGCGAACGCTTCGTTGGCGCCGGTCAGCTGCCCGCTCATCTGCTTGAACAGCCCTCCCATCAGTGTGTCGGCCATGGCCGGCATCATCTTCTTGAAGACTTCCTGGCCGATCCCTGTGAGCTGCTCGGCCTGGGCCGCGATCGCGCGGGAGACTTCCTTGGAGCCGAACAGCTTTTCGAGTACGGCATTGCCGTCCATCGTGCCCTGCGGCGTGAAGGCCTTGGTCAGGTCCTCGAAATATTTCGCATAGGCGCCGGACACCATGCTGCTCATCAGCGAGGTGAGGTCGTAAGGATTGGCGCTGGTGCGCTTGAACCCCGAGGAAAAGGCGGGCATCAGCGCCGCCATTGCCTGGGTAGCCTGTTCCTGAGCCAGGTTGAACTGCTTGGCGATCGCCTCCATGCCTGCGCCGTCCTGAGCTCTGAGCATCATGTCGAACAGTGGCAGCATGGAGAGAATCCTTTCCGGTTCGGGTGATGCACCACTATATCCGGAAAGTGCTGAACGGAAACCGGTTTTTAGAACCGATCTCAATCTGGTCAGTATTGGTATTCCTCGAACACCGGCTCGACCGACCCGTTCCAGCGGCCGTGATAGAGAGACAGCATGTCGTCTGCCATGGTCGTCTTCTTGGCAAGCACTTCGTCAAGCGGTTGCAGGAAGATGCTTTCGTCCTGGCCTTCGCCGTTCAGCCGCGCCCGCGCCTTCAAACCCGCCTTGGAGATCGCCACCGCCTCGCGGGCGACGTCGAGCACCGACTTGCCCTTGATTTCAGCCTTCAGGCCCTTCGCCGGCACGGCATCGCGCATGGCGACGACGTCCTCGACCGTCCAGTCGGCCGTCAGCGTCTCGGCATCGGCAAGGGCGGTGTCGTCATAAAGCAGACCGACCCAGAAGGCCGGCAGAGCACAGATCCGCCGCCACGGGCCGCCGTCGGCGCCGCGCATTTCGAGGAAACGCTTCAGGCGAACGTCGGGGAAGAGGGTGGAAAGGTGGTTGGTCCAGTCGCCCATCGTCGGCTCCCAGTCCTTGATCTCGCCTTTCAGCGCGCCATTCATGAACTGGCGGAAGGTGACATGCGTGCAGTCGTGATACTTGCCGTCGCGGACGACGAAATACATCGGCGCGTCGAGCGCCCATTCCACATAGTCGGCAAAACCGAAATCCTGCCTGAACACGAAGGGCAGCACGCCGGAGCGCTGGTTGTCGGTATCGCGCCAGATGTCGCCGCGCCAGGAGACCAGCCCGTTCGGCTTGCCTTCGGTGAACGGGGAGGACGCAAACAGCGCGGTGGCGATCGACTGCAGCTTCATAGACACGCGCATCTTGGCGGCCATGTCCTCCTCCGAGGAGAAGTCGAGGTTCACCTGGATCGTGCAGGTGCGGTACATCATGTCGAGGCCTTTTGAGCCGACCTTCGGCATGTAGCGCGTCATGATGTCGTAGCGGGATTTCGGCATGCGCGGGGTTTCCGCGAGCGTCCATTTCGGGCTGCCGCCGATGCCGAGAAAACGGATGCCCATCGGTTCGGCGATCTCGCGCAGAACCGCGAGATGCTGGTTGGATTCCCGACAGGTCTGGTGGATGCTCTCGACCGGTGCGCCGGAAAGCTCGAACTGGCCGCCGGGCTCGATGGAAATCGCGCCCATGCCGGATTGCTCGCCGAGCCCGATGATGTTCTCGCCGTCCATGATCGGCTCCCAGCCGAGCTTCTTTTCCATGCCTTTCAGCAGCGCGGAAATGCTGGCGTCGCCGAAATAGGGAACCGGACTGTTGTCCGCCCGGAAAAAGGCGAATTTTTCATGCTCCGTGCCGATGCGGAAATCTTGCTTCGGCCGAGCTCCCTTCGCCAGGTAGGCGGAAAGCTCGGACACCGAGGTCAGCGGTGTCTGGTCGGTCGTATCGCGGGCCATGAAAATTACCTTGCTCGGAATGCCTGATCTAGACGGATAGCCGGCTGATTGGACCGGATTGATGTGCGCTGCAAGTGAATTTCTTTCAAGATAGATTCAGAATTTCAAGGCCGTCATGTCAAGCGGGTCACCGCCAGTCGCCGACCGCTGCCTGGATGACCGCAAGCGCCGCGACCGCGGCCGTATCCGCCCTTAATATCCGGGGCCCGAGAGGTATCGCGGTGACGAAGGAAAGCGAACGCAGCCTTTCCCTTTCCTCGTCCGAAAATCCGCCTTCCGGACCGACCAGCAGCGCCAGCTTTGTCTCTTTGATTGCCGTAAGGATCGGCAGCGGGTTCTGGCCCTCGTCGCCTTCGTCGCAGAAGATGATGCGCCGATCGTGGCGCCAGCTGTCGAGCAGGTCGCCGAGCTTCTTTGGCGGCGCGACCTCCGGCACCGACAAAATGCCGCACTGCTCGGCGGCCTCCACCACATTCGCCTGAAGCCGGTCCATGCTGGTGATCTTGCCCTGCACATGCTGGGTCATCACCGGCTGGATGAACCCCGCGCCCATCTCGACCGCCTTCTGCACCAGATAATCGAGGCGACCGACCTTCAGCGGCGCGAAGAGATAATGCAGGTCGGAGGCTGGCGGCTGCGGCCGGGTTTCCTCGATCGCTTCCAGCACGATCTTCTTGCGGGTCGGATAGGTGATCCTCGCCTTCCATTCGCCGTCGCGGCCGTTGAAGAGCAGGATTGCCGAACCTTCCTCCATCCTCAGCACGTTGGCGAGATAGTTGAACTGCTCCGAGGACACCTCATGACGGGCACCGCCGCCGAGCGGCGCCTCGATGAACAGCCTCTGCATCCGGAAATTGGCGCGCATGGAAACCTCGAAGCTTAGACGAACAGCGCGAACATAGCGGTGGCGATCAGCGCCGCAAGGGCGGCCGCCGCTGGAAGCGTGATCGTCCAGGCGGCTATGATGCTGAGAAAATGCGAGCGCCGCACCAGGTAACGCCGTTTCAGCTCGTCGTCATTGCGCTCGAAAGGTTCGGTGGTATCGAGGTCCTTGCCGGCCCGCACCCGCATGTATTCGAAGCGGCGGCGGGAATGGCGGGTATACCATTCGCGGAAGAAGCCGACGCCGAACACCGCACCGACGGCAATATGGGTCGAGGAGACCGGCAGCCCGATCCAGGATGCGACGATCACGGTCAGTGCCGTCGACAGCGAGACGCAATAGGCGCGCATCGGATTGAGCTTGGTGATTTCGGCGCCGACCAGCCGCACCAGCTTCGGGCCGTAAAGCAACAGGCCGAGCGAGATGCCGAGGCCGCCGATGATCAGTTCCCACAGCGGAATGTGCACCCCGGCCGAAATACCCCTTTGCGCCGCTGAAACGATTGCGGCAAGCGGACCGATGGCGTTCGAAACGTCGTTGGCACCGTGCGCGAACGAGAGCAGCGCCGCGGAAAGGATGAGCGGAATGCGAAAGAGCGTGCGAAGCGACTGGTTGCGGTTTTCGAGCCCTTCGGCCTGCCGGGCGATCACCGGGATCAGCAGGCGCCAGGCGCCGAGGCCCGTCAACAGGGCGATCAGCGTCGCGACCGGCGTTGAGACGTCCACCAGTTCTCCCAGCCCGAGCAGCGCCAGATAGCCTGCAAAGGCGCCGGTCATCACGCCGATCAGCACCGGCACCCATTTCTTCGCCGCAGCGATCTTGTCCTCGCGGTAGATGATGGTTTCCTTGACAAAGAACAGGAAGGCGGCGGCGATGACGGCGCCGAGAAGCGGGGAAAAGACCCAGCTTGCGGTGATGCCTGCGATCGTTCCCCAGTTCACTGCGGAAACTCCAGCGGCCGCGATCCCGGCCCCCATGACGCCGCCGACGATCGAATGGGTGGTGGAAATCGGCGCGCCGAGCCAGGTCGCGACGTTGATCAACACCGCGGCCGAGAGGAGTGCCGCCATCATCGCCCATATCAGCACGTCGGGGCTGGTGATCATGCCGCCCTGCATGATGCCGTTGGCGATCGTGTTGGCGACGCCCCGGCCGGCGATCACGGCACCTGCCACTTCGAAGACGGCCGCAAGCCCGAGACCGAAGGTCATGGTCATGGCACGGGCGCCGACGGCCGCGCCGATATTGTTGGTGACGTCGTTGGCACCGATGTTCATCGCCATGTATGCAGCAAGCCCGGAAGCGGCGATGACGACGACGGCTCCGGGTTTGCCCGTCACGTAGGCGGCCGCAAAGATGGCGACGAGGATGATGAACAGCAGTGCCGTTCCCGGTGCGGCAAGCCCGCGCGACATCTGCCGGGCGGCTTCCTCCACGGAGGAGAATTTCTCCAAATCCTTGTCGAGCGTCGGCTTCGCCAGGCGCGGCCTTCTCTGGCCCATATCTCCATCCTTGGGTGAAAAGTGAGGCGCGAGAACGGAACTGCCTGCCGTCTCCGCCTCCCGGAAGAAATCAAGGCCTATCGCTTAATAGCGTGCGCAGGCGAAGGCAATATTGCGGAATCGTGAAGGGGCTTCGAAGCGCTCTAACTTGCAGCCTTGATTGCAAGCTGCGGAACGCGCGGCTGCATTCGTTCGGCAAACTGCAGGAAGAGAATCTTCAGTTCCGGCTCATTGACGCGCATCGCGGCCTCTTCACAGGAAACCCATTCCAGTGTTCGAGAGCCCTTTTCCGGATAGCTTTTCAGGCATTCGTCCACTTCGAGCGCGTGGACCTGCACCCGCACAGGGATCTTCAGGCCGTTATCGAGGGTCTTGCGGTAGTGATAGAAACCGAGCGGTTCCTTTTCCACCTTGCCCTTGACGCCAACCTCTTCGAACGCTTCGCGTTCGGCGACCTGGTGAGCCTTCTTGTCGGTCATCGGCCAGCCCTTGGGGACGACCCAGCGGCCGGTATCGCGGCTGGTCGCAACAAGAACCTCGAGTTGTCCCGGCTTCTTTTTTATCCGGTAGCAAAGCGCAGCATACTGCTGCCGCGGCGGCCGCTGCAGCATCAACCTGAGATTGCTCGTAACCCGATCCATCAAGCCCAATTTCTGTTTCGTCCTCCAGAGGATGATATTTTACTAATATAATGCTTGCGCGAGGATTAACGACCCCTGGCAGCTTTTTTGAGAAGAATCACGGTGGATAACAACCACGGACGCGATAACCATTGTGAGGCCACTTGGTTTCACGTCAATAGAAATTTGCACAGGTGTTCAATTGTAACTGTGCATGACGTCCGGCAATCCGCAGCAGCGGCCTCAAATTTTGGTCTGCATCATCCTGAGTTGTGCGATCCGGCTCCATTCGCCGGTACGTTCGGCCTCGTTGGTGACCTTGGAGATGAAGTCGATATGGTCTTCCGCAGCCTTTCGGGCATTGGCAGGATCGCCGTCCAATATCGCCTGTCCGATCGCCTCATGCTGCGTCATCACCGCATTATGGGCGCTGCCGACATTGAAGATGATGCGGCGGTTATAAAAGATCCCGTCGCTGAGCAACCGGTAGCAGGCGCGCAGGGTATGCATGAGAATGATGTTATGCGCCGCATCGCCGATGGCATTGTGGAATTCGACGTCGGATGTCAGCTCGTCTTCGAAACGCCCGTCCCGATGCGCACTGCGCATCGTCTCCAGGATGCGCTCGATGAGTTGCCTGTCGGTGTCCGTCGCACGTTCGGCGGCAAGTTCCGCCGTCATGCCTTCGAGCTGGCGACGATATTCCAGATAGTCGTGAACCGCCCGCTGATGCCGGCGGATCAGGGCGACCAGCGGCGGCGAGAAGATCTGGCCGACGATATCGGCCACGTAAGTGCCGCCGCCATGCTGGCTGGTGAGCAGCCCGCGTGCCTCAAGCTCCTTCAGCGCCTCCCGCAGGATCGGCCGGGAAACGTCGAACCTCTGCGCCAGCTCGCGCTCGCCCGGCAGGCGGTCGCCGTCGCGCAGCACGCCGTTCAGGATCAGGCTCTCGATCTGCAGGATGACCTCGTCCGCAGTTCGACCATGCGGCACCGGCGCGAAAAGCTCATGCGTCAACTTTGCCGTCTCCAATCGGGTGATGCCAGCCGGGCGTTCGGGCTTCTTGTATCACTGGTAAAAAAAGTATACCAGTTGAATGTCTTTAGGAGGAGCCGGTGGCCGATACGATCAGTTTTCTGAAGCCTCGCGAGGCGGTGCTGTCGCGCCGAGCGGCGATCATTGCCGACCTGACCGAGCTTTTGCCCCCCGAGTGCCTGGTCCATGAGGCACGCGAACTGGTGCCGTTCGAGACCGACGCCTTCGTCTCCTACCGCCGCCTGCCGCTTGCCGTCGCTCTACCGAAGACCACGGCGCAGGTGGCCGCGGTGATGAAATACTGTCATCGTTATGGCATTCCGGTCGTGCCGCGCGGGGCCGGCACCTCGCTTTCCGGCGGCGCCATCCCGCAGGAGGATGCGGTCGTGCTCGGCTTGTCCAAGATGTCGCGCATCCTGGAAGTCGACTACGCCAACCGCACCGCCACCGTGCAGGCCGGCGTCACCAACCTCAACATTTCCGAAGCGGTCGGCATCGACGGGTTTTTCTATGCGCCGGACCCGAGCTCGCAGCTCGCCTGCACCATTGGCGGCAATATCGGCATGAATTCCGGCGGCGCCCACTGTCTGAAATACGGCGTCACCACCAACAACCTGCTCGGCGTGAAGATGGTGCTGGTTGACGGCACGGTGATCGAGCTTGGTGGCAAACATCTGGATGCGGCGGGTTACGACCTGCTCGGCCTCGTCTGCGGTTCGGAAGGCCAGCTCGGCATCGTCACCGAGGCGGTAGTGCGGCTGATCGCCAAGCCGGAAGGCGCCCGCCCGGTCCTGTTCGGCTTCGATACGTCCGAGCATGCAGGTGCCTGCGTTGCCGATATCATCGGCTCCGGCATCATTCCGGTCGCCATCGAATTCATGGACAAACCGGCGATCGAGATCTGCGAGGCGTTCGCCCATGCTGGTTATCCGCTCGACGTGGAAGCGCTGCTGATCGTCGAAGTCGAGGGTTCCGAGGCTGAAATGGAGGCGATGCTGAAGGCGATCGTCGAGATCGCCGGACGCCACGGCGTCAAGACGGTGCGCGAAAGCCAGTCGGCAACCGAGGCGGCGCTGATCTGGAAAGGCCGCAAATCCGCCTTCGGCGCCACCGGCCGCATCGCCGATTACATATGCATGGATGGCACGGTGCCGCTCGGCAAGCTCTCCTATGTGCTTAACAAGACCTCCGAAATCGTCGATCGTTTCGGGCTCAGGGTCGCCAACGTTTTCCATGCCGGCGACGGCAACATGCATCCGCTGATCCTGTTCAATGCCAACGACCCCGAGGATGCGGCCAGGGCCGAAGAGGCCGGCAACGAGATCCTGAAGCTCTGCGTCGATGCCGGCGGTTGCCTGACCGGCGAACACGGCGTCGGCATCGAAAAACGCGACCTGATGCGCCACCAGTATTCGGAGGCTGACCTCAACCAGCAGATGGCGGTGCGCTACGCCTTCGACGAAGGCTGGATACTCAACCCGTCCAAGGTCTTTCCGCTGGATGGACGGCCGGCCGCATGACGCTGATCCCGAATTCCGAGGCGGACGCCGCCTATATCATCCGCAATGCCGCCGGCGACGGCAAGAAGCTTGCGCTGTGCGGCGGCAATACCCGCGCCGGTTTCGGCAACTCCGTCGAGCCTGCCGAAATGATGAACTCGACCGGCCTTTCCGGCATCGTCGACTACGAGCCGGCGGAAATGGTGATGACGGTCAAGACAGGTACGCCGGTCGCCGAGATAGAGACGGCGCTTGCCGCCAACCGGCAGATGATGGCCTTCGAGCCGATGGATCATCGCGGCGTGATGGGCACGCTCGGCGAACCGACGATCGGCGGCGTGTTTGCGGCCAATGTCTCTGGCCCGCGCCGTTTCGTCTCCGGTGCTGCCCGCGACAGCCTGCTCGGCATCCGCTTCATCAATGGCCGGGGCGAGGCGATCCGCGCCGGCGGCCGGGTGATGAAGAACGTCACCGGCCTCGATCTCGTCAAACTGCTCGCCGGCTCGCACGGCACGCTCGGTTTTCTGACCGAGGTGACTTTTCGGGTGTTGCCGGTGCCGCAGACGTTGGAGACCATCGTCATCTCCGGCCTCGACGACGCGGCCGCCGCAAAGGCGATGGCGGCGGCGATGGCGCTGCCGGTCGAAGTATCGGGCGCCGCCCACCTGCCTCAGACCGTCCGGTTCCGTTTCCTCGGCGGTGGATTGCCGGAAGGCGAAGCGACTGTCCTGCGGCTTGAAGGCCTTGGCGCGTCGGTTTCCGTGCGTGCCGAAAAACTCGCTGCCGTCATGGAGGCCTTCGGTCCGGTCTCGCGGCTCGGCCTGGAGCAGAGCCAAACGCTCTGGCGCCAGATCCGCGATGTCTATCCCTATTCGGATGGAACCCTGAAACCCGTCTGGCACGTCTCGATCGCCCCATCTGCGGGCCACCAGCTCGTCGCCGCCCTCCGGCTAGAAACCGGCGTCGATGCCTTTTACGACTGGCAGGGCGGGTTGGTCTGGATGCGCATGGAAGCCGATCCGGAAGCCGAACTGGTGCGCCGCTATATCCGTGCTCTCGGCGGCGGGCATGCGACGCTGCTGCGGGCGTCGGATGCGGCGCGCGCGGGGACGCAGGCTTTTGAGCCACAGCCGGACGCAGTGGCGGCACTTTCTGCCCGCGTCAAACAGAAACTCGACCCGGCGGGCATTTTTTGCCCGGGGAAGATGGGGTGATGAATATGTCTTCGGTCGTGCCCAGGCGCCCCCCTCTGGCCTGCCGGCCATCTCCCCCACAGGTGGGGAGATCGGCTGGGCGCGCCGATACCGCCTCCATCACCGCTGTCGAAATTGGCGAGACATTGCCGCGATTCGATCTCCCCCCTTGTGGGGGAGATGTCCGGCAGGACAGAGGGGGGTGTGCTTCAGGACGCAGTGCCACCGATCGACACGCAGCTTCCGCGAGGGATATCCATTAAATGCAAACCAACTTCACCCTCGCTCAGCTTGCCGATCCGCATGTGGCCGAATCCGAGCAGATCCTTCGCCGTTGTGTGCATTGCGGTTTCTGCACTGCCACCTGTCCCACCTATGTGACACTCGGCAACGAACTCGACAGCCCGCGCGGCCGTATCTACCTGATCAAGGACATGCTGGAAAACGGCAGGCCGGCGGATGAGGAAGTGGTCACCCATATCGACCGTTGTCTCTCCTGCCTTGCTTGCGTCACCACCTGTCCCTCCGGCGTCGATTATATGCATCTGGTCGATCATGCGCGCATCCATATCGAGAACACCTACCGGCGCCCGCTGGTCGACCGGTTGATCCGCAACCTGCTTGCTGCCGTGCTGCCCTATCCCGCCCGCTTCCGCACCGCGCTCGGCCTTGCAAGGCTCGGCCGACCCTTCGCCCCGCTCCTGAAGCGGGTTCCGGCACTAAGGCCGTTGGGAGCAATGCTGGACCTCGCGCCGAAATCTGCCCCCAAGGTTTCCGACTCCGCGAGCCCCGGCATTCGCGCGCCTGGTGCCGAGAAGCGCGGCCGTGTCGCGATCCTGTCGGGCTGCGCCCAGCCGGTACTGGATCCGGGTATCAACGACGCGACGTTGCGGCTTCTCGCCCGGTTCGGTGTCGAAGTCGTGGTACCGGAGGGCGAGGGCTGCTGTGGCGCGCTCGTTCACCACATGGGCCGTGAAGAGCAGGCACTCGATTTTGCCCGCCGCAATATCGATGTCTGGACGCGCGAGATCGACAATGGCGGCCTCGATGCGATCATCATCACCGCGTCGGGCTGCGGCACGACGATCAAGGATTACGGCCACATGCTTCGCCTCGATCCGGCCTATGCGGACAAGGCGGCAAGGATTTCGAGCCTTGCCAGGGACATTACCGAATATCTGTCGACGCTCGACCTGCCGAGGCTGGAGCCGAAGCGGCTCAACGTCGCCTATCACTCCGCCTGTTCGATGCAGCACGGTCAGAAGATCACCATGGCGCCCAAGAACCTCCTGAAGGCGGCGGGCTTTACCGTCCGCGACCCGGGGGAGGGGCATCTCTGCTGCGGTTCGGCCGGCACCTACAATATCCTGCAGCCGGAAATCTCGGAGCAGTTGAAGGCCCGCAAGGTCAGGAATATCGAGGCCACCAAGGCGGACGTGATCGCCACCGGCAATATCGGCTGCATCACCCAGATCGCCTCCGGCACCACAATCCCGATCCTGCACACGGTGGAGCTTCTGGACTGGGCCTATGGCGGACCGAAGCCGGAAAAGATCCCGGCCAGATAAAAAGACCCAATAAAAAAGCCGGCGAAATCGCCGGCTTTTTTCGTCAAAGGCCCGAAGCCTTAGAACTTGTAGGAGACGCCAAGGTTGATGGCGTGCGTCAGGATGTTGGTCTTCAGCGAAGCACCGCTGTCGATATCCACATCCACGAACGAGTAGTTGCCCTTGTATTCGGCAAACATCGACCACTTTTCGGTCAGCTGGTACTTCACGCCGGCCTGGGCCTGGATCGTCGCACCGCCGAACTGATATTCGAAGGTGCGGCCGGAAGCGCGGGTCACTTCGACATGCGGCACGTTGATACCGACACCGGCGCCGACATAAGGCGTCCACCGGCTGCCCTCGATCGGGAACTTGTAGAGCGCGTTGACCGTCAGGAGGTTGAGGCCGTCGGTAAATTCGAAGACGCTCCAGCCGCCAGCCTTGGCCATCGTCTCGTCGTCGGCATAAACCTTGGCGTGGGTGTAATCGAGCGAGACGCCCCAGTTCGAGAGGGCGCCGCCGTCGAACCAGTAGGTGCCGCGGACACCCCAGTAGGGGGGCATCTGGAAAGGATTGGTATCCCAGCCGGCTGCGAAATCCGGTCCGTCGGACACGTCCACATGGGAATGCGGCGCGAATTCGTAGCCGCCGTAAACGGAGACTTCAAATCCTCCGGTGCTGACGGGGGCGACATAGGCGGGATTGGCCGGGGTCAGGTCGGCCGCTTGAGCCGGAGCAATATAAGCAAGACCAGCGGTGAGAAGCGTGGATGCGAAGGCGAGAGAAAGAATTTTGCGCATGAATCAGCCTGCAGGGAGGGACGTTGGCTCTTTGATGACTCAATGTTTAGCGGCGGATGCATCGCCGGTCTGTGCTTTTTTTGCACCAGTCGCTGACGAAGCTAAGCCAGTTATGGTTAACGAAACCTAAACCCGTGAAAAAGAGCGGCTTTCGCCGCTCTCCGGATCTTTGCTTGGTGGTTCAACCGCCGAAAATAGTGGCGAAAATGTCGATCCCGCGATCTTCGAAATCGACTTTCCCCTGCCGGTTGCCGGGGCCGATGACGATCACCTTGGTGCCGATGTCGGCGCGCGAATAAAGATGCTCGACATCCTTGTTCATCATGCGGATGCAGCCGGACGACATGTTGAGGCCGATCGTCCAGGGCTGGTTGGTGCCGTGGATGCGGAAGATCGTGTCGCGGCCGCCCTTGTAGAGATACATGGCGCGGGCGCCGAGCGGGTTGTCGATCCCGCCTTCCTGCACGGCCGGCAGAATACGGCCGGCGCGACGTTCACGAACGCGCATCTCGGCCGGCGGCGTCCAGGAGGGCCATTCCGCCTTGCGGCCGACATTGACGACGCCCGACCAGCCGAACCCTTCGCGCCCGACGCCGATGCCGTAGCGGGTCGCCCGGTTGGGGCCTTCGATATAATAGAGGAACTTGTTGTTGGTATCGATGATGATCGTGCCGGGCTTTTCGGTCGAAGAGAAGCGCACCATGCGGCGCTTGAATTCTTCCGGCACTTCCCGCGGTATTGCGACCAGCGTCACGTCGCTTGCCGGGCGTTCGATAAACGGCGCTGCCGGGCTGATTGCGCTCGCATGCCCGGCGGTAAAGAAGATCACGCCAGCCATCCCCATGGCCATAGCAAGGGTCTTGCCTGTCCTCATTCCCAAATCCTCTCCGATGTGTTGAGCGGCAAAAACTAGCCGACTCGGGCATCAAAGCAAGCAGGGACAGGTCTAATAAAGAACATGTGATGGCAAAAAGGCGGCGGGACTGTGTCTCCGCCGCCTCACCTTCGGCAATTGCCGGCATTACATGACGATGACCTTGGTGCCGATATTCACCCGTTCGTAAAGATCCGTCACATCTTCGTTGCGCATGCGGATGCAGCCGGAAGAGACCGCGCTGCCGATCGTCCAGGGGGCGTTGGTGCCGTGGATGCGGTAGAGCGTCGAGCCGAGATACATGGCGCGGGCGCCGAGCGGGTTTTCCGGGCCGCCGTCCATGCGGGCCGGCAGATAGTGACCCTTGACGGCTTCGCGCTGGATCATTTCGGATGGCGGCGTCCAGTCCGGCCATTCGGACTTGCGGGTCACCCGGTGCTCGCCGGCCCATTCGAAGCCCGGTTTGCCGACGCCGACGCCGTAACGGCGTGCCTGGCCATCGCCCGTGACCAGATAGAGGAAGCGGTTATTGGTATCGATGACGATCGTGCCGGCCTTTTCCTTGCTGTCGTAGGCGACTGTCTGCGGCAGGAACTGCGGTTCGATCTGGCCGCGGATCGGCTGTGGCCGCATCGCGACCTGTTGGGCCGGCGAGCGGTCGAAGATGCCGCGGCGAACCATCGGCTGCTGCTCGCGCTGCTGGTAGGCTTCACGTTGTTGGTAGACCGGGCGCGGCTGGGCGGCCTGGCGCGGATAGACAACTGGGCGGCCGTTCGGGCCGGCAAGCTGCATCACCCATGGGGCGGCGAGATCGGGGCTGACGACCACGGGCGGGCGCTCGCGATAGCGGTCCTGGGCAAGCGTGGCGGAACTGGAAAAGGCGGCGGCAAGGCCGAAGGCCAGGAAAAGGGTTTTCTTCATGATCGGATCCACACGTTACAAATCACCGACCGGACGCCCTCAAACACTTGGATAATTTGGCGTCGGTGTTGACGAACATGGTGACCGCGAGGTGAAAGCGAATGGTAAACGGGTGGAACATTCAAAGCCGGCCGGCCTATAAACCTTTTGGCAGGGTTACCGCCCGGTTTTGAAACATGGTTGACCAATGTTAAAGCCGCGCAAAACCGGTTAACCACAGCGGTCGGACCAAGGAAAATGGCCAGGGGAGCAGGAATGGAAAAGGCGGGAATCATCGTCGGCGAAGACGGCAAGGGGCGTTGCGCCTGGCATGGCGGTCTCGAAGACTATCGGCACTATCACGACGAGGAATGGGGCCGGCCGGTGACGGACGATATCCGCCTGTTCGAGAAGATCTGCCTCGAAGGGTTCCAGTCCGGCCTGTCCTGGCTGACGATCTTGAGGAAACGTGAGAACTTCCGCGCCGCCTTTGCCGGTTTCGATTTCGAAAAAATCGCGCAGTTCGGCGAGGAGGATATCGCCCGTTGCCTCGCCGATGCCGGCATCATCCGCCATCGCGGCAAGATCGTCTCGACCATCAACAATGCCGCCCGCGCCATCGACCTGAAGCGCGAGTTCGGCTCGCTTGCCAAGTTCTTCTGGAGCTTCGAGCCTGGCCCGCATCTGCGTCCGGCGGTGATGGACCTCGCCACGCTCCGGGCCAATCCCACCACGCCGGTTTCCGTGCAACTGTCGAAGGCCCTGAAGAAGCGCGGCTGGACCTTCGTCGGTCCGACCACCGTCTACGCCTTCATGCAGGCCATGGGCATGGTCAACGACCATCTCGAAGGCTGTTTCTGCCAGCGCGAGGTCGATGAACTGAGATTGAAATTCAGGCGGCCGTGATTTTCTGGAGGATCGAGGGCAGCTCGCCGAGATGTTCGATCTGGTGGAAGCGCGGCGCCGTGGTCGGCGCGTCCACGTGCTCCAGGATCCAGGTCAGCGCATGCGGCACGAACACGCCGTAGCTTCCCGCCGCAATCGCCGGCACGATATCGGATTTGAGCGAATTGCCGACCATCATCGCCCGTTCCGGCCCGTCCGCCACTTTGGAAAAGATGCGACGATAGGTGGTGGCGTTTTTCTCGCTGACGATCTCGACCGCATCGAAGAAATCGCCGAGGCCGGATTGCGCAAGCTTGCGCTCCTGGTCGAACAGGTCCCCCTTGGTGATCAGCACCAGCAGATATTCGCCGTTCAAGGTCTCCAGCGTCTCTTCCACATGCGGCAGGGTTTCGACCGGATGGCGCAACAGGTCGCGGCCGATATCGAGGATCTCGCTGATCGTCCTGGTCGGCACCTTGCCGTTGGTGATTTCGATCGCCGTCTCGATCATCGACAGGGTGAACCCTTTGATGCCGAAGCCGTAATGGGAAAGATTGCGCTTTTCCGCTTCGAGCAACCGCTCGGCAATCTGCGCACCTTCGGCGAATTCGCCGAGCAGTCGGGCGAAGTGCTCCTCCGTCAGCCGGTAATACTGTTCGTTCTGCCAGAGCGTGTCGTCGGCATCGAAGCCGATGGCGGTAATCGGGCGCATGGATCTGCCTCCACCCGCTGATATGGCGAAAAAGAAAGCGCCGGGCAAGACGAAAGCCTGCCCGGCGCCGATCTGCATGAGGGCTTGTTACTTGCCGTGCGCCTTCAACCAGGCCTGCATGTCGGCGATTTCAGCCTCCTGCGCCTTGATGACGGCTTGCGCCAGCTTGCGGATTTCCGGATCCTTGCCGTGTGCAAGTTCGACCTTGGCCATGTCGATTGCGCCCCGGTGATGCGGGATCATGCTGCGCACGAAATCCGCATCCGTATCACCGGAATACTGGATCGCCATATCCTTGTGCATCTTGGCATTCGCATCTTGGAATGCCTTGGTGGAGGGGCTGCCGCCGGTCGACGTGCCCATCTTGGAGTGGTCCATTCCTTTCATCTCCTGCGCGGCGAGCGAGCCGGTCATGAGAGCGGAGAGGACGGCGGTCATGAGAACGATTTTTGCAGACATAGGGTTTCCTTTTCCGTGTCCGACAGAATTTTGATGATGACGTAGATTTTAATTACGTCAGGCTCGGGGAGGCGGCGTCAGCGGCGCGGCTGCCGGAGAGGCGAGCGCCTGCTCGATGGCCGGCGAGGGGTAGGCATGGGCGAACCGGCCATCGTCGCCGATCGCCATTTCCGGCAGCAGCGTCAGACAGGCGGCGCATAACGGCGTCACGCAGGTCTTGCCGCCATGCGGGCATGGCTGCTGCGATGACCCATGGGAATGCCCGGCCTTCGCCGTTTCGGTCGCCTTGCCATGGTCGTGATGCTGCGAATGATCCTGCACGGCCGCTGGGCTCGCCGCCTGCATGTAAGGCATGCCGACCGCCGGCATGGCCCCGTAAAGGAGCCAGGCAAAGAACATCAAAATGGCGGCGGAACGTGACATGGTTCTGAATCTACGGTCGTCTTCGCGGAAATCAACCGCGCGGACATCACAAGGCGATGACATCGTGCACCGCCTGATACACCTTGCTGAGTTCGCCATAAGGCGCGACCGGCCAGGTCCAGGCCCGTTTCGCAGCCGGCGCCGGCACGCCGCAGAACAGGTCGGCCTCTTCCAGCACCTGGCCTGCCCGATCGGCGACGCGATAGGCGGTGTCGGTGATCAGAGCCGTTTTGCAGGGCAGTGCGGCAAGGCCATCGAGATGCGCCCGGACCAGTCGCTGCAAGATTTCCTCACGCGCGGGAGTGTTTTCGGCCTCCAGCCGGCGTTTCGATCCCACCCCGATCTGCGACAGGATATTGGCCGAGACGACGAGATCGAGATACGGCACCTGCCGCAGGAACGACAGCGGCTCCGGAACCTTGGCTGTGACCGCATCGTCGAAGCCGGAGAGGTCGCGCGAAATCAGCCGGACATTTCGGAACCGCTTCCCCTTCAGCCGCATTCGCACGCTCGCCAGATGCACGAGGTCGACCAGCACCACCGTATCGAATTTTTCCGAAAGATCATCGATCGGCACGTCGCGCAGCAGGCCCGAACCCAGCACGACGCAGGTCCGCCGCTGCTTTATGCCAGCGACCGTCTCGCGAATGAAGGTCTTGCAGTTCTCCTCATGCGCTGCCCAATCCTTCGCGCAC
Organism: Neorhizobium sp. SHOUNA12A; assembly: GCF_023006505.1. GTDB lineage: Bacteria > Pseudomonadota > Alphaproteobacteria > Rhizobiales > Rhizobiaceae > Neorhizobium. Next base: position 41,241 of record NZ_JALBGV010000049.1, read on the forward strand.
CGCCCGGCCCGCGACCACAGGCTGACCGATGAATGGATGAAGGGACGGAATTTTTTGGGCGTGACCAGCGAGGTCGAGGCGTATTGGATGGCTTCAGTGAGCATGAGTTAGCGATAGACCTTGCTGCGGTGGCCGGCTTTCAATTCTCTAATCCAACCTCGCGTTCAAGCTGTTCCATCGTGTAGGTACTAGAATTACCATTTCGAATTTCTTCCATCGCACGATCTGCTGCAGCAATGTCATGCAGATCTTCCAGATGACGATGCAGGACTTGCGCGACATAGGCATCGGTATCGAAGCCATGGATATCCGCATAGCGGCTGAGCAAACCATACATTGCCTCCGGGATTTCAATGGCGACGCGTTTGCTCATGACCTTTGCCCCTTCAGGGGTATAATATATAGCATCGCGCCCGCGTCTTCACCAGCCGCCGCCCTTGCCGCTCAGGCCTCTATCCTCTAAGAAACCGCACACAAATCCGGCCTCTCCGGGGCCTTTGGCAATGGAATTCCGATCATGAACGACAAGAGCAAGAAACCGCAGAAACTCAAAGCCCGCCTGCCGCGCGGCTTCGTCGATCGTTCCGCCGCCGATATCCACGCCACCAACGAGATGACCGCGAAGATCCGCGAAGTCTACGAGCGTTACGGTTTCGACCCGGTCGAGACGCCGCTGTTTGAATATACCGATGCGCTTGGAAAATTCCTGCCCGACAGCGACCGCCCGAACGAGGGCGTGTTCTCGCTGCAGGACGACGACGACCAGTGGATGAGCCTGCGCTACGACCTGACCGCGCCGCTCGCCCGCCATGTCGCGGAAAACTTCAACGAGATCCAGCTGCCGTTCCGCACCTATCGCGCCGGTTACGTCTTCCGCAATGAAAAGCCGGGTCCTGGCCGTTTCCGCCAGTTCATGCAGTTTGACGCCGATACGGTCGGCGCGCCGGGCGTCCAGGCGGATGCCGAAATGTGCATGATGATGGCCGATACGATGGAAGCGCTCGGCATCAGGCGTGGCGACTACGTGATCCGGGTGAACAACCGCAAGGTTCTGGACGGCGTCATGGAGGCGATCGGGCTTGGCGGCGACGACAAGGCTGGCCAGCGGACCATTGTACTTCGCTCGTTGGATAAATTGGATAAGTTTAGCTGGGAAGAAGTTGCAAAGCTTCTTGGCGAAGGTCGTAAGGATGAAAGTGGGGACTTCACCTCTGGTGCGAAATTAACATCGAGGCAAATCTACGACCTTCAGCGATTTAAGGATTTTGCTGCGCGAATTACAGAAGCATATTTTCCCGACGCTGCTCGCTTCATCCGCAGCTCGCCGAAAATGGCGGAGCAGCAATATAATGAGGTCCGTAAAGGCTTGAAGTTTTTGGGCGAGAACAATGTTCTGTCCGAGGGGATCGAAGAATTGATCACCATCCATAAGCTGGCCGCAGCAGCAGGTTACGCGAAGATGGGTACTGATGGAGAAGAGCGCGTGAAGCTCGACCCGTCGGTCATCCGTGGTCTCGAATATTACACCGGCCCCGTTTACGAAGCTGAACTTCTCTTCGACGTCACTAACGAGAAGGGCGAAAAAGTCGTGTTCGGCTCGGTCGGTGGCGGCGGGCGTTATGATGGCCTTGTGTCGCGCTTCATGGGCCAGCCGGTTCCGGCGACCGGCTTCTCGATCGGCGTCTCGCGCCTGATGACGGCGCTGAAGAACCTCGGCAAGCTCGGCCAGGGCGAAGTGATCGCACCGGTTCTGGTCACCGTCATGGATGGCGATGTCGAGAGCATGGGCCGTTACCAGCGCTTCACCCAGGCGCTGCGCAACGAAGGCATCCGCGCCGAGATGTACCAGGGCAACTGGAAGAAATTCGGCAACCAGTTGAAATATGCCGACCGCCGCGGCTGCCCGATCGCCATCATCCAGGGCGGCGACGAGCGGGCAGAGGGCGTCGTGCAGTTGAAGGACCTGATCGAAGGCAAGCGCCTTTCCGGCGAGATCGAGGACAATGCCAGCTGGCGCGAGGCGCGTGTGGCGCAGGAAACCGTTCCCGAGGCGGATCTGGTCGCCAAGGTGAAGGAGATTCTCGCCGCTCAGGCGGAGGATCGGAAAAGGGCGGGCAATGCGTGAGCTCTACCCCCCTCTGTCCTGCCGGACATCTCCCCCACAAGGGGGGAGATCGGCTGGGCTACTGCTCACCACTTCCTATCTAACGTCGCGTCCTTCGCAGCGCTCCTTCGGGGGCGTCGGTCATGCCGCTTGTGATCTCCCCCCTTGTGGGGGAGATGCCCGGCAGGGCAGAGGGGGGTATTCCTGGGGAGCGACCCCATGCCCCTGATCGACATGCCCGATTTCTCCGCCGACCTCCTCGCCGAATTCGCCGCACGCCGCACCGAGCGGGTCAACACGCCGGTCATTCAGCCGGCCGAACCCTTCCTCGACATGGCCGGCGAGGATCTGCGCCGTCGGATTTTCCTCACCGAAAGCGAGACCGGCGCCAATCTCTGCCTGCGGCCGGAATTCACCATTCCGGTCTGCCTGCGCCACATCGAAACCGCAACCGGCACCCCGAAACGCTATTCCTATCTTGGCGAGGTTTTCCGCCAGCGCCGCGAGGGTTCCCACGAATTTTATCAGGCCGGCATCGAGGATCTCGGGAATAAGGATATCGCCAGTTCCGACGCCCGCGCGATTGGCGATGCGACCGGCATCCTGAAAGCGCTGCTGCCCGGCAGCAAGCTCGCGCTCACACTCGGCGACCAGGCGGTGTTCGAGGCGGTGGTCAAGGCGCTTGGCCTGCCGTTCGGCTGGCAGCGGCGGCTGATCCACGCGTTCGGCGACATGGCCCATCTCGAAGCGCTGCTGGAACGGCTCGCCAGGCCCCAGCCGGTCACCGGCCTTGATCCGGAGATCGCCGAACTGATCGCTTCGGACAACGAGGCGGATCTCGTCGCCCGCATCGACCGCACCATGCAGGAAACCGGGTATTCCACCAATGCCAGCCGTTCGCCGACCGAGATCGCGAGAAGGCTGAAGGAAAAGCTGGAACTGGCCGAAACCCGGCTGGACGGCACGGCGCTGCTGCTGCTGCGCGAGTTCCTGACGCTGCAGCTTCCGCTCGCCGAAGCGCCCGCCGCGCTCGCTGGTTTTGCCGATGCCGCCGGCCTGAAGCTCGGCG